>JAKFFJ010000012.1:0-5553 GCA_036675265.1 Luteimonas sp.
GAAGACCTGGTCGCCGCGGCGTTCAACGACGCGGTCAACAAGGTCAACGCCGAGTCGCAGGCGAAGATGGCGGCGGCGACCGCCGGCATGCCGATGCCGCCGGGGATGAAGCTGCCGTTCTGAACTTCGTCATCCCGCTGGCGCGGGAATGACGAGCCAATCGCATGACTGCATCCCTACTCGAACAACTGATCGAAGCCTTCCGCGTCCTGCCCGGCGTCGGCCAGAAGACCGCGCAACGGATGGCCTACCACGTGCTCGAGCGCGAACGCGAGGGCGGCCAGCGCCTGGCCGAGGCCCTCGCGGCAGCGGTCGAGCGCGTTGGCCATTGCGCGCGCTGCCGCGACTTCAGCGAAAGCGAAACCTGCGCGACCTGCGCCAGCGCCGCGCGCGACCGCCACCTGCTGTGCGTGGTCGAATCGCCAGCGGACCGTTTGGCGATCGAACAGGCGACCGGGTTTCGCGGCCTGTATTTCGTGCTGCAGGGGCGGTTGTCGCCGCTGGATGGCATCGGACCGCGCGAACTCGGTCTTGACCAGTTGCTGTTGCGCCTGGCCGAGGGCGAGGTGCGCGAATTGATCATCGCCACCAACCCGACCGTCGAGGGCGAGGCGACCGCGCACTACCTCGCGCAACTCGCGCGCCAGCAGGGTGTCGCGCCGAGCCGGCTTGCGCACGGCGTGCCACTGGGCGGCGAGCTGGAATACGTCGACCGCGGCACGCTGGCGCATGCGTTCGGCAGTCGAGGCGAAATGCCTTTGTAGAAGCACGCCTTTGTAGAACGGCTCCTGCAATACCGGACTTCCTGGGAGGACCTGCGATGCCTGACACCATCTTCCACAAGATCATCCGTCGCGAGATCCCGGCCGACATCGTCCACGAGGACGAGCACCTGGTCGCATTCCGCGACATCGCGCCGCAGGCACCGGTGCATGTGCTGTTCGTGCCGAAGATCCCGCTCGCCACGCTCAACGACGTGAAACCGTCGCAGGCGGACATCGTCGGCCGGCTGGCCATTGCCGCCGCGGATTACGCCAAGCAGCAAGGTTTCGCCGACGACGGTTATCGCATCGTCATCAACTGCAACGCCGATGCCGGGCAGACCGTGTTCCAGCTGCACCTGCACCTGTTGGCGGGGGCACCGCTGGGGCGGTTCGGCACGCCAAAATGAAGACGCCCGGCGGGCCCGGGCGTCGTTGCACGGCGGATCACCAGTAACCCCACCACGGCCACGGGGCCGGCCGGGTGATCACGTCGACGCGCTCCCGGACCGGCCACAGGTAGACCACGTCGGCAGCGATGCGCGGCAGGCGGTAGTCGTATTCGCCGATCCGGCGGTTCTCGTAGCCGTCGATGCGGCCGGCAAAGGTGATGTCGCGATCGGGCTTGAACAGCGCCGGGTCATAGAACCCGTCGCGGCAGGCGATGAAGCGGTTGCCGACGTCGTCACCCGCCCAGTAGGGGCGGCCATAACTGCCGAGCCTGGTCGAGAGCACTTCGAAGCAGGTGCGGTTGGGCAGCGGTTCGGTGCGGACGATGCGGCCACCCCAGCGCACCATCGCGCCGGTATTGTCGGTATTGAGTGCATCGTATGGGCTGAGCTGCGCGAATTCGCCCTGCAGCGGGCGCGGGTGCGAGGCGCACGCGGCGAGCAGGAGCGTGGCGAATCCGAGTGCAGCGAGGCCTGCCGTGGCGAAGCGGACGTTCATGTCATGTCTCCCGGTTTGGGTGGTACGCGCGCAGGTCCCGGACGAGGGCGCGTGACGTGGACCTGTCACCATCGCCGCGAGCGTAGCGCCATTCGGCGAAACGCGCGCTGAGCAGGTTCAGCTTGCCGTCCTGGGGGCGTGCCCGTGACACCCGCCGTGCCCAGTCGCCGGCGGGCTCGTGCGGATCCCGGCCGAGCCCGAACCGCGCATAGCGCGCGCCGAGGCGATGCCAGGCGCGCAGCACCGGATCGGGTTCGCGCGCTTCACGGGTCACCAGCCAGACCGCAGCGAGCAACGCGAGCATGGCGACCAGCGCGAACAGCAGGACCAGGCGTTGCGGCGGAATCTCGTCGATGCCCAGCGGTTTCAGCATCTGCGCCTGCCGGCGTGCATCGAAGCCAAGCACGAAGTCGTTCCAGCCGCGCCGCAGCCAGTCGCCGACATGCAATGCCGGCATCAACGTGCCGAGCATGCTGCCGCTCGCACCGGCGCGGTCGGCGAGGGTATCGAACACGCGTTCACGCGCGACCGCGGCCGTCGGGTCCACCCGTATCCAGCCGCGTTGCGGCAACCAGACCTCGGCCCAGGCATGGGCATCGGAGCGGCGCAGCAGCCAGTAGTCGCCGATCGGGTTGCGCTCACCGCCCGCATAGCCGCCGATCACCCGCGCGGGGATGCCGGCGCCGCGCATCAGCACGACGAACGCAGAGCTGAAGTGCTCGCAATAACCGGCCTTCTGGGTGAACAGGAACTCGTCGACTGCATGGCGGCCGAGCGGTGGCACGACCAGTGTGTAGGCGAACTCGGCGCGAACCCATGCCAGCGCACGCTGGATGATGGCAGCGTCGTCGTTGACGGCCTCGTTGCGCCATTGCCGGGCCAGTGCGAGCGTCCGCGGGTTGTAGCCCGGCGGCAGCTCCAGCGCATCGCGACGCATGTTGCGTTCGAGCCGTGGTTCGAATGCCCGCGGTGGCGCCGACTGCATACGCCATCGGGACACCTCACCGAGCGGCTTGGTGACACGCAGCGCGTAGTCGGCGCCAAGCGTGGCCCCGGTGGGCGCCGCCGCGGGCAGGTCCAGTGCGACCAGTTGCTCGCGATCGGTGGGTTCCAGTTCCAATTCGTAATCCCAGCGGGTGGGGCCAAGGGACACGGCTGGGGCAGGGAAGTGCCGCGCCGCGGGCGACTGGATCCAGGTGCGCCCGTCGAAATGGACCATGACCAGCCCGCGCCAGTACATCAGCTCTTTCGGCGGGGCCGCGCCGAAGAAACGCACGCGCGCGGCGGGCGTGTCGTCGGTGAGCATGTCGATCCATTCCCCCGGCGTCATGCTGTCGGACAAGCCGGGACGCGCCTGCGCGCGTTCCGGCGCGCCCCACAACGGCGAGGCCAGTCGCGGGAACAGCCAGAACGCCGCCAAGGCCAACGGCAGGCCGATCGCGACCATGCGCCAAGCCGCAGTGACGCGTCGCCACGTCGGCAATGCGCGATGCACGTCGCCCGATTCGAGGTCGGCCAGGCGTTGCAATGCCACCAGGCCCAACGTCGCCGCGAGCAGTCCCAATCCCAGCGACAAGGGCCCCTGGTCGAGCAGGAACGTCGCGAACGGCGCGAACAATCCGAACCCGATCAGGCTGCGCGCATCGCGCAGTCCGGAGGTTTCCGCCGGCTTGATCGCCAGCATCGCGGCAAGCAAGGCACAACCGGTGTCGCGCCCGAGGTTGAATCCCATCACCACCATCACGGCGGCGGCCAGCGCCAGCGCGGCGATCACGTGCAGCCAGCCTGGCAATGCCTGTCGACGCGCGAGCGCCGCGACGACCAGGGCGGTCGCGCCAAGTCCGATCGCGAGCGATCTTGGCACTTGCAGCAGCAATGGCAGCAGGCAGGACAACGCCGCCAGCAACACCCAGCGACGGCTGCGCGGATCGAGCAGGGGTGGCGAACCACGGAGTGGCGGAGCAGGCAACGTCACGGCAGCAGGGCCAGTGCGCGCAGGCATGCGTGGCGATGCGCAGCGCCTTGCGCAGGACCGAGGGGTGGTTGCCCCGGCAGCAGCAGCCGGTAACGCCGGCCGTCGCGTTCGGCCTCATCCACCCAGCGCGCCAGCCGTGAAATGCGCAGTTCGTATTCGACGCCGGCGAGTGCGTGCCAGTCGAGCACGATGTCGGCGCCCAGCGGTTGTTCGTACTCGCGAACCAGCAGGCTGTCGCGACGTGCCGAGGGCTTCCATGCAATCGCGCGGCGCGGATCGCCGCGACGGTATGCGCGCAGATGGTGGACGTCATCGCCGGCCGGATGCAGCCGCATCTGTGCGGCTTCGCCCAAGCCGGTCGGCAGCGGCGGGCCCTGCGTTTCCGGCACCGGATAGACCAGCAACGGTTGTTCCGGCCAGACATAAGCCCATGCGCGCACCAGGCCGAGCGGACGCGTGGTCGAAATGCGCAGTCGCGGAACCTCCATCCAGCCGCGGCGACGGGTGGGGAGAGCGAGTTCCGCAGCGCCGCTGCCATCGTCGAGCGAGAGGATCGCCGAGGCATCCTCGCAGTCGACGCGCAGGCCGCGACGTTCGCGGCCGGATGCCGCGCGCGCGTGGAGGCGTACCGCCAATGCCGTTCCGGCGGTGACCGGCTCCGCGCCGATCGCATGGAACCCCAGGCCGCTGAGCTGCAGGTGCGCGGCGAGCAGGCTGGTGTGCGCGGCGCCCGCGAGCAGGAGCATCAGCAGCAAGGCGGGATTGTTGTTGTAGTTGAGCGCGCCCAGGCCCATCGCCAGCAACAGCAGCGCGAAGAACAGCCCGAAACGCGTAGGCAGTACATAGATCCGTCGCCGGCCCAACTGCACCGGCAAGGTTTCCGGCGCACGCGGCGTCACCCAGGTTTCGGCGCGTTTGCGCAGGTCGCGCCACCAGGCGTTCATGGCGGTGACAGGAGGCCTTCAGTCCACCGGTACCGCGTGGAGGATGGCCTTGGCCAGTGCTTCGCCATTGCCGGCATCGGCTTCGGCCGCGAGGCGATGCGAGGCGACCGGGGCGAACAGGGCCTGCACGTCTTCCGGCAGGGCGTGCTCGCGTCCGAGCAGCAATGCGTAGGCGCGTGCTGCCCGCAACAGCGCCAGTCCCGCGCGAGGCGACAGGCCGACACGGACGCCCGCATGGCGCCGGCTGCGCGCGAGCAGCGCCTGCACGTAGGCGATCAGGGCGTCGCTGGCATGGACGTTGGCCGCGGCCTCGCGCAGTGTGAGCACGTCGCCGCTGCCGAGCAGCGGTGGCGCCTGTGCGATCAATGTCCGCCGATCGATCCCGGCCAGCAGCGCGCGTTCGGCATCCTCACCCGGGTAACCCAGGGTCAGGCGCAGCAGGAACCGGTCGAGTTGCGAATCAGGCAGCGGGTAGGTACCCGCCAGGTCGGTCGGGTTCTGCGTGGCGATCACGAAAAACGGATTCGGTAGCGAATGCGTGGTGCCGTCGATGGTGACCTGGTGTTCGGCCATCGCTTCCAGCAGCGCACTCTGCGTGCGCGGCGGTGCACGGTTGATCTCGTCGGCGAGCAGGACATGGGCGAAGATCGGTCCGGGGTGGAATTCGAACCGCCGCGCCTGCGCATCGAACACCGATACGCCGAGGATGTCGGCCGGCAGCAGGTCCGAGGTGAACTGCACGCGCTGGAAACCGAGCCCGAGGGTCGCCGCCAGCGCATGCGCCAATGTTGTCTTGCCGAGTCCGGGCAGGTCCTCGATCAGCAGGTGCCCGCCGGAAAGCAGCGCGACGAAGGCCAGCCGCACCTCCTGCGGCTTGCCCAGCACCAGCGTATTGACCTGTGCCTGCGCATCGCGCAGTGAACTG
>JAKFFJ010000082.1:0-5548 GCA_036675265.1 Luteimonas sp.
GAAGACCTGGTCGCCGCGGCGTTCAACGACGCGGTCAACAAGGTCAACGCCGAGTCGCAGGCGAAGATGGCGGCGGCGACCGCCGGCATGCCGATGCCGCCGGGGATGAAGCTGCCGTTCTGATGGTCTCCATCCCCTGATTTCGGGGCGGGCAAAAAAACATGACTTCGTCCCTACTCGAACAACTGATCGAAGCCTTCCGCGTGCTGCCCGGCGTCGGCCAGAAGACCGCGCAGCGGATGGCCTACCACGTGCTCGAACGCGAACGCGAGGGCGGCCAGCGCCTGGCCGAGGCCCTGGCGGCGGCGGTCGAGCGCGTCGGTCACTGCGCGCGCTGCCGCGACTTCAGCGAAAGCGAAACCTGCGCGACCTGCGCCAGCGCAGCGCGTGATCGCCACCTGCTGTGCGTGGTCGAATCGCCGGCGGATCGATTGGCGATCGAACAGGCGACCGGGTTTCGCGGCCTGTATTTCGTGCTGCAGGGGCGGTTGTCGCCGCTGGATGGCATCGGCCCACGCGAACTCGGCCTCGACCAGTTGCTGCTGCGCCTGGCCGAGGGCGAAGTGCGCGAATTGATCATCGCCACCAACCCGACCGTCGAGGGCGAGGCGACCGCGCACTACCTCGCGCAACTCGCGCGCCAGCAGGGCGTCGCGCCGAGCCGGCTTGCGCACGGCGTGCCGCTGGGTGGCGAGCTGGAATACGTCGACCGCGGCACGCTGGCGCATGCGTTCGGCAGTCGCGGCGAAATGCCTTTGTAGCGGCACGCCTTTGTTGAACGGCTCCTGCAATACCGACTTCCTGGAGGACTTGCGATGCCAGACACCATCTTCCACAAGATCATCCGTCGCGAGATCCCGGCCGACATCGTCCACGAGGACGAGCACCTGATCGCGTTCCGCGACATCGCGCCGCAGGCACCGGTGCATGTGCTGTTCGTGCCGAAGACCCCGCTCGCCACGCTCAACGACGTGCAACCGTCGCAGGCGGACATCATCGGTCGGCTGGCCATTGCCGCCGCGGATTACGCCAAGCAGCAGGGTCTCGCCGACGACGGTTACCGCATTGTCATCAACTGCAACGCCGATGCCGGGCAGACCGTGTTCCAACTGCACCTGCACCTGTTGGCGGGGGCGCCGTTGGGACGGTTCGGCACGCCCAGATGAAGACGCCCGGCGAGCCCGGGCGTCGTTGCACGATGGATTACCAGTAACCCCACCACGGCCACGGGGCCGGTCGTGTGATCACGTCGACGCGCTCCCGGACAGGCCACAGGTAGACCACGTCGGCGGCGATGCGCGGCAGGCGGTAGTCGTATTCGCCGATCCGGCGGTTCTCGTAGCCGTCGATGCGGCCGGTGAAGGTGATGTCGCGGTCGGGCTTGAACAGCGCCGGGTCGTAGAAGCCGTCGCGGCAGGCGATGAAGCGGTTGCCGACGTCGTCGCCCGCCCAGTAGGGGCGGCCATAGCTGCCGAGCCTGGTCGAGAGCACCTCGAAGCAGGTGCGGTTGGGCAGCGGCTCGGTGCGGACGATGCGGCCACCCCAGCGCACCATCGCGCCGGTGCTCTCGGTATTGAGTGCATCGTATGGGCTGATCTGCGCGAATTCGCCCTGCAGCGGGCGCGGGTGCGAGGCGCACGCGGCGAGCAGGAGCGTGGCGAATCCGAGTGCAGCGAGGCCTGCCGTGGGGAAGCGGACGTTCATGTCATGTCTCCCGGTTGGGGTGGTACGCGCGCAGGTCCCGGGCGAGGGCGCGTGACGTGGACCTATCGCCATCGCCGCGAGCGTAGCGCCATTCGGCGAAACGCGCGCTGAGCAGGATCAGTTTGCTGTCCCGGGGGCGTGCCCGCGACACCCGCTGCGCCCAGTCGCCGGCGGGTTCGTGCGGTTCGCGGCCGAGCCCGAACCGGGCATAGCGCGCGCCGAGCCGATGCCAGGCGCGCAGCACCGGGTCGGGTTCGCGCGCTTCGCGGGTCACCAGCCAGACCGCAGCGAGCAATGCGAGCACGGCGACCAGCGCGAACAGCAGGATCAGGCGCTGCGGCGGAATCTCGTCGATGCCCAGCGGTTTCAGCATCTGCGCCTGCCGGCGCGCATCGAAGCCAAGCACGAAGTCGTTCCAGCCGCGTCGCAGCCAGTCGCCGACATGCAATGCCGGCATCAACGTGCCGAGCAGGCTTCCGCTCGCACCGGCGCGGTCGGCGAGGGTGTCGAACACGCGCTCGGGCGAGACCGCGGCCGTCGGGTCCACCCGGATCCAGCCGCGTTGCGGCAACCAGACCTCGGCCCAGGCATGGGCGTCGGAACGACGCAGCAGCCAGTAGTCGCCGATCGGGTTGCGCTCACCGCCCGCATAGCCGCCGATCACCCGCGCGGGGATGCCGGCGCCGCGCATCAGCACGACCAACGCGGAACTGAAGTGTTCGCAATAACCGGCCTTGTGGGTGAACAGGAACTCGTCGACCGCGTGGCGGCCGAGCGGTGGCACGGCCAGTGTGTAGGCGAATTCGGCGCGAACCCACGCCAGCGCGCGCTGGACGATGGCAGCGTCGTCGCTGCCGGCCTCGGTGCGCCATTGCCGGGCCAGCGCGAGCGCTCGCGGGTTGTAGCCCGACGGCAGCTCCAGTGCATCGCGGCGCATGTTGCGTTCGAGCCGTGGTTCGAATACCCGCGGCGGCGCCGACTGCATGCGCCATCGGGACACTTCATCGAGGGGCCTGGTGACACGCAGCGCGTAGTCGGCGCCAAGCGTGGCCCCGGTGGGTGCCGCCGCGGGCAGGTCCAGTGCGACCAGTTGCTCGCGATCGGTGGGTTCCAGTTCCAGTTCGTAATCCCAGCGATTGGGGCCAAGGGATACGGCTGGTGCAGGGAAGTGCCGCACGGCGGGCGACTGGGTCCAGGTGCGTCCATCGAAATGGACCATGACCAGCCCGCGCCAGTACATCTGTTCCTGCGGTGGCACCGGGCCGAAGAAACGCACGCGCGCGGCGGGCGTGTCGTCGGTGAGCATGTCGACCCATTCCCCCGGCGTCATGCTGTCGGACAAGCCGGGACGCGCCTGGACGCGTTCAGGCGCGCCCCACAACGGCGAAGCCAGTCGCGGGAACAACCAGAACGCCGCCAATGCCAGCGGCAGGCCGATCGCGACCATGCGCCACGCCGAAGTGATGCGTCGCCATGTCGGCAATGCGCGATGGACGTCGCCCGATTCGAGGTCGGCCAGCCGTTGCAGTGCAACCAGTCCCGATGTCGCCGCGAGCAGTCCCAGTCCCAGCGACAATGGCCCCTGGTCGAGCAGGAACGTCGCGAACGGCGCGAACAACCCGAACCCGACCAGGCTGCGCGCATCGCGCAGTCCGGAGGTCTCCGCCGGCTTGATCGCCAGCATCGCGGCAAGCAGCGCGCACCCGGTATCGCGTCCCAGGTTGAATCCCATCTCCACCATCACGACGGCGGCCAGGGCCAGCGCCGCGATCACGCGCAGCCAGCCTGGCAATGCCTGTCGTCGCGCGAGCACCGCGACGACCACGGCGGTCGCGCCGAGTCCGATCGCAAGCGGTCGTGGCACTTGCAGCAGCAATGGCAGCAGGCAGGACAACGCCGCCAGCAACACCCAGCCACGACTGCGCGGATCGAGCAGGGGTGGCGAACCACGGAGTGGCGGAGCAGGCAACGTCACGGCAGCAGGGCCAGTGCGCGCAGGCATGCGTGGCGATGCGCAGCGCCTTGCGCAGGACCGAGGGATGGTTGCCCCGGCAGCAGCAGCCGGTAACGCCGGCCGTCGCGTTCCGCCTCATCCACCCAGCGCGCCAGCCGTGAAATGCGCAGTTCGTATTCGACGCCGGCGAGTGCGTGCCAGTCGAGCACGATGTCGGCGCTCAGCGGTTGTTCGTACTCGCGCACCAGCAGGCTGTCGCGACGCGCAGAGGGTTTCCATGCGACAGCACGGCGTGGATCGCCGCGACGGTAGGCGCGCAGGTGGTGGACGTCGTCGCCGGCCGGGTGCAGCCGCATCTGTGCGGCTTCGCCCAGGCCGGTCGGCAGCGGCGGGCCCTGCGTTTCCGGCACCGGATAGACCAGCAACGGTTGTTCCGGCCAGACATAGGCCCACGCGCGCACCAGGCCGAGCGGGCGCGTGGTCGAAATGCGCAGTCGCGGAATGTCCATCCATCCGCGGCGGCTGGTGGGGAGGGCGAATTCCGCAGCGCCGCTGCCATCGTCGAGCGAGAGGATCGCCGAGGCATCCTCGCAGTCGACGCGCAGGCCGCGACGTTCGCGGCCGGATGCCGCGCGCGCGTGCAGGCGTACCGTCAATGCCGTTCCGGCGGTGACTGGCTCAGCGCCGATCGCGTAGAACCCCAGGCCGCTGAGCTGCAGGTGCGCGGAGAGCAGGCTGGTGTGCGCGGCACCCGCGAGCAGGAGCATCAGCAGCAAGGCGGGATTGTTGTTGTAGTTGAGCGCGCCCAGGCCCATCGCCAGCAGCAGCAGCGCGAAGAACAGGCCGAAGCGCGTGGGCAATACATAGATGCGTCGCCGGCCCAGCTGCACCGGCAAGGTTTCCGGCGCGCGCGGCGTCACCCAGGTTTCGGCGCGTTTGCGCAGGTCACGCCACCAGGCGTTCATGGTGGTGACAGGACGCCTTCAGTCCACCGGTACCGCGTGGAGGATGGCCTTGGCCAGTGCTTCGCCATTGCCGGCATCTGCTTCGGCCGCGAGGCGATGCGAGGCAACCGGTGCGAACAGGGCCTGCACGTCTTCCGGCAGGGCGTGCTCGCGTCCGAGCAGCAATGCGTAGGCGCGCGCTGCCCGCAACAGCGCCAGCCCCGCGCGAGGCGACAGGCCGACGCGGACGCCCGCATGGCGCCGGCTGCGCGCGAGCAGCGCCTGTACGTAGGCGATCAGGGCGTCGCTGGCATGGACGTTGGCCGCCGCCTCGCGCAGCGTGAGCACGTCGCCGCTGCCGAGCAGCGGTGGCGCCTGTGCGATCAATGTCCGCCGATCGACCCCCGCCAGCAGCGCGCGCTCGGCATCCTCGCCCGGATAACCCAGGGTCAGGCGCAACAGGAAGCGGTCGAGTTGCGAGTCCGGCAACGGGTACGTACCCGCCAGGTCGACCGGGTTCTGCGTGGCGATCACGAAAAACGGATTCGGCAGCGAATGCGTGGTGCCATCGATGGTGACCTGGTGTTCGGCCATCGCTTCCAGCAGCGCGCTCTGCGTGCGCGGTGGCGCCCGGTTGATCTCGTCGGCGAGCAGGACGTGGGCGAAGATCGGTCCAGGGTGGAATTCGAACCGCCGCGCCTGAGCATCGAACACCGATACGCCGAGGATGTCGGCCGGCAGCAGGTCCGAGGTGAACTGCACGCGCTGGAAACCGAGCCCGAGGGTCGCCGCCAGCGCATGCGCCAATGTCGTCTTGCCGAGCCCGGGCAGGTCCTCGATCAGCAGGTGCCCGCCGGAAAGCAGCGCGACGAAGGCCAGCCGCACCTCCTGCGGCTTGCCCAGCACCAGCGTATTGACCTGTGCCTGCGCATCGCGCAGTGAACTG
>JAKFFJ010000073.1:0-214552 GCA_036675265.1 Luteimonas sp.
GCTTTCCTCGTTAATCCAGCTGCAAAAACCCAGACGCCAACGACGACGTCTACGCTCTCGCCGCTTAAGGCGTAAGCCCCGAACCCACTTGTGCCCTTGCTCGTGGATGTAGGGTCATCATCAGGGGATAGGGACCGGCGGCGACCCGTCAACCGGTTCCGAATCCAAAGCGGGTGTGGATGACGGTGTGCTTCGCACGTTGTGTTGCCGGCATCCGAGATCGAACAACGGGCTAAGCATGTAGTGCCGGAGATGGAGTGCCTTCGGACGCGGGTTCGATTCCCGCCACCTCCACCACCACCAGGGAAAAGGGCCGCGCGAGCGGCCCTTTTTTCTTGCCTGAATGGACGCCCACGCCCGTGGTTCCGTTTCATCGGGCTTCGACCGGCCCCCGGTCAGCATCCCTCCATGGACTGGACCCCGCTCGAGATCGAGAAAGCCCTGTTGCGGCTCGAGGACGCCCTGCCCCGCCTGGTGGCCGAGCATGACGACCCGCGCGCGTTCTCTGCCGCGGTGCGCAGGGAGACCGCGGATGTCGAGACGCATTCGGGCATCTTTGCGCCTTACGTCAGCCGCCGCATCGATGCGCTGCTGGTGTCCATGGTGCGCAAGGGAGGCGACCACTCGAAGGCCGGCGCCGGCGAACCGTCGAGGCGGCGGGCCTGATCGGCGCGCCCGGGCGTGCAAAAGGAAAGGGCCGCGATTGCGGCCCTTTCGCGTTGCGGACACGTGTCGCGATCAGCCCTGCAGCGGCACCAGGGTGATTTCCACGCGGCGGTTCTGCGCGCGGCCCGCCTCGGTGTCGTTGCTGGCGACCGGACGCGTCTCGCCGGCGCCGATGGTGATCATCCGGTCGCGCATCACGCCGCGGGTGGCCAGGTAGTTGGCGACCGTCGAGGCGCGCTGTTCGGACAGGTTCTGGTTGTAGGCGGCGTCGCCGACGCTGTCGGTGTGGCCGGCCACCTCGATGATCGTCTGGTTGTACTCGTTGAGCGTCACGGCCAGGTCGTCGAGCACCGGGCGGAACTGCGGCTGCAGCGCCGAGGAGTCGAAGCCGAACGTGATCGCGCCCGGCATGCTGAGCGTGATGTTGTCGCCGTCGCGGATCACGTCCACGCCGGTCCCGGCCATCTGCGAGCGCAGCGCGGCTTCCTGGCGGTCCTGGTAGGCGCCGACGGCACCGCCGGCGAGCGCACCCACGCCCGCGCCGACCAGCGCGCGCTGGCGACGTTCGGTGGCGTCGTCGCCGCTCAGCAGGCCCGCGACCGCGCCGATGCCGGCGCCGATCAGCGCGCCGCGCTGGGTGCGGTTCGGGTCATAGGGGTCGTCGGTCTGCCCCGTGTAGGTGGCACAACCGGCGAAGGACAGGGTCGCGGCGAGCGCGACCGACAGCGTGGTGAGCTTGCTCAACTGGTTCATGGGGGACTCCTGCGGGGGTGAAGGTGAATGCGCAGGAATCGTAGGCCTGCCCACGTGGGGGGCGGGTGACGCCTCCGGCCCCAGTTCAGCCCGCGTTGCGGCGCACCCGCCCGGTGATGGAACAGGTGAGCTGGTAGGCAATCGTGCCCGCCGCCTCGGCGACGACCTCCACCGGCACCCCCGGCCCCCACAGCAGGACCTCGTCGCCCGGCCGCGCATCCGGGTGCCGGCGAAGGTCGATCGCCAGCAGGTCCATCGACACGCGCCCCACGATGGCGGCCGGGCGGCCTGAGACGAGCACGGGGGTCCCGGACGGCGCGTGCCGTGGATAGCCGTCCCCGTAGCCCGCCGCCGCAACGCCGACCAGCATGTCCTCGGGGCACGTCCAGGTGGCCGAGTACCCGATGGGCTCGCCCCGGCAGACCCGGTTCACCGCGATGAGCCCGGTGGTGAACGCCATCGCGGGGCGCAGGCCGAAATCGCCGCCCGTGCGCCCGGCGGCCACGGACATCCCGTACAGCGCCCCGCCCGGCCGTACCCAGTCGCCGTGCGATTCGGGCCAGCCCAGCACGGCCGCGGAGTTGGCCAGCGAACGCTGGCCCGGAAGCCCCGCCGTGCAGTCGTGGAACACCCGCAGCTGCTCGCGCGTCTGCGGGCCGCCGAAGTCGTCCGAGCTGGCGAAGTGGTTCATCAGCACGATGTCCCCCGACACCCCCGGCAGCGCGGACAGCCGCGCGTGCGCGTCGCGCACCCGGTCCGGCGGGAAGCCGAGGCGATGCATGCCGCTGTCGACCTTGAGCCAGCAGCGGATCGGCGCGCCGTCGTTCCCGGCCTGCGCCAGGATGTCGAGCTGGCTGGCGTGGTGGACCGCGACCTCCAGGCCCAGGGCGCGCACCTCGGGGAGGTCGGCCGCGTCGTTGAAGCCGGACAGCAGCAGGATCGGCTGGACCAGGCCGAAGGACCGCAGGCGCCTGGCATCCTCGAGCATCGCCACGCCGAAGGCGTCCGCGTCGGACAGGGCGTGCGCCACCCGTTCGAGGCCGTGGCCATACGCATCGGCCTTGACCACCGCCATCAGCCGGCTGCCGGGCGCGCGCCTGCGCAGCTCGCCCAGGTTGTGGCGCAATGCGTCGGCGTGGAGCGTGGCGGTCGTGGGTCGGGGCATCCGCGGATTCTAGAGGCGACCCGGCCCCGGGGCGCTACTCGAAGCTGCCCACCGAATCGTGCGACAGGTTGTCGAACCGCGTGTACTCGCCGAAGAACTTCAGCTTGATGGAACCCGTGGGACCGTTTCGCTGCTTGCCGATGATGACCTCGGCCAGCCCCTTGTCCGGCGAGTTTTCCTTGTTGTAGTACTCGTCGCGGTAGATGAAGACGATGACGTCCGCGTCCTGCTCGATGGCGCCGGACTCGCGCAGGTCGGCCATCACCGGGCGCTTGTCGGTGCGCGTCTCCAGCGACCGGTTGAGCTGGGACAGCGCGACGACCGGCACGTTGAGTTCCTTGGCCAAGGCCTTGAGCGAGCGCGAGATCTCGGAGATTTCGGTCGCGCGGTTCTCCTGGTTGCCGGGCACCGCCATCAACTGCAGGTAGTCGATCACGATCAGGCCCAGGTCGTGCTCGCGCTTGAGCCGGCGCGCCTTGGAACGCAGGACTTCAGGCGACAGCGCAGGCGTGTCGTCGATGAAGATCCGCGCCTCGCGCAACATGCGGATCGCGCTGGTGACGCGGCTCCAGTCCTCGTCCTCCAGCTGGCCGGTGCGCAGCCGGGTGGCGTTGACCCGCCCGTTCGAGGAGATCAGGCGCAGCGCCAGCTGGCTGGCCGACATTTCCATCGAGAACACCGCGACCGCCTTCTTGCTGCGGATGGCTGCGTATTCGGCCATGTTGAGCGCGAGCGTGGTCTTGCCCATGGCCGGCCTGGCCGCGAGGATGACCAGGTCGGTCGGCTGGAGCCCCGCGGTCATCTCGTCGAACTCGGTATAACCGGTGGGCAGCCCCGTGATGCTCCCGCCGCTGGCGTGGCGGGTCTGCAGGACATCGAACGCCTCGATCAGCGCGTCGTTGACGGCCACGAAGTCGCGGCGCCCGCGCGAACCGGCTTCCGCGATCGCGAACACGTCCTGTTCGGCCTTGGCCAGCAGCTCGTTGCTCTCGCGTCCCTCCGGCTGGAAGCCGTCGTTGACGATGCCGGTGCCGACCTCGATCAGCTGCCGCAGGATCGCCTTGTCGCGCACGATCTCCGCATAGGCGCGGATGTTGGCGGCCGAGGGCGTCGTGCTGGCGAGTTCCACCAGGTAGGCCCCGCCGGCGACCTGCTCGGCCAGGCCCTGCGACTCGAACCACTCGCCCAGCGTCACCGCGTCGAACGGCCGGTTGCGCTCGGCCAGTTCGCGGATGGCGCGGTAGATCAGCTGGTGGTCGCGCCGATAGAAGTCCTGGTCGACCAGCAGGTCGCCGACACGGTCGAAGGACTCCGGCGCCAGCATCAGGCCACCGAGCACCGCCTGTTCGGCCTCGACCGACTGGGGGGGCACGCGCAATTGCTCGACGCGGTGGTCCGGACGGCTGAAGGCCGTTCCGTCGGCCCGGAACCCCTGGCGTGCGCTCATCAGATCGGTCACTCCCCGGGCGGACCCGTCATCGCGGTCCGCGTGATGCAGTTCGACAGGCATCGTAGGAGTTCTCCCTGTGGACGTGCGACGTGACAACCTGTGGATAACGTCATTTCTTTCTGCCTTTTCTCCGTCTCACGGATTCGGACGGGGAAAAAGAAACGGGCGCCACTGGGGCGCCCGCTGGGATACAGGATTGAAGCGATGTCAGGCCGGCTCCGGCTCCACCACCACCTTGACCGGGGTCTCGACGTCGGCGTGCAGGTGGACGATGACTTCGAACTCGCCGGTGCGGCGGATCGCGCCCTCGCCCATCACCACTTCGGACTTGCCGACCTGATGGCCGGCCTTGGTCAGCGCCTCGGCGATGTCGCGCGGACCGATCGAGCCGTAGAGCTTCCCTTCGGTCGAGGCGTTGGCGTAGATCGTGACGCTCGCGCCCTCGAGCTTCGCCCGGCGGCTTTCGGCATCCGACAGCGCGGCGCTGGCCTTGGCTTCGTACTCGGCGCGGCGCGCCTCGAACTGGGCCAGGTTCGCTGCGGTGGCCGGCACGGCCTTGCCCTGCGGCACCAGGAAGTTGCGGCCGAAGCCCGGCTTCACCTCGACCTTGTCGCCGAGGTTGCCGAGGTTGACCACCTTCTGCAGGAGGATCAGTTGCATGTTCGTTTCCTCCTTACGCGTTGTGGTTGTCGGTGTACGGGATCAGGGCCAGGAAGCGCGCGCGCTTGACCGCGGTCGCCAGCTGGCGCTGGTACTTCGACTTGGTGCCGGTGATCCGGCTGGGGACGATCTTGCCGGTCTCGGTCAGGTACTGGCGCAGGGTGTTGAGATCCTTGTAGTCGATCTCCTTGACGCCCTCGGCCGTGAACTTGCAGAACTTGCGGCGACGGAAAAACTTGGACATGGGTGCGTGCTCCTAAAGGCGTCAGGCGGCTTCGGCGGTGTCGTCGGCGTCGTCGGCCTGGGCAGGCCTGCCCTCGCCGTCACCGTCGTCGTCGCGGCGGCGACGCTCGGAACGCTCGGGCTTGTCGCCCTTGTCGTCCTTGTTCTTCATGATCAGCGACTGCTCGGTGACCACGTCGTCGCGCTTCATGACCAGGTGGCGCAGCACCGCATCGTTGAAGCGGAAGCCGTCGACCAGCTCGTTGAGCACGGCCTGGTCGCACTCGATGTTGAAGAGCACGTAGTGGGCCTTCACCAGGTTGGCGATCGGGTAGGCCAGCATCCGGCGGCCCCAGTCCTCGAGCCGGTGGATCTTGCCGTTGCCGCCTTCGATGAGCGTCTTGTAACGCTCGATCATGGCCGGCACCTGCTCGCTCTGGTCCGGGTGGACCAGGAACACGATTTCGTAATGGCGCATCTCGGTTGGATCCTCGTGGATATCGGCCACCGGGGTGGCCGGGCAGCCCCCCGCGGGCGCGGTGGGGCAAGGTCCCCCTCGGCACGGGCCGAGGGAAGCCGGCAATTATTGCAGGATCAGTGGCTTGCGGCAACCTGTTCCGACGCGATCCAGGCGTCGACATGGCGCTCCAGGGTCTCCAGCGGGACCGACCCGGTGGCCAGGACGGCATCGTGGAACCGTCGCAGGTCGAAATCCTCCCCGAGGGCCCGCGCCGCGCGCTCCCGGAGTGCCGAAATCCTCAGCTGGCCGATCTTGTAGGCCAGCGCCTGCCCCGGGTTGCCGATGTAGCGGTCGATCTCGTTGGTCACGTCCTGCAGGGTCTTGGGCGAGTTGGCCATGAAGTAGTCGATCGCCTGCTGGCGCGTCCAGCCCTGCGCATGCATGCCGGTGTCGACCACCAGCCGCACGGCGCGCCACATGTCGTAGGCCAGCTGCCCCATCCGGTCGTACGGGTCGTCGTACAACCCCATGTCGTAGCCCAGGCGCTCGGCATACAGGCCCCAGCCTTCGCCGTAGGCCACGAAATAACCAACCCGGCGGAACATCGGCACGCCCGGCAGTTCCATGCCGCGGGCGAACTGGAAATGATGGCCCGGCACCGCCTCGTGGAGGCTGAGCGCCATCATTTCCCACTTCGGGCGCACCTCGGGCCGGTAGAGGTTGACGTAGTAGTAGCCTGCCCGGCTGCCGTCGACCGCCCCGGGCTGGTAGTAGGCGGTGGTGGTGTCGGGCGCGATGTTCTCCGGGATCGGGCGCACGCCGTACGGCAACCGCGGAATGGTGGCGAACACCTTCACCAGTTCCGGGTCGATCCGCTTGGACAGCGCGCGGTAGCCTTCGAGCAGGTCCTCGGGCGTTTCATGGAAGAACTTCGGGTCGGTGCGCAGGTGGGTGAAGAAGTCCGCCAGCGTGCCTTCGAAGCCGACCTCGTCCTTGACCTGCGCCATCTCGCCCCGGATGCGGGCCACTTCGCGCAGCCCGACCTGGTGGATCTCGTCCGCCGTGAGGTCGGTCGTCGTGAAGTACGCCGCGAGGAAGTCGTAGTACGCCTTGCCGTCCGGCAGGTCGGCCACGGCGATGCTGTCGCGGGCCGCGGGCAGGTACTCGGATTCGAAGAAGGTGGCGAAGGCCCGGTAGGCGGGGACGATGGCGTCGGCGATCACCTGCCGTGCCTCGGCCTGCAGGGCCGCCTTCTCCGATGCGGGAAAGTCGCGAGGGAAGTCGGTGAACGGGCGGTAGAACGGGCTGTCGACGGGGTCGGCCACGACCTGGGCCGCGACCTGGCCGGGCACCCGCTCCATCAGCACCCGGGGCGGCATGTTGCCGGCCGCCATGCCCGCACGCATCAGGGCCATCGTCTGGTCGACCATCGCGGGGATCGCGCGCATCCGGGCCAGCCAGTCCCGGTAATCGTCCGCGTCCTCGAACGGCAGCACCTCGGCGATCCCCTCGGCCGTCTGCACCCCGCCGCGCTGGCTGACCGGCTGCAGCCATTCCTTGAACTGCTGGCGCTCCACGGCGCGCTCGGCCTGCCACAGGAACACGTCGTAGCTGAGCTGGTCCGCGGGCGACAGCGCGGCACGATCGATCGCGCGCAGCGTGGCGAGGGCTTCGCGGTCGGCGGCTTCCCGCGCGGCGATCGCCTCGAGGCGGTAGTCGGTCCAGCGGTCGTTGTAGCGGTCGTCGCCGGTATAGCTCGCCCCCTCCGGGGACTCGCGCAGGCCGCGCTCCCATTGCGCCTGGAAGAAGGCATGCAGCGCGCGGGCCTCGGCCGACGTGGCAGGCGACGCCTGCGCGCCTGTCGGCGCAGCCTGCGCATGCGCCTGCGGCGCGACGGCGGCGACAAACGACGCCGCCAGCAGCGCGGCGGCCAGGCGGGTCGGACGGAAGGTGGTGCTGGTCATCGGCGGCTCCCCGGGAAGGACCGCCGGAGTCTACGCCGTGGTGAAGCTCTCGCCGCACCCGCAGGCGTCGGCCACGTTCGGGTTCTCGAACACGAAGGCTTCGCCCAGCCCGGCCTTGCGGAAGTCGATCCGGGTGCCGTCCACCAGCGGGAGGCTGGTGGCATCGACCAGGATGCGCACGCCATCCTGCTCGAACAGCGTGTCGTCGTCGCGTTGGTCGCGCGCCAGGTCGGCGACGTGCTGCCAGCCCGAGCAACCGGCCTTGCTCACGCCGAAGCGCAAGCCGAGGGCATCGGGCTCGGCCTGGAGGAAACGGCGGACGCGCTCGAGCGCGGCGGGAGTCAGGAGGATGGCCATGCCCGCATTATCGGTCATCGGAGCTGAGTGCGCGCCGACCCATTACACTTCATGGTCCCCCACTTCGGGCCCGCGGTGGCCAGGAAACCAGGCATGACGGTGGTCAGCGTCGAACACGCGCTCGCGGGCAGGCTGCCCGCCGGCGGCGAGGTCACGGTCCGCGGCTGGGTGCGCACCCGGCGCGATTCCAAGGCCGGCCTGTCCTTCGTCAACGTCAGCGACGGGTCCTGCTTCGCGCCGATCCAGGTCGTCGCGCCCAGCACGCTGCCCAACTACGAATCGGAAGTCCGCCACCTGACCGCGGGCTGCTCCCTGGTGGCCCGGGGCACGCTCGTGCCCTCGCAGGGCCAGGGGCAGTCGTTCGAGATCCAGGCCGAATCCATCCAGGTGGTCGGCTGGGTCGAGGACCCGGAGACCTACCCGATCCAGCCCAAGGCGCACTCGCTCGAGTTCCTGCGCGAGGTCGCGCACCTGCGCCCGCGCACCAACCTCTTCGGCGCGGTCACGCGCATCCGCCACTGCCTGGCGATGGCCGTGCACCGGTTCTTCCACGAACAGGGCTTCTACTGGATCAACACGCCGATCGTGTCGACCTCCGATGCCGAGGGCGCCGGGCAGATGTTCCGCATCTCCACCTTGGACATGGCCAACCTGCCGCGCGACGGCGCGGGCAACGTCGACTTCTCGCGCGACTTCTTCGGCAAGGAGGCGTTCCTGACCGTGTCCGGCCAGCTCAACGTCGAGGCCTACTGCCTGGCGCTGAGCAAGGTCTACACCTTCGGCCCGACCTTCCGCGCGGAGAACTCCAACACGCCGCGCCACCTCGCCGAGTTCTGGATGATCGAGCCGGAGGTCGCGTTCGCCGACCTGGACGCCATCGCGGGCCTGTCGGAGGATTTCCTGAAGTTCCTGTTCCGCGCCGTGCTCGACGAGCGCGCGGACGACATGGCGTTCATCGCCGAGCGGGTGCAGAAGGACGCGGTGTCGCGGATCGAGGCGTTCATCAACGCGCCGTTCGAACGGATCGACTACACGGATGCGATCAGCCTGCTGCAGCAGTCCGGGCAGAAGTTCGAGTTCCCCGTGGAATGGGGCCTGGACCTGCAGACCGAGCACGAGCGCTGGCTGACCGAACAGCATGTCGGCCGGCCGGTGGTGGTCACCAACTACCCGGAGCAGATCAAGTCGTTCTACATGCGCCTGAACGAGGACGGCCGGACCGTCGCGGCGATGGACGTGCTGGCGCCGGGCATCGGCGAGATCATCGGCGGCTCGCAGCGCGAGGAACGGCTGGACCAGCTGGACACGCGGATCGCGCAGTTCGGCCTGGATCCGGACCATTACCAGTGGTACCGCGACCTGCGCCGCTACGGCACCGTGCCGCACGCGGGCTTCGGGCTGGGCTTCGAGCGGCTGGTGGTCTATGTCTGCGGGTTGTCCAACATCCGCGACGCGATCCCGTATCCGCGCGCCCCCGGGCATGCCGAGTACTAGGCCGCGCACCATGATCCTGTTCTTCGCACTGCTGAGCCTGGCCCTGGCGATCGCCGGCGCGACCGCCTTCGTCATCTTCTGGCCGCTGGCGCTGGTGCACCTGCGCGACCGGCATCCAGCGCTGCATGCGCGGCTCGGGCCGGTCGCGTTCGTGCATCCGGGCGCACTGGCCTGGTTGCTCGCGGGTGGGTATCGCGTGACCGGCGATACCAACCTGAGCGGCCTGGCAACGCCCGCGCGCGTTGCGTTGATCACGATCATCGGCGGCGTGCTGATGGCCGGCGCGTTGTGGCTGCTCGCCCTGCTGCTGGGGGCCGCGTGAGCGGCGACGCATCGCACACGGCGTGGTGGCTGGCGACGCTCGGGCGCACGATCGTCTGGGCACGGCTGCGGGTGCTCGAGGCCGGCACGGCCGAGGTGTTCGACAGCGACGGCAACACCCTCGCCTACGACAGCGAGGACACCGCCCGGGCCGCGTTGATGGATGCGGAATTCGTCTCGTTCGACGGATTGGACGAGGACGACGCGCTTGCCCGCGGCTTCCGCCTCGACGAGGTGACGCCGCCGCATGCCATCGACGACGACGCGTTGCGCCACCGCATGTTCCAGTCGCTGGGAGAACGTGGCTGATGGATCTCGACCTTCGCGGGCGGCATGCCCTGGTCTGTGGCGCGTCCGAAGGAATCGGCCGCGCCACGGCGCACGAACTGGCGTTGCTCGGCGCCGACGTGACCGTGCTGTCGCGCCGCGCCGATGCCCTCGAGGGCGTCGTTGCCGCCCTGCCCCGGATCGATGGCCAGCGACACGGATTCGTGGCTGCCGACGTGTCCGCCCACGACCCGCTGCGCGCGAAGATCGAGGCCCTGGTCGCCGGCAAGCCGGTGCACATCCTGGTCAACAACACCGGCGGGCCACCGGGCGGGCCGGCGCATTCCGCCGAGGCCTCGGCGTACCTCGACGCGTTCCAGCGCCACCTGCTCGCCAACCAGCTGCTGGTGCAGGCGGTCCTGCCGGGCATGCGCACGGACGCGTGGGGCCGGATCGTCAACGTGATCTCCACGTCCGTGCGCGAGCCGATTCCCAACCTCGGCGTGTCCAACACCATCCGCGGGGCCGTCGCCAGCTGGGCCAAGACCCTGTCGCGCGAACTCGCGCCGCAGGGCATCACCGTGAACAACGTGCTGCCCGGATACACCGAGACCGGCCGCATCGCGCAGATCCTGCGCGACCGCGCGTCGGCTACGGGTCAATCCGAGGAAGCGATCGCCGAGGGCATGCGCAAGGCCGTGCCGGCCGGGCGTTTCGCGCAACCGGCGGAAGTGGCGGCCGCGATCGCGTTCCTCTGTTCGCCCGCCGCCGCCTACATCAACGGGGTCAGCCTGGCGGTGGACGGCGGGCGGATGCAGTCGATTTGAACATGCGCCTGGCCCACTGGATCGACGGCAAGCCCAGGGACGCGGCCACCGGACGCTGGCGCGAGGTGTTCGATCCGGCCCGCGGCGAAGCGTTCGCCGAAGTGGCCGACGGCGATGCCCGCGACGTGGACCTCGCGGTGGCCGCTGCCCGGCGCGCCTTCCCGGCCTGGTCGTCGCTGCCCAACGACCAGCGTGCGCGCTGGCTGGAAGCACTCGCCTCGGCACTGGAGGCACGGCTCGAGGACTTCGCCCATGCCGAGGCCCGCGACGGCGGCAAGCCGATCCGGCTGGCGCGCGACGTGGAGATCCCGCGCGCCATCGCCAACCTGCGCTTCTATGCGCACGCCGCCACCCAGTTCGCCAGCGAATCGCACCACGGCCAGGCGGGCCTCAACTACACGCTGCGCCAGCCACTGGGCGTCGTGGCGGCGATCTCCCCGTGGAACCTGCCGCTGTACCTGCTGACCTGGAAAGTGGCCCCCGCCCTGGCCGCGGGCAACACCGTGGTGGCCAAGCCGTCCGAAGTCACCCCGCTGACCGCGACGATGCTGGCCGAGCTGGCGGCGGAGGTCGGGCTGCCGGCAGGCGTGCTCAACCTGGTGCACGGTGGCGGTCCCGAGGTCGGCGAACCGCTGGTGTCGCATGCAGGCACGCGCGCGGTCTCCTTCACCGGCAGCACGGCGGTGGGCAGGCGGATCGCGGGCATCGCCGCGCCGATGCTCAAGAAGGTCTCGCTCGAGCTCGGCGGCAAGAACCCGACCCTGGTGTTCGCCGACAGCGACTGGCGCGACCACCTGGGCACGCTCGTGCGCTCGGCGTTCCAGAACTCGGGGCAGATCTGCCTGTGCGGGTCGCGGATGCTGGTGGAACGGCGCATCTACGCGGAATTCCGCGACGCCTTCGTCGAACGCGCGCTGGCGCTGCGTGTCGGCGACCCGATGGACGCCGACGCCGACCTCGGCCCGCTGGTCTCGCGGGCACACTTCGACAAGGTGGTGTCCGCGCTGGCGCGCGCGCGCGACGAAGGCGGCAGGGTGCTCTGCGGAGGCGCCGCGCTGGAGCGGCCTGGCTGGTTCGTCGCGCCGACGGTGATCGAAGGGCTGGGCCCGGACTGCGCCAGCAACCGCGAGGAGATCTTCGGTCCCGTGGTGACCCTGCAGCCCTTCGACTCCGACGAGGAAGCGCTGGCGCTGGCCAACGCCTGCGACTACGGGCTGTCCGCCTCGGTCTGGACCCGGGACCTGGTGCGCGCGCACCGCATGGCCGCGCAATTGGAGGTAGGCATGGTCTGGATCAACACCTGGCTGATGCGCGACCTGCGCACGCCGTTCGGTGGCACGGGGGCGTCCGGCCTGGGCCGCGAAGGCGGCATGGAGGCGATGCGCTTCTTCACCGAGCCCCGCAACGTGGGCATCGCACTGCCTGGAGGACACTGAGGCCATGCCGTATTCCCTGTCGACGCTGCTCGAGCGCAACCGCGAATGGGCCGCACGGATCCAGGCCGAAGACCCCGGCTTCTTCGAGCGCCTCTCGAAGCAGCAGGCACCCGAGTACCTGTGGATCGGCTGCTCGGACTCGCGGGTGCCGGCCAACCAGATCATCGACATGGCGCCGGGCGAGGTGTTCGTCCACCGCAACATCGCGAACGTGGTCGTGCACACCGACCTGAACTGCCTGTCGGCCATCCAGTTCGCGGTCGACGTGCTGAAGGTCAAGCACATCATCGTCGTCGGCCATTACGGCTGCGGCGGCGTGCATGCGGCGCTGCATGGCAGCAAGCTCGGGCTGGCGGACAACTGGATCCGCCACGTGGGCGACGTCGCCGACAAGCACGCGGCCAGCCTGGACCGGTTCGACGACGACGAACTGCGCCACGACCGGCTGTGCGAGCTGAACGTGCTCGAGCAGGTGGCCAACGTGTGCCAGACCACCGTGCTGCGCGATGCCTGGGCGCGCGACCAGGACGTGACCGTGCACGGCTGGGTGTACACGTTGCGCGACGGCAAGGTGCACGACCTCGGCGTCGACGTCGGGGGGATCGAGCAGCTCGCGCCAGCGTATGCAAGCGCGCTCCAGCGCATCCGCACCGACGAGGAGGATCGCTGATGGCCGGTCGCGCCTTCCGCGCCGGGGGCGCGCCCGTCCCGGTCGGGGCGTATCCGCATGCGCGACGCGTCGGCGACCTGCTCTTCCTGTCCGGCATCGGCCCGCGCGATCCCGCGACGAACGGCGTGCCCGGCAACGTCCACGACGCCGGCGGCCGCCTGGTGACGTACGACATCGACCTGCAGGCGCGCGCGGTGTTCGCCAACGTCCGCTCCGTGCTGGAGGCCAGCGGCGCGTGCTGGGAGGACCTGGTCGACGTGACCGTGTACCTCACCGACATCGACCGCGACTTCAAGCGCTACAACGCCGTCTGGGGCGAGCTCTTCCCGGACATCGACACGGCGCCCTGCCGCACGACGCTCGGCATCACCGCGCTGCCGACGCCGATCGCGATCGAGCTCAAGTGCGTCGCGGCCCTCGGCGGCCGCAAGGAGTAGCCCATGTTGCCCGCCCCCATCGACCTGCAGGCCTGGATCGCGGAGCACCGCCACCTGCTCGAGCCGCCCGTCGGCAACAAGTGCATCTACGACGGCGACTACATCGTGATGATCGTCGGCGGGCCCAATACCCGGACCGACTACCACTTCGAGGACGGTCCCGAGTTCTTCTACCAGCTCGAGGGCGAGATGGTGCTGCGCATCCAGGAAGACGGTGCACCCCGGGACATCCGGATCGGCGCCGGCGAGATCTTCTACCTGCCGCCGCGCATCCCGCACAGCCCCCAGCGGATGCCCGGTTCGGTCGGCCTGGTCATCGAGCGCAAGCGCCTGGCGCACGAGGACGATGCATTGATGTGGTTCTGCATCAACTGCAACCACGGGATCTATTCGGAGTCGTTCCACCTGGTGGACATCGAGCAGGACTTCTTCCGGGTCTTCGAGCGCTTCTACCGCGACGACGCCCTGCGCACCTGCGCGAAGTGCGGCACGCTGAACCCGCGGCCGACGCGCTACGAGCTGGACGCGGACTCGCAGGCGGACATCACCTGATGCCCGTGCCGGACGCCATGCTCAAGATCGACACCCACGCGCACTACCTCCCCCGCGACTGGCCGGACCTCGCGGCGAAGTTCGGGGACGAGCGCTTCCCGGTGATCCACCACGGCGACGACGGCCGGCACCGCATCTACAAGGACGGCAGGTTCTTCCGCGAGATCTGGCCCAAGACCTGGGACCCGGAGGAACGCATCGCCGACTACGCCCGCTTCGGGGTGCAGGTGCAGGTGATCAGCACCGTGCCGGTGATGTTCAGCTACTGGGCGAAGGCGCACCAGGCGCTGGAGCTGCACGTCGCCCTCAACGACCACATGGCCGGCACGCTGCGCGCGCATCCGCGCCATTACGCGGGCATCGGTACCGTGCCGCTGCAGTCGCCGTCGCTCGCCGTGCGCGAACTCGAGCGCTGCATGGACCAGCTGGGGCTCCAGGGCGTGCAGATCGGGTCGCACGTGGGACGCGCCGACGGCTCGCACTGGAACCTGGACGCGCCGGAGCTGTTCGAGTTCTTCCAGGCCGCCAGCGACCTGGGCGCGGCGATCCTGGTGCACCCGTGGGACATGATGGGCACCGACACCATGCCCAAGTACTGGCTGCCCTGGCTGGTGGGCATGCCCGCCGAGCAGTCGCGCGCCGCCTGCAGCCTGGTGTTCGGCGGCGTGCTCGAGCGATTGCCGAAGCTGAAGGTCTGCCTGGCGCATGGCGGCGGCAGCTTCCCCTACACCATCGGCCGCATCGAGCACGGGTTCAACATGCGCCCGGACCTGGTGGCGACCGACAACCCGCGCAACCCGCGCGAGTACCTGAAGCGGCTGTACTTCGATTCGTGGGTCGCCGACGAGCGCGCATTGCGCTACCTGCTGGACGTCGCGGGCGCCGACCGGGTGATGCTCGGGACCGACTATCCCTTCCCGCTGGGCGAACAGTCGCCGGGCGCCGGCATCGAGGCGCTGGCGCTGGGCGAATCCGATCGCGCCCGGCTGTACCACGGCACCGCGCTGGAATGGCTCGGGTTGCCGGCCGCGAGATTCGCATGACGGACCTGATCTCGGATGCCCACGCGGCGGGCCTCGACGCGGCCGATCCGCTGCCGACCCTGCGCGGCGAATTCCACGTCCCGCTGCACGACGGGGCCGAGCAGGCGTACTTCGTCGGCAACTCGCTCGGGCTGCAGCCGCGCGGCGCCCGGGCGCAGGTCGAGGAAGTGCTGGACAAGTGGTCGATGGAAGCGGTGGAAGGCCACTTCCGCGGGCACTCGCAGTGGCTGGACTACCACGCCCTGCTGCGCGAGCCGCTGGCGCGGCTGGTCGGCGCGCGCCCGCACGAGGTGGTCGCGATGAACTCGCTGACCGCCAACCTGCACCTGATGATGGTCAGCTTCTACCGACCGACGCCGGCGCGACCAGTGGTCCTGATGGAGGCGGGCGCGTTCCCCTCCGACCGGTACGCCATGGCATCGCAGGTGCGGTTCCACGGATTCGATCCGGAAGCGGCCCTGGTCGAGTTGCAGCCGGACCTGCCGGGCGGCGTCTTCTCGCACGAAGCCATCGAGGCGGCGATCGCGCAGGCCGGGGATCGCCTGGCGCTGGTGCTCTGGCCCGGCGTGCAGTACCGGACGGGGCAGGCCTTCGACCTGGCGCGGATCGCGCGCGCAGCGCACGGGGCCGGCGCGGCCTGCGGCTTCGACCTCGCGCACGCGGTCGGCAACCTGGACCTCGCGCTGCACGACAGCGGCGCCGACTTCGCGGTCTGGTGCCATTACAAGTACTGCAACAGCGGGCCGGGCGCGGTCGGCGGCTGCTTCGTGCACGAGCGCCATGCGCGCACCGACCGGCCGCGCTTCGCCGGCTGGTGGGGCCACGACCTGGACACCCGTTTCCGGATGGGTCCGGACTTCGTGCCGACACCCGGCGCGGACGGCTGGCAGCTCAGCAACCCGCCAATCCTCGCGCTGGCGCCGCTGCGTGCCTCGCTGGACCTGTTCGACCGGGTCGGGATGCCCGCGTTGCGGGCCAGGTCGCAGCGGCTGACCGGTTACCTGCAGGCGCTGATCGATGCGCGCCTGCCGGGCAAGCTGGACGTGCTGACGCCACGCGACCCCGCGCAACGGGGGTGCCAGTTGTCGATCCGCGTCGTCGGCGGGCGCGAACGGGGCCGTGCGCTGTTCGAGCACCTTTCCGCGCGCGGAGTGCTCGGCGACTGGCGCGAGCCGGACGTGATCCGGATCTCCCCGGTCCCCCTCTACAACACCCATGCGGACGTGCTGCGATTCGCCCGCGAGGTTGAAGCATGGCAGCAGGAATGACCCCTAACCCATTGAATCCAGGTGAATAGGCACCCTGCCCTGAGTATCGTCGGCGCCGGGTTGGCCGGCGCGCTGCTGGCCACCCTGCTGGCCCGCCGTGGCTGGACGGTCGACGTCTTCGAGCGCCGCGGGGATCCGCGCATCCACGGGTTCACCGGTGGCCGTTCGATCAACCTGGCGCTGGCGGAGCGCGGCCTGCACGCCCTGCGGGTGGCCGGGGCCGATGCGGCGGTCCTCGACCATGCGGTGATGATGCGCGGGCGGATGGTCCACTTCGAGGACGGCACCACGCAGCTCCAGCGCTACGGGCGCGATGACTCGGAGGTCATCTGGTCGGTCAGCCGCGGTGAACTCAACATGGTGCTGCTCGATGCCGCGGAGGGCGCCGGCGCGCGGCTGCACTTCGACCGACGGTTGCACGCCGTCGACTTCGACGCCTGCCGCGCGCGTTTCGCGGACGACCGCGACGGGACGATCCACGACCACGCGTTCGCCACGCTCATCGGTGCCGATGGCGCCGGCTCGGCGGTGCGCACGGCGATGGCGCAACGCATCGACCTGGGCGAGCGCACGGAGCCGCTCGGCCATGGCTACAAGGAGCTGGAAATCCCGCCGGCCGGGGATGGCGGCTTCCGGATCGAGCCCAATGCACTGCACATCTGGCCGCGGGGCGGGTACATGTGCATCGCGCTGCCGAACGACGAGCGGACCTTCACCGTCACCCTGTTCCTGCCCAGCGAGGGCGACCCCGGCTTCGACACCGTGCGCACCGGCGCGGACGCCGAGCGCCTGTTCGCGCGCGACTTCGCCGATGCCCTGCCGCTGATCCCGCGCCTGGCGAGCGATTTCGATGCCAACCCGACCGGCGTGCTGGCCACGCTGTACCTGGACCGGTGGCACCTCGACGGCCGCGCGGTCCTGCTGGGCGACGCGGCGCACGCGATGGTGCCGTTCCACGGACAGGGCATGAACTGCGCCTTCGAGGATTGCGTGGCGCTCGCCGCGCACCTGGACGGCGGCCAAGGCCTCGGCGCGGCCTACGCCGCGTTCGAGGCCGAGCGCCTGCCCAATGCCCGCGCCATCCAGCGCATGGCGCTGGAGAACTACATCGAGATGCGCGACCGCGTCGACGACGCGGACTACCTGCTGCAGCGCGCGCTGGAGCGCCAGCTGGCCGAGCGCCACCCGGGGCGCTTCGTCCCGCGCTACGCGATGGTGACCTTCCGGCGCATGCCGTACGCCGTCGCGCTGGCGCGCGGGCAGGTACAGCGCGACCTGCTGGTGGAGGCCACGCGGGGGCGCGACTCGCTGGACGGCCTGGACTGGGCGCGCGTGGACGCCGAGGTGGTGCGCAGGCTGACGCCGTTGCCCCTGTAGGAGCGGCATGCACCGCGAAGCTTTTCGCAGACGGCATCGCGGCTCACGCCGCTCCTACAATGGCGCCATGTCCGAGTCCTTCCTGTTCTACGACCTGGAGACGTTCGGCACGGATCCGCGGACATCGCGCATCGCGCAGTTCGCCGCCATCCGCACCGACACCGACCTCGTGCAGGTCGAGGATCCGGTGGACGTGCTGGTGCGCCCCGCGGACGACCTGCTGCCCTCGCCTGGCGCGACGCTCGTCACCGGTATCACCCCGCAGCACGCCGCGGCCAATGGCATCGTGGAGGCCGACGCCTTCGCCCGGATCTTCGAGGAGATGTCGCGGCCGGGCACCTGCACCCTGGGGTACAACTCGCTGCGGTTCGACGACGAGTTCGTGCGCCACGGGCTGTTCCGCAACTTCTTCGACCCGTACGAGCGCGAGTGGCGCGGCGGCAACTGTCGCTGGGACCTGCTGGACGTCATGCGCCTGGCGCACGCGTTGCGCCCGGAAGGCATCCAATGGCCGCAACGCGAGGACGGCAAGGGCACGAGCTTCCGGCTGGAGCACCTGGCGACGGCCAATGGCGTGCGGGATGGCGATGCGCACGAGGCGCTGTCCGACGTGCGGGCGCTGATCGGGCTTGCGCGCCGGTTCAAGGCCGCGCAGCCCAGGCTCTGGGATTACGCGTTGCGCCTGCGCGACAAGCGCCACGCGGGCACCCTGCTCGACGTCGTCGCGATGCAACCGGTGCTGCACGTCTCGCAGCGGTATCCGGCCGCGCGCGCCTGCGCCGCGGCGATCGTGCCCCTGGCCCGGCACCCGCGGATCGACAGCCGCGTCATCGTCTTCGACCTCGACGGGGAGCCCGAACCGCTGCTGGACCTGGATGCGGACAGCATCGCCGCGCGCCTGTACGTGCGCGCCGCCGACCTCCCGGAAGGCCAGGCCAGGATCCCGCTCAAGGAAGTGCACCTCAACCGCTGCCCGGCCCTGGTGGCGTGGGACCACCTGCGCCCCGCGGACCTCGAGCGGCTGGGCATCGACGCCGCGCTGGTCGCCGGGCGCGCGGAGCGCCTGCGCGCCGCCGGCCCGGCGCTGGCGGAGAAGGTCCGCCGCGTGTATGCCGAAGACCGCGAACGCCCGCCTGCCGATCCCGACGCGGCGCTGTACGACGGGTTCCTCGGCGACGCGGACCGCCGGCGCGCCGCCGCGGTGCGTGCAACGCCGCCGGCCGCCCTCGCCGGCCGCGACTTCGGGTTCGACGACCCGCGGCTCACGGAACTGCTGTTCCGGTACCGCGCGCGCAACTGGCCCGACCTGCTCGCGCCCGCCGAGCGCGCCCGCTGGAACGACTACCGGCGCAGCCGGCTGTCCTCGGGCGACCCGGGCGCCTCCGAATACAGCTTCGAATCGTTCGCCGGGGAAATCGCCACGCTGCGCGCCGCGCATCCCGGCGACGTGCGTGTCCAGTCGCTGCTGGCAGCCCTCGAGGACTGGGCGGGCGGCATCGCCGTGTCGCTCGACCGGGCCTGACCCGTGCCGGCCTACTTCACGCCCGCGACGTTCCGGTTCCTGCGCTCGCTCGCGCGGCACAACGAACGTGCCTGGTTCCACGCGCACCGCGGCGACTACGATCGGCACGTGCGCGAACCGTTCCTGCGCCTCATCGGCGACCTGCAGCCGGCGTTGGCCACGGTGAGCACGCATTACCGCGCGGACCCGCGTCCCGCCGGCGGCTCCCTGTTCCGGATCCACCGCGACACGCGGTTTTCCGGCAACAAGGCGCCGTACAAGACATGGCAGGGGGCGCGCCTGTTCCACGCGCGCCGCCGTGAGGTGCCGGCGCCCTCGTTCTACGTGCACGTCGAGCCGGGCGGGTGTTTCGTCGGCGCGGGGCTGTGGCATCCCGAAACGCCGACCCAGCGGCGCGTGCGCCAGTTCATCGTCGACAACCCCGCGGGATGGCTGGCCGCGACGCGCGCGCCCGCGTTCCGCCGGAAGTTCGACCTCGACGACAGCGACCTGCTCGTGCGGATGCCCGCGGGCTTCCCGGCGGATTCGCCGCTGGCGACCGACCTGCGGCGGCGCAACTTCGTCGCGCTGCGCGCCCTGGACGACGACGTCGCCACCGGTCCGCGATTGTTGCCGACGCTGTCGCGCGACCTGGCCGCGCTCGCGCCGTTCGTGGACTATCTTTGTGCCGCGCTCGACCTGGAGTTCTAGATGCGCAAGTCGACCCTCGCGTTCCTGCTGGTGGGCCTGTTCGCCCTGCTGCTCCTGGTGCAGGTGGCGACCGGGCCCTACCGCACGCTCGCGGCGATCCGCGCGGCGATCATCGCCGACGATGCCGGTGCCCTGGCGGAACAGGTCGACTTCCCCGCGTTGCGCACGAGCCTGAAGGCGCAGATGGAGGACCGCCTGGCGCGCCGGTTCGGCGGCGCATCGAACCGGAGCCTCCTTGGCCTGGTCGCGATCGGCGTCGCGGGCGCGGCCTCCGAGGGCGCCATCGACGTGATGGTGACGCCGTTGGGGCTGGGGGCGCTGATGCAGGGGCGCGACATGTGGCACGTGGCGCGAAACGCGTTCGATCCGCCGGCGCCGGTCGCGGGCGACCCGCAGCCGGTCCCGCTGCGCGACCCGGAACACCGGTTCGAGTCGGCCTCCCGGTTCACGGCAACCGTGCAGGACCGCGACGGCCGGCCAGTGGTCCTGGTGCTGACCCGCCAGGGCCTGGACTGGAAGCTCAGCGATATCCGCCTGCCGGCCCCGGGCGAGCCACCGCCCGGCTGACCGCTCAGCCCGGCTTGCGCGCGTTCGCCACGCCGTGCGGCACGTGGCCGGCGGCCACGTGGTCCCGCGCGGAGGCGATGTTCTGCTCCGAGTCGTCGAAGAAGATGTCCGCACCGAAGGCCTGGAGGAACGGCCCCTTCGGGCGCCCCCCCAGGAACAGCGCCTCGTCCAGGCGCACGTTCCACTCGCGCAGCGTCCGGATCACCCGTTCGTGCGCCGGCGCGGAGCGTGCGGTGACCAGTGCCGTGCGGATCGGCGCATCTTCGCCTGGCGGGAAGGCGGACTGGAGCCGCTGCAACGCGTCCAGGAAGCCGCGGAACGGCCCGCCCGACAGCGGCTCGCGTGCGCGCTCGGATTCGTGCCGCGAGAACGCCTCCAGCCCGTCCTCGCGCGAGATCCGCTCCGACTCGTCGCCAAAGAGCACGGCGTCGCCGTCGAACGCGATCCGCAACTGGTTCGGCGGCTGTGCGGGCGTGGACTTCACCCGGGCCGCGGCCGGCAAGATGGTTGCCGCGGCCACGCCGGCGGCCAGCGCGCGGGTGACGTCCTCGGCATGCGTGGACAGGAACAGGTCCGCACCGAACGGGCGGATGTAGGGATACGGCGGCGCACCATTGGAGAACGCGGCGCGGCGGATGGCCAGCCCGTGGTGCTGGATGGAATTGAAGATGCGCAGACCCGTGTCGGAGGAATTGCGCGACAGCAGGATCACCTCGACCCGCGGGGCCGGCACGCCGGCGTCGTCGACGGGCGCGCCCTCGTTGAGCGCCAGCAGCTTGCGTACCAGCGGAAAGGCGATGCCGGGCTCGAGCAGGTCGTCCTCGTGCGCCCGCTGGTAATCGGCGTAGGCCTCCAGGCCGTCGCGCTCGAACAACCGGTGGCTGTCCTCCAGGTCGAACAGGGCCCGCGACGAAATCGCGACGATCAACGGGTCGACGGCATCCATGCGGGTAGTATCCCGCACGCCAATGTCGCCGCGCGAGACGGGCCTAGGCGACGAACTGCTCGCTGAGGATCCGTTCCTCGAGGTTGTGCTCCGGATCGAACAGCAGGGTCACGGTGCGGTCGCGCGCCTCGCGGATGGTGACCTCGACCACGTCGCGCACCTCGTGGGAATCCGCGGTGGCGCTGACCGGGCGCTTGTCGGGATCGCGCACCCGGAACCGGACCTCGGTGTCGGCCTTGAGCAGGGCCCCGCGCCAGCGCCGCGGCCGGAACGGCGCGATCGGGGTCAGCGCGACCACGCTGCTGCCAAGGGGCAGGATCGGTCCATGCGCGGAATAGTTGTAGGCCGTGCTCCCCGCGGGCGTGGCCACCATCACCCCGTCCGCGACGAGTTCGTCCAGGCGCTCCTGGCCGTTGAGGTCGATCGAGATATGGGCGGCCTGCCGCGTCTGGCGCAGCAGCGAGACCTCGTTGTAGGCCAGCGAGCCGGTGCTCGCGCCCGACTCGGTGAGCGCCAGCATCTCCAGCGGGCGGAGCACCGCCGGCTCGGCCGCGCCCAGGCGCGAGACCAGCCCGTCGGCGCTGGCGGCGTCGTCGCCGTAGTGGTTCATCAGGAAGCCGACCGTGCCCAGCTTCATGCCGTACACCGGCTTGCCCAGCGCGCCGTGGCGGTGCAGCACCTGCAGCATGAAGCCGTCGCCGCCGAGCGCGACCAGTACGTCGGCGGCTTCCGGCTCGTGTTGCCCGTGGCGCGCCGCCAGCGCCGCCAGCGCGCGCTGTGCACCGTCCGCCCGGCTGGCCAGGAAGGCGATGCGCATGTGGGCGCCGGCGGGCATGTGGCGGCTACTCCTCGGCGGCCGTCTGGCCCAGCCGGCGCACGGCCACCGAGACCGTCGGGTAGTCCAGCGCCTTCTGCGCGCGCAGGTCGGCGAACATCGACTGGGTGAAGCGCAACGCCGGATCGTCGCGATCCAGCCAGCGCCCCACCCGTTCGCCGACCGGCAGCTTCCCGCCGGACGCGATCACCTGCCCGACCAGCGCCCGCTGCTGGGCGCGCAACTCGTCGCGCAGGACGCCGCGCGCATGCGCGTGCCAGCGGCCTTCCACCGGCAGCGCATCGATCTGCTCCAGCAGCCATGGCAATTGCAGTGCCTCCCCCAGCCCGAAGTAGACCTGCGCCACCTCGACCGGCTTGAGCTTGCGTGCCATCGCCACCTCGACGATGTCGCACCCCACCTCGAGCAGCGGCAACCCGGCGAGCTGGGCAGCCAGCTCCGCCGGCACGCCGTTGCCGCGCCATTCGCGCAGGCGTGCGTCGTGGTCGGCCCGGTAGCCGTCGGACAGGATCGAGGGCAACGCGGCACGGATCGCGGCCAGGCCAGGCGCATAGCGCGCCACCGCGTCGGCGATCTCCGGCATCTCGCCCGGACGCGACAGGAGCCAGCGCGAGATCGTCCGCAGCAGGTTCCAGATCACCTGCAACGCGTCGATCTGCACGGCTTCGGGCAGCTTCCCGTCCAGCGCGTCGATGGCGGCCCACAGCGCCCGCGCATCCAGCGCCTCGCGCGCGATGGTGTAGGCCTCGGCGACCTCCGCGGCGCTGCGCCCGGTGTCCTCGGTCATGCGCAGGGTGAAGGTCGCGCCCATCCGGTTGACCATCGAGTTGGTCACCGCCGTCGCGATGATCTCGCGCTTGAGGCGGTGCTGGTCCATGTCGCCGGCGTACTTGCGCTGCAACGGCTCGGGGAAGTAGCGGACCAGTTCCTTCGACAGGTACGGATCCTCCGGGACGTCCGACTCGAGCAGCTGCTGGAACAGCACCAGCTTGGCGTAGGACAGCAGCACCGACAGCTCCGGCCGGGTCAATCCGTGGCCGCGCGCCTTGCGCTCGGCGATCTCGGCATCCGACGGCAGGTACTCCAGCTGGCGGTCGAGCAGCCCCTGCGATTCCAGCGTGCGGATGAAGTGCTGCTTGGACCCCAGGCGCGGCACGCTCATCCGCTCCATCAGGCTGATCGCCTGGTTCTGGCGGTAGTTGTCCACCAGCACCAGCTGCTCGACCTCGCCGGTCATGGCCGCGAGCAGCTTGTTGCGCGCTGGCAGCGTGAGGTTGCCCGCCTGCACCTGGGCGTTGAGCAGGATCTTGATGTTCACCTCGTGGTCGGAGGTGTCCACGCCCGCGGAGTTGTCGATGAAGTCGGTGTTGAGGATGGTCCCGTGCAGGGCGGCCTCGATCCGGCCCAGCTGGGTGAACCCGAGGTTGCCGCCCTCGCCCACCACCTTGCAGCGCAGGTCGCGGCCGTCCACCCGCACGGCGTTGTTGGCGCGGTCGCCGACCTCGCCGTGCGTCTCCGTGCTGCACTTGACGTAGGTGCCGATGCCACCGTTCCAGAACAGGTCGACCGGCGCCCTGAGGATCGCCTTCATCAGCTCCGCCGGGCTCAGCGCGCTGACCGACTCGTCCAGGCCGAGCGCGGTGCGGATCTCCGTGTTCAGCGCGATCGACTTCGCCGAGCGCGGGAACACGCCGCCGCCCTTGCTGATCAGGGACTTGTCGTAGTCATCCCAGCTCGAGCGCGGCAGCTTGAACAGTCGCTGGCGTTCCTTGAAGGACGGGGCGGCCTGCGGGTCCGGATCGATGAAGATGTGCCGGTGGTCGAACGCCGCCACCAGCCGGATATGCTTCGACAGCAGCATGCCGTTGCCGAACACGTCGCCCGACATGTCGCCGATGCCGACCACCGTGAAGTCCTGCTTCTGGGTGTCGCGGCCGAGCGCGCGGAAGTGGCGCTTCACCGACTCCCAGGCGCCCTTCGCGGTGATGCCCATGCCCTTGTGGTCGTAGCCGGCCGAGCCGCCCGAGGCGAACGCGTCGCCCAGCCAGAAGCCGTGCGCCACCGCGATCTCGTTGGCGATGTCGGAGAACGACGCCGTGCCCTTGTCCGCCGCCACGACCAGGTACGGGTCGTCCTGGTCGTGCCTGACCACGCGCTCGGGCGGCACGATCTCGCCATCCACGATGTTGTCGGTGATTTCCAGCAGGCCGCTGATGAACATCCGGTAGCAGGCGATGCCCTCGGCGAGGATCGCATCGCGGTCGCCGGCGGCCGGCGGCCGCTTGACGAAGAAGCCGCCCTTGGCGCCCACCGGCACGATGACCGTGTTCTTGACCATCTGCGCCTTGACCAGGCCCAGCACCTCGGTGCGGAAGTCCTCGCGCCGGTCCGACCAGCGCAGGCCGCCGCGCGCGACGGGGCCAAAGCGCAGGTGCGTGCCCTCCACCCGCGGCCCGTACACGAAGATCTCGCGGTAGGGGCGCGGCTTGGGCAGGTCCGGAACGCGGGCGGAGTCGAACTTGAAGCTGATGGTGTGCCTCGGCTGGCCGTCGTCGTCCAGCTGGTAGTAGCTGGTCCGCAGCGTCGCCTCGATCACGCCGATGTAGGACCGCAGGATGCGGTCCTCGTCCAGGCTGGACACGCGATCCATCAGGCCGAGCAACGCGTTGCGCGCCGCATCGACCTGGCGCGCGCGGGCGCCGCTGCGGGCCTCGACCACCGGGGCCAGCGCCGCATGTGCCGCGGCGTCCTCGCCCGCGATCGCCTTGAGCTGCGCATCGAAGCGCGCCTGGCCGTCGCGGATCGCCGCCTTGGTCTCGCTGCCGGTGGCAGGGTCGAACCGGGCCTCGAACAGCTCCACCATCAGGCGGGCCAGCAACGGGTAACGGGAGAACGTCTCCTCGACGTAGCTCTGCGAGAAGGGCACGCCCACCTGCTGCAGGTACTTGCCGTAGCCGCGCAGCATCGACACCTGGCGCCAGTCGAGGCCGGCGGCGAGGATCAGCCGGTTGAAGCCGTCGCTTTCCGCGTCGCCACGCCAGATCCTGCCGAAGGCGACCTCGAACGCCGAACCGAGCGCGTCGACGTCGATGTCGGACGCGGCCTGCACCTCGAAGTCCTGGACGTAGGCGACCCGGTCCTCCGCCTCGATCCGGTACGGGTGCTCGGACATCACCCGCAGGCCCATGTGCTCCATCATCGGCAGCGCATCGGACAGCGGGATGTCGTCGTTGAGCCGGTACAGCTTGAACCGCAGGCTGCCGTCGCGGCGCGAGCGGTAGAGGCTCAGGCGCAGGTCGCCGGCGCCGGTCAGCGCGTCCAGGTGCTCGACGTCCTGCGCGGCGATGTAGGGCGTCACCTGCTCGATGTACCCCGCCGGCAACGCGCGGGCGAAGCGGTTGGCCAGCTCGAGCCCCTGCTCCTCGCCGTGGCGCTTCACCAGCTCGTCGCGCAGGTCGTCCTGCCAGTTGCGCACGATCTCGGCCAGTTCCGCTTCCAGCGCCGCGGCATCGAACTCGACGGCGTCGCCGGCCTTGGGACGGACAATGAGGTGCAACTGGGCCAGCGGCGATTCGCCGACCTGGACGGTGGTGTCGATGTGCTCGCCGCGCAGCGCGCGCTTGAGCAGCGCCTCGATCCGCCGGCGGACGTCGGTGTTGAAGCGGTCGCGGGGGATGTACGCCAGCACCGAGAAGAACCGCCCGTAGCGGTCGCGGCGGATGAACAGCTTGCTGCGCACGCGCTCCTGCAGGCCGAGGATGCCCACGCTCGTGTGGAACAGCTCTTCCTCGTTGGACTGGAACAGCTCGTCGCGGGGCAGCGTCTCCAGGATGTGGCGCAGCGCCTTGCCGCTGTGCCCGCCAGGTGCCAGCCCGGACTGGCGCATCACGTACTCGTGGCGGTCGCGCACCAGCGGGATGTCCCAGGGGCGGCGGTGGTAGGCGCTGGAGGTGTACAGGCCCAGGAAGCGCTGCTCGGCGACGGGATTGCCAGCGTCGTCGAACTCGAGCACGCCGATGTAGTCCATGTAGCCCGGGCGATGCACCGTCGCCCGCGCATTGGTCTTGGTGAGGATCAGCGCGTCGACCGAGCCCGAGTGCGGCATGTAGTGCGCGGCCAGGGACTTGAGCTTGCGCGGCTTGCCCGGATCCTTGCCGCGCAGCAGGCCGAGGCCGGTGGATTCGTCGGCGACCAGCAGCTCTTCCTTGCCCTGCTTGCGGACGTCGTACTGCCGGTAGCCCAGGAACGTGAAGTGCTCGTCCGCGGCCCAGCGCAGGAACGCCTGTGCCTCCTCCCGGCCCGAGGCCGACACCGGCAGGTTGCGCGTGGCGAGCTGGTCGGCGACCTCGAGCATCTTCTCGCGCATCGCCGCCCAGTCGGTGACGATCGCGCGCACGTCGTCCAGCACGACCCGGATGGCGGCCTCGATGCGCGGCATCGCGTCGGCGGGCTGGCGGTCGATCTCCAGGTGGATCAGCGACTCGCCGTCGCCCTCGCCCACCTTCAGCAGCTTGCCGGTGCGGTCGCGCTTGAACGCGACCACGGGATGCCCGAGCACGTGCACGCCGATGCCCTGCTCGGCCAGCGCCATGGTGACCGAGTCGACCAGGAACGGCATGTCGTCGTTGACGATCTGCAGCACGGTATGCGGCGATTCCCACCCGTGCTTGCGCGAGCTGGCATTGAACAGGCGGACGTTGGCCGTGCCGGGCCGGCGCTTGCGCGCGAAGTCGAGCAGGTCCGCGGCCAGCTCGGCCCAGGCCTGCGGCGGGTGCAACGGATATTCGTCATCCGTCATGCGCTGGTAGAACGCGCGCGCGAAGGCAATGGCCTCTGCATGGCGGTCCTTCGGGAGCGAGTCCCGGAGGGCGTCGAACACGGCATCGAGCGACACCGTGTCGGTGCGGGATTCGGTGGGGACGGAGCTGTTCATGTCGGGTGGGGGCTATCGCAATCCGGTTTCGTGGCGGGCGATCACGAGCCGCTGGATTTCGCTCGTGCCTTCGTAGATCTCGGTGATCTTGGCGTCGCGGAAGTAGCGCTCGATGGGCATCTCCTTGGAGTAGCCCATCCCGGCGTGGACCTGCACCGCCTGGTGCGCGATCCACATCGCCGCTTCCGACGCGGTGAGCTTCGCGACGGCCGCCTCCGTCGTGAAGCGTCCTCCTTTTCCCTTGGTCCACGCGGCGCGGAGCGTGAGCAGCATCGACGCGTCGAGCTTGCACTTCATGTCGGCGATCTTGGCCTGCGTCATCTGGAACGCACCGATGGGCTGGCCGAAGGCATGGCGTTCCTTCGAGTACGAGAGCGTGGCCTCGTATGCGGCGCGCGCGATGCCGATCGCCTGGCTGGCGATGCCGATGCGCCCCGCATCGAGCACGCCCATCGCGATCTTGAAGCCGTGGCCTTCCTCGCCGAGGACGTCCTCCGCCCGCGCGACGTAGTCCTCGAACTCGATCTCGCAGGTCGCCGAGGCGCGGATGCCGAGCTTGGGTTCGGTCTTGCCCCGGTGGAACCCGTCGCGGTCGCCGTCCACCAGGAACGCCGTGATCCCGCGCGCGCCCTTGTCGGGGTCGGTCATCGCGAACAGCACGAAGTACTTCGCGACCGGGCCGGACGTGATCCAGCTCTTCTTGCCGTTGATCACGAAGCTGCCGTCGGGCTGCTTCACCGCCCTGCAGCGCATCGCCGTGGCGTCGGAGCCCGACTGGGGCTCGGTCAGCGCGAACGCGCCGATCTCGCGGCCTTCCGCGATCGCGCGCACGTACAGCTGCTTCTGTTCTTCGGTGCCGTGGGTGAGGATCCCGTTGCAGAACAGCGAGTTGTTGACCGACATGATGGTCGAGTGCGCGGCGTCGGCCGCCGCGATCTCGATCATGGCCAGCACGTAGGCGATCGGGTCCATTTCCGCGCCGCCGTACGCGGCCGGCACCTCGATGCCCATCAGGCCGTTCTCGCCGAGCAACCGGATGTTGTCGAGCGGGAACTCGCCGGTGCGGTCGAAGTGCTCGGCGCTCGGCGCGATCTTCTCCTGCGCGATGCGCCTGGCGACTTCCTGGATCATCAACTGCTCTTCGGTGAAGCTGAAATCCACGTCGATTCCCTTGCGGCCGGACAAGACCTGCCATTGTACCGGCGCCCGCCGCCACTTGACCCCGCCAGGGCCCGGCGCGACAATTCATCGCTATATCGCGATGTTGAGATACATCATGGACCTGGAAGGCTGGTCGACCCGCCTGAAGGTGTTCGCGGATGCAACCCGCGTGCGCCTGCTCGCCTTGCTCGAGCGCGAGGAACTGACCGTCGCCGAATTGTCCGCGATCACCCGGCTCGCCCAGCCACGCGTGTCCACGCACCTGGCCAGGCTCAAGGAAGCCGGGCTGGTGCGTGACCGGCGCTCGGGGGTGTCGGCGTATTACCGTTTCGACCACGACGCGCTCGACCCCGCGCAGCAGTCGCTCTGGCAGACCGTCAGCGGCGGCAGCGACGACGCGCTGCTGCGGCAGGATGCCGAGCGCGTCCCCGCGGTGCTGGCCATGCGCGCGGCCGACCAGAACTGGGCCGATTCCGTCGCGGGCGACATGGAGCGCCACTATTCCCCCGGCCGCACCTGGGAAGCGCTGGCGCGCACGGCCCTGCCCCTGCTGGAGCCAGGCGACGTGCTGGACATCGCGTCGGGCGACGGCGTGCTGGCCGAACTGCTGGCGCCGCACGCCGGCCGCTACGTCTGCATCGACACCAGCCCGCGCGTGGTTGCCGCCGCGGCCGAGCGGCTGCGGCGCTTCCCCAACGTGGAGGTGCGCGAAGGCGACATGCATGCGCTGCCGCTCGGCGACGGCGCCTTCGACCTGGTGGTGCTGATGCATGCGCTCACCTACGCCGGCAAGCCGGCCCAGGCCGTGGCCGAAGCCGCGCGGGTCCTGCGTCCGGGCGGCTCGCTGCTGCTGTCGAGCCTGGCCAGGCACGAGCACCGCGCGGTCGTCGAGGCCTACGGCCACGTCAACCTCGGGTTCACCGAGAAGGAACTGCGGCGGTTCCTGGATCGCGCCGGCCTGGAGCTGGTCTCCAGCGAGACCGTCACCCGCGAAAAGCGGCCTCCCCATTTCGAGGTGATCTCGTTGATCGCCCGCAAGAGCAAACGCCCATGACCACGCTTCCATCGAACCGGCATCCCTGGCTGCACCCCGACCGCGTCGCACGACTGGAAGCCGCCCTGGCCGAACGCATCCTGGTCATCGACGGCGCGATGGGCACGATGATCCAGCGCCACGCGCTGGTGGAGGCCGATTACCGGGGCGAGCGGTTCGCCGAGGGCTACGACGCGCTGTTCGCGCCCGACGGCCACGCCCACGGCGCGGGCTGCGGCTGCGAAGGACACGACCAGCGCGGCAACAACGACCTGCTGACCCTGACCCGTCCCGGGTTGATCCGTGACATCCACGCCGCCTACCTCGCGGCCGGCGCGGACCTGGTCGAGACCAACACGTTCAACTCCACCAGTGTCTCGCTGGCCGACTACCGCCTTCAGCACCTGGTCGGCGAACTCAACCGCGAGTCGGCGCAACTGGCGCGCGCGGCCTGCGACGAGGCCGAGGCGCGCGATCCCGGCAAGCCGCGCTTCGTCATCGGGGTGCTCGGCCCTACCAGCCGTACCGCGTCGCTGAGCCCGGACGTCAATCGTCCCGGGTATCGCGCGACCAGCTTCGACCAGCTGCGCGAGACCTACCGCGAGGCCGCGGACGGGCTGATCGACGGCGGCGCCGACGTCCTGATGGTCGAGACGGTGTTCGACACGCTCAACGCCAAGGCGGCGCTGTTCGCGATCGAGGAAGCCTTCGACGCGCGTGGCGCGCGGCTGCCGGTGATGGTCTCCGGCACCATCACCGATGCGTCCGGCCGCACCCTGTCCGGGCAGACCGCCGAGGCGTTCTGGTACTCGGTACGGCATGCCCAGCCACTGGCGATCGGCCTGAACTGCGCGCTCGGCGCGAAGGACCTGCGCGCGCACGTCGACGTGCTGTCGCGGGTGGCCGACGCCTTCATCAGCACGCACCCCAACGCGGGCCTGCCCAACGCGTTCGGCGGCTACGACGAGACCCCGGAAGACATGGCCGGCACGCTGCGCGAATTCGCGGAAGCCGGCCTGCTGAACCTCGTCGGTGGCTGCTGCGGCACCACGCCCGACCACATCGCCGCGATCGCGGAAGCCGTCCGCGGGGTCCCGCCGCGGCAGGCACCCAGCCTCGAGGAAGCCGCCTGACATGACGACACTCCCGCGACAGACGCGCCTGAGTGGCCTGGAACCGCTGCAGATCACCCCGGAATCGAACTTCATCAACGTCGGCGAGCGCACCAACGTCACCGGTTCCAAGCAGTTCAAGAAGCTGATCATGGACAACCGCTACGACGAGGCGGTTGCCGTGGCGCGCCAGCAGGTCGAGAGCGGCGCCCAGGTCCTGGACGTCAACATGGACGAGGGCATGCTGGACTCGGAGAAGGCGATGGTGGAGTACCTCCACCTGATCGCCGCCGAGCCGGACATCGCCCGCGTGCCGGTGATGGTCGATTCGTCGAAATGGAGCGTGATCGAGGCCGGGCTGAAGTGCCTGCAGGGCAAGGGCATCGTCAACTCGATCTCGATGAAGGAAGGCGAGGCGGAGTTCCTGCGCCAGGCGCGGCTGGTGCGCCGCTACGGCGCCGCGGTCGTGGTGATGGCGTTCGACGAGGCCGGCCAGGCCGACACCGCCGAGCGCAAGGTCTCGATCTGCGCGCGCGCCTACGAGCTGCTCACGGGCGAGGTCGGCTTCCCGCCCGAGGACATCATCTTCGACCCCAACGTGTTCGCGATCGCCACCGGCATCGAGGAGCACGACAACTACGCGGTGGACTTCATCGAGGCCACCCGCGAGATCAAGCGGCGCTTCCCGCTGGTCCACGTCTCGGGCGGCGTCTCCAACGTGTCGTTCTCGTTCCGCGGCAACGAACCGGTGCGCCAGGCGATCCACGTCGTGTTCCTGTACCACGCCATCCGCGCGGGCATGGACATGGGCATCGTCAACGCGGGCGCCCTCCCCCTTTACGACGACCTCGACGCCGACCTGCGCGAGCGCGTCGAGGACGTCGTCCTCAACCGCCGCCCCGACGGCACCGAGCGGCTGCTGGAAATCGCGGACCGCTACAAGGGCCGCAAGGGCGAGAAGAAGGTCGAGGACCTGGCCTGGCGCGACGCGCCGGTCGGTGCGCGGCTCACGCATTCCCTGGTGCACGGCATCGACCTGTACATCGTCGAGGACACCGAAGAGGCGCGCGCGCAAGCCGTGCGCCCGCTGGACGTGATCGAGGGCCCGCTGATGGACGGCATGAACGTCGTGGGCGACCTGTTCGGCGCCGGCAAGATGTTCCTGCCCCAGGTCGTCAAGTCCGCGCGGGTGATGAAGAAGGCGGTGGCCCACCTGCTGCCGTACATCGAGGCCGAGAAGCTGCGCACCGGCGACACCGGCAAGAACAACGGCAAGATCGTGATGGCGACGGTCAAGGGCGACGTGCACGACATCGGCAAGAACATCGTCGGCGTGGTGCTGGCCTGCAACAACTTCGAGGTCATCGACCTGGGCGTGATGGTGCCGGCACAGGTGATCCTGGACCGTGCGAAGGCCGAGAACGCGGACATGATCGGCGTCTCCGGGCTGATCACGCCCTCGCTGGAGGAGATGAGCCACGTCGCGCGGGAAATGCAGCGCCAGGGCTTCGAGATCCCGCTGCTGATCGGTGGCGCGACCACTTCGCGGGCGCACACGGCGCTGAAGATCGACCCCCACTACAAGTCCGCGACGATCTGGGTCAAGGACGCTTCGCGCGCGGTGAACGTCGCGCAATCGCTCGTGTCCGCGGAGATGCGCGGCCCGTTCGTCGCGTCCAACGAGTCGGACTACGCCGAGATCCGCGAGCGGCACCGCAACCGCGACGGCGGCAAGCGGCTGGTGTCGCTCGCCCACGCGCGCGCGCAGCGCTTCGATGGCGGCTGGGAGGCCTACGTGCCGCCCGCGCCGGTGCAGCCGGGCATCACGGCGTTCGACGACTATCCGCTCGACGACCTGGTCGGGCTGATCGACTGGGGCCCGTTCTTCAACGCCTGGGAGCTGGCCGGCCGCTACCCGGCGATCCTGGACGATGCCGTGGTGGGCGCGCAGGCGCGCGAACTGTTCGCGGACGCCAAGGCGATGCTGCGACGGATCATCGACGAGAAGTGGCTCACCGCGCGGGCGGTCGTCGGCCTGTGGCCGGCCAACAGCGTCGGCGACGACGTGGTGGTCGACCTGGGCGATGGCCGGAGCGAAACGGTCCACTTCCTGCGCCAGCAGGCCGACAAGCCGCCGGAACGCCCGGACTTCTGCCTGGCCGACTTCGTTGCCCCCCGTGGCAGCGGCCGCCAGGACTGGATGGGCGCCTTCGCCGTCACCGCGGGGATCGGCATCGAGCCGCACATCGCGCGCTTCCAGGCCGACCACGACGACTACAACGCCATCCTGCTCAAGGCATTGGCCGACCGCCTCGCCGAGACGCTGGCCGAGCGCATGCACCAGCGCGTCCGCAAGGACCTGTGGGGGTACGCAAGCGACGAGTCGCTGGACGCCGAAGCGCTGATCGCCGAAAGCTACCAGGGCATCCGCCCCGCCCCCGGCTATCCAGCCTGCCCGGAGCACAGCGAGAAGGCGACCCTGTTCCGGATGCTGGACGCGACCGCCAACGCCGGGATCACGCTGACCGAAAGCTTCGCGATGTATCCGGCCGCGGCCGTGTCGGGCTGGTACTTCAGCCACCCGCGCAGCCAGTACTTCGTGGTCGGTCGCCTTTCGAAGGAACAGGTCGCCGACTATGCGCGGCGCAAGGGCCTGGAACTCGCCCAGGCCGAGCGACTGCTCGCGTCGAACCTCGACTACGACCCGGAGTGAATCGTCACCACACCAGGTCGTCGGGCACCTGGTATTGCGGGTCGGCGTACGGGTCCGTGTCGGCGGGCGCCGCCGGGTCCACCTTCAGCGCCACCGCGGGCGCGAAGGTCGCCTCCGCCTCGGCCAGCACGGCCGCGGTGACCAGCAGGTAGCGCCCGTCCTGCTGCACCACGCCCAGCTCGCCGGCGTTGAGCGCCCTGAGCTGTTCGGCCGTGACGTGGACGCGCTTGATCTTGCCGCCGTAGTCGAAATGGCGGGCGATGTCGGCCTCCGGCACGTTGAGTGCCTTGCCTTCCAGCAACGTGGCCAGTCGCGCCCGCGCCTCGCGGCGCTCGCGCGCGGCTTCCTGCTTCCTGCGTTCCGCCTCGATGCGCTCGTCCTTCTCGCGCTGCGCCCGGATCGCGTAGGCCTTCGCCAGATCGATGTCCTCGCGGCGGCGCGTGCCCTCGTTCGCGGGCTTGCGCCGGGCGTCGCCTTGCGGCCTGGGCTTCGCATGCGGCCTGGCCTGGGACTTGGGGTGCGGCTTGGGCCGGGGCTTGGCCGCCGGCGCGGACTTGAAGCCGAGGCCCAGGAGCTGGTCGCGGAGTGAATCGCTCATGTCAGTAATGCGGCGGCGGAGGCTCGGATGCGGCATCGGCACTGGGCGACTGCGTGGCCATCGCGAGCCGCAACTGCCGCAGCTCGTCGAGCACCCGATGCAGCAACAGCGCGTTGCGCGCCTCCTCGTCGCGGGCGGCGGCCAGGGCGTCGCTGAGTTCCGTGAGCGCGTGCTCCTGGAACGCGAGCCGGGTCTCGAGTTCGGCCAGGCGGTCCATGCGCGGTGTCTCAGCCCGCCGGGACGTCGACGATCTCCAGCAATTCGACCTCGAACACCAGTGTCGCGTTCGGGCCGATCTCGCCGTTCGGAGTCCCCATCTCGCCGTAGGCCAACTCGCTCGGGATCCACAGCCGGTACTTGCTGCCGACGGGCATCAACGCGATGCCTTCCTGCCAGCCCGGCACGACCTGGGCCAGCGAGAACATCGCCGGTTCACCGCGCTCGTAGGAGCTGTCGAACTCGGTGCCGTCGAGCAGCGTGCCCTTGTAGTGCACCCGCACCACGTCCTCGGCGGTCGGCTTCTCGCCGTCGCCCGCCTCCAGCACCTGGTACTGCAGGCCCGACGCCGTGACCTGGACGCCTTCCTTGTCCTTGTTGGCCGCGAGGAATGCCTGGCCCTCGGTCGCGTTGGCGGCCGCCTTGGCCTGCATCTCGGCGGCCCTGCGCTCCTGCAGCGCGGCGGCGAAGCGCTGGCGCACCTGTGCGCGCTGTTCTTCGGTCAGCTTGGGGTCCTCCCCCGCGAGCGTGGCCTCGATCGCCTCGATCACGATCGCGATGTCGACCTCGCCTTCGATCTGCTCCAGCGATTCACCGATGTCCATGCCGACCATGTAGCTGGCCTGCGCCTTCTCGTCCGGAAGCCCGGCGATCTCCAGGCCGTCGGTGGCGCCTTCGGCGGGGGTGGCCGCATCGGCGGCCGCTTCGGTCCTGGTGGCATCGTCGGCCGGCTTGCAGGCGGCGAGCGCGAGCGCGATGGAGAGGGCAATGGCCGCGTGGCGGCCTGGCATGCGCATCATTGGAATTGCTCCGTGGCAGGAATCAGAGGATCTCGAGCAGCTCGACTTCGAAGACGAGGGTCGCGTTCGGGCCGATCGGACCGCCGGGCGTGCCCTTTTCACCATAGGCGAGCGCGGCCGGGATCCAGAAACGGTACTTCGCCCCGACCGGCATCAGCGACACGCCTTCGGTCCAGCCCGGGATGACCTGCGCGAGGCCGAACTCGGTCGGGACCTTGCGCGCGTAGGAACTGTCGAACTCGGTGCCGTCGAGCAGGGTGCCACGGTAGTGCACGCGCACGCGGTCTTCCATCTTCGGGCGCGGGCCGGTGCCATCGCGCAACACCATGTACTGGAGGCCGGAGCCCGTCGTGAACACGCCGGGCGCCTCCTTGTTCGCGGCGAGGAACGCGGCGCCGTCCGCGGCATTGCGCGTGCCGAGCGCGGCTGCCTGCGCACGCGCCTGCGCCATGACCTTCTGCTCGAACGCCGAACGCACCTGCCGGTATTCGTCCTGTCCCAGGCGCGGTGCGTCGCCGGCAACCACCGTGCGCAACGCCTGCATCACCGTCTCCAGGTCGATCTCGCCCTTGATAGGAAGCAGCGACGCGCCGACGGCGATCCCGGCCGCCAGGCTGGCGTTGGCCCAGTCCACGGCAGGCGCCGGGGTGCCGGGCGCCGCCTGGCGCGCATTGGCGTGCGCCGTGAGCGCCGCCATGGTCGATTTCATCGTGGCTTCGTCGAGCAACGGCTCGCCGCCGGCCAGCGTGTTGCGCAGCGAGCGCTCGAAGGCCGCCACGTCCAGTCCGGGGCCTGCCCCGCGCAGCGACGCACCGACATCCATGCCGACCATGTAGCTGGCCTTGTCGCGCTCGGTGGCGAGCGCGTCCGCTGCGACGACGGCACCCGCCTGCCGGGCGGCGGCGGTGGTCGGCAGCAGCAGCGCGGACAGCAGTGCCGCGGACAGCATCGACGCGGCCATGCCGCGCAGGGGGGACTTCATCGGGGGGGAACTCCTGGATTGGCGGCCTCGCGACGTGGCGTCGCGGCCCTGCATTGTCGCGGTCGGACCCTGCCCGGGGCAATCGTGCGCGCGCGCGCCCTCCGGCGGGATTCAGGATCCGCGCGGTTGCGGCGGCCTGGAAGCCTCGAGTGCCGCTTCGATGGCCTGCACGATTTCCGGCGCGTCCGGTTCGACGCGGCTGCCCCAGCTGGCCAGCAGCGTGCCGTCGCTGCCCACCAGGTACTTGTGGAAGTTCCATGCGGGCGCTTCACCGGCCGCGGCCGCCAGTTGGCGGTAGAGCGGCGTGGCCTCGTCGCCGACGACATGCACCTTCTCGAACATGGGGAACTTCACGCCGTAGGTGAGCGTGCAGAACTCCCGGATCTTCGCCTCGTCCTCGAACTCCTGCGCCTTGAAGTCGCCCGACGGGAAGCCCAGGACCGCGAAGCCCTGCGCCGAATACCGGGCGTGCATCGCCTCCAGGGCCTCGAACTGCGGGGTGAAGCCGCACTTGCTGGCGGTGTTCACCACCAGCAGGACCTTGCCGCCATAGGCCTCGGCCAGGCTGACGGGCGTCTTGCCGGCCAGGGGGCGATAGGTGTGGTCCAGCAGGCCCGCCTCCTGCGCGGAGGGGGCGCCCGAGGCGGCCAGGGCGATCCCGGCGGCGGCGAACAGGGCAATCGTGCGGTGCATGGTCTGGCTCCCGGTGGGCCTGCGAGCGTGCGCCGATCGTCCCGCGGCCGCAACCAGGGGTTCGGCGGCCCGGACGGGGGCAGCGGCCTGTGCCATCAGTTGGGCTCCGCCCGGTTGACGGGCCGTGTTTTGGTGTTATAGTTGCATACAACACCGATCCCCCAGAGCAGGACGTTCAATATGAACCGCAAGCTCCACAACACCTTCCTCGGGCTGACCGCGAGCACGGCGATGCTGTCGCTGGCACTGGCCCTGGGCGCGCCCGCGGCGCAGCCCGAGCCGTCTTCCACGCTGGCGTCGGCCATCGAGGCCGAGGTCCTGGTCGCCCTGGCCGAAGCGGGCATCGAGGTCGAGCACGCGGAGCGCGCCGCCGCCGCCGCGCGCGCGGCCGCCAGCGCCATCGCCGGTGCCGATGCATCGCCGGGGGACGGCGACGGCGGCCGCCGCCGCAACCGGCACTCGGTGGTCGTTCCCTACTTCTCCTTCGCGCCGAGGGGCTGAACCATGACCTCGATCGAATGGAGCGACGGCGCTCCCATCTACCGGCAGCTGAAGGAGCGCGTGGTGGCGATGATGCTCGATGGCGAGCTCCGCCCCGGCGACGCCCTGCCCTCGGTCCGCCAGGTCGCGGCCGAGTACCAGCTCAATCCCATCACCGTCTCGCGCGCCTACCAGGAACTGGCGGACGAGGCACTCGTCGAAAAACGCAGGGGACTTGGCATGTTCGTCACGGAAGGTGCATCCGAAAAACTGCTCGCCAGCGAGCGGGAGCGTTTCCTCAATGAAGAGTGGCCGCTGGTGCTCGAGCGCATCTCGCGCCTGGGACTGACGACCGAACAGCTCCTGCGGCGCAACGGGGGTGGCAAGTGAGCGCCGCCATCGACACCCGCGCGGCGCAACCCGTCGTCAGTGCGCGTGGCCTGCGCAAGGCCTACAAGAACAAGGTCGCGCTGGACGGCACCTCGTTCTCCATCGCGCCCGGCCGCATCGTGGGGCTCATCGGTCCGAACGGGGCCGGCAAGACCACCGCGCTCAAGGCGATCCTCGGCCTGATCCCGTTCGAGGGCGAACTGCGCGTGCTTGGCCGCGACCCGCGGACCGAACGCGACGACCTGATGAACGACGTGTGCTTCATCGCGGACGTGGCGGTGCTGCCGCGCTGGATGCGCGTGTCGGAGGCGATCGAATTCGTCGCGGGCGTGCATCCCCGCTTCGACCGCGCCCGCTGCGAACGCTTCCTGCAGGGCACGCAGCTCAAGCCCCGGATGAAGGTGCGCGAGTTGTCCAAGGGCATGATCGTGCAGCTGCACCTGGCCCTGGTGATGGCGATCGACGCCCGCCTGCTGGTCCTGGACGAACCCACGCTCGGCCTCGACATCCTCTACCGCAAGCAGTTCTACCAGCGCCTGCTGGAGGATTACTTCGACGAGGACAAGACCATCCTGGTCACCACGCACCAGGTGGAGGAGATCGAGCACATCCTCACCGACGTCATGTTCATCCGCGACGGCAAGGTGGTCCTCGATGCGCCCATGGAGGAAGTGGGCGAGCGTTTCGTGGAACTGTTCGCCCCCGCCGACCGCGCCGCCGAAGCGCGCGCGCTCAACCCGATCGACGAGCGCGCCCTGCCCTTCGGCAAGACCGTGATGCTGTTCGACGGCGTGCCGCGCACGCGGCTCGCCGAACTGGGCGAGACCAGGATCCCGGGCCTCGCCGACCTGTTCGTCGCCACCATGAAAGGAACCTACGCATGAACGCCGCCGCCGATTCCACCCTGCCGGCCTCGCCGCGCGCGATGGCGACGCCGCATCCCACCCACAAGTTCCGGCTGCTCCTGCGCCGCGAATTCTGGGAACACAAGGGCGGCTTCCTCTGGGCGCCGCTGGTCGCCGGCGCGATCTCCCTGTTGCTGACGATCATGGCGATCGTCATCGGCGAGGTGGCGGCACGCAAGGCCATCGCCGACGGCGAGTTCGACGGCGAAGTCATGATCAACGGCCTCGACCTGGGCTACCTGACGGAAAAGCTGGGGCCGGACGAGTTCCGCGAGCTGAGCCAGGGCATCGACATCGCCCTGTACATGGCCTCGGGCTGGCCGCTGATCGTGCTCGGCTTCGTGGTGTTCTTCTACTGCCTGGGTGCGCTCTACGACGAGCGCAAGGATCGCAGCGTGCTGTTCTGGAAGTCGCTGCCGGTCTCGGACCGCGACACCGTGCTGTCGAAGGCCGCCAGCGCCCTGGTCGTCGCGCCGCTGATCGCGATCGCCGCCTCGCTGGCGACGATGACCGGGTTCCTGGTGGTGCTCAGCGTCCTGGTGCTCGCCCACGGCGGCAACCCGTACGTGCTGCTCTGGGGTCCCGGCAATCCGCTCGACATCGTCGCCAGCTACGCGGTGGCCATCCCGGTGTACGCGCTCTGGGCGCTGCCGACCGTCGGCTGGCTGCTGTTGTGCTCGGCCTGGTCGCGCAGCAAGCCGTTCCTGTGGGCGGTGATGCTGCCGGTATTCGCGGGCATCTTCCTGAGCTGGTTCGACCTGATGCCCTTCCTCGACCTCGACTCGTCGTGGTTCTGGGCGCACATCGTGGCCCGCGTGCTGCTCGGCACCTTCCCGGCGATGGACCTGGTATACCGCGACGGCTTCGGCCGGCACGACAGCCCCGAAGGCCTGCTCACCGACCTGTCGGCCGTCAATACGCTTGACAGCCTGGCGATGCCCGAACTGTGGATCGGCGCGCTCGCCGGTGCAGTGATGATCCTTGGTGCAATCCGGCTTCGCCGGTGGAGGGATGAAGGTTGAACACGCAACGCCTCGCCATTGCCGCGGCGCTCGCCGCGGCCACGCTCCTCCCGCCCACCGCCAACGCCAGCGATTGCGCCGACGTCCGCAACATCGACATGGCGCTCGACCTGGCCGGGGCCCGCGCGGTCCGCTTCGAGGTCAACGCGCACGACCTGGAGGTGCTCACGGCGCAGGCAGGCGCCGCGACACTCAAGGGACGGGCGTGCGCATCCAGCGAGTCCGCGCTCGAAGGGCTGCGGGTGACGCAGGCGCGCCGCGGCGACACCCTGGTGGTGCGCCTGGAAAGCGAAGGCAACGGCAGCTGGAACCTGTTCGGCACGCGTTACGCCCGGCTCGACGTCACTGCAACGTTGCCCCGCGGCCTCGCGGTGCAGGTCGAGGTCGGTTCCGGCGACGCGGTGGTCAGCGGCGTGGCGTCGCTGGACGCCAGCGTCGGGTCCGGCGACCTGCAGGCCAGCGACATCGCGGGCCGGGTCGACCTCGGCGTCGGTTCCGGCGACGTCCAGCTCGAGGACATCGGCGCGCTGCGCGTGGATTCGATCGGCTCCGGCGACGTCACCGCCGCCCGCATCAAGGGGGGCGCCACTGTCGGCAGCATCGGCTCGGGCGACTTCGACGTATACGGTGCCGGTGGCGACATCGAGGTCGGCTCGGTCGGCTCCGGCGACGCGGGCATGCGCAACATCGCCGGCAGCGTGCGCGTGGGTGCCGTCGGCTCCGGCGACATCGAGGCGACCGGCGTGCGCGGCGACCTGGTCGTGCGCGGCGTCGGCAGCGGCAGCGTCGAGCACCGCGGCGTCGCCGGCCGCATCGACCTGCCGGCGGGCGACTGATCCCCGGCCATTCCTCCCCGCATCCGATTCCATGAGGCGCGACATGAAACGACAGCAACGCACCGCCTTCCTCCTGCTCGCCTGCTGCCTGCCCCTGGCGGCCTGCGGTGGCACGCCTGCCGATGACGCCGCACGCGAAGCCGAACAGGCCGGGGCGATCCTCGGCATCGAGATGGCCGAGATCGAGCGCGAGGTCCGCGACAGCCTCGCCACGGAAAACATCGACTTCGGCGGCGAGCACCATCCCGGCGGCGACGGGAACGACGCCAGCGACGCGGAAATCACGCCCGAGGGCGACCTGCTGATCGACGGCAAGCGCATCGAGGTCGACGCGGAAGAGCGGGCCCTGCTGCTCGCCTACCGCCAGCAGGTCTCCGAGGTCGCCCTGGCCGGCGCGCGCATCGGCCTGCAGGGCGCCGCGCTGGCGAAGACGGCGATGGGCGAAGCGTTCCGGGGCGTGCTGTCCGGCAACACCGACGACATCGAGGCGAAGATCGAGGCCGAAGCCGACAAGATCCGCCTCCAGGCCGGCGAGCTGTGCGCCCGCCTCGACCCGCTGCTCGAGACGCAGGACGCCCTGGCGGCCTCGATCCCCGAGCTGGCGCCCTACGCGACGATGGACGAGGGCGACATCGACGAATGCGTCGAGGACGCCGCCGAAGGCAAGGTCGACAACCGGTAGCGGCCGGCTGTCACCCGGCGATCCCGCCGCGCGTGAGCGTGGCGGGATCCAGCAAGCGCTTCAACGCCGCTTCCGGCATGCCCGTGGCCTCGCGGGCCACCTCCAGGATCGGACGTCCCTCGCGATAGGCCTGCTTGGCGATCGCCGCGGCCTTTTCGTAGCCGATCACCGGGTTGAGCGCCGTCACCAGGATCGGGTTGCGGTCCACCGCCGCCGCGACGGTGTCGCGGCGCACCTGCATGCCGTCGATCGTCGTGTCCGCCAGCAGCCGCATCGCGTTCGCCATGAGGCCGGCCTGCTGCAGCAGGTCGTGCGCCACCAGCGGCAGCATCACGTTGAGCTGGAAGTTGCCCGAGGCACCGGCGACGGTGATTGCCGCATGGTGGCCCATCACCTGCGCGCACACCATGCAGGTCGCCTCGGGGATCACCGGGTTGACCTTGCCGGGCATGATCGAACTGCCCGGTTGCAACGCCGGCAGTTCCACCTCGCCCAGCCCCGCCAGGGGTCCCGAGTTCATCCACCGCAGGTCGTTGGCGATCTTCGTCAGCGCGACGGCCAGCACGTTGAACTGGCCGGAGAGCTCGACGGCGTCGTCCTGCGATGCCAGGCCTTCGAAGCGGTTGGCGGCCGATTCGAACCGGGTGCCGGCCAGCCGCGACAACGCGCGGGCCATGGCCGTGCCGAACCGTGGGTCCGCGTTGATGCCGGTGCCGATCGCGGTGCCGCCGATCGGCAACCGGCGCACGCGCGCCAGCGTGTCGGTGATGCGCGCCTCCGCCGAACGCAACTGCGCCGACCATGCGCCAAGCTCCTGCCCGAAAGTCAACGGCATCGCGTCCATCAAGTGGGTGCGCCCGGTCTTGACCACCTTGCCCAGCGCACGCGCCTTGCGGTCGATCGTGCGCCGCAGGTGCACCAGGGCCGGCAGCAGGTCCTCGACCACCGCGAGCTGCGCGGACACGCGGATCGCGGTCGGCACCACGTCGTTCGAGCTCTGCCCGAGGTTGACGTCGTCGTTCGGGTGGATCGCGCGCGACTTGCGGCTTCCGCGGGCCGCACGCGTGGCGAGCGTCGCGATCACCTCGTTGGCATTCATGTTGCTCGACGTGCCCGAGCCGGTCTGGAACACGTCCAGCGGGAAATGGGCGTCGTGTTCGCCGCCCGCCACTTCCAGCGCCGCCCTGCGGATCGCCGTGGCGCGCGCCTTCGGCAGCAGGCCCAGGTCCGCGTTGACCTGCGCGGCGGCGGCCTTGACCAGGCCCAGCGCCCGGATGAAGCCGCGCGGCATCGGCTGGCCGGAGATGGTGAAGTTCTGCAACGCGCGCTGGGTCTGGGCGCCCCACAGCGCGCCCGAGGGCACCCGCAGCCGGCCCATGCTGTCGTGCTCGATGCGGAAGCGCTCGGTGCTGGGGGTCTTGTCGGGGCGCCGCCCGGGTGCCTTGGCCATTGCCGTCCTCGTGCGTGCCTGCCTGCGGGCGAGGATAACCTTCCGTCGACGGCAGTCTAGAATCGTCGCGGTCCCCGCCAGTCGCGACCGCCATGCCACACGCCCAGCTTCTCGCCCTGTCCCCGCTCGACGGTCGCTACGCCGCCCGGGTCGAGGCGCTGCGGCCGGTCTTCTCCGAGTACGGGCTGGTCCGCGCCCGCGTGCGGGTGGAGGTCGAGTGGCTGCTGGCGCTCGCGGCCGAGCCCGGCATCGTGGAACTGGCCCCCTTCCCGGCTGGCGCGGCGTCGCGGCTGCGCGCGCTCGCCGACGGGTTCTCGCCGGAGGACGCCGCGCGCGTGAAGGCGATCGAGGGCACGACCAACCACGACGTCAAGGCGGTCGAGTACTTCATCAAGGAACGGCTGGAGGGCGACCCCGCGCTCGCGCCGGCGCTGGAGTTCGTGCATTTCGCGTGCACCAGCGAGGACATCAACAACCTGGCGTACGGCCTGATGCTGGCCGAGGCACGCGAGGCCGTGCTGCTGCCCGCGCTGGACGGGATCATCGACAGCCTGCGTGCGCTCGCCCGCGCACAGGCCGCGCAGCCGATGCTCTCGCGTACGCACGGCCAGACCGCCTCGCCCACCACCCTGGGCAAGGAAATCGCCAACGTCGTCGCGCGGCTCGAGCGCCAGCGCACGCAACTGGCGGCCGTCGAACTCACGGGCAAGGCCAATGGCGCGGTCGGCAACTACAACGCGCACGTGGCGGCCTATCCCGGCGTCGACTGGCCGGCCTTCGCCAGGCGCTTCGTCGAAGGGCTGGGGCTGGTGTTCAACCCGTACACGACGCAGATCGAGCCGCACGACTGCATCGCGGAGATCAGCGACGCGGCGCGGCGCGCGAACACGATCCTGGTGGACCTGTGCCGCGACACCTGGGGTTACATCTCGCTCGGCTACTTCCGCCAGAAGCTCAAGGAAGGCGAAGTCGGCAGCAGCACGATGCCGCACAAGGTCAACCCGATCGACTTCGAGAACGCCGAAGGGAACCTCGGCATCGCCAATGCGCTGTTCGGCCATTTCTCCGAGAAATTGCCGATCAGCCGCTGGCAGCGCGACCTCACCGATTCCACCGTGCTGCGCGCGCTCGGCACCGCATTCGGGCATACGCTGGTCGGGCTGGATTCGGTGGCCAAGGGGTTGGGAAAACTCACGGTCGCGCCGGAGCGGCTCGACGCCGACCTCGATGCCGCCTGGGAAGTACTGGCCGAAGCCGTGCAGACCGTGATGCGCCGGCACGGCCTGCCGAACCCCTACGAGCAGCTCAAGGCGTTGACGCGCGGACAGGGGATCACCGCCGAATCGATGCGCGCGTTCATCGGCGGGCTCGACCTGCCGGCCGCCGAGCGCGACCGCCTGCTCGCGATGACGCCGGCGAGCTACACGGGCCTCGCGGCGCGACTGGCCGGCGAGGCCTGAGGTGGCCGCGCGCCCGCGCCGCGCGCGCAAGGCCGCGCCCCCGATCGAGGTGGACGGCACCGCCATGCCCCCGCTGGGGATGGCACCGGAGGCCTTCCTGCGCGACTACTGGCAGAAGCATCCCGTGCTGGTGCGCAACGCCTTCCCCGGGTTCGAATCGCCGATCACCCCGGAGGACCTGGCGGGCCTGGCCTGCGAGGACGGCACTTTGTCGCGCCTGGTCGCGCACGATCCGGCGACCGACGCATGGATGGTGCGCCACGGTCCGTTTCCGGAGGACCTGTTCCCCGGCCTGCCGACGCACGACTGGACGCTGCTGGTCCAGGACGTGGACAAGTGGGATGCCGATGTCGCCGCGGTGATCGACGCGTTCGCGTTCCTGCCGCGCTGGCGGATCGACGACGTCATGGTGTCGTTCGCCGCGCCGGGCGGCTCGGTGGGCGCGCACGTGGACCAGTACGACGTGTTCCTGCTGCAGGCGCACGGACGGCGGCGCTGGCAGGTCGACACGCGTCCCGGCGCCTCGCTGGACTTCCGCAATGACGTCGAATTGCGCCTGCTGCGCAACTTCGAGCCGGACCACGACTGGATCCTGGGCCCAGGCGACATGCTGTACCTCCCGCCCGGCGTGCCGCACCACGGGGTCGCGGAGGACGCCTGCCTCACCTTCTCGGTCGGCATGCGCGCGCCGGCCGCCGCGGAACTGCTGGGCGATTTCGTCGACACCCTGGCGGCCGACGCCGACGAGTCGCTGCGTTACCGCGATCCGGACCTGGCGCCCGCGGGCGACCCGAACGAGATCGACGCCGCGGCGATGGCGCGCGTGGTCGAGGCGCTGAACACGTTGCGGATGAACGATCCGGAGCGCCTCGCCGACTGGTTCGGCCGGTTCATCAGCGCGTACCGCAATGGCGGTGGCGTCGCGCCGGCGCCCGGGCTGCCCTCGCGCATCGAGTTCGAATGGGACCTGGCCCAGGGCGCGCAGCTGCACCGGCATCCGTTCTCGCGCATGGCCTGGCGACGGGCCGGCCGCGGGGGTGCGCTGTTCGCCAACGGCGAGTCATGGCCGCTTCCCGCGCGCGATGCGCAGCGACTCGCCGGCGCGCGCAGCATCGACGAGCGGGTCTATGCGTCCCTGTCCGAAGCCGGGCGCGACCGCGCCTACGCCCTGCTCGAGGCGGGCCACTACCTGCTCCAGCGCACCGGCGACGAAGACGAATGAACGTTCCTGGCGAATTCCGGGTCGCCGAAGCCGACTACGGCCTCGACTTCGACGCGCTGCGCGCCGTGCGCGAGTCGGTGTTCATCCGCGAACAGGGGGTCCCGGCCGCGCTTGAACTGGATGACGCGGACGCGCGCTGCGTACACGTCGTCGCACGCGACGCCGAAGGCAACCCGATCGGTACCGGCCGCCTGGTCCCGCCGGAAGCCTCCACCGCGGGCGACGGACACGGCGCCGATCCCGGACTGCCCGCCGCGCGCATCGGCCGGATGGCAGTGCTGGCCGGCTGGCGCGGACGCGGCGTCGGCGATGCGTTGCTCGCCGCCCTGCTCGAGGCTGCGCGCGGGCGCGGCTGGCAACGGGTGCGGCTGCATGCGCAGGCCACCGCCATCCGCTTCTACCAGCGGCACGGGTTCCTGCCGCTCGGGCCCCGGTTCATGGAGGCCGGGATCGAGCACCTGACCATGTGGCGCCAGCTGGACGGCACGATGGCGGTGACCGAGGCGACCGAGGCGGTCGCCGTGGTCGTGGCGCTGGCGCACTCGGCCAGGCGCGAGCTCCGGATCCGCAGCCGTGACCTGGACCCCGGCGTGTTCGACACGCCGGCCGTCCTCGAGGCGCTGCGCCGTTTCGCCACGTCGCGCCGGGGCGCCACCGTCCAGGTGCTGCTGCGCGATGCCGCCGGACCGCAGCGGCACCACGCCCCGCTGTTGCCGCTCGCCCAGCGCCTGCCCAGCGTGTTCGCGTTCCGCGAGACCGACGACCGCGTCGACACCGCGGACCCCTCGGCCTTCGTCGTCGACGACCAGGCGGGCAGCTGGTACCGCGCTTTCGACAACCGCCTCGACGGCCACGCGCGCCTGGCCTCGCCCGGGCATGCCCGGCAATTGCGCGAACGCTTCGACCGGGCGTGGGAACGCGCCCGGCAGGTGACCGAATACCGCGTCCTCGGCGCCTGAGCGTGTAGGCCCGGACACATCCCTCCGGCTATACTTGCTTGATTCTTCGTGCCGCATTCAGCGACGGCCGCGGCCGTTGCATGGAGCGCACGCGCACTGCCTGCCCCCACCGTCGAGTCCCCTGTCCACCGTGGCCAGCCCCCTGAAGCAGTTCGCCCAATCCTCGCAACTCGGCGCCAACGCGGCCTACATCGAGGACCTCTACGAGCAATACCTGGTTGCGCCCGACACCGTCGGGCCGCAGTGGAAGGCGTATTTCGACGGCTTCGAGGGCCGCGCGGCGGGCGACATCCCCCATTCGGTCGTCGCCGAGGCGGTGGCCGCCGCCGGCCGCCGCGCCACGCGCGGCCTCGCCACCGCCCCGGCCGGCGGCGTGCCGGACATCCGGGAGCTGGCGGTGGGCAAGCTGGTCACCGCCTATCGGGCCCGCGGGCACCTCGGCGCCCAGCTCGACCCCCTGGAAATGATGCCCAAGCCGGACGCACCGGACCTCGGCCTGGCGTTCCATCGCCTGTCGGAGACCGACCTGTCGGCCGAGGTCGGCACCGGTGGCGTGGCCGGGAAGGACCGGATGGCGCTGCGCGACCTGCTGGCGCTGCTCAAGGCGACCTACACCGGACCGATCGGCGCGGAGTTCATGCACATCGCCGACGCCGAGCAGCGCCGCTGGATCTACCAGCGCCTGGAAGCGGCCGGTGGCGACTACGGGGTGTCGGCGGCCGGCAAGCGCCGCATCCTCGAGCGCCTGACGGCGGCCGAAGGCCTGGAGCGGTACCTGCACACGAAGTACGTCGGCCAGAAGCGCTTCTCGCTGGAAGGCGGCGACTCGCTGGTGCCGCTGCTGGACGTGGTGATCCGCCGCGCAGGCAAGGACGGCATGAAGGAGGTCGTGATGGGCATGGCCCACCGCGGCCGCCTGAACGTGCTCGTCAACACCCTCGGCAAGCCTCCGCGCAAGCTGTTCGACGAATTCGAAGGCAAGTTCGAGCACAAGTCGGACGGCCGCGCGCACACCGGCGACGTCAAGTACCACATGGGCTTCTCCGCCGACGTCGCCACCGATGGCGGCCCCGTGCATGTCGCGCTCGCGTTCAACCCGTCGCACCTGGAGATCGTCGACCCGGTGGTCGCCGGTTCCGTGCGCTCGCGCCAGCACCGCCGCGGCGACAAGGCGCGCAAGCAGGTCCTGCCGGTCCTGCTCCATGGCGACGCGGCGTTCGCCGGCCAGGGCGTGGTGATGGAGCTGCTGCAGATGTCGCAGGCGCGCGGCTTCGCCGTCGGCGGCACCGTGCACGTGGTGATCAACAACCAGGTCGGCTTCACCACGTCCGACCGCGCGGATGCGCGCTCCACGCTGTATTGCACCGACGTCGCGAAGATGGTCGACGCGCCGGTGCTGCACGTGAACGGGGACAACCCCGAGGCCGTGGTGTTCTGCGCGGAACTCGCGTTCGACTTCCGCCAGCGCTTCGGCAAGGACGTCGTGATCGACCTGGTCTGTTACCGGCGCCACGGCCACAACGAGGCCGACGAACCGGCCGCGACGCAGCCGCTGATGTACCAGAAGATCCGCAAGCACCCGACCACGCGCGAGCTGTATGCCAGGCAGCTGGCCGAGGCCGGCGTGGTGCCGGCGGACGAGGCGAAGGCACTGGTCGACGCCTACCGCGACAAGCTGGACCAGGGCGTGGTCACCACCGAGCTGGCCGAGGCGAAGGACGACGAGTTCACCATCGACTGGTCGAAGTACCTGGCTGGCCAGCTGTCGGACCCGGTCGACACCCAGGTGGCCCGTGCGGACCTGGACCAGCTGGCGAACACGATCAACACCGTGCCCGCACGGGTGAAACTGCATCCGCGCGTGGCGAAGATCTACGAGGACCGGCGCCGCATGGCCGCCGGCGAGCAGGCGGGCGACTGGGGCTTCGCCGAGAACCTGGCCTACGCCACGCTGCTGCGCGAGGGCTACAAGCTGCGCCTGGTCGGGCAGGACTCCGGTCGCGGCACGTTCTTCCACCGCCACGCGATCCTCCACGACCAGGCGACGGACAACTGGTACCTGCCGTTGCGCGAACTGGTGGAAGACCCGGAAACGGTGACCATCATCGACTCGCTGCTCAGCGAGGAGGCGGTGATGGCGTTCGAGTACGGCTACACCACCGCGGACCCGATGACGCTCGACATCTGGGAAGCCCAGTTCGGCGACTTCGCCAACGGCGCGCAGGTGGTGATCGACCAGTTCCTGTCGTCCGGCGAGGCCAAGTGGGGGCGGCTGTGCGGCCTGGCGCTGTTCCTGCCGCACGGCTACGAAGGCCAGGGGCCCGAGCACAGTTCCGCGCGCCTGGAGCGGTTCCTCCAGTTGTGCGCGCTGGACAACATGCTGGTCTGCGTCCCGACGACGCCGGCGCAGGCCTTCCACATGATCCGCCGGCAGATGCGCATGGCCACGCGCAAGCCGCTGGTGGTCATGACGCCCAAGTCGCTGTTGCGCCACAAGCTGGCGGTGTCCACCCTCGACGAGCTGGCCGGCGGCGGTTTCCAGCGACTGATCCCCGATACGACGGCAACGGCGAAGCAGGTCCGCCGCGTCGTGCTGTGCTCCGGCAAGGTCTACTACGACCTGGTCGAGGAAGCGCAGAAGCAGGGTCTCGAGGATGTCGCGCTGGTCCGCGTGGAACAGCTCTATCCGTTCCCGCGCGAGGAGCTGGCGGCCGAGCTGGAGCGCTACGCCAGGGTGCCGGAGGTCGTCTGGTGCCAGGAGGAGCCGCAGAACCAGGGTGCCTGGTTCCAGATCCGGCACCACCTCACCGCCTGCCTGCAGCCCGGGCAGGTGCTCGACTACGTGGGCCGGGCGCGCTCGCCTTCGCCCGCCTGCGGCCATTTCAGCGACCATGTCGAAGAACAGGCAGCGCTGGTCGCCGACGCACTCAACAATCCGCTCGACGGCGACGTGGTCGACGAGTGATTCCTTTCCACCGCATCCCGTAAGCAGGACGCCGCCATGTCCATCGAAGTCAAAGTCCCGGTCCTCCCGGAATCCGTGTCCGACGCCGTCATCGCCGCCTGGCACAAGAAAGCCGGCGATGCCGTCAGCCGCGACGAGAACCTGCTGGACCTGGAGACCGACAAGGTCGTGCTCGAGGTGCCCTCCCCGGTCGACGGCGTGATCAAGGAGATCAAGGTCGAGGCCGGCGCGACGGTGACCAGCCAGCAGGTCATCGCGGTGATCGAGGAAGGCGCGGCCCCCGCGAAGTCCGACGACGCGCCGAAGCCCGACGCGAAGGCGGGCAAGGCGGCCGAGCCAGCGAAGGCGGAACCGGCGAAGCCCGAAGCCGCGAAGGCATCGAAGGCCGCGGCGCCGAAGCCCGCCTCGAAGGATGTCGGCGCGCTCCCGCCGGGCGCGCGCTTCACCGCCGCGAAGGAAGGCATCGACCCCTCGCAGGTCGAGGGCACCGGCCGCCGCGGCGCGGTGACCAAGGAAGACCTGGTCAACTACGCGCGCAATGCCGGCGCGGGCAACGCAGGCGGCGCACGCCCGGAAGAGCGCGTGCCGATGACCCGGATGCGCGCCCGCATCGCCGAGCGCCTGATGCAGTCCAAGGAATCGATCGCGATGCTGACCTCGTTCAACGAGGTCAACCTGTCCCGGGTCGTGCGCATGCGCAAGGAACTCGGCGAGGCGTTCCAGAAGGCCCACGGCGTCAAGCTCGGCTACATGAGCTTCTTCACCAAGGCCGCCGCCAATGCGCTGCAGCGCTACCCGGTGGTCAACGCGCAGGTGGATGGCAACGACATCATCTACCGCGGGTACGCGGACATCTCGATTGCCGTGTCGACCGAGCGCGGCCTGGTCACGCCGGTGCTGCGCAACGTCGAGCGCATGTCGTTCGCCGATGTCGAGAAGAACATCGATGCCTACGCGACCGCGGCGCGCGAGGGCGGCCTGAAGCTCGAGGACCTGCAGGGCGGCACGTTCACCATCACCAACGGCGGCACGTTCGGGTCGCTGATGTCGACGCCGATCGTCAACCCGCCGCAGTCGGCGATCCTCGGCATGCACACCATCAAGGAGCGCCCCATCGTCGAGGACGGCCAGGTCGTCGCCGCGCCGATGATGTACATCGCCCTGTCCTACGACCACCGGATCATCGACGGCAAGGACGCGGTGCTGTTCCTGGTGGACATCAAGAACCAGCTGGAAAACCCGCAGCGCATGCTGCTGGACATGTAAGGAACCGACATGGCTGACAAATTCGACGTCGTCGTCATCGGCGGGGGGCCCGCCGGCTACCACGCCGCCATCCGCGCCGCGCAGCTCGGCCTGAAGACCGCCTGCATCGACGCCGGCATCGGCAAGGACGGCAAGCCCGCGCTGGGCGGCACGTGCCTGCGCGTGGGCTGCATCCCGTCCAAGGCGCTGCTCGATTCGTCGCGCCAGTTCTGGAACATGGGCCACCTCTTCGGCGACCACGGCATCAGCTTCAAGGATGCCAGGATGGACGTCGGCCAGATGGTCGGCCGCAAGGACGCGATCGTGAAGCAGTTCACGGGCGGCATCGCGATGCTGTTCAAGGCCAACAAGGTCACGCCGTATTACGGCTTCGGCACGCTGCACAAGGGCAACGTCGTCAAGGTGAAGCTCCACGATGGCAAGGACGTCGAGCTGGAAGGGACCAACGTCGTCATCGCCGCCGGTTCGGACTCGATCGAGCTGCCGTTCGCGAAGTTCGACGGCGAGGCCATCGTCGACAACGTCGGCGCGCTCGACTTCCCCGACGTGCCGAAGCGGCTCGGCGTGATCGGCGCCGGCGTGATCGGCCTGGAGCTCGGTAGCGTGTGGAAGCGGCTGGGCGCCGAGGTGACCATCCTCGAGGCGCTGCCGGAGTTCCTGGGCGCCGCCGACGCCGAGGTCGCGAAGACCGCCGCGCGCGAGTTCAAGAAGCAGGGCCTCGACATCCGCCTGGGCGCGAAGGTGTCGAAGGCCGAGCTGAAGGGCAAGGGCAAGGCGAAGGAAGTGCACCTCACCTACGCCGACGGCAAGGGCGAGCAGTCGCTGGTCGTCGACAAGCTGCTGGTTGCCGTCGGCCGCCGCGCGGCAACCCGGGGCCTGCTGGCCGAGGGCACGGGCGTGAAGCTGGACGATCGCGGCCGCATCGAGGTCGACGAGCACTGCCACACCGGCGTCGACGGCGTCTGGGCGGTGGGCGACTGCGTTCGCGGCCCGATGCTGGCGCACAAGGGCTTCGAGGAAGGCATCGCGGTGGCGGAACTCATCGCGGGCCTGCCCGGCCACGTCAACCTCGACACCATCCCGTGGGTCATCTACACCGAACCGGAGATCGCCTGGGTCGGGCAGACGGAACAGCAGCTCAAGGAAGCGGGCACGCCCTACAAGACCGGCAGCTTCCCGTTCGCGGCGATCGGCCGCGCGGTGGCGATGGGCGAGCCGGCCGGCTTCGTGAAGGTCATCGCGCACGCCGAGACCGACCGCGTGCTCGGCCTGCACCTGGTGGGCGTGGGCGTGTCGGAGCTGGTGCACGAGGGCGTGCTGACGATGGAGTTCAACGGCTCCGCCGACGACCTGGCACGCATCTGCCACGCACACCCCACGCTCTCCGAGGCGATCCACGACGCCGCCATGGCGGTGGCCAAGCGCGCGATCCACAAGGCCAATTGAGCATCGACCGTCATTCCCGCGAAGGCGGGAATCCAGGCAGGATGAAATCGGTCTGCGTCTACTGCGGATCGAACGCCGGCTCGCGTGCCATCTACGCGGAGCGCGCGGCGGAGCTGGGCGCCCGGCTGGCGCGCGACGGGCTGGCCGTCATCTACGGCGGCGGCAATGTCGGCCTCATGGGCGTGGTCGCCGACGCCGCGCTGGCGGCGGGCGGCGAGGTCACCGGCGTGATCCCGGAACAGCTGGTCGGCTGGGAAGTCGCGCATCGCGGCGTCACCCGGCTCGAGGTCGTGGCCAACATGCACGAGCGCAAGGCGCGCATGTTCGACCTGTCCGATGCCTTCGTGGCCCTGCCCGGCGGCTTCGGCACGATGGACGAGATGTTCGAGATGCTCACCTGGCGCCAGCTCGGCCTGGGCGACAAGCCCTGTGCGTTCCTGGACGTCGACGGCTTCTACGCGCCCCTGGTGGCGATGATGGACCGCATGGTGGCCGAGCGCTTCCTGCACGCGGACCAGCGCCGCGACCTGTGGCACGGGGAGGACGTCGACGCCATGCTCGCTTGGATGCATGCCTACGCCCCCGTCCGGGCCGGCAAGTGGCTGGACGGCAAGCGCCGCGAGGCATTGCGATGACGGGCGTCCCCGAGCACTTCCGCGCCTTCCGCATCCACGGTGGCGACGCGCCGCACCGCAGCGGCATCGAATCGGTCTCGCTCGACGCGCTGTCCCCCGGTGAGCTCGTCATCCGCACTGCGCATTCGTCGGTCAACTACAAGGACGCGCTGGCCGGGACCGGTGAAGGCAGGATCCTGCGGCGCTTCCCGCTGGTCGGCGGCATCGACGTGGCGGGCCACGTCGTCTGCACGGCCGACCCCGCGTTTCGGGAGGGCGACGCGGTGCTGGCCACCGGTTGCGGGCTCGGCGAGACGCGGGACGGCGGCTACGCCGAGTACGCGCGCCTCGAGTCGAAGTGGGCGATCCCGTTGCCGGCGGGACTGACGCTTCGCGAGTCCATGATCCTGGGCACCGCCGGGTTCACCGCGGCGCTCGCCCTGTTCCGCATGCTGGACAACCGGCAGGCGCCGGCGCTCGGGCCGATCTGCGTCACCGGGGCGTCCGGTGGCGTGGGCTCCCTGGCGGTCGACATCTTCACGCGAGCGGGCTTCGAGGTCCACGCCGTGAGCGGGAAGCCGGAGCAGCACGACTGGCTCCGCTCGCTGGGCGCGCGCGAGGTCCTGGGACGGGAGGCCCTGGCCGAAGCCCGACCGCTCGAGTCGGCGACGTTCGGCGGCGCGCTCGACAACGTCGGCGGCGCGATGCTGGGCAGCCTGCTGGCGCGGACCGCGCCGTACGGCAACGTCGCGAGCGCCGGGCTGGCCGCCTCGCCGGCGCTGGAAGCGACGGTCATGCCCTTCATCATCCGCGGCGTGTCGCTGCTCGGCGTGGCATCGGCCGGCACCGCGCGCGACATCCGCGGGGAAGTGTGGCGCCGCCTGGCGGGCGAGTGGAAGCCGGCGCACCTGGACGCCATCTGCACGCGCGAGGCGGGGTTCGACGACCTTCCGGGCGTGTTCGCCACGATGCTCGCCGGTGGATCGCGAGGCCGCACGCTGGTCACGCCGTGACGGGCCGTGGCCTTGCCGTCCATTTGCGGCACGCCCCCGGCCCGCTACAATTTCAACGTCAACCGTAGGGGAAGTCCATGGCCCGCATCCTGATCGTCGACGACTCGCCGTCGCAGCTGATGGGCATCCGCCGCATCGTCGAGAAGCTCGGCCACGAGGCACTGACCGCCGAGGACGGCGCAGCCGGCGTCGAAGTCGCCAAGCGCGAAATCCCCGACCTGATCCTGATGGACGTGGTGATGCCGAACCTCAACGGGTTCCAGGCCACGCGTTCGATCACCCGTGAACCGAGCACCAGCCACATCCCCGTCATCCTGGTCACCACCAAGGACCAGGACACCGATCGCGTGTGGGGGATGCGCCAGGGCGCCAAGGCCTACATCACCAAGCCGTTCGGCGAGACCGAGCTGGCCGACATCATCCAGGAATGGCTGGGCGGCGGCCCGGCCCCGCTGGAGCCATCCGCCGCCTGAGGCGTCACGCGCGGCGCCAGTCCTCGCCGAACGCGTCCTGCATCGCCCGATAGGCGTCGCGCTGCGCATCGGTGTGCGCATTCGGCGCAAGCACCTCGAGCTCGACGATCTGGTCGCCAGGCGTCGGGCCAGGCAGGCCCCGGCCGCGCAGCCGCAGCTTGCGACCGGCTTCCGAATCGGGCGGCACCTTGAGCTCCACCGGTCCGCCCAGCGTGGGGACGCTGATGGTCGCGCCCAGTGCGGCTTCCCAGGGCGCGACCGGCAGCACGTGGATGATGTTGCGGCCGTCCAGCTCGAACTGCGGATGGGCGGCGTACTCGATCTCCAGGTACAGGTCGCCGCCGGCACCACCCTGCCCGGCCAGCCGGATCGACTGGCCTTCGCGCACGCCCTTGGGGATGCGCACTTCCAGGGTCTTCCCGTTGATGCCGATGCGGACGCTGTCGCCGCGGTACACGGCCTCCAGCGGCACGGCGAGCTTGGCGCGCGAGTCGCCGCGCGGCTGCGGCCCGCGCCCCGCCGCCGGTCCCTGTCCGAAGCCGCCGCGGCGGCGCCCGAACATTTCCTCGAAGAAGTCGCTGAAGCCGCCGCCGGCGCCGCCGCCGGCGAAGATCTCGTCGTAGTCGAACCCGCCCGGCGGGCCCTGCCGGAAGCCGCCATGCGGCGGCCGGACCTCGTCGCCCGGCCGGTAGCCGCCCTGGCGGAGCTGGTCGTAGGCGGCGCGCTTCTCCGGGTCGCGCAGCGCCTCGTAGGCTTCGTTGACGGCCTTGAATTTTTCCTCGGCCCCGGCTTCCTTGCTCACGTCGGGGTGGAACTTGCGCGCGAGCCGCCGGTAGGCGGTCTTGATCTCGGCCTGTCCCGCGCTCGGCTCGACGCCGAGGATCCCGTAGTAGTCCTTGAACTGCATCGATGCCTCGCATGAAGGGACCCATGGTGGAGGCCATGGGTCCCCGAGGTTAACGCACCGCGCGTGGACTACTGCTGTGTCTTCGGCGCGTCGATGGGCCGGCGGTCGCGGTGCTCGCCGCGACCGACCTGGATGCGGCGCGGGGCGCTTTCCGGGCGCTTGGGGATGCTGATTTCAAGCACGCCATTGCGGCCGTGCGCCTGGATGCCGTCGGCGTCGGCACTGTCGGGCAACGCGAAGCGGCGGTGGAAGCTGCCGTAGCGTCGCTCGATGCGCGAGAAGCGCTCGGTTTCGGTGGAGCTCTCGCTGCTGCGCTCGCCGCGGATCGACAGCATGCCGCGATCCATCGACACCTCGATGTCGTCCGGGTCGATGCCGGGGAGGTCGGCGTACAGCACGAAGCGGTCGCCCTCCTCCTTCACGTCGACCCGCGGCATCCACTGGCTGGTGACGACGTCGCTGTCGTCGCTGCGCCCCTGGTCCAGGCCGGTGCCTTCCAGGAATCGGTCGAACATCTGCCGGAACTCGTCCTGGGACGAGCCCAGTGCCGGCCATTGGCGGTAACGGACTATGTTCATGGTGGATACTCCCGGTTGTTCGTCGTTCTCTCGGGCGGCCGCAGGGCCGCCGTTGGGCAAGTAGGCGCCGCCCGGGTCGATTTCAAGGGCGGGCCGCACCGCGCCGCGACGGGCCCACCCCCACGTTCACCAATGCAAGGAGTTCCCCCATGAGCATCAAGCCAGGCGACCGCATCCCCGAGGTCGCGTTGCAGCGGATCCGCGACGGCGTCGAGACCGTCGATACGCACGCGCTGTTCGACGGCAAGAAGGTGGTGTTGTTCGCGGTCCCGGGTGCGTTCACGCCGACCTGTTCGGAGAAGCACCTGCCGGGATTCGTCGAGTCGTTCGACAAGTTCCGGGAGAAGGGCGTCGAGGTGGCCTGCCTCTCCGTGAACGATCCGTTCGTGATGCAGGCCTGGGGGCGCAGCCAGAACGTGCCGGAGGGGCTGGACATGCTGGCCGACGGCAACGGGGAATTCACGAAGGCGCTGGGGCTGGAGATGGATGCGAGCGCGTACGGGATGGGGACGCGCTCGAAGCGCTTCGCGATCTACGCCGAGGACGGGGTGGTGAAGCAGGTGCACGTGGAGGCGCCGGGCGAATACCGGGTGTCATCGGCGGAGCACATGCTGTCCCAGCTGGACTAGCCAACCGTGGGAGCCGCCAAGGCGGCAAAGGCTTTCGGGGGCGGCGGCGACGCGGCCCCGCCCCCGGGACTGTTGCCTCAGCGGGTGGTCAAGCCGAAGGCGCCGCGTAATCCTGATTCGAGCCCGCAGTCGTCGAAGCCTCGGCATGCTCGGTGTCTTCGTCGTCCAGTGAGGCGTCCAGGCGCTCGATGGCCTGCAGGCACTCGTCCGGGGCCAGGCGGATCAGGGTGACACCCTGGGTGTTGCGGCCGACCTGGGAGATTTCCGAGGCGCGCGTGCGGACCAGGGTGCCGCCGTCGGAGATCAGCAGGACTTCGTGGTGGTCGGAAAGCTGGATGGCGCCGACCAGCTTGCCGTTGCGGGCGGTGGTCTGCAGGGCGATGACGCCCTGGGTCCCGCGGCCCTTGCGGGGGTAGTCGGCGGCGGGGGTCCGCTTGCCGTAGCCGCGTTCGCTGGCGGTGAGGATGTCGCCGTCGCCCTCGACCACGATCAGGCTGCGGACTTCCTCCCCTTCGGCCAGCCGCATGCCGCGCACGCCGGTGGCGGTGCGGCCCATCGGGCGCACGGTGCTGCCGGCGAACCGGACGGCCTTGCCGTTGCTGGCGAACAGCATGATGTCGCGCGTGCCGTCCGACAGTTCCGCGTTGACCAGGGCATCGCCCTCGGCCAGGTTGATCGCGATCTTGCCGCGCTGCAGGCGGTAGGCGTACTCGGTCAGCGGGGTCTTCTTGACCGTGCCGTTGCGGGTGGCGAAGAACACGAACAGGTCCTCGCTGTACTCGCGCACCGGCAGCACGGCCTGCACCTTTTCGTCCGCCTCGAGCGGGATCCAGTTGACGATCGGGCGGCCGCGCGCGTTGGGGCCGGCATCGGGCAACTGGTGCACCGGCAACCAGAACACACGGCCCGCGCTGGTGAACGTCAGCAACGTGTCGTGGGTGTTGACCAGCCACAGCTTGTCGATGAAATCCTCGTCCTTGGTCGACGCGGCATTGCGGCCGCGGCCGCCACGGCGTTGCGCGCGGTAGGCGGTGACGGGCTGTCGCTTGGCGTAGCCGGAATGCGACAGCGTGACCACCACGTCTTCCGGCGCGATCAGGTCGAGGATGTCGAGGTCCTCCTCGCTGGCGCGGATCTCGCTGCGGCGGGCATCGCCGAACTCTTCCCTGAGGTTGCGCAGCTCGGTCCGGATGACGTCGAGCAGCACGTCGGGATCCTCGAGGATCGCGATGAGCGCACGGATCGAGTCGAGCAGCTGGCGGTATTCCTCGGTGAGCTTTTCCTGCTCCAGCCCGGTCAGGCGGTGCAGGCGCATCTCGAGGATCTGCTGCGCCTGGACCTCGGTCAGCTGGTAGGCCCCGTCGATGAGTCCGACGCCGCGCGGCAGGTCCTCGGGACGCGATGCCTCGGCGCCGGCCGCGGCCAGCAGCGTCCCGACCAGGCCGGGCTGCCAGGTCCGCGCGAGCATCCGGTCACGCGCTTCGTTCGGGTTCGCCGAGGTCTTGATCAGCTCGATCATCTCGTCGATGTTCGCCAGCGCGACGGTCAGCCCCTCGAGCACGTGGGCGCGGGCGCGCGCCTTGCGCAGCTCGAAGATCGTGCGGCGGGTCACCACCTCGCGGCGGTGGCGCACGAATGCCTCGAGCATCTGCTTGAGGTTCAGCAGCTGCGGGCGGCCGTCGACCAGCGCCACCATGTTGATGCCGAACACCGACTCCATCGGCGTCTGCGAGTAGAGGTTGTTGAGCACGACCTCCGCGGATTCACCGCGCTTGACCTCGATGTAGATGCGCATGCCGTCCTTGTCGGACTCGTCGCGCAGCTCGCTGATGCCCTCGAGCTTCTTCTCCTTGACGAGGTCGGCGATCTTCTCGATCAGCCGCGCCTTGTTGACCTGGTAGGGGATCTCGGTGACGACGATCGCCTCGCGGCCGTTGTCGGCCACCTCGACCTCGGCGCGCGCGCGCATGCGCACGCGGCCCCGGCCGGTGCGGTAGGCGACGTGGATGCCGCCGACGCCGTTGATGATGCCCGCGGTCGGGAAGTCGGGCCCCGGGATGTGCTGCATCAGCCCGTCGATGTCGATCTCCGGGTCGTCGATCATCGCGATCGTCGCGTCGATGACTTCCGACAGGTTGTGCGGCGGGATGTTGGTGGCCATGCCGACCGCGATGCCGGCCGACCCGTTGACCAGCAGGTTCGGGAACCGCGACGGCATCACCGTCGGCTCCAGTTCCTTCTCGTCGTAGTTGGGCTGGAAGTCGACGGTTTCCTTGTCGATGTCCGCCATCAGCTCGTGCGTGAGCCGCGCCATGCGCGCCTCGGTGTAACGCATCGCCGCGGCGGAGTCGCCGTCGACCGAGCCGAAGTTGCCCTGCCCGTCCACCAGCAGGTAGCGCAGCGAGAACGGCTGCGCCATGCGCACCAGGGTGTCGTACACGGACTGGTCGCCGTGCGGGTGGTACTTGCCGATGACGTCGCCGACGATGCGGGCGGACTTGTAATACGGCTTGTTGCTGTGCGCGCCGAGCTCGTGCATGGCGAACAGGACGCGCCGATGCACGGGCTTGAGGCCGTCGCGGACATCGGGGAGCGCGCGGCCCACGATCACGCTCATGGCGTAATCGAGGTAGCTGCGACGCATCTCGTCTTCGAGGTTGACGGGGATGATTTCTCTGGCGAGTTCTGCCATGTGTCCGGGCGCGTGGAAAAGACGTGAAATCATAGCACGCCGGGCCGGTTTTCGCGAGCCGATTTGCCCGAAAAGTCAAAGACTTACGGGCTTCCAGGGGCGACTACCCGAAGGCGGCCCGCATGCTGGCTTCGTCGGGGTGCGAGATGACCCCCTGCTCGGTCACCAGGGCGTCCACCAGCTCGTGCGGCGTGACGTCGAACACCGGGTTCCAGGCGCCGATGTCGGGCGCGGCGGTGCGGACGGTGCCGACACCGAAGAGCTCGGCGGGGTCGCGCTCCTCGATGTGGATGCGGTCGCCGGACGGGGTCGCCATGTCGACGGTGGACGACGGCGCGGCCACCATGAACCGGACGCCGTGGTGGCGCGCTGCGATGGCGAGCTGGTAGGTGCCGATCTTGTTGGCCACGTCGCCGTTGGCACAGATCCGGTCGGCGCCGACCACGACCCACTGGACCTTGCCGGCACGCATCAGGTGGGAGGCGGCGGCGTCGGCGATCAGGGTGGCGTCGATGCCGTCCTGCTGCAGTTCCCATGCGGTCAGGCGCGCGCCCTGGAGCCACGGGCGGGTCTCGCCGGCGAAGACGGCGTCGATCCTGCCGGCAGCGACGCCGGCGCGGATGACCCCCAGGGCGGTGCCGAAGCCCGCGGTGGCCAGCGAGCCGGTGTTGCAGTGGGTGAGCACGCCGCTGCCGGGCTCGATCAGCGCCGCGCCCAGCGCCCCCATCCGCCGGTTGGCGGCCAGGTCCTCGTCGGCGATCGCCTGTGCCTCGTGCGCCAGGCGCGCGCGCCAGTCGGCACCGGCGCCATCGAGCGCACGGCGCATGCGCGCCAGCGCCCAGGCCAGGTTGACCGCCGTGGGGCGCGCTTCGTTGAGCTGGCGGATGGCTGGCGCCAGCGCGGCCGCCGCCGCTGCACCGTCGGCGGCCTCGATCCCGCGCGCGGCCAGCACCACGCCCCACGCGGCCGCGATGCCGATGGCGGGCGCGCCACGCACGGCGAGCGAACGGATCGCCTCGGCGACGCCGGCGCTGTCGCGCTGCACCAGGTACTCGACCGCGAACGGCAGTTGCCGCTGGTCCAGCACCTCCAGGGCGTCGCCGGTCCAGCGCAGCGGGCGGATGCGGTCGTAGCGGGCGTAGTCGATGTCGTCCATCGCCCGATTCTAGCGACCACCCCATGCAGGAGCGGCGTAAGCCGCGATCCCGGTCGCCGCTCAAGCCCGCGCGAAGTCGAAGGCGAGCACGTCGGCGATCCGGTCGGTGTCGAGCATGGCCATCAGCAACCGGTCGACGCCAAGCGCCACGCCGGCGCAGTCCGGGAGGCCGGCGTCGAGCGCCGCGAGCAGTCGCTCGTCGCGCGGCGGCAGTGGCTGGCCCCGCGAAGCGCGCCGCCGCAGGTCCATGTCGAACCGGGCCCCCTGCTCCGCCGCGTCCGCCAGCTCGTGGTAACCGTTCGCCAGTTCGAGCGGCCCGAGGTAGAGCTCGAACCGTTCGGCAAACGCGATGCCATCCGGTCCCGTGCGTACGCGGGCCAGGGCGCATTGCGACGCCGGGAAATCGTGGACCGCCAGCAACATGTCCCGCGGAAACGCCGGTTGCAGGCGGTGGGTCATCAGCAGGTCGAGCCAGTCGTCGCGGCCCAGGCCTTCCGGATCGATGGCGACATCGCCCAGTGCGTCCCGCAGCGCGTCGACGTCGGCGGTCATCGGGTCGACGCCCAGGCGTTCGCGATACAGGTCGCGATAGGCGGTGCGCACCAGCGTCGCCGATCGGTGGACCAGGGCCAGCGCGTCGGCCACGAGCGCGGCGCATTCGGCGACCAGCGCATGGTGGTCCCAGCCGGTGCGGTACCACTCGAGCATCGTGAACTCGGGGTTGTGGCGGCCGCCGGCCTCGCCGTCGCGGAACACCCGGCCGAGCTCGTAGCAGTCGCCGAAGCCAGCCGCGAGCAGGCGCTTGAGCGGGTGCTCGGGCGAGGTGCGCAACCACCGCCTGCTCGGCGCGCCGTCGGTCCTGCCGGTGAATTCGAGCGCGAACGACGCGATGTTCGGCTCGGTGTTGCCCGCCATGGACAACACCGGTGTCTCGACTTCGACGACGCCGCGTTCCGCGAAGAACGCGCGCACCCGGGCATTGAGCGCGGCACGCAGGCGCAGGGCCTCGAACCCGGCCGAGGGGTGCCAGTCGATCATGCGTGGCTGGACAGGAACGCGAGCAGCCTCGCCTCGTCCCAGACCTCGACGCCCAGCTCCCCGGCCTTCGCCAGCTTGGAGCCCGCCGCCTCGCCCGCGACCACGAACGCGGTCTTCTTCGACACGCTGCCGGCGACCTTCGCGCCCAGCGCCTCGAGCCGCGCCTTCGCGTCGTCCCGGCCCATCGACGCCAGCGTCCCGGTGAGCACCACGACCTGGCCGTCCAGCGGACCGGCGGCGACGCCGGCTGCCGCAGGGATGCGCTCGAGCACGCGCGCGGCCGCCTCGCCTGATGCGAGCAGCAACTGCCGGTTCGAGGGCTCCGCCAGCCACGCGGCGAGCGATGCTGAGGTGTCGGCCGGCAGGCCGGCATCCGCGAACGCCGCTTCATCGGCACGCGCCAATGCGCCTGCATCGGGGAACGCCCCGGCCAGCTGCCCTGCGCGCTTCGCCGTCACCTTCGGGATCTCGAGGTCCACCAGCAGCGTGGCGAGCCCCAGCGATCCGCGCAACTTCGGCGAGGGCGGATGCGCGTCGGTGATCGTGACGCCGCGCGCGAGCAGGTCGTCGATCGCCTGCTGGTTGCCGGGCTGGTCGAGGAAATGCCCGATCGCACGCGCGACTTCGCCACCGATGTCCGGCACGCGCCGGAACAACGGCCACGGCAGGTGACGGACCAGCGCCAGGTCGCCGAACCACGCCGCCAGCGCCTTCGCCGTGCTCTCCCCGACGTGGTTGATGCCGAGCGCGTACAGGAATCGCTCGAGCGTCGTCCTGCGGCTCCGGTCGATCGCCTCGATCAGGTTCTCCGCCCACCTGGTCGCGACCTTGCCGGCCTTGACGGTCTCCGGGGTCGTACCCGCCTGCGCGTCGGCGCGCTGCTTCATCTCGAGCAATGCGTCCAGCGTGAGCCCGTAGAGGTCGGAGACGGACTCGACGTAGCCGAGCGACACCAGGTCCTCGATGTAGCGCTCGCCCAGGCCTTCGATGTCCATCGCCCGGCGAGACGCGAAGTGGCCGATCGCCTCGCGTCGTTGCGACGGGCAGGTCAGCTCCCCGGAACACAGCCAGACGACGTCGCCTGCCTCGCGCACCAGTTCCGAGCCGCAGGCTGGACAGTGGGTCGGCATCCGCCAGGGCCTCGTCCCCTTCGGCCGCGCTTCCACCACCACGCGCACCACTTCCGGGATCACGTCACCGGCGCGCCGCACGATCACCGTGTCGCCGTCGCGCACATCCAGCCGCGCCACCTGGTCGGCGTTGTGCAAGGTCGCGCGCGTGACGGTCACGCCGCCAACCTGCACCGGCCGCATCAGCGCCCATGGCGTCACCGCACCGGTACGCCCCACGTTGACCTCGATGGACTCGACGACGGTCGCCTGCTCCTGGGCCGGATACTTGTGCGCGATGGCCCAGCGCGGCGCACGCGACACGAACCCCATCGCCGCCTGGCCCGCGTAGTCGTCGAGCTTGTAGACCACGCCGTCGATGTCGAAGCCAAGCGAGTCGCGGCGCTCGCCCATGCGCCGGTAATAGCCAAGCAGTCCGTCCGCGCCCCGCACCACGTCGTTTTCCGCGCTGACGGGCAGGCCCCAGCCGCGCAGGCAGGCAAGCGTTTCCGAATGCGTTTCCGGAAGCCCGCCACCCTCGACCACGCCGACCGCATACGCATAGAAGGCCAGCGGTCGCTGCGCACTCACCCGAGGGTCGAGCTGCCGCAGCGACCCCGCCGCGCCGTTGCGCGGATTGGCCAGCACCTTGCCGCCTTCCGCAAGCGCGCGTTCGTTGTAGCGCCGGAACGCATCGAGCGGCATGTAGACCTCGCCGCGCACCTCCAGCACCGCAGGCCAGTCCTTGCCGCGCAACGCGAGCGGGATCGCCCTGATGGTGCGCAGGTTCGCGGTGACGTCCTCGCCCGTCGCGCCGTCGCCGCGGGTCGCGCCGCGGACGAAGCGGCCGGCTTCGTAGCGCAGGCTGATCGCCAGGCCGTCGAGCTTGGGCTCCACCGAAAAGACCGGCCCCGTGCGATCGAGCTTGCGTTCGATCCGCCGCACGAAGTCCGCGACTTCCTCGTCGGTGAACGCGTTGCCGAGCGACAGCATCGGCACGGCGTGCGCCACGGGCGCGAAGGCCCCCGATGGCGCGGCGCCAACCCGTTGCGTCGGTGATTCCGCGCTCGCCAGTTCCGGGTGCGCTGACTCCAGCGCTTCCAGCTCGCGCAGCAACCGGTCGTACTCCGCATCCGTCATCGCCGGATCGTCGAGCACGTAATACCGATGGTTCGCCTCGTCGAGCTTGCGCCTCAACCCGGCAACACGCGCCGCTGCGTCAGTCATGGAAGTTCGAACCCAAGAGCTTTTTTGCCACTGATTACACAGATGAACACAGATAGAGCGAGACCAATATTGCTCCTGCCTTATCTGTGTTCATCTGTGAAATCCGTGGCTAAAGCGCTTGCTGTTACCAGCGGCCCGGGCGGATGGGGGGCGGCGCTTCGTGCTGGCGGTCGTAGGCGCGCAGTTCGTCGCGGATGTGGGCGATGCGCTGGCGGCCCAGGGCGTTGCGCTGCTCGTCGAGCAGCACGCCGTCGAGCAGCTCGGCCATGCGCTGCGCGGTGGGCAGCATGGTTTCCCAGGCGTCCAGTGCCGGTACCGGGGCGGGCAGCGTGAGGAAGAACGCGATCGCCGGCGTCTCCAGCGACTGGATGTTCGCCATGTCGAAGCTACCGGGCTTGAGGATGTTGGCGACGCTGAAGATCGGCCCGCGCTCCGGGTGGCCTTCGACCAGGCGGTGGAACACGTGCATGTGGCCGTAGACCAGGCCCGCCTTCTCGGCCGCCACCACGATGTCCGGGCCGCGCAGGTGCGCCCCGGCACGCGCGGCGACATACAGCGAGACGATCTTGTCGAAGTCCTCCGTTTCGCGGCGGCCGAGTTCGTTGCCGCCGCCCTCCCCATCGAGCGTGCGGTCGAACAGGTCGAGCTCGCTCTGGAGGGTGGCCTCGCCTGCCGCGGCGGCGCCGGCGGCCAGTTCGTCCTCGATCTGCGCGCCCAGCGACGGTTCGACCCGCCCGGACCCTTCCTTCGAACCGAAGCGTCCCCCGGTGCGCCTGCCCTGCTCGGCACGCCGCGGACGCCCGAAGAACCAGATCGCCACCAGCAGGCCGATGCCGGCCACCAGGATCGCGATGCGCAGCAGGGTGATGTCGGTCATCCGCGTCGTCCTCTCAGGCCGCACCGGCCAGGCGGGCCGCCTCGGCCAGGTCCACCGATACCAGCCGGCTCACGCCCGGCTCGCGCATGGTCACGCCGGACAACTGGTGGGCGGCTTCCATCGTGGCCTTGTTGTGGGTCACGAACAGGAACTGTACCGCCTCGCTCATCTCGCTGACCATGGCCGTGAAGCGCCCGACGTTCGCTTCGTCCAGGGGCGCGTCCACCTCGTCCAGCAGGCAGAACGGCGCGGGGTTGAGCTGGAAGATCGCGAACACCAGGGCCACCGCCGTCATCGCCTTCTCGCCACCGGACAGGAGCGAGATGCTGGACACGCGCTTGCCGGGCGGGCGGGCCATGATCGTCACGCCCGTGTCCAGGAGGTCCTCGCCGGTCAGCTCCAGGTAGGCATGCCCGCCGCCGAACAGGCGCGGGTAGATCGCCTGGACGCCGGCGTTGACCCGGTCGTAGGTGTCCTTGAAGCGTCCGCGGGTCTCGCGGTCGATCTTGCGGATCGCGTCCTCCAGCGTCTCGAGCGCCGAGTTGAGGTCGGCGTCCTGGGCGTCCAGGTATTCCTTGCGCTGCGCGGCCTCGGCGTGCTCGGCGATCGCCGCGAGGTTGACGGGCTCGAGCCGGCGCAGCTTCGCGTCGAAGTCGGTGACCGCCTTTTCCCAGTCGGCGACGGCGGCGTCCTCGGCCAGCGTCCCCAGCACGTCGTCGAGCACGAAGCCTGCCTCGGTCACGCCGGCCGACAGCTGCCCGGCGCGGATGACGATGGCCTGCTGCTCGAGCTTGCGCTGCGAGATCGCCTCGCGCTGGGCGATGGCCTGTTCATCGCGCTGGTGGCGGGTCTGCTCGTACCCGCGCAATTCGTTGTCGATGCCTTCCAGCAAGGAGCGCGCCTCGCCCAGCGCCTTCTCCGTGCGCACGCGTTCCTCGAGCGCGGCCTGGCGTTCGGACTCCAGCGCCTTGACCGGCGCGTCGCCGTCGGACAGCTGCGAGGCCAGTTCGCCCAGGCGCGTGTCGAGCTGCCCGCGCTGCCCGCCCATCCGCTCCAGGGCTTGCGACAACGCGACGATCCGCGCGCGCTGGGACTCCACCGTCAACGCCAGCGCGTGCGCGGTGTCGCGCGACTCGCGCGCGGCGGTCCGGGCCTCCTCGCGCTGGTCGGCCAGCGCCCGGCGCTCGGCGTCCAGCGCATGCCGGGCCTGCTCGAGTTCGGCCATCCGGGCGACCGCCTCCTCCTGGCGCGTGCGCGCTTCGCGCACCTGGTCGCGGCCGCCTTCGAGCGTGGCGACGAGTTGCTCGAGTTCCGCATCGATCCGTTCGATCCGCGTGCGCGCAGCGTCCAGCCGCCCCTGCTGGCCCTGCAACTGCCCGGCGAGTTCCGAGACGCTGCGATGGCCATGGTAGGCGGCGCGCTGCGCGTCCTCGCGCTGCTGCTCGGCGAGCAGCAACCGGTCGCGCCACGCGCTGATCCCGCGATCGAGTTCCTGTTCGCGATGCTGCAGCTGTTCGATCCCGGCGCGCAGGGACTGGATCTCGCGCTCGCGCAGCAGGGCACCCTGCTTCGCCGCGCCCGACCGCACGATCCGCACCCAGCCGGCGCCGAGCCGCTCGCCCCCGCGCGTCACCACCGATTCGCCTTCGCCCAGCCGTGACTGCAGCGCGCGCGCGGCGGCCAGGTCCTCGGCGAAGTGCAGCCTCGCCAGCATCCGGCGAATCGCCGTGGGACCCTGCACCTTGGCCGCGAGCGACGTGGGCGCGAACGACGCGCTGCCATCGGCGCCCGGATCGACCAGCGCCACGCGGCCTTCGCCGAAACCGGCGAGCGCCTCGACCAGCGCCTCCGGCGCGTCGACCAGGACGCCCTCGATCAACTGGCCGAGCGCGCCCTCCACGGCGTTCTCCCAGCCCGGCTCGACGACCAGCGCCTCGCCCACGCGCGCCGCCGAATCCAGCCCGCGCGCGCGCAACCATTCCGCGGCCGCGCCCTGCTCCTGGCCCAGTGCGGCCGCCTGCAACGCCTCCAGCGAGGACAGCCGGCCACGGCGCTCCTGGACCTGCTTGCGCACGTCGGCGAGTTCGGCCTGCGCGGTGCGCTGCTGGTCCTGCAGCGCGGTGAGCGCCTGCTTGCGCTGCTCGAGTTCGGTGTTGAGGCCGTCGAGCGACGCCTTCTGCGCGTCGTGCTGCGCCTGGATGCCGGCGAACGCCGTGGCCAGCGCTTCCAGGTCCAGGCCAGCGCGCTCGGATGCCAGCTGCTCGCGCCGCCGCTCGGCATCCAGCGTCTGGCGGTCGAGATGCTCGATCCGCGTGCGCTCGACATCGCCCGCCCGCGCCGCTTCCGACTGTGCGCGGGTGTGCGCGTCCCAGCGCTGCTGCCAGTCGGCCAGCTTCGCCTCGACCTCGCGCAGTGCCTCCTGCCTGGCCCGGTCATCCGCCTGCAAGCGTGCGAGTTCGGGCTCGGCCGTCTCGATGGACGCGCGCAGCACCTGCAACTGCGCCTCGTCGCCACTGATGTGCTCGCCCAGTTCGGCCAGCGCCGAGCGCGCCTCGTCGCGTGCGCGCTGCAACCGCTCGGCCATCTCCCGCTGGTGGGTGATCTGCTGCTCGATCCGCGCGAGCGTGCCGCCCACCTGGTAGACCTCCGCCTGCGCCTTGTTCAGCGCCTCGGTCGCCTCCTCGCGGCGCACGCGGTCCTCCTCGATCAGCCGCTCGGCCTCGCGCTGTTCGGCGACGAGCTGCTGCAACCGGGTCTCCTCGTGCGCCAGCTGCTCGCGCATCGCCTGGAGCTGCGCGTCGAGCGTGCGGTACTCCAGTGCTTTCCATTCGGCATCACGCACCTTCCGCTCGGCCTGGATCGCCTGGTACTGCTCGGCCTGGCGCGCCTGGCGCTGCAGGTGCTGGAGCTGCTTGCCGACTTCCTCGCGCAGGTCGTTGAGGCGGTCGAGGTTCTCGCGGGTGTGGCGGATGCGGGTCTCGGTCTCGCGGCGCCGCTCCTTGTACTTGGAGATGCCGGCCGCCTCCTCCAGGTACACGCGCAGGTCCTCCGGGCGCGCCTCGATGATCTGGCTGATCATCCCCTGCTCGATGATCGAGTAGCTGCGCGGCCCCAGCCCCGTGCCCAGGAACAGGTCGGTGATGTCGCGGCGGCGGCACTTGCTGCCGTTGAGGTAGTAGGTGCTCTGGCCGTCGCGACTGACGGTGCGCTTGACCGAGATCTCGTTGTACGCGGCGAACTCGCCGGTGATGGTGTGGTCGGCGTTGTCGAAGACGAGCTCGACGGTCGCCTGCGACACGGGCTTGCGCGACGAGGAGCCGGAGAAGATCACGTCGGTGAGCGAGTCGCCGCGCAGCCGGCTGGCCGAGCTCTCGCCCATCACCCAGCGCACCGCATCGATGATGTTCGACTTGCCGCAGCCGTTGGGGCCGACGACGCCCGTCATGTTGGTGGGCAGGTGCAGGGTGGTGGGATCGACGAACGACTTGAAACCGGACAGCTTGATCGTGGACAGGCGCATGCGTCGTTCGGACCCCGGCAGGCGGCACCGTGGCCGCTGCTCATGAAATGGTTTAAGACCCCGCCCCAAGTATCTGAATCACATGGGCGCAATGCGGCGAGAAACGCGCGCATTGCCGCGAGTATAGCGAGCTATCCGCCGGGCTTGGCGGCCTCTTCGGGGGTCATCGCCCGGATCGAAAGCGCATGGATGTCGGTGGCCATCATCGCGTCGAGCGCCGCGTACACGGCCCGGTGCCTGGCCAGCGAGCCCATCCCTTCGAACGCCGGGCTGACCACTTCGACATTGAAGTGGCCGCGGCCGTCACGGGCGCCCTCGTGGCCGGCATGGCGTGCACTGTCATCCACCACGTCCAGCGAAGCGGGGGCGAAGGCCGCTTCCAGTGCGGACTCGATGCGCGCCACCCGGGTCGCGCGGTCGCCGATGCCCGGTGCGCTCACGGCAAGGCCTGCCGGAACGGGCGGACGTCGACGCGCGCATAGACGCCGGCCGCCACGTACGGATCGGCGTCGGCCCAGGCGCGCGCCTCCGCCAGCGACGGGAACTCGGCGATCACCACGCTGCCGGTGTACCCGGCCGGGCCGGGATCCAGCGCATCGATCGCGGGGCACGGCCCGGCGACCAGCAGCCGCGCGGCATCGCAGAGGGCTCGCAGCCGGGCGACGTGCGCCGGCCTGGCATCCATCCGCTGCGCCAGGGTGCCCGGCGCGTCATGTCCCTCGATCACGTACCACATCGTTCGCCGCTTCCATGTCCGGGGCGGCGATTGTAAGGCGCCGGTCCATTCAGGCCCGTACTGGACACGCCGCAGGCGCAGGCCGTACGCTAGCCCCATCGCTCGAGGCCGGGCGTTGTTCCAAGGGCGCTGGCATGCCCCGCCCCACGCGGCGGCCGCCAGGCCAGAAATCCATCCGGCCCGCGCTCGACGACCTTGTCCCGTTGACACCGCTGCGCCCGGCGGCGTGCCGCGCATGCCCCGTGCCGCGCCGCCGCCCGCCACGGGCATCCCGCATTTCGCGTGACCCGGAGGGGTCGCCACATGACCAGCCTCGCATGACCGAGCAGACCGGACAGGACCACGCGGCGCCGCAGGGCGCGGTGGCCGTGCGCGACCCCGCGCCCCGGCAGGCGGAGATGCCGCTCGCGATGGTCCTGGGGCAACCCGTGCTGCAGATTCCGCAGGACCTGTACATCCCGCCGGATGCGCTGGAAATCATCCTCGACGCATTCGAGGGCCCGCTGGACCTGCTGCTGTACCTGATCCGCCGGCAGAACCTGGACATCCTCGACATCCCGGTGGCCGAGATCACCCGGCAGTACGTCGACTACATCCAGGCCATGCACGAGATGCGCTTCGAGCTGGCCGCCGAATACCTGGTCATGGCCGCGATCCTGGCCGAGATCAAGTCGCGGATGCTGCTGCCGCGGCCGCCGGCGGAGGAAGGCCTGGAGGACGACCCGCGCGCCGACCTGGTGCGCCGCCTGCAGGAGTACGAGCGTTTCAAGCAGGCCGCCGAGGACCTGGACGCCCTGCCCCGGCAGGATCGCGACACCACGCCTGCAACGGCGTACGTGCCCGATCGTGCCGCGGTGAAGCTGCCGCCGCCGGTGGACCTGCGCGAGATGCTGATGGCGCTGCACGACGTGCTCAAGCGCGCCGAGCTGTACACCCAGCACGCGATCAAGCGCGACGCGCTGAGCGTGCGCCAGCGGATGGGCGACCTGCTGGCGCGCCTGGGCGACGGCCAGTTCCACCGCTTCGAGGGACTGTTCGAGCCGCGCGAAGGGAAACTCGGCGTGGTGGTGACGTTCCTGGCCCTGCTGGAACTCGCCAAGGAGCACCTGCTGGACATCGTGCAGGAGGCGCCCCTGGCGCCCATCTACGTGAAATCGCTGGCCCTCGAGGCCGACGCGGATGCCACGCTCGAGCTGTCGAGCGAATTCGACGACCAGGACGCCGCCGCCAACGATCCGGCGCAATAAAGAAGGCACATGGACCAGGCACTCATCACCCGCATCGTGGAAGCCGCGTTGCTCGCGGCCAACCAGCCGCTCGCGCTGGCCCAGCTGCACGCTCTGTTCCCGGAAGAGGCCCCCGCGCCGGCCGGCAGCGTCGAAAAGGCGCTCGAGTCGCTGCGCGAGGCCTGCGTCGACCGTGGCGTGGAACTCGTGGAGCTGGCATCCGGTTTCCGCTACCAGGTGAAGCAGGACGTGCACCAGTGGGTCGCGCGCCTGTGGACCGAGCGCAAGACGCGGTACACGCGCGCCACCCTGGAAACGCTTGCGCTGATCGCCTATCGCCAGCCGATCACCCGCGGCGAGATCGAGCAGGTCCGCGGCGTGGCGGTCAGCACCAACATCATCCAGTCCCTCGAAGAGCGCGAGTGGATCCGCGTGGTCGGCCATCGCGACGTCCCCGGGCGGCCCGCGTTGTTCGGCACCACCAAGGCCTTCCTCGACTACTTCGGGCTCAAGCGCCTGGACGAGCTGCCGCCCCTGTCGGAACTCAGGGACCTGGGCGACCTGGAGCCGGAGCTGCGCTTCGATCCCGACCCCGGGCAAGACCCCGACGCCGCGCCCGGACCGATCGACGCCGGCGGCATCGACGCCCACCCCCACGAACGAGACGACGCCGAGCTGGCATCGTCGGAGCAGGAAACACATGACTGAAGCAAAGGGCCGCAAGCTCACCCTCAAGCGCGGGGAAGCCGGCGCGGACGCGCCGCGCGCACCGCGCATGGAAGAACGGCTGCACAAGGTGCTGGCGCAGGCCGGGCTTGGCTCCCGCCGCGCGCTCGAACAGCGCATCGCCGACGGCCTGGTGAAGGTCAACGGCGAGGTCGCGCAGGTCGGCATGAGCATCGGCAGCGGCGACCGCGTCGAGCTCGACGGCCGCCAGTTCGTCGCCAGCGCGCTGACCGAACCGGCGCGCGTGCTGATGTACAACAAGCCGGAAGGCGAAGTGACCACGCGCGAGGACCCCGAGGGCCGGCCCACCATCTTCGAGGCCCTGCCCGCGCTGAAGGGCGCGCGCTGGATCGCGATCGGGCGCCTGGACATCAACACCACCGGCCTGCTGCTGCTCACCACCGACGGCGAGCTGGCCAACGCGTTGATGCATCCTTCCTTCGAGGTCGAGCGCGAGTACGTGTGCCGCGTCCGTGCGCCGGAAGGCGAGGAAACCGTTTCCGACAAGATCGTCGACCGGCTGGCGCGCGGCGTCGCGCTGGAAGACGGCCCTGCGAAGTTCGACGAAATCGAGCGCATCGGCGGAAGCGACTCCCACGACTGGTTCCGCGTCGTGGTCAGGGAAGGCCGCAACCGGGAGGTCCGCCGCCTGTGGGAATCCCAGGGGTGCCAGGTCAGCCGGCTGAAGCGGATCCGGTACGGCGACGTCGCGCTGCCGCAGCCATTGCTGCGCGGCCAGACCCAGGAACTCGCCGCCGACAAGGTGGAGGCGCTGCGCGGCAAGCTCGGGCTCGAGGACGGCGCGCCTTCGGCATTGACGCTGCAGCCGGTGATCGGCCAGCGCAAGGCGGCGAAGTCGACGGTGCATGTCGGGGGGCACCATCGCGCCCCCGGTTACGTGGGCGGGCACAACACTGCGGACGAAGGGCGCGAGCTGCGCCGCTTCGACAACGTGCGCGAGGATCGCGGCCGCGGGCGCGGCGGCCCGCGCAGGCACGGTGGCCTGACGGTCAGCGGCGAGGCGGCGGCCAAGCAGGCGCACAAGCCGTTCAAGACAAAGGGTCCGCGCCAGCCTGGCCAGCACGTGCGGCGCGGCGACCAGCAACCGGGCGGCCACCACGGCGCCGAGAACCCCGCCGCGTTCCGGACCTGGTACGTGCCCGAGGGCGTCGAGACCGGTCCGTCGGGGCATCGCAATCCGGACGGCCAGCGCGGACCGAGGAAGCCCTACGGCAACAAGCCGGGACCCGGCGGCAGGCCGGGCGGCGGCCCCGGGCGGGGCGGCCCGGGCGCCGGACGCGGGCCCGGTGGCGGCTATCGCGGCCAGGACGAGCGCGGCGCGCGGGGTCCCGGGGGCGGCCAGGGCCAGGGACGCCCGGCGCGGCCCTATGGCCATCCGGGCAATGCCCCCAGCTTCCCGTCCGACCACGCCAATCCAGGCGGATTCAATCCGTACGGCGACAAGCCGCGTGGCCCGCGGTCGGGCAAGCCCGGTGGTCCTGGCGGACGTCCCGGCGGTCCCCGCCCGGGCGGCCGGCCCGGTGGCCCCGGCGGCCCGCGTGGCAGCAAGCCCGGCGGACGGCCGGGAGGCCGGCCCGGCGGCAAGCCGGGCGGCGGAAAGGGCCCGCGCGACTAGCGCAGCGGCTCAGCGGGCCAGTTCGAAGCGGTCCGCGTCCAGCATCGCCGGGAAGCGCTCCCGGTGCGCCAGCAGGTCGTCGCCTACCAGCGTCGCGGTGGCGACGACTTCCATGTCGCCGCATTCGCTGATCGGCCGGCCCAGGAAGTCGAGGACCACGCTCTCGCCGTCATAGGCGATGCCGTTCCCGTCGGTGCCGACCCGGTTGAGCCCGGCGACGAAGCAGAGGTTCTCCATCGCCCGCGCGCGCAACAGCGTCTTCCACGCGTCGCTGCGTGCCGCCGGCCAGTTGGCCACGTACAGCAACAGGTCGTAGTCCAGCGCGTCTTCCCGCTCGGCGTCGTAGCGATTGCGCGAGAACACCGGGAAGCGCAGGTCGTAGCAGACCAGCGGGCAGATCCGCCAGCCACGCCAGTCCAGCACCAGCCGGTCCCGGCCGGCCGCGTAACGCTCGTGCTCGTTCGCGTAGCGGAACAGGTGGCGCTTGTCGTAGTGGCGCAACACGCCATCGGGCGTGGCGAACAGCAGGCGGTTGAACACCCCGTCGACGGCCGCGCCCCCCGGGCCGTCGACGGTCGCGCGAAGCTGCACGCTGCCGCACACCGCCGCATCGAGCGCCCTCGCCTGTTCGCGCATCCACTCGACGGTCGGGCCCTCCATGGTCTCGGCGCAATCGATCGCAGCGTTCGAGAAACCGCTGGTGAAGGTTTCCGGCAGCAGCACCAGGTCGGTGGTGCCATGCAGCGGCGCGACCAGGTCGCCGTAGTAGGCGCGGTTGGCGGCGGGGTCGTGCCAGCGGGTGGCGCCCTGGACCAGCGAAACGCGGAGGTCGTCCATGGTCAGAGTCCCTGCAGCCGTTCGATGGCGGCGTCGAGCGTGGCTTCGTTCTTGGCAAAGCACAGGCGCGCCAGGCGCTGGCCCGGCGGCGGGGTCTCGTAGAACGGCGACAGCGGGATCGCCGCGACGCCATGCTCGATCGTCAGCCAGCGGCAGAACGCGGCATCGTCCAGGTCGCTGACAGCCGAATAGTCGACCAGCTGGAAATAGCCGCCCGGCACCGGCAGCGGACGCAGGCGCGTGCCTTCCAGTTGCGACCGGAACCGGTCGCGCTTGGCCTCGTAGAACGCGCCCAGTCCCTCGTAATGCGCGGGGTCCGCGTCGATCATCTCGGCGAATGCGTGTTGCGCCGGAGTGAAGGTGCAGAAAGTGTTGTACTGGTGCACCTTGCGGAACTCGGCCGACAACGCCGGCGGGGCGATGCAATAGCCGACCTTCCAGCCGGTGCAGTGGTAGGTCTTGCCGAAGCTCGAGACGACGAACGCGCGCTCCCGCAGCGCCGGATGGCGCAACGCGGATTCGTGCCGCCGGCCGTCGAACACGATGTGCTCGTACACTTCGTCCGACAGCAGCACGATGCCGGTCCCGCGCAGCAGCTCGACGAGCCGCCCGACGTCGCCTGCGTCGAACATGGCGCCGGACGGGTTGTGCGGCGTGTTGGCCATCAGCATGCGCGTGCGCGGGGTGACCGCCGCGGCCACGGCGTCCCAGTCCGGCGCGAACGTCGCCGGGTCCAGCGGCACGTGCACCGGCACGCCGCCGGCCAGCACGATCGCTGGCTCGTAGCAGTCGTAGCAGGGGTCGAGCACGATCACCTCGTCGCCGGGCCGCACGACCGCATGCACCGCGTCGAAGATCGCCTCGCTCGCGCCGGAGGTGACGGTCACCTCCGCGTCGGCATCGGGGCGCCAGCCGTAGCACCGTTCGGTCTTGCCGGCGATGGCCCGGCGCAGCGCGGGGATGCCCATCATCGGCGCGTACTGGTTGTGTCCCTCGCGCAGCGCGCGTGCCAGCGCATCGGCGAGGCGCCCGGGCACGTCGAAGTCCGGAAACCCCTGCCCCAGGTTGATCGCGCCGTGCTCGGCGGCCAGCTGCGACATCACGGTGAAGATCGTGGTGCCGACCCTGGGCAGCTTGCTGGTCGTGGCCATGGCGTCCGGGGCCTGGTTCATGGGCTGCGCTTCCTGGGGGAGTCCGGCGAGTTTACGAAGCGCGCCGTTTGGGTTAAACCGACGCCATGCCGAATGCCCACCCGATCGATTCGACCAGTGCCCGCATCGCCGAGCTGCTCACCGCCTATTGCGATGCCGACTATCGTTGGGAACTCGAGGGGGAATGGCACCCGTTGGTGGTGGGCCGGCCGACCCACCGGCTCGAGCAGGCGTTCCCGCAGGCACGCAGGTTCGGCCTGCTCTCGGCGTGGAACCCGCAGTCGGTGAGCCTGCCCGACGCGATCAACCGCTCCGCCGACGAGATGCTGCACGCCGCCCTGCTTGAAAGCGGCCTGCCCTTCCGGCCCGGCTTCTCGTCGGCGCGCAACCGCAGCTGGCGCGAGCCGAGCTGGGTGGTGATGGACATGGCCCTGCCGGTGTTCGACGCGCTGGCGCGTCGCTTCGGCCAGCTGGGCACGCTGTCCTGGCGCCGCGGCGAGCCGATCCGCCTCCGCATGTACACCACGCGCCCCGTGGCGATCGACCCGCACGACCAGATCGACTGGCTCGGCGCGACGGGCAACGACCAGCGCGCCGGCTAGGCCGTCCCGCCCGGTACAATCGCGGCTTCCGGGCCGCCGTCGCGGCCATGTCGCCCGCGATGCCTGACGCCGACCACGCCCACCCTCCGCTCATCGCCGCGCGGGGCCTTCGCTTCACCCGCAACGAGTCGCCCGTGTTCGGGCCGCTGGACTTTGCCGTCGATGCCGGCGAAGCCCTCCTCGTCCAGGGCGACAACGGCGCCGGCAAGACCACCCTGTTGCGCGTGCTCGCCGGCCTGCTGCCCGCCGACGCCGGCACCGTCGAGGTCGACGGGCAACCCGCGGTGCCGCGGCTGCGGGCCCGCGCGATCGCCTATCTCGGCCACCTCCCCGCGCTGAAGGCCGACCTGACCGCGCTGGAGAACCTCGATTTCCTGTGCGGCCTGCATGGCCGGCGGCGCGGGCAGTCGCCCGTGCACGCCATGGAGATCGTCGGGCTGCAGGGCCATGGGGACGTGCTCGCGCGCCAGCTGTCGGCCGGGCAGAAGAAACGCCTGTCGCTCGCACGCCTGTGGTTGTCGCCCGCACCGCTATGGCTGCTCGACGAGCCGTACGCGAACCTGGACCTGGCCGGCATCGAACTGGTGAACCGGATGGTGCAGGCGCAGCTGCGTTCGGGCGGCGCCGCGCTGGTCACCACGCACGGGGCGTACGCCGCGCCGCCGGTGCGCACGCGCCTGCTGACGCTGGAGCGCGCCGCGTGATCCCCGCCGCGCGCGCCCTGCTCCTGCGCGACCTGCGCCTGCTCTGGCGTCGCCGCGGCGACGCACTGCAGCCGGCGTTGTTCGCGCTGCTCGTGGTGGTCCTGTTCGCACTGGCATTCGGCGGCGCGCGCGAGGCATTGGCGCCGGTCGCCGCGCCGGCCCTGTGGATCGCGGTGCTGCTCGCCGGCCTGCTGGCCCTGGACACCTTGTTCCGGGGCGACGCGGAGGACGGCTCCCTCGAGCAGTGGATGCTCGCGCCGGTGTCGCTGGCCTGGCTGGTGGGCGTGCGCACGTTCATCCACTGGGCCACGACCGCGCTGCCGCTGCTGCTCGCCACGCCGTTCCTGGCCGAACTGCTGCACCTGCCGGACGGCCAGCTGGGGGTCCTGCTCGCATCGCTCGCGCTAGGCACGCCCTTGCTCAGCCTGCTCGGCGCAGTGGTTGCCGCGCTGACGGTCGGGATGCGGCGCTCCGGTATACTTGTCGCCTTGCTGGCGCTGCCGCTCTACGTTCCCGTGCTGGTGTTCGGGGCCGGCAGCGTGGCCCAGGCCAGCCAGGGGATGGATCCCACCGGCGCCCTGCTGTTGCTGGCCGCCGGACTCGTCCTGGCCCTCGTGTTGGCGCCGCTGGCGGCCGCCGCCGCGATCCGGATCGCCTTGAGCTGATGCCGACGGCGCCTCGCGCGCCGCGACCAAGACCGCATGAATCCTGTCCTTCGCTGGTTCCACCAACTCGGCTCGCCGCCCACCTTCGACCGCTTCGCCGCGCGCTGGGCGCCGTGGTGCCACCTTGTCGCGCTGGCGTTGATCGCGTGGGGCGGCTGGCTTGCGCTGTTCGGCGTACCCGCCGACTACCAGCAGGGCGACTCGTTCCGGATCCTCTACATCCACGTGCCAGCGGCCTGGATGAGCCTGTTCGTGTTCGGGCTGATGGCCTTCTACGCCGCCATCGCGATGGTCTGGCACATCAAGCTGTGCGAGATCCTGGCGATGGCCTGTGCCCCGATCGGCGCCGCGTTCACGGTGATCACGCTGGCCACCGGCTCCATCTGGGGCAAGCCGATGTGGGGCACCTGGTGGGATTGGGACCCGCGCCTGACGACCGAGCTGGTGCTCCTGTTCCTGTACCTGGGCGTCATCGGCCTGTACCAGGCGATCGACGACCGGCGCGCGGCGGCGCGCGCGGCGGGCCTGCTCGCCATCGTCGGCATCGTCCTGTTGCCGGTGATCCGCTATTCGGTCGTGTGGTGGAACTCGCTGCACCAGGGCCAGACGATCCGCGTGTTCGGCGAGTCGAGCATCGACCCGAGCATGGTCGCGCCGCTGTGGCTGCTGGTGGTGGCGACCAAGTTCTGGTTCGCCGGCTCGTTGCTGGTCCGCGCGCGCGCCGACAACCTGCGCCGCGAGGCGGGCAAGGACTGGGTGCGCCGGCTGGCCACGGGCACCGGCGCGGAGGTGGCGCGGTGAGTTACCTGGGTTACGTACTGGGTGCCTACGGCGTGTTCCTGGGCGTGCTGGCCTGGGACCTCGTGGTGCCGCGCCTGCAGGTGCGACGCGAACTGCGCGTGGCGCGCCAGCGCGCCGAGCGGGTGGCACCTGCGCCGCCGCCGACGGAGCTGTCGCGATGAACCCGACCCGCAAGCGTCGCCTGTGGCTGGTGCTGGCGATCGTCGCCGCTGCGGCCGTCGCGGGCACGCTGGTGGTGCTGGCACTCCAGCGCAACGTCACCTACCTCTACACCCCTTCGGAGGTGTACTCCGGCGAGGCCGGCGCGCAGGTCGCCTCCGGGGCGGCGCGCTTCCGGCTGGGTGGCATGGTCGCCAAAGGCTCGTTCGCCCGGGACGACGGCTCGATGGAGGCGCGCTTCGAGGTCGACGACGGCGATGCACGCATGCCCGTCGTCTACACCGGCATCCTCCCGGACCTGTTCCGCGAGAACCAGGCGGTGGTCGCGACCGGGCGCATGCGCGACGGCGTGTTCGTCGCCGAGGACGTGCTGGCCAAGCACGACGAGAACTACATGCCGCGCGAAGTCGCCGACAAGATGGGCGAAGCGCACCAGAAGCACGACGTCGAAGCGCGGGTCGACGCGCCGGCGCCCTGATGCTCCCGGAACTCGGCCAGATCGCGCTCCTGCTGGCGTTGCTCGTCGCCGCGCTGCAGGCCGCGCTGCCGCTCGCCGGCGCGCACCGGGGCCGCGATGCGTGGATGGCGGTCGCCCGCCCGGCGGCCTACGCGCAGCTCGGCCTGGTCGTGCTGGCCTTCGCGCTGCTCACGTGGGGCTTCGTGTCCCGGGACTTCTCGCTGCAGTACGTGGCCGAGAACTCCAACTCCCTGTTGCCGCTGCACTACCGCTTCACGGCGGTCTGGGGCGCGCACGAGGGCTCGCTGCTGATGTGGACGCTGGTGCTTGCCGGCTGGAGCGCCGCGGTCGCGCGGTTTTCGCGCACCCTGCCCGACACCGTGTCGGCGCGCGTGCTGGGCGTCATGGGCGTGGTGGCCGTCGGCTTCCTCGCGTTCCTGGTGTTCACCAGCAACCCGTTCCTGCGCCTGTTGCCGGCGGTCGCCGAAGGCCGCGACCTCAACCCCCTGCTGCAGGACCCGGGGATGATCATCCATCCGCCGATGCTGTACCTGGGCTACGTCGGATTCATGGTGCCGTTCGCGTTCGCGATCGCCGCGCTGCTCGATGGCCGGCTCGATGCGCGCTGGCTGCGCTGGACCCGGCCATGGACCAACGTGGCCTGGGCGTTCCTCACCGCCGGCATCGCGCTGGGCTCCTGGTGGGCGTACTACGAACTCGGCTGGGGCGGCTGGTGGTTCTGGGACCCGGTGGAGAACGCCAGCTTCATGCCCTGGCTCGCCGGCACGGCATTGCTGCATTCGCAGGCGGTCACCGAGAAGCGCGGCAGCTTCCACGGCTGGACGCTGCTGCTGGCGATCGCCACGTTCTCGCTGTCGCTGCTCGGTGCGTTCCTGGTCCGTTCCGGCGTGCTGACCAGCGTCCATGCGTTCGCCGCCGACCCGACGCGCGGCCTGTTCGTGCTGGTGTTCCTGGGCATCGTCGTCGGCGGGTCGCTGCTGCTGTACGCGCTGCGCGCGCCCTCGGCACCTGCGGCGCGCCCGTTCGCCGCGAGCTCGCGCGAGACGCTGCTGCTGGCCAACAACCTGCTGCTGGCCTGCGCCTGCGCGATGGTGCTGCTCGGCACGCTGTACCCGCTGCTGGCCGACGCGCTGGGCCTGGGCAAGATCTCGGTGGGCCCGCCCTACTTCGGCCTGCTGTTCCTGGTGCTGATGGCGCCGCTCGTGCTGCTGCTGCCGTTCGGGCCGTTGACGCGCTGGCAGCGGGAGGAGCCCTCCCGGCCGCTGGCGATGCTGGGCCCCTGGCTGGCGGCCGCTGCACTGGTCGGCGCGATCGCCTTCTTCCTCGCGCCGCAGGCGCCATGGAAGACCGCCGTCGGCGTTGCGGCCGCCGCGTGGGTCGCCTTCGGCACGCTTCGCTTCGCATGGTCCCGCCTGCGCGGCAACGGCACGCGGTTCACCGCCGAGATGCTGGGCATGTGCCTGGCGCACGGCGGCGTGGCCGTGTTCCTGGTCGGCGCGCTGCTCACCGATGCGCAATTGCGGGAGCGCGAGCTGGCGATGACGCCCGGCCAGGCGGTCGAGATCGCCGGCCGCACGTTCCGGTTCGTCGGGGTGGAGCGCATCGAGGGACCCAACTACCTCGCCGACCGCGGCACCGTGCTGGTCTCCGACGGCGGCGCGGGCACGGTCGAGATGCATCCGGAAAAGCGCGCCTATGCCGCCGGCGGCCAGGTCATGACCGAAGCGGCGATCGATGCGGGCGTCGGCGCGGACGTGTACGTCGCGCTCGGCGAGTCGCTCGGCGCCGACGCCTGGGCCGTGCGGGTCTACGTGCGCCCGTTCGTCCGCTGGATCTGGGCCGGGGCCGCGCTGATGGCGCTGGGCGGGCTGGTCACCGCGACCGACCGCCGGTTCCGTCGGCCGCCGGGAGCAGCCGCATGAACGACACCGCGCCCGACCGGATGCGCTGGGTGCCGCTGGCCGTTTTCGCTGCGCTGGCCGTGTTGCTCGCCGCCGGCGTGTGGATGAGCCGCCAGCCCGATCGCGATGCCCTGCCCTCGCCGCTGGTCGGCAAGCCGGCGCCCGACTTCGCGCTGCCGGTGCTGCACGAGCCCGGGCGCATCGTCACGCTCGACGACCTGCGCGGCGCGCCGTTCGTCATGAACGTGTGGGGCAGCTGGTGCCCGGAGTGCCGCGTCGAGCACCCGGTGCTGACCCGCTTCGCCGAGACCCGCCGCGTGCGCGTCGTCGGCTACAACTGGAACGACGAGCCCGCCGACGCGCTGCGCTGGCTGGAACAGTTCGGCAATCCGTACTGGCTGGTGCTCGCCGACCGCGAGGGCGGCACCGCCATCGACTGGGGCATCTACGGGGCGCCGGAGACGTTCCTGGTCGATGCAGGCGGGATCATCCGCTGGAAACACGTGGGTGCGATGGACGAGGCCGTGGTGCGCGACGGCCTGTTGCCCGCGCTCGAGGCACTCGAGGCGCCGCCGTGACCGCGGCCATCCGCGCCCTGCTGTTCGCCATCGCCCTGGGTGCGGCGCCGGCATGGGCAGTGCCTGCCGTCCAGGACGACGGCGCGGCGCCGCTCCGGTTCGAGGACGCCGCCGAGGCCCGGCGCTTCCGAACCCTGGTGTCGGAACTGCGTTGCGTGATGTGCCAGAACCAGTCGCTCGCCGATTCGGACGCGCTGATCGCGCACGCGTTGCGCGCCGAAGTCCTCGGGTTGATGCGCCAGGGCCTGGACGACGACGCGATCAAGGCGCACCTGGTGGCGCGCTATGGCGAGTTCGTGCTCTACCGCCCGCGCGTGGCGCCGACCACGTGGCTGCTCTGGTTCGGGCCGGGGGTGCTGCTCCTGTTCGGCGGGATCGTGGTGGTCCGGCTGGTGCGGAAGGGAAGCGGCAAGCGCCTGGACGTGCCCGAGGACGGGGAGCAGGAGTGGTGAACGCCGCAGCGGCATCGGCGGTGTTCGTGCTCGCGGCCGTCGCGCTCGCCGCCCTGGTGGCGGCCGTCGTGCTGCGTCCGTTGTGGCGCACGGCACGGGGACCGGCGCTGGCGCTCGGGACCGGCGTCGTCGTGATGGCCGGCCTGCTGTACCTGCTGGTCGGCACGCCTGCCGCCCTGGATCCGACCACGCACCAGCGGCCGGACTCGATGGAGGACGCCATCGCCCAGCTGGAAGCAGAACTCGAACGATCGCCGCAGCAGGCGGAGGGCTGGCGCCTGCTGGGACGCGCGAAGGGTGCGCAGGGTCGCGTTGCGGAGGCGGCCGATGCGTTCGCGCAAGCCGCGCGCCTGCTGCCCGACGATCCCGATGTCCTGGTCGAGGCCGCCCAGGCGCGTGCACTCGCCCGCGGCGACCGGCTGCTGGATCCGCAATCGGTGGCCTGGCTGGAGCATGCGCTGGCGGTAGCGCCCGATCACCAGCGCGCACGCTGGTTCCGCGGCATCGCGCACCGCCAGGCGGGCGATCCCGCGGCGGCGGCGCGCACCTGGCAACCGCTGCTGGACAGGGTCGACGCGACGACCGCCGCCAGCCTGCGCGAACAGGTCGATGTCGCGCGTGCCGAAGCCGGGTTGCCGCCGCTGCCCGGGGGAGACGCCACCGGTCGTGGGATCACCGTCACCGTCGACGTCGCGCCTGCCCTCGCCGATCGCATCCCGGCGGGCGCCACCCTGTACGTCATCGCGCGCGCCTCCGGCGGCACCCCGGTCCCGGTCGCAGTCGAGCGGGTCGCGGCCACGGGCTTCCCCATCGAAGTCACGCTCGACGATGCCGACAGCCTGATGCCGACCGCGCGGCTGTCGCAGGTGTCCGCCGTCGAGGTGGCGGCGCGGATCTCCGCAAGCGGCGACGCCACGGCAGCGGCGGGCGACCTCGAGTCGGCCACGGTCGCTGCATCGCCTGGCGGGTCGATCGCCGCCACCATCGACCGTGTGGTCGAATAACGACGCATGACCGAGTTCATCCCGCCTGCCACGCAGTACGTCGCCCTGCCCGACGGCTTCCCCATGAAACGCGGCGGCACGCTGCATGGCGCACGCATCGCCTACGAGACCTGGGGCACGCGCAATGCCGCGGGCGACAACTCGATCCTGATCCTGACGGGGCTGTCGCCCGACGCGCACGCGGCCGCCAGCGCCGCCAACCCGGCCCCTGGCTGGTGGGACGCCATGGTCGGCCCCGGCAAGCCGATCGACACCGACCAGTGGCACGTGGTCTGCGTCAATTCGCTGGGCAGCTGCAAGGGGTCGACCGGGCCGGCGAGCCTCGACCCGGCGACCGGCGAGCCCTGGCGCCTGGCGTTCCCCGAACTCTCGATCGAGGACGGCGCCGATGCCGCCGCGCATGTCGTGCGGGCGCTCGGCATCGAGCGGCTGGCCTGCGTCATCGGCAATTCGATGGGCGGCATGTCGGCGCTCGCGTTGCTGCAGCGCCATCCCGGGCTGGCGCGGACCCATGTCAATGTCTCGGGCGCCGCGCGCGCGCTGCCGTTCTCGATCGCGATCCGCTCGCTGCAGCGCGAGGCCATCCGCCTCGACCCGGCCTGGAACGACGGCCATTACGACGAGGCGCACTACCCCGAATCCGGCATGCGCATGGCGCGCAAGCTGGGCGTGATCACCTATCGCTCGGCGCTGGAATGGGACGGCCGCTTCGGCCGCGTGCGCCTGGACTCGGACCGCCGCGACGACGAGGATCCGTTCGGCCTCGAATTCGAAGTCGAGAGCTACCTCGAGGGACACGCCCGTCGTTTCGTCCGCAGCTTCGATCCGAACTGCTACCTGTACCTGAGTCGCTCGATGGACTGGTTCGACCTGGGCGAAGCCCATGGCGGCGACACCCTGGCGGCCCTCGCCGCACTGCGCGTCGACAAGGCGCTGGCGATCGGCGTGCAGACCGACATCCTGTTCCCGCTGCAGCAGCAGGAGGAAGTCGCCGACGGCCTGCGCGCGGGCGGCACCGATGCGACCTTCCTGCCCCTGCCCTCGCCACAGGGCCACGACGCCTTCCTGGTGGACATCGAGCGGTTCGGGCCCGCCATCCGGAGCTTCCTCGACAAGGTGTAGGGTCCTTGTGGGAGCCGCCACGGCGGCGAAAAGCCACCCCGCGCTAAACTGCCCCCATGCCCGCATCCGCCCAAGACGACCACTGCCTCCCGTTCCCCGGCCGCGACCGCCTGGTCGCCGCCCTGGACGAGGCGGTCGGCGCAGGCGACCAGCACGCGGTCACTTCGTCGCTGCGCAACACCCTGTGCCGGATGATCCGCGACCGCCAGCTCCAGCTGCCGGCCTGCGTCTTCGAGCCCATCACCGACCACTACGCCCGCCGCGAGATCTACCGCAGCGCCACCCACGGCTACAGCGTGGTGGCGATGACCTGGGGTCCCGGCCAGGGCACCCCGGTCCACGACCACTCGGGCCTGTGGTGCGTGGAGGGCGTCTGGGACGGCCAGCTCGAGATCACCCAGTACGAGCTGCTCGAGCGCGACGGCGAAAACTTCCGGTTCCGCGCCGCCGGCGGCATGCAGGCCGGCCCCGGCAGCGCCGGCAGCCTGATCCCGCCGCACGAGTACCACGCGATCCGCAATGCCAGCCCGGACGCCGTCGCGGTGTCGGTGCACATCTACAAGGCGCCGATGGAGTGCTGCTCGATGTTCGTCCCGCGCGCCGGCGAGTGGTACGTCCGCGCCGACAAGGCGCTTGAGACCGACGAAGCCGTATAATTCCCGGCCGCGCCGGAGTGGCGGAATCGGTAGACGCAGCGGACTCAAAATCCGCCGCCCTTAAAAGCGTGTGGGTTCGAGTCCCACCTCCGGCACCAAGGCGCCACGCAAAGTCGCCAGGCAAAAAGAAGGCCCGGTCACCGGAACCTCAATCCCGATAGGCCGAGCCCTCCGCGTCGGAGCTTTGCACGTGACGGGGTGTTCGCCCGTCGGTGTTTTTCTCCGACGCCTGCGACCTTACGCCGGGACCCGTTAGCGCTCCGTAAAACGGTCTTGCCGCTCGTCGGCAGGCTGGCCGGCGCCACTGGATGGCGGCGCGACGTTCCACGGCCACCAGCCCCGCCCCGTCGCCGCATACCGGTCTGCCGCGCGCTCGAAGCGGTTGCGCACGCCGATGCCGCCGAACGCGAAATAAACAGGCAGGAACAGCGGGCCGAGCACCATGTACTGGAACACATGTGCGCGTTCATGGTCGGCAAGCGTGACTTCGGGTTCCTCGCAGAGCCCGGCGCGGTGTGCGTAGGTCCGGCAATGGCCGTCCAGGCTGTCGCCCGTATGCAGGATGGTGTTGCCCAGCGTCAGCGCGCCGCCCGGTCCCCATGGGAAACGCTGGAACACCACGGCCAGCTCGCGCGGGCGCCAGTGCACGGTGGCGCCGCGCGCCAGGCCGGCGACGCCGGCGAGCAGGCCCAGCACGGTGTTCGGCAACGTCCATGCCGCGCCGAGCAGGCGCAGCGCCACCAGCGCGGCGACCTTCAGGCGCCACCCTCCAGCGGCATCAGCAGCCACAGGATCAGGTAGACGATGATCCCGGGGAACGCGGCCGAGGCGATCGAGAGGATCACGAACAGCACGCGAACCAGCGTGGAGTTCCAGCCGAAGCGCTGGGCAATGCCACCCATGACGCCGGCGATCATCCGGTCGTCGCGCGAGCGGGTGAACGGTCGGTGGTCGGTCATCGGGCGCTCTCCGCAAAAGGTCGGCCCGATGCTAGCGCACCGCGCATCAAGGTTTCGGGATGCGCAGCGTCTTGCTGATCATCAAGGAACCGGACAACGCATACACCAGCACCAGCGGATGCAGCTGCCACGGGCCCAGGCGCACCATGCCACCCCACAGGTCGTCGCCGATCGCGCCCGTGGCCGCGGCCCCGGCCAGCAAGCCGACGATCACCACGCTGGTCGGGATCGGCGTCCCTTCGAAATACTTCACCTTGCCCTCGGCACCGGCCAGTTGCTCGGCGGTGACGTTGTACCGCGCCAGGCGGCTGACGCCGCAGCCGACGAAGAAGCTGAGCACGATCCAGTCCCACCCGCCCTGCAGGCCGCAGGCATAGCCCAGCGCCGCGGGCGCGACGCCGAACGAGATCACGTCCGACAGCGAATCCAGCTCGCGCCCGAGCGTGGACGCCGACTGGCGCCAGCGCGCCACCCGGCCGTCCAGCGCATCGAACACGAAGGCCAGCGGGATCAGCGCCATGCCCACGAGCAGGTCGCGCACGCCCCCTTCCTGCAGGAAGCGCATCGACGCGAACACCGCGCCGGTGCCGCAGAAGGCATTGGCCAGCGTGAACCAGTCGGCGAGGTGGAACTCGCGCAGCAGCGAGAAATGGCGCGGCTTCATGCGCAGGCCAGTGTCGTCAGTGCAGCCAGCCGCGCGCTTCGGCGCGCCGGGCGAACCAGTAGAGCAGCGCGGCCACCGCCAGGATGAAGACCGGCAGGCCCAGTGCCTGCACCGCCCCCAGCAACGCCACGGCTTCGCCCAGGAAGGCCTGCCACACGAACTGCGCAATGACGGCGAGCAACGACAGCAGCAACAGCCAGGTCGCGGCGCGGCGGCGCAGCACCAGCATCAGGCTGCCCAGCGCGCCGGCACCGACGGCGACCCCATAGGCCACCCAGGTCCAGCCGGGCATCGCGGCGTAGAGCGACTGCTGCTCGGCCGGCAGCGCCGCCAGCGCCTCGGGGGACATCGAAAACTGCATGGCGAACATCGCCACGCCGATCAGGTTCCAGAGCAGCGCGGCGACCGCGGCGATCGTGTACCAGGCCGGACGGGGCGCTGCATGGGTGGCGGTGGTGGCGTTCATGGCTTCCCCTCCCCGGGGCGTTGGCGGACGGTCCCGAGCATACTCCGGGCACGGACCACCGGCTTGCCATGACCGACCTTCCGCCCCGCAAGATCATCCATGTCGACATGGACGCGTTCTACGCGTCCGTGGAACAGCGCGACGACCCCGCGCTCCGCGGGCGGCCGGTGGTCGTCGCCTGGCGTGGGGCGCGCTCGGTGGTCGTGGCCGCCAGTTACGAGGCGCGCCGGTTCGGCGTGCGGTCGGCCATGCCTGCGGTGCGCGCCGAGCGCCTGTGTCCGCAGGCGGTCTTCGTGCCGCCCGACTTCACCCGCTACAAGGCGGTGTCCCGCCAGGTCCGCGCGATCTTCGAGCGGCATACGCCGCTGGTCGAGCCGCTCTCGCTGGACGAGGCCTACCTCGACGTCACCAACACCATGAGCGGCTTGCCGACGGCCACCGCGACGGCGGAGGCGATCCGCGCGGCGATCCGCGAGGAAACCGCCCTCACCGCGTCCGCCGGCGTCGCGCCGAACAAGTTCCTGGCGAAGATCGCATCGGACTGGAACAAGCCCGACGGCGTGTTCGTGCTGCGTCCGCACCAGGTCCTGGCGTTCCTCGCGCCGCTGCCGGTCGGCAGGCTGCCTGGCGTCGGCAAGGTGATGGAACGCCGCCTGGCCGCGCTGGGCCTGGCCACGGTCGGGCAGTTGCGCGACGTCCCGGCGGCGGAACTCGAGCGCCGCTTCGGGCGCTGGGGCCGGCGCCTGCACGAGCTGTCGCTCGGCATCGACGCGCATCCGGTGGTCACCGGGCGACCGACGCTGCAGGTCTCGTGCGAGGACACATTCGAGGCCGACCTGTTCCTCGCCGAACTGGAACCGCACCTGCGCCGCATCGCCGCAAAGACATGGGAGGGCTATCTGCGCGAACGCGAACGCAGCGGGCGCATCGCGCGCACCGTCGTGCTAAAGCTCAAGACCAGCGACTTCCGCGTGCTGACGCGAAGCCTGACGCCGGAGCGTTTCGCCGATTCCGCGACGACGCTGGGCGACATCGCCTGCGGGTTGCGGACCCGCGTCGACCTGCCGTCACGCACGCGTTACCGGCTGGCCGGCGTGGGCGTTGCCGGGTTCATCGGTGCCGACAGCGTGGCGGTGCAGGACCGGCTGTTCGACATCCCGGATCTCGCCACGCCCTAGCCCGGCATCAGGCGCGTGGCCCTGGGGGTCCGGGTGGCCTGCCCCGCAACGAAAAAGCGGGCCGAAGCCCGCTTTCCGGATCCCTGGGGAACGGCGCCGGTTACTCGGCAGGCGCGCCACCTTCGTCGACGGCCTTCATCGACAGGCGGATGCGGCCCTGCTTGTCGACCTCCAGCACCTTGACCTTGACCACGTCGCCTTCCTTGAGCACGTCGGAGACCTTCTCGACCCGATCGTTGGAAATCTGCGAGACGTGGACCAGGCCGTCCTTCCCGGGGGAGATCGTGACGAACGCGCCGAAGTCCATCAGCTTGACGACCTTGCCCTCGTAGATCCGGCCCGGCTCGACGTCCGAGGTGATCTGCTCGATGCGCTCCTTGGCGGCGCGGCCGGCGGCGGCGTCCACCGAGGCAATGGTGATCGTGCCGTCGTCCTGGATGTCGATCTGGGTGCCGGTCTCCTTGGTGATGCCCTGGATGACCGAACCGCCCTTGCCGATGACCTCGCGGATCTTGTCGGGGTGGATCTTGATCGTGATCAGCCGCGGTGCGAAGTCCGAGAGCTCGGCGCGCGGCGCGTTCATCGCCTTGGCCATCTCGCCGAGGATGTGCAGGCGGCCCTGCTTGGCCTGCGCCAGCGCGACCTTCATGATCTCCTCGGTGATGCCCTGGATCTTGATGTCCATCTGCAGCGCGGAGATGCCGTTCTCGGTACCGGCGACCTTGAAGTCCATGTCGCCCAGGTGGTCCTCGTCGCCGAGGATGTCCGACAGCACGACGTAGTCGTCGCCTTCCTTCACCAGGCCCATCGCGATGCCGGCGACCGGCGCCTTGATCGGCACGCCCGCGTCCATCAGCGCCAGCGAGCTGCCGCAGACCGAGGCCATCGACGAGGAACCGTTCGACTCGGTGATCTCCGAGACGACGCGGATGGTGTACGGGAACGCCTCCATCGTCGGCATCACCGCCAGCACGCCGCGCTTGGCGAGGCGGCCGTGGCCGATCTCGCGGCGCTTCGGGCCCATCATGCGGCCCGCTTCGCCGACCGAGTACGGCGGGAAGTTGTAGTGGAACAGGAAGTGTTCCTTGTACTCGCCTCCGACGGCATCGATGATCTGGCCGTCACGCGCGGTGCCGAGCGTGACCGCGACGATCGCCTGGGTCTCGCCACGGGTGAACAGCGACGAGCCGTGCACGCGCGGCAGGATGCCGACCTTCGAGGTGATCGGGCGCACGGTGTCGAGCGCGCGGCCGTCGATGCGGACCTTGGTCCTGAGGACCGACTGGCGCATCGTCTGGTATTCCTGCTCGCCGAACTCCTTGGAGAGCTCCGCGGTGCTCCAGCCCTTCGCCTCGCTGTGCGGGGCGATCGCCTCGATCACCGCCTTGCGCGCGTTGGACAGGGTCGTGCGGCGTTCCTGCTTGTCGCGGATCTGGAACGCGGCGGCGAGCGTGTCGCCGATGGCGTTCCGGAGGGTGTCGACCAGGTCGGCGCTGCGCGTCGCCGGCTGCCAGTCCCACTTCGGCTTGCCGGCCTCGGCGACCATCTCGTTGATGGCGGCGATCGCGACCTGCATCTCGCGATGGCCGAACATCACGGCGCCGAGCATCACGTCCTCGGACAGTTCGGCGGCCTCGGACTCGACCATCAGCACGGCGTCGGCGGTGCCCGCGACGACCAGCTCGAGCCTGGAGTCGACGAGCTGCGTCTTCGTCGGGTTCAGGATGTACTGGCCGTCCTTGTAGCCGATCTTGGCCGCGCCGATGGGGCCGTCGAACGGCGCACCCGTCAGCGACAGCGCGGCGGACGCGCCGATCAGTGCAAGCACGTCGCCATCGACCTCGGGGTTCATCGACATCACGGTGCAGATGATCTGCACTTCGTTGCGGAACTCATCCGGGAACAGCGGGCGGATCGGCCGGTCGATCAGGCGCGACGTGAGCGTTTCCTTTTCGGTGGCGCGGCCTTCGCGCTTGAAGAAGCCGCCGGGAATGCGTCCGCCGGCGTAGAACTTCTCCTGGTAGTCCACCGTCAGCGGGAAGAAGTCCTGCCCTTCGCGCGCGCTCTTGGCGGCAACCGCGGTGCACAGGACCATCGTGCCCTCGCACGACACCATGACGGCACCGCCGGCCTGGCGGGCGATCTCGCCCGTCTCGAGGACGACTTCGTGCTGGCCGAACTGGAAGCGCTTGGTAACTTTTGCCACGTGGAATTTCCTTGACTTGACTCTAGCGATTGACCGGACGGGACCCGTGCCCCGCGCGGGCGGCCGCGGTATGGCGGCCTTTGGCGTGCTTGCCCAAAGCGAAAAGCCGCGGCGCATTGCTGCGCCGCGGCTTCGGTCCGGGTTACCGGCGCAGCCCCAGCTTCTGGATCAGGGCCTTGTAGCGCTCGGCGTCCTTGCGGTGCAGGTAGTCGAGCAGGCTGCGACGCTGGTTCACCATCATCAGCAGGCCGCGCCGGCTGTGGTGGTCCTTCTTGTGCGTCTTGAAGTGGTCCTGCAGGTGCTCGATCCGTGCGGTGAGCAGGGCGACCTGGACTTCGGTGGAACCGGTGTCGTTGTCGCCGCGCTTGTGTTCTTCAATGACCTTGCTGGTGTCGATGGACATGGATTGCCTCTGTGACGCGTGGCTGGCAGGAACGCCGGATGCGCGCATTGCGCATCTGCGGGGCACCGCCTTGCCCGCCGGTTGCTGGAATGAAGCGACTGCTTCGATGGGGCCTCGCCGGAAACGTCCCGGAAAAGCCGCGGAATTGTAACGTGCCACGGCCTTGCGGAACAAGGCGTTACGACGCGGGCTGGCCCAGTGCGGCGCCCCAGGTGAACAGGCGCTGGACCCGCAGCCCGCCGGGTTCCCGGCGGCCGATGCCGAGCAGCCTGCCCTCCTTCGAGAACACCGCCACGACCGCGACCGGCCCGGCGTGCGCGGCCACGCCCTGCCCCTGCGCGAGCCGGCGGGCCTCGTCGGCGTCGAGGATGACCCGGGGATACGCGGCCAGCCCTGCCTCGATGGGCAGCAGGCAGGCATCGAGCGCGGACTGGTCGCGTTCGGCCAGCGCCTCGAGTGCTTCGAGGGTGTGCATGCGCGGCTGCGTGAAGGGATCGACCCAGAGCCGGCGCAGGCCGGCCACGTGCGCACCGCATCCGAGCGCCTCGCCGAGGTCGCGGACCAGGCCGCGCACGTAGGTGCCCGACCCGCACTCGACCCGGAGCGACAGCCGTGGACCGTCGCGTCCGAGCAACTCGAACCGGTGGACCTCGACCTCGCGCACGGGCGCCTCGATCGATTCGCCGCGGCGGGCCTTCGCATACAGCGGTTCGCCGCCCTGCTTGAGCGCCGAATAGATCGGCGCGCGCTGGGCGATCCTGCCGGCCAGGGGCCGCATCGCGGCGCGGATGGCGTCCTCGTCGAGGGGCGGGACGTCGCGCACCCGGAGCACGGCGCCGTCGGCATCGTCGGTGTCGGTGACCACGCCCAGCACCGCCTCGGCGTCATACGCCTTGCGCGAGCCGAGCAGCAGCCCGGCGACCTTGGTGGCCTCGCCGAAGCACAGGGGCAGCAGGCCGGTCGCGAGGGGATCGAGGCTGCCCGTGTGCCCGCCCTTCTCGGCGCGGAACAGGTGGCGTGCCCGCTGCAGGGCCTGGTTCGAGCTCAGGCCCGGGGGCTTGTCCAGCAGCAGGATGCCGTCCAGCGGCCTGGAGGCAGGACGGCCGTCGCGGCTCAACCGGGGTCGCGCCCGCTGTCCGGCGCGTCGCGCAACAGGCGGTCGATCCGCGCGCCGCGGTCCACGGAATCGTCGTAGTGGAAGTGCAGCTCGGGTACGTGGCGCATCTCGAGCGCCTGCGCCAGCTGGTACCGCAATTCAGGCGCGAGGGCCTTCAGGCCCTTGACCACTTCGGTCGAGCGCTCGGGCTGGAGCGCGACGACGAAGACCTTCGCGTGCGCCATGTCGCGCGTGACCTCGACGTCGGACACGCTGCCGAACGGCAGGCCGTGCTCGCGGATCGCGGCCTGCACGAGGGTGCCCAGCTCGCGCCGGAGCTGGGCGGACACGCGGTCGGTGCGCTTGAAGGCTTTCACAGCGTGCGCTGGACCTCGATGCGTTCAAAGCACTCGATCTGGTCGCCCGGCTTGACGTCGTTGTACTGCTTCACGCCGATGCCGCACTCGGTGTTCACGCGCACCTCGTCGACGTTCTCCTTGAAGCGGCGCAACGATTCCAGCTCGCCCTCGAAGATGACGGTGTTGTCGCGCAGCACGCGGATCGGCTTGTTCCGCTTGACCACGCCCTCGACCACCATGCAGCCGGCGACCGCGCCGAACTTGGAGCTGCGGAACACGTCGCGGACCTCGGCGGTGCCGATGATCTCTTCGCGGATCTCCACGCCCAGGATGCCGGACGCGACCTGCTTCACCTGGTCGATGACGTCGTAGATGATGGAGAAGTACCGCAGGTCGACGCCGTTGGTCTCGATGACCTTGCGCGCGGTGGCGTCGGCACGGACGTTGAAGCCGATGATCGTCGCCTTCGAGGTGGACGCCAGCTGCGCGTCGGACTCGGTGATGCCGCCGACGCCGCCGCCGATCACGTTGATCCGGATCGCGTCGGTGGACAGGCCGGTCAGCGCCTCGCGCAATGCCTGGAACGAGCCCTGCACGTCCGCCTTGACGATCAGCGGGAGCATCAGCTGCGCTTCGGCCTGGCCCATCTGGGCCATGATGTCCTCCATGCGGTTGCCGGCCAGGCCGGACAGGCGCGACTCGCGGCGCTTGGCATCGCGCTGCTCGGCGACTTCCTTGGCCAGGCGCTCGTCCTCGACGACCACGAAGTCGTCGCCGGCGTCGGGCACGCCCGACAGGCCCAGGACCTGCACCGGGATGGACGGGCCGGCTTCCGGGACCTGGCTGCCGGTCTCGTCGAACAGCGCGCGCACGCGGCCGTACTGCACGCCGCAGACCAGGTAATCGCCCTTCTTCAGCTGCCCCGCCTGCACCAGCACGGTGGCGACCGGGCCGCGGCCCTTGTCGAGTGCGGACTCGATGACCGTGCCGGAGGCACGGCCGGTCGGGACCGCCTGCAGCTCCAGCACCTCGGCCTGCAGCGAGATCGCGTCCAGCAATGCGTCCACGCCCTGCCCGGTCTTCGCGGACAGCTCGACGAACTGGGTGTCGCCGCCGAACTCCTCGGAGACGACGTCCTGCGCGAGCAGGTCGTTCTTGACGCGCTGCGGGTCGGCGTCGGACTTGTCGATCTTGTTGACCGCGACGATCAGCGGCACCCCGGCGGCGCGCGCGTGCTGCACGGCCTCGATGGTCTGCGGCATCACGCCGTCGTCTGCGGCCACCACCAGCACCACGATGTCGGTGAGCTTCGCGCCGCGCGAGCGCATCTGGCTGAACGCGGCGTGGCCCGGCGTGTCGAGGAAGCTGATGACGCCGTTCGCGGTCTCGACGTGGTACGCGCCGATGTGCTGGGTGATGCCGCCGGCTTCGCCGGACGCGACCTTGGTGCTGCGGATGTAGTCCAGCAGCGAGGTCTTGCCGTGGTCGACGTGCCCCATGATGGTGACCACGGGCGGGCGCGGCGCGGTATCGCCCTGCGGCTTGTCGACGTGCGCGAGCAGCACGTTCTCGACGTCGCCCTCGTCGGCGCGCACCGGGTTGTGGCCCATTTCCTCGGCGACCAGCGCCGCGGTGTCGTGGTCGATGGTCTGGGTGATGGTCGCCATGACGCCCATCTTGAACAGCGCCTTGACCACCTCGCTGCCCTTGAGCGCCATCTTCTGCGCCAGGTCGGCGACGGTGATCGTCTCGCCGATGGCGACGTCGCGCACGACCGGTGCGGTCGGGCGGGTGAAGCCGGTGCCGGACCGGGCCTGTTCTGCCTGGCGGCGCGGACGCGAGCGGCCGCGCGCCGTCGTGCGGCGTGCACGTTCCGACGCCGACAGGTGCAACTGCCCGGCGAACCGGGCGGCGCTGTCGTCGTCCTCGACGCCCGCGACCATCACGTGCGAGCCGCGGTTGTGCTTCTGGCTGTGCTTGTGCCCGCGCGGTTCCTCGCGCGCCGGCGCCGGGGCGGGCTTGGGGTGGCCGTGGTGGCCGGGCTTGGCGGCCTTTTCCTCGCGCGCGGCGAGCTCGGCGGCCTCGACCTCCGCGCGCAGCCGCGCGGCCTCTTCCTCGGCCGTGCGGCGCTGGGCGGCGATCGCCTCCTCGTTGCGCTTGCGGTCGGCCTCGGCGAGCTGCTGCTGTTCCTCGAGGTTCCGCTGGCGCGACGCCTCGAGCTTGCGCAGGATCTCCGCGCGCTCCGGGTCGGTGCCCGCCGGGATCGCGGTCTCCGCCTCGGTCGGCTTGACGTACGTGCGCTTCTGCCGGACCTCGACCGCCACGGTGCTGCGGGTACGCCCGCCGCCGACGGTCAGTTCCTGCACCTTCTTGCGGTTGAGCGTGATCTTCTTCGGCGTGGCGGCCTCCGCGGCCGCCTTGTCCGCCTTGCCGTGCGCGCGGCGCAGGAAGCCGAGCAGCTTCACCTTCTCGGTGCTGGTCACGACCTGGTCTGGGCCGTCGAAGCTCATGCCGGCCTCGGCCAGCTGCTCGAGCAGTTTGTCGACCGGCGTGTTCACCAGGTCGGCCAGCTTGCGGATGGTGGTCTGTTGCGACATTCGGATTCCGTGGTCTCGGTGAGTGTGTCAGGCGCTCATGGCAGGGCCCGGAACGGTGGCAAGGTCGGCGATTCTACCCCGCGCCGCCCGGATCATTCGAACCAGTGCCGGCGCGCTTCCATGATCAGTGCCGCGGCGCGCTCGGCGTCCATGTCCTCGATGTCGGTGATCTCGTCGACGGCGAGTTCCGCCAGGTCCTCCCGGGTGCGCACGCCACGCGAGGCGAGCACGTATGCCGTGGCCTCGTCCATGCCCTCGAGCGCGAGCAGGTCCTCGGCGGGCTGGTGTTCCTCCAGGTTCTCCTCGGCGGCGAGTTCCGCGGTGAGCAGCGCATCGCGGGCGCGGGCACGCAGTTCCTCGACGATGTCCTCGTCGAAGCCCTCGACGGCGAGCAGCTCGCCGACCGGGACGTACGCGATCTCCTCGACGGTCGAGAAGCCTTCCGTGACCAGGATGCCGGCGATCTCCTCGTCGACCTCGAGCTTCTCCATGAACAGCCCGCGCGCGGCGTCCTGCTCGGCCTGGCTCTTGGCCTGCACCTGGTCGGCGGTCATGACGTTCAACTGCCAGCCCGACAGGCGGCTGGCCAGGCGCACGTTCTGCCCACCCTTGCCGATCGCCTGCGCCAGGCGGTCCTCGGCGACCGCCAGGTCCATCGAGTGCCGTTCCTCGTCGACGATGATCGACTGCACCTCGGCCGGCGCCATCGCGTTGATCACGAACTGCGCCGGGTTGTCCGACCACAGCACGATGTCGACGCGCTCGCCGTTGAGCTCGTTGCTCACCGCCTGGACGCGCGAACCGCGCATGCCGATGCATGCGCCGATCGGGTCGGTGCGGTTGTCGTGCGCGAGCACCGCGATCTTGGCGCGGTCGCCCGGGTCGCGGGCGCAGGCCATGATCGACACCAGGCCCTGCCCGACTTCGGGCACCTCGAGCTTGAACAGTTCCATCATGAATTCGGGCGCGGCGCGGCTGATGAACAGCTGCGGGCCGCGGACCTCGGTGCGCACGTCGTACAGGTAGCCGCGCACGCGGTCGCCTGCGCGCAGCACGTCGCGCGGGATGCCCTTGTCCTTGGGGATGAAGGCCTCGGCATTGCCGCCCAGGTCGACGTAGATGTTGCCGCGCTCGGCACGCTTGACGACGCCGGTGACCAGTTCGCCCACCCGGTCCTTCCAGGCGTCGACGACCTGCGCGCGCTCGGCCTCGCGCACCTTCTGCACGATGACCTGCTTGGCGGCCTGTGCCGCGATGCGGCCGAAATCGGGGTTCTCGATCTGTTCCTCGATGAAGTCGCCGACCTCCGCGCCCTCGCTCTCGTCCAGCGCGTCCATGAGGCGCAGCTGGCGGTCGGGCGATTCCATGACGACGTCGTCGGCCACGACCTCCCAGCGCCGGAACGTCTCGTAGTGGCCGGTCTTGGGGTCGATGGACACGCGCACGAGCACGTCCTCCTCGGGGTAGCGCTTCTTGGCAGCCGACGCCAGCGCGGCCTCGATGGCCTCGAAGATCACCGACTCGGGCACGCCCTTCTCGGCGGCGACGGCGTCGACAACTAGCAGGAGTTCCTTGGACATATGGGTAGACCCTTGAACGGTTGTTCTTGTGGTGTCGTGATCGCGGCTTGCGCCGCTCCTACGGCTTCTTTTTCTGCTTGCCCGGGCGGGCGTCGCGGCCGGCCTTGTCCTTCGCGGGCGCCAGGCCCAGCGCGGCCCAGTCAGGGACGAGCCGTGCCTTCTCGATGTTGTCCGGCGGGATCGGGATTTCGCCCGCGCCGTCGACCTTCAGCACCACCGACGCATCGTCCGCGCGCAGGATCTCCCCCTGCATGCGGCGGCGACCGTCCTGCGGCAGCTTCAACACGACCTTCGCGACCTGGCCGATGTACCGCGCGAAATGCGCCGGGGTGAACAGCGGCCGTTCCAGGCCCGGAGAGGAGACCTCCAGCGTGTAGTTGCCGCTGATCGGGTCGGCCACGTCGAGTTGCGCCGACACCTCGCGGCTGACCGCCTCGCAATCCTCGATGCCGACCGTGCGTGGTGGCTCGTCGCCCTCGCCCGCGGCTTCGGCGGCCGCGTCCTCCAGCGGGATGTCGATGTACAGGCGCAGCACCGCGCCGCCCGGGGCGGGCAGGTATTCGACGCCGAGCAGCTCCAGGCCGAGCGCGTCGACCGTCGGTGCCAGCAACGTGGCGATTTCCCGGGATTTCTCAGCCATCGCGCGCCTCCGTGTCTTTTTTTGGGCCCCAGACGCAACAAGGGGCCCGGTGGGCCCCTTGTCCGATGACGCTGGATTTCGGCGTGGCCACGCGAGCAGGGCGCGACCACAAAGCCCGACTTGCCGCCAACAAAAAAGCCCCGTGGAAGAGGCCTTTTCGTCCTGCGAAAAGCTGGTAGCGGGGGCAGGATTTGAACCTGCGACCTTCGGGTTATGAGCCCGACGAGCTGCCAGACTGCTCCACCCCGCAGCAGGAGCGGAATTATGGGTGAACGGCGCGCGCGCCGCAAGCCCTGTGCTGAACCGGACTCAGATGAAGGCCCGCTGGCACCAGGCCATCAGCGGGCTCCAGAACAGGCCCAGCACCAGCAGCGACAGCGCATTGGCACCGAACACCAGCTTCAGCGTCCGGTCGTCCCGCGCCTCGATGGGCACCGCCCCCGGGGCGTCGTCTGGCTCGTCGAAGTACATCGCCTTGATCACGCGCAGGTAATAGAAGGCGCCGATGACCGCCGCCACGATCCCGACGATGGCCAGCCACAGCATGTCGCCCTCGATCGCGGCCCGCAAAACCACCAGCTTGGCCCAGAACCCCAGGAAGGGCGGCACGCCCGCGAGCGACGCCATCGCGATGAGGATCATGCCGGCCGTCCAGGGATCGCGCGCGTTCAGGCCCCTGTAGTCGGCGATCTCGTCCGCCTCGAACCCCCGGCGCGACAGCACGACGATCGCGCCGAAGGCCGCGGTGGACATCAGCGCGTAGGAGATCGCGTAGAACATGGCGGCCGCGTAGCCTTCCGGCCCGCCGCCGGCGAAGCCCAGGAACAGGAAGCCGACGTGCGAGACGGTGGAGTACGCCAGCATCCGCTTGAGGTTGGCCTGCACCAGCGCGGCCAGGTTGCCGATCGCGAGCGACGCGGTCGCCAGCGCCGCAAGCAGCAGCCGCCATTCGGGCGACAGCGGGCCGAACCCGGTTTCCAGCAGGCGCCAGGCCATGCCGAAGACGGCCAGCTTCGGTCCGGCGCCGATGAACACCGTGATCGCGGTGGGCGCGCCGTGGTAGACGTCCGGCAGCCACATGTGGAACGGCGCGGCGCCGAACTTGAAGGCGATGCCCGCGACCACGAACACCATGCCCGTCAGCAGCAACGAACGATCCGCACCGGGTGTCGCCGCCGCGATGGTCGCCAGGTCCAGGCTGCCGGTGGCGCCGTACACCAGCGACAGGCCGAACAGCAGCAGGCCCGATGCGAGCGAGCCCAGCACGAAGTACTTCATGCCTGCCTCGGCGCCGACCGGCCCGTCGCGGTCGATCGCGACCAGCGCGTACTGGCACAGCGCCAGCAGCTCGAGCCCGACGTACACCATCGCCAGGTTGCCGGCCGACACCATCAGCATCATGCCGATGGTCGCGAACAGCACCAGCACCGCGATCTCGCCCTTGTACAGGCCACGGTCGCGCATGAACGGCCAGATGTAGGCCAGCGACAACGCGCTGAACAGGAGCACGCCGACCTTGAGCACGTCGGCCATCGTGTCGCGCACGAACATCCCGTCCATCACGATGCCCTGCCCGCCCACCCCGGCGACGATGAGGCCGGCGGCGACGAGGAGCAGCGCGACGGCGCCCGACTGGGTGACGACCCGCCGGCGCTCGTCGAGGAACAGGTCGAGCATCAGCAGCGCGAACGCGCCGGCGACCAGCACCAGTTCGGGCACCAGCGGCACCAGGTCGGCCGCGCTGCGCAGGGTGGGGGTGAACGTCATCGGTCTTCGGTCCTTACAGCTTCGTCGCGGCCAGCTGGCTGGCCAGCTGCGCGATCGACGGTTCCATCAGGTCGGTCAACGGCTTCGGGTACACGCCCAGCGCGATCACGCCGGCGGCGTACACGCCGAGCACGAGCCATTCGCGGCGGTCGATGTCCTTGAGTGCCGCGACGTTGGCATTGGCCACGTCGCCGAACACGACGCGCTTGATCATCCACAGGGTGTAGGCGGCCCCCAGGACCAGGGTGATCGCGGCGGTGAACGCCAGCAGCGGATGCAGCTGGAAGCTCGCCAGGATGACCATGAACTCGCCGACGAAGCCGGACGTGCCTGGCAGCCCGGAGTTGGCCATCGCGAACAGCACGAAGAACGCGCCGAAGGCTGGCATCACGTTCACCACCCCGCCGTAGTCGCGGATCATGCGGCTGTGCATCCGGTCGTAGAGCACGCCGACGCACGTGAACATGGCGCCGGAGATGAACCCGTGGCTGACCATCTGCACCATGGCGCCCTGCAGGCCCAGGCGCGCGGCATCGACGTTGCCCGCGTCGCGCACCAGCGCGAACGCGATGAACGTGCCGAGGGTGACGAAGCCCATGTGCGAGATCGACGAGTACGCGATCAGCTTCTTCATGTCGTCCTGGACCAGCGCGACGAAGCCGATGTAGACCACGGCGACGAGGCTCAGCGCGATCACCAGCCAGGCCCATTCCTGCCCCGCGTCCGGCACGATCGGCAGCGTGAAGCGCAGGAAGCCGTAGCCGCCGATCTTCAGCATGATCGCCGCCAGCACCACCGAGCCGCCGGTCGGCGCCTCCACGTGCGCGTCGGGCAACCAGGTGTGCACCGGGAACATCGGCACCTTGACCGCGAACGCGGCCAGGAAGGCGAAGAACAGCCACGCCTGCTCGGTCATCGTGAGCGGCAGCGCGGCCAGGTCCGCCAGCTGCCAGCTGCCGCCCTTCAGGTACAGGTACACCAGGCCGACCAGCATGAACACCGAGCCGAGGAAGGTGTACAGGAAGAACTTCAGTGATGCGTACACCCGGCGCGGGCCGCCCCAGACGCCGATGATGATGAACATCGGGATCAGCATCGCCTCGAAGAACACGTAGAACAGCATCGCGTCCATCGCGCTGAACACGCCGACCATCAGGCCCTCGAGGATGAGCATCGCCGCGCCATACTGGGCGATGCGGCTGTGCACCGATCCCCAGGCGCCGACCAGCACGAGCACCGTCACCAGCGTGGTGAGCCCGATCAGCGCGACCGAGATGCCGTCGGCGCCCAGTGCGTAGCGGATGTCGTAGGCGGCGATCCAGCTGCGCGACTCGACGAACTGCATGCCGGGGTCGGCCAGGTCGAACCCGGCGAACAGCGGCACCGTCAACGCGAGTGCGGCCACCGCGAAGGCGAGCGCCGTCCAGCGCGCCGCCCGCACGCGCCCGTTGCCCATCAGCAGCAGCAATGCGCCGCCGAGGATCGGGAGCCAGGTCAGGAGGCTGAGCAGGGGCCAGTTCGCCACGAGTAGGGGATCCGTTGGGTGTGTTGTCGGCCGGCGCTCAGGTCCAGAACCGGATCAGCACGGCAAGCAGTGCGATCAGGCCCAGGATCATCACGAAGGCATAGTGGAAGAGGAAACCGGACTGCGCGCGGCGCACGACCCCGGCGGTGAAGTCCACCACCCGCGCGCTGCCGTTGACGAACAGGCCGTCGATCACCCGGCTGTCGAACCCGCGCGACAGCCGCCCGACGCCCAGGCCGCCACCGGCGAACCCGTCGATCCACAGGCGGTCGAAGCCGTACTTTTCCTCGAGCACGCGCTTGGGCCAGGCCAATGCGCGCGCGGCCTTGGCCGGCAGGCCGGGCATCCACAGGTACATGAGGGTGGCCAGCAGGACGCCGGCGACCATCAGCCAGAAGGTCGGCGTCTGCACGGCATGCAACGCGAACGCGAGCGGGCCGTGGAACTCGGCCGCGAGCGCCGCCATCGGGTCGTTCGCCCGCAGGACTTCGATCGCGCCGGCGAAGAACGGCACCGCTTCGTGGTGGCCACTCCAGTCGGTGCCGAACAGCATCGGCCCGGCGGTGAAATAGCCGACCGCGATGGACGGGATCGCAAGCAGCACCAGCGGCAGCGTCACCACCCAGGGCGATTCGTGCGGCGGGTGGTCGGCGTCGACGTGGTGGTCGTCGTGGCCATCGTGGGCCGCGTGCGGATCGTGGGGCTTCCGGTCCCAGCGCGGCGCGCCGTGGAAAGTCAGGTACAGCAGCCGGAAGCTGTAGAACGCCGTCACCGCCACGCCGCCCAGCACCGCCCAGTAGCCGTAGGTCGCGATCCAGTGGCCCGAGGTGTGCGCGTTGTGCGCCGCCGCCTCGATGATCGTGTCCTTGGAGTAGAAACCGCTGAAGAACGGCGTGCCGATCAGCGCCAGGGTGCCGATGATCATCGTGATCCAGGTGACCGGCATGTACCTGCGCAGGCCGCCCATGTAGCGCATGTCCTGCTCGTGGTGCATGCCGATGATCACCGAGCCCGCGCCCAGGAACAGCAGCGCCTTGAAGAAGGCGTGGGTCATCAGGTGGTACACGCCGGCGGTGTACGCCGAGACGCCCAGTGCGACGGTCATGTAGCCCAGCTGCGACAGCGTCGAGTACGCGACGACGCGCTTGATGTCGTTCTGCACGATGCCGATCAGTCCGGTGAAGAACGCCGTCGTCGCACCGATGAACAGCACGAACAGCAACGCCGCCTCCGACAGCTCGAACAGCGGCGACATGCGCGCCACCATGAAGATGCCGGCGGTCACCATCGTCGCGGCATGGATCAGCGCCGAGATCGGGGTCGGGCCTTCCATCGAGTCCGGCAGCCAGACGTGCAGCGGCACCTGCGCCGACTTGCCCATCGCGCCGACGAACAGGCAAGTGCAGATGAGCGTTGCCACCTGCCAGGCGTACCCGTCGATGACCTCGACCGTCGCCCCGGGCAGCACGTCCCGCGCGGCGCCGAACACCGTCGCGTAGTCGAGGCTGCCGAACCAGTAAAGCACCGCCGCGATGCCCAGCAGGAAGCCGAAGTCGCCCACCCGGTTGACCAGGAAGGCCTTGAGGTTGGCGAAGATCGCGCTGGGGCGCCGGTACCAGAAGCCGATCAGCAGGTAGGACACCAGGCCAACCGCCTCCCAGCCGAAGAACAGCTGCATGAAGTTGTTGCTCATCACGAGCATCAACATCGAGAAGGTGAACAGCGAGATGTAGCTGAAGAATCGCTGGTAGCCCGGGTCTTCGGCCATGTAGCCGATCGTGTACACGTGGACCAGCAGCGAGACGAAGGTGACGACCACCATCATCATCGCGGTCAGGTTGTCGACCAGGAAGCCGACGTGCGCCTCGTAGCCGGCCACCTGGAACCAGGTGTAGACGTTCTCGTTGAACGCCGGCGCACCCTGCCCCGCCAGCTGCCACAGCACGAACACCGACAGCGCGCAGCTCGCGGCGACGCCGAGGATGGTCACCCAGTGTGCGCCCGCGCGGCCGACCTTGCGGCCGAACAGGCCAGCGACCACCGCGCCCAGCAACGGCGCCAGGACGATCCACAGCAGGACCGATTTGGAGATTGCGACTTCTGCGCCCGGCATCGGCTCAGCCCTTCAACGTGTCGATCTCGGCGACGTTGATCGTGCGCCGGTTGCGGAACAGGGTGACCAGGATCGCCAGGCCGATCGCGGCCTCGGCCGCGGCCACGGTGAGGATGAAGAAGACGAACACCTGCCCCGCCGCGTCGCCGAGGTGGCGGGAAAACGCGATGAAGTTGATGTTGACCGCGAGCAGCATCAGCTCGATCGACATCAGCAGGATGATCACGTTCTTCCGGTTGAGGAAGATGCCGGCCACGCTGATGCAGAACAGCGCCGCGCCGAGCGCAAGGAAGTGGCCGAGCGACAGCGAGGTCCCGAGCAGGCTCATGGCGCGGCCTCCGGATCGACGGGGCCGGCGGGCGTGGCAGGGGTCCCCTGGCGCGGCGACGACGGCATGCTCACCAGGCGCACCCGGTCCACGGCGCGCACGCGGGCCTGTTCACCGGGGTTCTGCGACTTGTTGCCGGTGCGGCGACGCAGGGTGAGGGTCACCGCGGCGATCACGGCCACGGTGAGGATCAGCGCCGCGACCTCGAACGGCAACAGGAACTGCGTGAACAGGGTCCGGGCGATCCACTCGGTGTTCGACAGGTCCGCCGCCAGCGCCGGGTCGGCCGGCAGCGCCTGCATCCGCGCCGAGATGCCCACCAGCGCCAGGATCTCGAGCAGCATCACGACCGCGACGGCGAGGCCGACCGGCAGGTACCTGACGTATCCCTCGCGCAACGGCACCAGGTCGATGTCGAGCATCATCACCACGAACAGGAACAGCACCATCACCGCACCCACGTACACCAGCACCAGGGCCACGCCCAGGAACTCGGCGCCGGCCAGCAACCAGGTGCAGGCGACGGAGAAGAAGGTCAGCACCAGCCAAAGCGCGGCGTGCACGGGGTTCCTGACGCCTATGACGGCCACGGCCGACAGCACCGCGGCGGCCGCGAAGGCGTAGAAGGCGAGCAGTTCGAAACTCATGGTCACTGCCTATCGGTAAGGGGCGTCGGCGGCGCGGCGTTCGGCGATCTCGGCCTCGAGCCGGTCGCCGATGGCGAGCAGTTGCGGCTTGGTGACGACGTTCTGGCCCCGCCTGTCGAAGTGGTACTCGTGGATGTGCGTCTCGACGATGGAATCGACCGGGCAGGACTCCTCGCAGAAGCCGCAGTAGATGCACTTGAACAGGTCGATGTCGTAGCGCGTCGTGCGGCGGGTGCCGTCCGACCGCTGTTCCGAATCGATCGTGATCGCCAGCGCGGGGCACACGGCTTCGCACAGCTTGCAGGCGATGCAGCGTTCCTCGCCGTTCGGGTAGCGGCGCAACGCGTGCAGCCCGCGGAAGCGCGGCGACTGCGGCGTCTTCTCCATCGGGTACATCAGCGTGTACTTTGGCCGGAACAGGTACTTGAGCGTCAGCCACAAGCCCTGAAGCAGCTCGATGAGCAGCAGCCGGCGGAACCAGTCGACAACCTTGCGCATCACCGTCCTGCCTCGAACACGCCGTAGTACGCCAGCAACGCCGCCACCACGATCCAGGCGATGCTCAGCGGGATGAAGACCTTCCAGCCCAGGCGCATGATCTGGTCGTACCGGTAGCGCGGGAACGTGGCGCGGAACCAGATGAAGCAGCTGGCGAAGAAGAACACCTTGGCGAACAGCCACCACCAGCCGTCCGCCGACAGGAACGGAATGCCCCAGCCGTGGAACGGGCTCAGCCAGCCGCCCAGGAAGAAGATCGAGGTCAGGAAGCTGACCAGGATCATGTTGGCGTACTCGGCCAGGAAGAACAGCGCGAACGCCGAGCCGGAGTACTCGACCATGTGGCCCGCGACGATCTCGCTCTCGCCCTCCACCACGTCGAATGGCGCGCGGTTGGTCTCGGCCACGCCGGACACGAAGTAGATGACGAACAACGGCAGCAACGGCAGCCAGAACCACTCGAACAGGCCCGCGTCGCCGGCCTGCGCCAGCACGATCTCGCTCAGGTTCAGGCTGCCGGCGCCGACCATGACGCCGACCAGCGCGAAGCCCATCGCGATCTCGTAGCTGACCACCTGGGCCGCCGAGCGCATCGCCCCCAGGAAGGCGTACTTGGAGTTGGACGCCCACCCCGCGAGGATCACGCCGTACACGCCGAGCGAGGTCATCGCCAGCAGGTACAGCAGGCCGGCGTTCGCGTTCGACAGGACCACCTGGTAGTCGAACGGCACCACGGCCCACGCGGCGAAGGACGGCGCCAGCACGATCAGCGGCGCGAGCGTGTACAGCACCTTGTGCGCGCTGGAAGGCTGGATGACCTCCTTGAACAGCAGCTTGAACACGTCGGCGAAAGCCTGCAGAACGCCCATGCCGACGTACATCGGCCCGTGCCGCACGTGCATCCAGCCGATCAGCTTGCGCTCCCACACCACGTAGAACGCGACGGTGACGATCACCGGCACCGCGATGGCCAGGATCTTCAGCACGATCCAGGCGAGCGCGCCGGCCAGGCCGAACGACAGCAGGAAGTCGTGGAGGGCGTCGATCACCGGATCGCCTCCACGCGCACGCGGCCGGCGCCCAGCGCCGCGGTCGCGCCATGGCCGGACTCGACCAGCACCACGCCCTGCGCGACCTTGTCGCTGGTCTCCACCGGCAGCGTCGCGGTGCCCGCGCCATTGGCGACCTTCGCCATCGCGCCCGCCTCGAGCCCGGCCGCACGCGCGTCCGCCGGATGCAGGACGATCCGCGGACCACGGTTGAGCGGATGCGCCTGCAGCGCCGCGCAGCGGCGGATCACGGCGTCGCTGCGGTAGATGCCGACCGACGAGACGAGCTCGAGCCCGTCGCTGTCGCCGCCTGTGGAGGTCCCTGTGGGAGCCGCCATGGCGGCGAAGCGCGTCCCGGTACCGTTCGCCGGCGTGCCGGCTCCCACGGAGGCGGCATCCATCGACGCAAGCAACCCAGTGAGGTCGGTGAACTCGAACCCCTGCGCACCGAGCTCGCCACCCAGCGCACGCAATACGCGCCAGCCGGCGCGCGCCTCGCCGGGCAGCCGGCCAGCCGCCTGCGCGCGCTGGTCGCGGCCTTCCAGGTTGGTCAGCGTCGCGTCGATCTCGGGCAGCAGGCCGATCGGCAGGATCACGTCGGCGACAGCGCGGGTCGATTCGCAGGCGAACGCGGTGCATGCGACGACCTGCGCCTTGCCCAGCGCGGACATGGCCACGGCCTGGTCGGCGAAATCCAGGCCCGGCTCCACGCCATAGAGCAGGTAGCCGCTGCGCGGTTGCGACAGCATCGCCCGCGCGTCGCGCGAGGCCGGCAGCACGCCGTGCCGGGCCAGCCCGACGGCGTTGGCGCCCTGCGGGATGCGGCACAGCGCCGCGCCGGTGGCCGCCGCGAAGTCGCGGGCCGCCGAGCGGATCGCCGCCGCGTGCGGCCCGTTCTCCGCGACCGCACCGAGGATCACCACGGCGTTCGACGCCCCCGCGAGGGCGTCGCGCAGCGCCTGCCCGCCGAGCGCGCGCGCCATCCACGCCGGCGCCATCACGTGCTTGCCGGCGATGTCGAACGCGAAGTCGAAGTCGACGGGGTTGACCACGTGCACCTTCGCGCCGCGCAGGAACGCCTTGCGCACGCGCTGGTGCAGCAGCGGCACCTCGTGGCGCAGGTTGCTGCCCACGATCACCACGTGGTCCGCTGCATCGATGGCGGTGACGGGGACGCCGGACGGCTCGGCGATCCCGTCGGCCGACAGGTCGCACTGGCCGATCCGGTGGTCCAGGTTGCCGGTCCCCAGCGCGTCGGCCAGGCGGGCCAGCAGCGCGCCCTCCTCGTTCGACGTGGCCGGGTGCACCAGGATGCCCAGGTCGTCGGCCGCGTTGTCGCGCAGGATCTCCGCGGCGCGGGCGAGCGCCTCGTCCCAGGTCGTCGTGCGCCAGGCGTCCCCGTCGCGCACCATCGGCGCAACGGCGCGATCCTCCGCATACAGGCCCTGGTGCGCGTAGCGGTCGCGGTCCGAGAGCCAGCACTCGTTCACGTCGTCGTTGTCGCGCGGGACGCTGCGCATCACCTCGCCACGCCGGACGTGGTGGAACAGGTTGCTGCCCAGCGGGTCGTGGTAGCCCAGCGACTCGCGCGCGACCAGTTCCCACGGACGGGCACGGAAACGGAACACCTTGTTGGTCAGTGCACCGACCGGGCAGACGTCGATCACGTTGCCCGACAGCTCGGTGGTCAGCGGCTTGCCGTCGTAGGTGCCGATCTGCAGGTTCTCGCCGCGCATCATGCCGCCCAGTTCATGCGTGCCGGCGATCTCCGCGGTCACGCGGATGCAACGCGTGCACTGGATGCAGCGGGTCATGTCGCTGGACACCAGCGGGCCCAGGTCCTCGTCGGCCACCACGCGCTTGCGTTCGGCGAAGCGGCTGACCGAACGGCCGTAGCCGAGCGAGAGGTCCTGCAGTTCGCACTCGCCGCCCTGGTCGCAGATCGGGCAGTCCAGCGGGTGGTTGATCAGCAGGAACTCCATCACGTTGCGCTGGGCCTTCAGCGCCTTGTCGCTGCGCGTGCGCACCTGCATGCCGTCCATCACCGGCGTGGCGCAGGCGGGCGCCGGCTTGCCCATCTTCTCGACGTCCACCAGGCACATGCGGCAGTTGGCCGCGATGGCCAGCTTGTCGTGGTAGCAGAAGCGCGGGATCGGGATGCCGGCCTTGTCGGCGGCATGGATGATCATCGAGCCCTTCGGTGCCGCCAGCTCGACGCCGTCGATCACGACGGTGACGTGGTCCGGCGGCAGGTTGGGGTTCACGGGCTGGGCGCTCATGCGGCCACCTCCCGCGGAACGACGGTGCCTGCCGCCTGGTCGTCGACCAGGAACCGCCCGTTGACGATGGCGTACTCGAACTCGTCGCGGAAATGGCGGATGAAGCCCTGGACGGGCCAGGCGGCGGCTTCGCCGAACGCGCAGATGGTGTGCCCCTCGATCTGGCCGGCGGCGGTGCGCAGCATCTCCAGGTCGTCGGGCGTCGCGCGCATGTCGGCGATCCGCGTGAGCATGCGGTACATCCAGCCCGTGCCCTCGCGGCACGGGGTGCACTGGCCGCAGCTTTCCTTGAAGTAGAAGCGCGCGATGCGCTGGCAGGCGCGGACCATGCAGGTGGTCTCGTCCATCACGATCACCGCGCCGGAACCCAGGCCCGACCCGGCCTTCTGCAGCGCGTCGTAGTCCATGGTCAGCCCCATCATCGTCTCGCCCGGCAGCACCGGCATCGACGAACCGCCCGGGATGACCGCCTTGAGCCTGCGGCCGTCGCGCATGCCGCCCGCCATGTCGAGCAGCTCGGCGAACGAGGTGCCCAGCCGGATCTCGTAGTTGCCCGGCCTGGCAACATGCCCGGATACCGAGAACACCTTGGCGCCGCCGTTGTTCGGCTTGCCCAGGCCGAGGAACCATTCGGCACCGTTGCGCACGATGGCGGGGACCGATGCGAACGTCTCGGTGTTGTTGATCGTCGTCGGCTTGCCGTACAGGCCGAAGTTGGCCGGGAACGGCGGCTTGTAGCGCGGCTGTCCCTTCTTGCCTTCCAGCGACTCCATCAGCGCCGTCTCCTCGCCGCAGATGTAGGCGCCGGCGCCCAGCACGTTGTGGAGGTCGATGTCCACGCCGCTGCCCAGGACGTTGCGGCCCAGCCAGCCGTTGGCGTACGCCTCGCGGGTGGCCTCTTCCAGGTGCTCGAACGGTTCGTGGTGGAACTCGCCGCGCAGGTAGTTGTAGCCCACCGTGCTGCCGGTCGCGTAGCAGGCGATGGCCATGCCCTCGATCACCGCGTGCGGGTTGTAGCGCAGGATGTCGCGGTCCTTGGCGGTGCCCGGCTCGGACTCGTCCGAGTTGCACAGGATGTACTTCTGGGTGCCGCTGCCCTTCGGCATGAAGCTCCACTTCAGGCCGGTCGGGAAGCCCGCGCCGCCGCGGCCGCGCAGGTTGGACTGCTTCACCATCTCGATCACGTCGGCCTGCGGGATCCTTTCCTCCAGGATCCGGCGCAACGCGCTGTAGCCGCCGGTCTTGAGGTAGTTCTCGTACGACCAGGGCTTGTCGAAGTGCAGCGTGGTGTAGACGACGCTGTGCTCCTTCGGCGGCGGGCCGACGGGGCCGGTGGGCTGCGAGTAGTCGACGTGGGCGCGGGCCATCACTTCAACCCGTCCAGCAGCTCGTCGACCTTCCCGGTGTCGACGTTCTCGTGGTAATGCCCGTTGACCACCACCACCGGCGCGCCGCAGCACGCGGCCAGGCACTCCTCCTCGCGCTTGAGGTACACCCGGCCGTCCGCCGAGGACTCGCCGAGCCGGCAGCCGAGCATCTTCTCGGCGTGCGCGACCAGGCCCTCGGCACCGTTGAGCCAGCAGCTGATGTTGGTGCAGAACGCGACGTTGTTCCGACCGACCGGCTCGGTCTCGAACATCGAATAGAACGACGCGACCTCGTAGGCCCACACCGGCGGCAGCCCCAGGTATTTCGCGACGGCCGCGATGAGCTCGTCGCTCAGCCAGCCCCCGTTCTGGTCCTGGGCGGCGAACAGCCCCTGCAGCACCGCCGAACGCTTGCGGTCGTCGGGGAACTTGGCCGCCCAATGGTCGATGTGCGCACGCGTCGCGTCCGACAGCGCCTGCTGCGGATCGACGTTGCGGCATGCCTCGAAGTTTCCGGTCGCTTTCATGTCTTCAGTCCCGGGCTCAGCGGTCGATCTCGCCGAACACGATGTCGTAGGTGCCGATCATCGCCACCACGTCGGCCAGCATGTGCCCGCGCACGACGGTGTCCATGCTCGACAGGTGCGCGAAGCCGGGCGCGCGAAGCTTCACCCGGAACGGCTTGTTGGCGCCGTCGGAGACCAGGTAGCAGCCGAACTCGCCCTTGGGCGCTTCCACCGCGCGGTAGGTCTCGCCCGCGGGCACGCAGTAGCCCTCGGAGAACAGCTTGAAGTGGTGGATCAGCGCTTCCATGTCGTCCTTCATCCCCACGCGGGTGGGAGGCGCGACCTTGTAGTTGTCCAGCATCACCGGGCCGGGGTTGGCCTTCAGCCACTGCACGCACTGGGCGATGATCCGGGCCGACTGGCGCATTTCGGCGATGCGCACCAGGTACCGGTCGTAGCAGTCGCCGTTGACGCCGACCGGGATGTCGAAGTCCACCGCGTCGTAACGCGCGTAGGGCTGCTTCTTGCGCAAATCCCATTCCACGCCGGAACCGCGCAGCATCGGGCCGCTCATGCCCCAGGCGAGCGCCTGCTCCGGCGGCACCACGCCGATGCCGACGGTGCGCTGCTTCCAGATGCGGTTGTCCGTCAACAGCGTCTCGTACTCGTCCACCCGCTTCGGGAAGTCGTTGGCGAACGCTTCCAGGTAATCGAGCAGCGAGCCCTCGCGCCAGGCGTTGAAGCGCTTGAGGTTGCCGCCCTTGCGCCACGGCGACTCGCGATAGCGCGGCATCCGGTCCGGCAGGTCGCGGTACACGCCGCCCGGCCGGTAGTACGTGGCGTGCATGCGGGCGCCGCTGACGGCCTCGTACACGTCCATCAGTTCCTCGCGCTCGCGGAACGCGTAAAGGAACACCGCCATCGCGCCCAGGTCCAGGCCGCTCGAGCCCACCCACATCAGGTGGTTGAGGATGCGCGTGACCTCGTCCATCAGGGTGCGGATCCACTGCGCCCGTTCCGGCGCCTCGATCCCCATGAGGGTCTCGATCGCCAGCACGTATGCGTGCTCGTTGCACATCATGGACACGTAGTCGAGCCGGTCCATGTACCCGATGGACTGGTTGAACGGCTTGGACTCGGCCAGCTTCTCGGTGCCGCGATGGAGCAGGCCGATGTGGGGGTCGGCGCGTTGCACGGTCTCGCCGTCCATCTCCAGGATCAGGCGCAGCACGCCGTGAGCGGCCGGGTGCTGCGGGCCGAAGTTGAGCGTGTAGTTGCGGATCTCGGCGGGGCCGGCGACGCCGCCCGGCAGTCCGTCCGCGTTGACCAGCGGCATGCGCCCCGCGGGGGCAGGCACCTGGGTGCTCATCGCGCGGCCTCCCCGCCCGGTTCGGCGGTCGGCATCCCGATGTCGGGGCTGGAGGTCGGGATCGACCGGCGCGCGGTGCGGCCGCGGTCCTCGCGACGGAAGTCCCTGCCCTCGCCCTGCGCGGTCGCGAAGCGTGCGTCGTCGCGGATGACCCGCGGCACCAGCACGCGCGGCTCCACCGAGGTGACCGGCTCGTAGATCACGCGTTCCTTCTCGGCGTCGTAGCGCACCTCGACGTTGCCGATGAGGGGGAAGTCCTTGCGGAACGGATGGCCGACGAACCCGTAGTCGGTCAGGATCCGGCGCAGGTCGGGATGGCCGTCGAAGATGATGCCGAACATGTCGAAGGCTTCTCGCTCGAACCAGTTCAGGCCCGGCCAGACATCGACGACGGACGCAATGATCGGCAGGGCATCGTCCGGCGCGTAGCATTTGACCGAGAGCCTGAGGTTGTGGCGGATCGACAGCAGCTGCAGGACGACCGCGAACCGGCGCTGCGGCGCGGCGGCGCGGTCGCTGGTCACCTGGCCGAACGCGAAGCGGCCGGGCCCCCGCCCTTCGACACCGCGCGAGAACCCCTCCGACGACACGTCGGTGTCCCACTCGTCGCTGCCGTACCCGAGATGGTCCACGCCGGACAGGTCCATCGCCTGCTCGAAGCCGAACTCGTCGCGCAGTGCGACGGCCGTGGCGCGCCAGGCCGCGGCCGGCACTTCCATCAGCACCTCGTCCCTCGGCGCCGCCACGCCCACGCTCGCGTCCTGGAAGCGCGCGCGCAGGCGCTCGGCGAATCCCGCCGCGCCGCTCATGCCGCGGCGTCCCGGGTGGTCGCGTCGTCGCCACGCGCGAAGGGATTCTGCGCCGTGCGCCGGATCTTCTTCTGCAGCTGCAGGATGCCGTAGACCAGCGCCTCGGCGGTCGGCGGGCAGCCGGGCACGTAGATGTCGACCGGCACGATCCGGTCGCAGCCGCGCACGACGGCATACGAGTAGTGGTAGTAGCCGCCGCCGTTCGCGCAGCTGCCCATCGAGATGACCCACTTCGGGTCGGGCATCTGGTCGTAGACCTTGCGCAGCGCCGGGGCCATCTTGTTGACCAGGGTGCCGGCCACGATCATCACGTCGGACTGCCGCGGCGACGGCCGGAACACCACGCCGTACCGGTCCAGGTCCAGGCGGGACGCGCCCGCGTGCATCATCTCGACCGCGCAGCAGGCCAGGCCGAAGGTCATGGGCCACATCGATCCGGTGCGCGCCCAGTTCCACAGCGCGTCCAACGAGGTGGTCGCGAACCCGTGCTGCATCACCGGGTTGTCGCCCTCGGGACGCAGGATGTCGTCGAGCCGCCCTTCCGGGATCGGGTTGTGCATCAGCCCCGAGACTGTCTGGATCACTCCCACTCGAGCGCTCCCTTCTTCCACACGTAGATGAAGCCCAGCAGCAGCATGCCGGCGAAGATGCCCATCTCGACCAGGCCGAGCATCCCCAGGTCGCGGAACACGGTCGCCCAGGGCACGATGAAGATGATTTCCAGGTCGAAAATGATGAACTGGATGGCAATCAGGTAGTAGCGCACGTCGAACTGCATGCGCGAATCCTCGAAGGCGGCGAAGCCGCATTCGTAGGCCGAAAGCTTCTCGGAGCCCGGGCGATGGGGGCCGAGCACGCGGCCCACGACCAGCAGCGCGATGCCGATGCCCGTGGCAACGATGAGGAACAGCAGGTTCGGCAGGTATTCGGCCAGCACTTGCGATCGCCCGATGGTGGATCCGTGGGGGTGTCCGCGGCGCTCGACGAGGTCGCGGACGGGTGATCCGCCATTTTAGCCGGGGCGTGCCGCGACTAGCCAGCCTCCGGTGGCCGCAACCCGGGCCTGGAGACTGCGGCCGGCGCGGTCCGGGTCGCGTGAATGAAGCGCCGGGCGCCGCGAGGGACGCCTCAGGGGAACAGCGAGCCGATCCGGAGGGCGAGCCCGTACGGTTCCGGGTCGTCGCGGTTGGTCAGCACGACCACCGCGAGTCGCCGCGCGGGCCATCGCACGACCACGTTGCGGAAGCCGATGGTTTCGCCCGAATGCCAGAGCGTGTCGCCGGTGACGCGCCAGCCGTAGCCGTAATGCACCGCCGGATCGTCGGTCGCCACGTGCGGGGCGAATGCCAGCCGGCGCGATTCCGCCGACAGCAACCGGTCGTCGTGCAGCGCCGCCTCCCATTTCGCCAGGTCGTCGATGGAGGAATAGATGCCGCCGTCGCCAAGCACGGCGCTGGTGGGGCTCTGGTCGGTGCGGTGCCACGCGGCGCCGTCGAAGCCGTGCCCGTAGGCGCGATGCGCGACCGCGGGGCCTTCATCGACGCGGGCCAGCGTTGCGTCCATGCCGAGCGGCAGGAAGATGTTCTCGCGCAGGAACGCGGGGAACCCGCGGCCGGATGCCTTCGCCACGACCAGCGCGAGCAGCGCGTAGCCGCTGTTGCTGTAGCGGTAGGCGCTGCCTGGCGGAAACAGCGTGCGGTCGTGGGGTTCGAGCAGGCGCAGCACGTCGGCATCGCGCACCTGGCTGGCGGCCGTCGCCGGGACGAAGTCCTCGTAGTCGAGGAGCCCCGACGTGTGGGTCAGCACCTGGTGCAGTGTCGCGGCACCCGCCCCCGGCGGCAGCGATGGCAGCCAGCGACCCACCGGATCGTCCAGGCGCAGCCGGCCGTCCTCGGCCAGCAGCAGGATCGCCGCGGCCGTGAACTGCTTGGTCACCGAGGCGAGCCGGTAGTTGGTGGACGGCGACGCGGGGGTGCCCTTGTCGAGGTCCGCCAGGCCGTAGGCGCGGCGGACCACGACCTCCCCGTCGTCCACGACGAGGACCGAGGCGCCGGGCACGTCGCCGGCGTAATCCGCCATCAGCGCATCGATCTGTGCGACGGGGACGTCCGGATCGGGCACGGCGGTCCCGGCGGCAAGCGCGGACGCGAGCAAGACGGCAGCAGGCAGCATCAGGTCCTCCCGCATCGGTCTCAGCGGACCGGCACGTCGTAGGCCACGCCGGGCGCGGGCTCGGGCTGGTAGGTGTAGTGCCACCACTCCATCGGATAGTTGCGGAAGCCATGGCGCGCCATCGCCTCCACCAGCAGCGCACGGTTCGCGCGCTGCGCGCGGGTGGCTGCCGCCGAATCCGTGTTCGCCAATGGGTCGAAGAAGTCGAACGGCGTGCCCATGTCGAGCGGCGCGCAGGCCCCGGCGTTGCAGTCGAGCAGCGTGAGGTCGACGGTCGCCGCGCGGCTGTGCCCTGACACGGGCGCGATGTAGCCGTCCAGCAGGGCCGGCTTGTCCAGGCGCGGGTAATGGGCCGCCTTGCTGCCGGGCTCGTCGGGCGCCCCGACCCACGCCACGAAGCTGGCGACGGCGCGAATGGGCCGGTAGCAATCGAAGATCCGCAAGCGCTGCCCCTTCCCGCGCAGTTCGCGCTCGACGTCGGCAAGCGCCCGGGCGACGCGGGGCAGCAGCAGGCAGCGCGGCGCCTCGTAGCCCGGGACCGGCGCGCCGGTGAAGTTGTCGCTGCCGGCATAGCGGATGTCCAGGTCGATGTCCGGGACGAGCGTGGCGATGTCGACGAGCCCTGCCTCGGCGGCGGTCGCCGCCGGGGACACGCGCGGCGGCGGCGGCGGGCAGTCGCCCGTGCGCACGAATGCCAGGTCCTCGAAGTCGGAGCTGAAGTCCGCTTCCGGATCCAGCTTGGACATGGCCAGCGTCCGGCGCTGGCCCTGGCGCGCGAAGTCCATCCAGGGTTCGACGCCGACGCTGTCGGCGTGCCAGTCGACCAGGTAGCGGCCGCCCACCCGCACCAGGTCGCCCGCAAGGAGCGGGGACTTGGCGACGCGGAAGCGGACCTGGCCGCCTTCCTCGCAAAGCGTCGCTTCGCCCAGCCAGGGGTCGCGCCAGGTGCCCAGCCATTCGGCGACGGCGGCGGGCACCGCGGCGACGCGTCCGGACGTGTCCGGGACCGGCGTGGCGTCCTCCGCCTCCGGCTCCGCGTCGAGGCGCGCGGCGTACTCGGCCACCGTCGCGTGCTCGTCCGGGGCCGTGAACTGCTTGAGCAGCACCTGGTCGAGCACGGTACGCGCCTGCCCCCCCTCGCCGTTGATCATCACCACGTAGCCGGACCGCAGGTCCGGCAGCAGGGTCATGACCGAATACATCCCGCCGAGCGTGCCGGTGTGCGACACGGTCCACTCGCCGTCCGCGTCGGCCAGGCGGAAGCCCAGCGCGTAGGCGTACACATGCGTGTCGTTCCAGTCCCTGCGGCGTTGCGGGAGCGGCATCGGGGTCACCGCCGACCACAGCAGCGCGCGCTGTTCCGGCCCGAGCCACGCGAGCTGTGCCGGCGTCGGCGCGAGCCACTGGCGCGCCCAGGCGAGCATGTCGTCGAGCGGGCACCGGATGCCTCCCGCCGCGGCGGACGCGATGGCCGGCACCACGGGCGGGTCGAGCCGGTACGCGACGTTGCGCTCGCCGTCGTGCCAGTGGGGCTGGGCGACACTGAGCGCGGTGCGGTCGAATTCCCCCACCCGGCAACCGTCCAGGCCCAGTGGTTCGAAGACCTCGCGACGCACCAGCGCCTCGTAGGGCGCCCCGCCCGCGGCGGCGGCGACTTCGCCGGCCACGACGTACAGCAGGTTGTCGTAGGCGTAGCCCGCGCGGAATCCGTAGGCCGGGACGATGTGCCGCAGCCCGCGGGTGATGTCCAACCGGGTGAAGTCGTTGGGCTCGGGCCACAGCATCAGGTCGCCACCGCCCTCCGGCAGCCCGCTGTTGTGCACCAGCAGGTCGCGCACGGTCATGTGCGCGGTGACCCAGGGGTCGTGCATGGCGAAATGCGGCAGGTGGGCGACCACCGGGTCGTCCCACTGCAGCCGGCCGGCCTGCACGAGCCGCGCGAGCACGGTGGCGGTCATCGCCTTCGAATTGGAGGCGATCTTGAACAGGGTGTCCGGCCCGATCGGGTCGCCGGAGCCGGCGACCGTCTCGCCGATGGTCCGCACGTGCGCGACCTCGCCGTCGGCGATCACGCCCACCGCGATGCCCGGCAGGTCGTAGCGTTCGACCGTGTCGTGGATCGCGGCGTCGATCCGGGCCACGTCCGGCTCGGCTGCGGGGATCGGCATCGCCACCACCAGCAGCGTCATTCCCGCGCAGGCGGGAATCCAGGCGCGCCGAAGCAACGCCGCCAGGACGCCGGATTCCCGCCTGCGCGGGAATGACTCATCCATTGTCGGCGACCTCTTCCGCCTGGCGCCACGCGCGCAGCAGGTTGCCGCCCCACAGCTTCGCGACGTCGGCCTCGTCGAAGCCCCGCGCGCGCAGCGCCTCGGTGACGTTCGCCGTCTCGGACGCATCCGACCAGCCGGTCACCTGTCCGCCGCCGTCGAAATCCGAGGCGATGCCTACGTGGTCGATCCCGGCGACCTCGACCATGTGTGCGATGTGGTCGACGTATTCCGCGAGCGTTGCCATCGGGAACGCCGTTTCGATCCTGCGCATGCCCTCCACCGCCGCCGGCAGCGCGCCGTGCAGCACGCTGTCGAAGGCCTCCGCACCCGCCGCGGCGGCAACGCTCGCCTGCAGCTCGGCCTCCGCGGCGGCCCGTGCCGGGTCGGACTTCACGAACTCGCGGTACGCGACGGCCTGCACCACCCCGCCCTGCCCCGCGATGGCCCGCAGCAGGTCGTCGGACAGGTTGCGCGGGTGGTCCACCAGTGCGCGTGCCGACGAGTGCGACGCGATGATCGGCGCCGCCGACACGTCCAGCACGTCGCGCACGCAGGCGTCCGACGCATGGGAGACGTCCACCAGCATCCCCAGCGCGTTCGCGCGGTGCACCACGGAACGGCCGAACCCGCTGAGGCCGCGATCGCCCGCCGGCTCGTCGCCGAACTCCGGCCGTGCGCCCGAGCTGGTGCAGATCGCGTTGTGGCCGGTGTGGGTGAGGCCGAGGTAGCGGGCGCCGCGTGCGTATGCGGCGTCGAGCAGGTCGAGCCGTCGCCCCAGCGAATACCCGTTCTCGATCCCGATCATCGCCGACAGCACGCCGGCGTCGTGGTTGGCAATGACCTCGTCCGGGGTGGTGGCCAGCCGGATGCGATCCGGGTAGCGCTCGAGCATCAGCTCGATCGCCGAGTACTTCTGCTCCGCGGTCGCCACCGCCGTCGCGTAGCCGTCGGCGGTCAGCGGTCCCTGTTCCACGTAGATGACGAAGAACGCCGCGTCCAGGCCGCCGCGCTCCATCTTGCCGAGGTCGACGCGCAGCGGCGTGTCCGTGCCCACGTCGAACCGCGCCTCGCGCATGTACGTGTCCGGGATGTCGACGTGCGTGTCGATCGTCAACGGCTCGTGGGCGAAGGCAACGGCCGTCATTCCCGCGCAGGCGGGGATCCACCAGACGGAGCGCAGCCTTGATTCCGGCCTGCGCGGGAATGACGTCGTGTGCTTCATGGTGCCTCCCAGTCGGTTGCGGGCCGCTCGCCGGCGATCATCTCATCGAAGGTTTGCCGGCGACGCACCACGGCGTACCGGCCCCGGTCCAGCAGGATCTCGGCCGCGAGCGGCCTGGAGTTGTAGGTCGACGCCATGGACGCGCCGTACGCACCGGTGTTGCGTACCACCAGCAGGTCCTCCGCCTCGCATCCGGGCAACTCGCGGCCGAGCGCGAATGTGTCGCCGGTCTCGCAGACCGGCCCGACCACGTCGTAGCGGTGCAACGGGCGCGCCGTGTCGTGCAGTGGCACCATCTCGTGCCAAGCGTCGTACAGCGACGGCCGCAAGAGGTCGTTCATGGCCGCGTCCAGCACCAGGAAGTCGCGCGCTTCGCCGTGCTTGACCCGGACGACGCGCGTGACCAGCACACCGGCCTCCGCGACCAGCCAGCGTCCCGGCTCCAGCAGCAGCCGGCCCTCGAAGCCCGCCAGGGCGTGGCGGATGGCGTCCACGTACTCGCGCGCGTGCAGGGTCCGTTCCTGGTCGGGCCGGTACGCCACGCCCAGTCCGCCACCGACGTCGATGCTGTCGATCGCGTGCCCGGCCAGCAGCAATTCGCGCCAGAACGCCGCCAGGCGCTGCAGTGCCAGGCGCAGCGGCTGCATCGACAGGATCTGCGAGCCGATGTGCATGTGCAGGCCGTCCAGGCGCACGTCCGGAACCTGGTCCTTCCCGGCGAACCACCGGCGCGCCTCGGACAGGCTGACGCCGAACTTGTTCTCGGCCTTGCCGGTGGAGATCTTGGCGTGCGTGCCGGCGTCGACGTCCGGGTTGATGCGCACCGCCGCATGTGCGGGGCGACCCCGCCCCGCGGCACAGGCCTGGAGCCGCAGCAGTTCGTCGTGCGACTCCACGTTGAACCGCGCGATGCCGGCATCCAGCGCGTCGACGATCTCCGCGTCGGTCTTGCCCACGCCCGAAAACACGATGCGCGCGGGCGGGATTCCCGCGCGCAGGGCGCGACGCATCTCCCCGGCCGAGACGATGTCCGCGCCCAGGCCGGCCTCGGCCATCAGGCCGATGACCGCCCCGTTCGGGTTCGCCTTGACCGCGTAGCACGGCAACGCGTCCAGCCCGTGCAGCGCGGCCTGCAACTCGGCGATGCGCGACCGGATCGCGCCGGCCGAATACGCATGGAAGGGCGTCGGCACGCGCGCGGCCAGGGCGCGCAGGTCGACGCCGTCGATGACTGCAGGTTGCACGGAACTCCCAAAAAAAAGAGGCGGCCCGCGAGGGGCCGCCAAGGGGGTGCTGCCGATCAGAAGTTGTAGGTCACGACCAGTTGCATGTAGCGCGGGGACTGCCAGCGGCGCGCCTGCCCGAAGTACGGCATCTGGTTGCCCGGGGTGCTCTCGTAGCGCGAGTGCACGTTGACCGCCGCTTGCCGGTCCAGCAGGTTGTAGACGGAGAACCGGGCGCTCAGGTCGATCGCGTCGGACGGGTACGTCCAGGTCACGCTCGCGCTCAGGTCGTGCACCCACGGCATGCGGCCGAAGGCGCCGCGCGGGGTGTACTCCAGGACGCGCTCGTCCCAGTTGCCGGTGCAGTTGGCCACGCAGAGCCACCCCGAGCCGCCGCCGCTGAACTCGCTGGGGCCGCCTGCGCTGCGGTTGTCGTTCGGCCACCGGACACCAAAGGCGGTGATCGGGCCGCCGGAGATGCCCGCGTACGTCGCACCGACGCTCCACATCTCGTTGAACTTGTAGCTGCCGCGCAGCTTGATCTGGTGGCGATGGTCGTTGAACAGGACGCCGTAGCGCTCGTTCACCGCCGGGTGGTCGTAGAACTGCACCAGGTTGGTGTCGGCGTAGCCGGCGTCGGAGTTGACCGGGCCCTCGATGTTGCCCTCGCTCTTGGACCAGACGTAGCTGGCGTTGAACGCCCACTTGTCGTCCCATGCGCGGTCGAGCTGGACCTCGACGGCCTTGTAGGTGCGCTTGGGCTTCTTGTAACCCATGATCAGGCCGCTGCCGAGCGCGCGGTAGCCGTCCTTCGAACTGTCGAAGGTCACCCAGTCCTCGGTATCGGGGCACCACAGCGTGGTGGTCTCGCCGGGGTTCATGATCGGCCAGTCGCCGGAGTACCACGGGCAGCCCTCGACGTGGTTGATGCGGACGTCCTCGATCGCGCGCGTCACCTTGCGGTAGGTCGCGTTCACGCCCCACGACCAGGCACTGTCGATCGCCTGCTGGAAGCCCAGGATGTACTCGTCCTGGAACACCTGCTTGAGGTTCCTGGCGACGGCGGTGCGCATGTCGTCGGGCGGCGGCGCGTTGCCGTCGGTGTTGACCGCGCCGAGCTGCGGGCCGAGGTTGGGCAAGTAGTAGGTGTTGCCGGACGGGTCGGTGTGCTGGGTCCAGCCGTCCAGGACGTAATAGGTGTGCTCGTCCGTGGTGCCGCCGCCGAAGTAGTCCGTCAACTTGTTCGTCAGCGGGATGTAGTAGCGGCCGGCGTTGCCGAAGAGCTTCATCGTGCCGTCGCCCTTCATGTCCCAGCTGAAGCCGACGCGCGGCGAGATCATGTCGCCGAAATCAGCCTCGGCGAACGTCGCGCCCCCGGCCAGCGTGTTGTGGAACTTGTCCGCGCGCAGGCCAAGCTGCAGCAGCAGGTTGTCCGTGACGCTCCAGTTGTCCTCGATGTAGACCGCCTCGGCCTCCGTGGAGACCGGCGCGCCGGTGATGTAGCGACGGGCGTCGACGATGGCGGTTACGCCCGCGGGCACTGTCGCGCCATTGGGGAGGGTGCTGCCGGCCTCCTCGTCGACGACGGTGTATGCGATGCCGTCGCCCGGATTCACCACTGAGCTGGTGGAGTCCATCACTTCGCGGTCCCAGCCGAAGCGCAGCAGGTGGTCGCCCAGCGTCCACTCGAAGTCGAGGCGGGTCGCCTCGCGCTCGTCGTAGCGACTGCTGACGCGGGAGTTCGTCGGGTGGCAGCCCACGTCGCCCGGCAGCGCCCCGGTGTACTGGCTGGTGAAGACCTGGCTGCATTCGCCGTCGAGCGTGCTGCCGCCCAGCGCGCTTCGCTCGTTGATGCCGTACAGCGCCTTGGCGACGAAGTTGTCGGCCAGGTGGCCCGTGTAGGTCACCGACCAGCTGTCGCCGCCGGACCCGGAGTAGCTTTCGGCGCCGGGATCCCCGAAGTCGTCGGTCGCCCAGTCGTAGTTGTCGTAGCTCGTGGTGATCGACTCTGCCTCGTCGGAGAAGGCCAGGAACTCCAGGAGGTGGTCGTCGCTGAGCTGCCAGTCGATCTTGCCGCCCCAGAAGTCGTTGTCGCTGCGCGTCTTCCACGCCGCGTCGTCGGCGGCGGTGTCGAGGTCGCCCTGGTCCTTGTCCTCCGAATCCAGGTCGCGCTGCTCGTACATCGCGAAGAAGAACAGGCGGTCGCGGATCATCGGGCCGGACGCCCACACGTTGTACTTGTAGAAAGCGCCCTCGTCCCGGCTCGTGCGGTCGATGTCCGTCAGCGTCCCGTCGTCATAGAAGTGGTCCTCGCGCTCGGATACCCAGGACTCGGGTTCCAGCGTGACCGAGGCACCGCCCTCGAACTCGTTGCCGCCCGAGCGGGTGATGGCGTTGATGACGCCGCCCGTGCTTCGGCCGAACTCGGCGGAGTAGCCGCCGGTCTTGACCTGGAACTCCTCGTAGAACGCGAACGGGACGGTGGAGAAGCCCTGCCGCCGGTAGGGGTCGGTGACGTTCAGGCCGTTGATGTAGGCGACGTTCTCCGCGACTGACGAGCCGCCGAACGACAGGCCGCCGAAGGTCGCGCCGGACGCGACGACGCCCGGAGCCAGCACCGCGACGGAGCCGACCGTGGAATCGACCGGCAGGCGGGCGAGCTCCTCGCGGGTGACGTTGGTGGCCGACTCGGTCGAGCGCACGTCGACGCGGTTGATGATGCGGCTGCCGATGACCTGGATGCCGCCCAGGTTCGTGACCGCGCCGCCGCTGCCGAGGTCCACCGAGGCGGTCCCGCCCAGCGGGACCGCGACGATGACGGGTTCGCCGACTCCGGCGCCATCCCGCATCACCTGCAACGAGTAGTCGCCGGGCGGCAATTGCGCGAGGCGGTACGAGCCGTCGGCATCGACGGTGACCGAGCGCGTCAGCCCGGTGTTGGTGTTGACGACGACGACCTGGTCCCCCGCGGGGGCATGGCCGGCCACGGCGCCGGTGGCGCTCTGCGCGAGCACCGGCGCGGCGAGCGAGGAGAGGCAAAGCCCCATCGCGATGCAGAGAGCGGACTTGCGCAAGGTTTTGGTCCGGCTGGTCATGTCTTGTCCCCGTCGTTTTCAGTGAGCGTGGGCAGGACGTCGGCCGTGAAGCCGTAGTCCCACTGGTCGAAATAGAGGTTTCCGCCATCCCACTCGGCTTCGCCGCGCTGGGAATCGACGGTCTCGGATCGGAAATGCGCCTTGGCGGGCTCGAACGGCGTGCCCCACTCGTCGTTGAAGGCGATGCGGTAGGCATCCACGCCGCCCAGGTAGAACCACTCCAGGCCGGGCGCCTGCTCGAAGCGCCCGGTCGTCACGTCCATCGGCACCCAGCCATGGGGCGCCAGGTACACCAGGCCCCAGTCGTGCAGGTTGTCGTAGTCCCCGTCGGAGAAGACCATCCCCGACTGCCACCGCGCGGGAATGCCATTGAGGCGCAGGAGCGTGATGAGCAGCAACGTCTGCTGGCCGCAATCGGCGTGGCCGGCCTTCAGCGCGTAGTCGCTGATGTTGGAGATCGTCGAGTACTCGCGCGCCCCGGCCCAGGGGATGTCGTCCACCGCGGCAAAGAGCTTCTGCGCGATCCGGTACGGGTTGGTCTCGTCGCCGACGACGCTGCGCGAGAACGCGCGCAGGTCGTCGGTGAACACCACGTGCGGCGGCCGCTCGGCGACGTGCGGCGCCAGCTCGGCGGTGATCGCCGCCGGGACGACGCTCGCGGGATCGATCGCGTGGTGCCGCGCGTAGCGGGTCAGCTCGTACGTGATGGCGAAGGCCGTGGGCTGGCCGGCCACCGCCGGCGCCTCCAGGTAGACGGTGCGTTGCAGCGCCGACTCGGGCGCGACCTGGTGCACCGCGGGCGTGCTGGACAGCAGGCGGATGTCTTCCTGCAGGCCTTCGATCGCCCGCGGGTACGGGATCCAGGCGCGCACCTGCTCGCCCGCCGGGACAGCGTCGGCATCGACGGTCAAGGTCTGGGTCACCCGCACGCGCCGTGGCGCGACGCTGGTGCGGCCGCTCGCGGCGGCCTGCTCCACGACCTCGCGGTGGTGGGCGTTCGGCACCTCCATCGGACCTTCCAGCAACGGCGTTTGCCGCGCACGGCGCGCCAGGGCCGTTTCGCTCAGCCGGAAGAGGTTGGAAGGCGAACGGTTGAAGTAGCGCGTGCTGCCGTCGATCGTCATGCGCTCGAACAGCCCGGCAGCGTCCCAGGCCTGGAATTCGGCGTCGGTGAGGTCGGGCACCTCCTTGCGCACCCGCGCCTTCACTTCGTCGGCGGTCAGCGTGAAGTCGAGCAGGATCCGGCGCATCCGCTCGCGCTCGAAACGCAGCGCGTCGGCGATCGCGTCGTCGATCCCCGGCCGTGCGAGGGCCGCGTCGATCGCCCGACCCGCTTCCTCGAAGCGTCCGGCATCCACCAGGGCGGCGATGGCGTCCACGCCGGTCCGGTCCGCGGCGGCATCGGGTCCCAGGCGCGACGCGGGGACCGCGGCCAACGACCCGACGGCGACGCAGGCGGCGCCCGCGAACGCCAGCGCGCGCGTGCGCCACCGGCGCGGCGCATGCCGCGGCGAAGCCTCGATGAGGGCCGAATCCCTGCGCACCGTGTCCCCTGTCCCCTCGGGTGGAGCACCCAGCCGGCTGTGTAACATGCCGGCCCGGCTTGGTCAATAATTTATTCTCACTCTCTGTGCTATAAGAATGACCTATTCTGCGCAGCGACGCGGAACGGGGAAAACACGAGCGATGCAGCAGGCCGACGCCAACCAGCGGGTGCCCGGTAAGGTGGTGCGCATGCACCGCTTCCCTGCACTTTCCCCATTGCTTGCCGGCCTGGTGGCAGTCGCCGCCCTCGCCGCCCCTGCCACCTTCGCGCGCGACGCGTTGTTGCCGGTCCCGCCACACGGCGTGATCGGCGTCGACGAGGCGAAGCTGACGCCCGGTTACTGGGTGTCTCGCCTCGAGACACCCGATGCAGTCTTGCTCTCGCCCGCGGCCATCGCCGCGCGCAACGCGCTGCTGGTGCAGGTCGACGACTCCATGCACGACCTGGCCGCGCTGCCCGCGACCCTGGAAGGCGCGACGGTGCGCGAATGGGTCGAGGACCTTTCCTCGCGACCCACGCGCACGCTGTACGACGTCGAAGGCCGCGAAGTGCCGGCGGCGACCATCGACGTGCTGATGGCGAACCTCGCCCTGGACCAGGTTCCCTCGGCGCAGCCCCAGCGCTTCGGCCTGGTCGTGGAGCGCGCCCCGTTGCGCACGTTCCCGACGGACCTGCGCGTCTTCAGCCGCCCGGGCGAGACCGACATCGACCGCTTCCAGGAAAGCGCCCTGTTCCCTGGCACGCCGGTGGCGTTCCTGCACGACAGCAGCGACGGCAAGTGGTCGTTCGTCATGGCGCCGCGGTACGCCGCGTGGATCCCGCGCGCCGCGGTGGCCGAGGGATCGCGCGAGCAGGTGCTGGGGTACGGCGCACGCGAACCCTACCGGATCATCACCGGCGCGGAGGAACACACGGTCGATACCCGCGAGGCGCCGCAGGTCTCCGCCCTCCAGCTGGACATGGGCGTGCGCGTGCCGCTGGCAGGCGGACCGCTCGACGAGCCGGTCAACGGGCAGCATCCCTACACGGCCTGGATCGTCGACCTGCCCGTGTTCGGCCCCGACGACCGCCTGGCCTTCCAGCCCGCACTGCTGCCGAAGGTCGCCGACACGGCGCCCGGCTACCTGCCCCTTACCCGCGCGAATGTCATCGGCCAGGCCTTCAAGTTCCTCGGCGAGCGCTACGGCTGGGGGCACAGCTACGACGGCCGCGACTGCAGCGGCTTCGTGTCCGAGGTCTACCGCAGCATGGGCGTGCAGCTGCCCCGCAACACCAGCGACCAGGCCGTCAGCCCCGTGTTCGCACGCCGGTCCTTCGGCGAAGGCGACGGGCGCGAGGCGCGCCTGGCGGCCGCGCGCGCGCTTGAGGTCGGCGACCTGGTGTACATCCCGGGCCACGTGATGATGGTCGTCGGGCACGTCGATGGCCAGCCCTACGTGATCCACGACACGAACGGTGGAAGCTACGTCGGTGCCGACGGCGAGCTGGTGCGCATGGGGCTCAACGGCGTCGTGGTGACGCCGTTGCTGCCGATGGCCTTCAACGAAACCGAAACCTACGTCGACCGGATGACGGCGATCGTGAGCCCGCAGCGGGGAGCCACCGAGTGAAGATCACTGACATCCAGTTCGGCATGTTGCGGGTGCCGCTGAAGACGGCGTTCAAGACCGCGTTGCGCACCGTCGAGCAGGTCGAGGACATCGTGGTGATGGTGCATACCGACACCGGCCACGTCGGCTACGGCGAGGCGCCGGCCACCGCCGTGATCACCGGCGACACGCATGGTTCGATCGTCGACGCGATCCGCCACTACATCTCCCCGCGCGTGGTCGGCGAGGAGGTCGCCAACCTCAACCGGATCACGCGCCTCATCCAGGGCGCGATGGAGAAGAATTCCAGCGCCAAGGCCGCGGTCGAGATCGCGGTCTACGACCTGTGGGCGCAGCTGTACGACGCGCCCCTGTACAAGCTGCTCGGCGGCGGCGACCCGGTCATCACCACCGACATCACCATCAGCGTCGACACGATCGACAAGATGGTGGCCGACTCGATCGCCGCGGTGGAGCGCGGCTTCGACTCGCTGAAGATCAAGGTGGGCAAGGACATCGGCGTCGACGTGGAACGGATCAAGGCGATCCACGCCGCGGTCGAGAACCGCGCCCTGCTCCGCCTGGACGCCAACCAGGGCTGGACCGCGAAGCAGGCCGTGTTCGCCATCCGCGCGCTCGAGGACGCGGGCGTGCGGCTGGAACTCGTCGAGCAACCGGTCAAGGCGCGCGACCTGGACGGCCTGCGGTACGTCACCCAGCGCGTGCACACCCCGATCATGGCCGACGAGAGCGTGTTCGGCCCGACCGAGGTCATCGACCTCATCCGCCTGCGCGCGGCCGACATCATCAACATCAAGCTGATGAAGACCGGCGGCCTGTCCAATGCGATCAAGATCGCCGACATCTGCGCGCTCCACCAGGTCGAATGCATGATCGGCTGCATGCTCGAGACCAGCATCAGCGTGGCCGCGGCCGTGCACCTGGCCGTGGCCAAGGCGGACGTGATCACGAAGGTCGACCTGGACGGCCCGTCGCTGTGCCAGTTCGACCCGGTGGAGGGCGGGGTACTCTTCAACGAGTCGGAAATCTCGATCTCGGACGCGCCGGGGCTGGGCATCCGGTCGATCCGGGGGCTGGAAGCGATCCCGGGCTGAGGGGCGATCGCTTAGGCAACCAGGGGGGAATCCCGCCGCATGTCGTCACTGGTCAAGATCCGGGCTGAGCGGGACCAGATGTCGGCGATCGAGCGCCGCATCGCCGACTTCGTGCTCGACAACGCGCAGCTGCTGCGCGACTACTCCTCCCAGCAACTCGCCAACGCACTGGGCATCAGCCAGTCGAGCGTGGTCAAGTTCTGCCAGAAGCTGGGCTTCAAGGGGTACCCGGACCTCAAGTACGCGATCGGCGACGCCATCGCCCGGGCCGACAACGGCGATCCGCACGAGGCCGCGCCGACCAGCGCCGGCCATGACTCCGCGCTCGTGGGCGACCTCTGGCGGGGCAAGACCGAGGCCGAGGAGGAGACCCGCTCGATCAACCCGGTCGAGACGCTCGGTGAAGTCGCCACCGCACTGGCCGGATCGGTCCGCGTCTTCAGCATCGGCCTGGGCGAGGACGACATCCACGCCCGCGCATTCGCGCTGCGGCTTTCGCTGCTCGGCATCCTCACCGTGCACAACTTCGACACCGCGCACATGACCGCCAGCGTGTCCGCCGCGGCCAGGGGCGACGTGCTGCTGGTCTTTTCCGAACATGGCAAGCAGCCGGCGCTGTGCCAGATCGGCCGTGAGTTCGGCGAACGCGGTGGCACGGTCGTGACCGTGACCCGGCACACGTCCAATCCGTTGCGCGCGTACGCCGACATCGCGCTGCTGGTGTCCGCGCACGATGAGCGCGCGCACATCGAGCCGCTGCTGTACCACTCGGCGTTGCAGAACCTGCTGGACCGGATCTTCGTGATGCTGTGCGAGGATCACGGACGCCAGGAACGGCTGCTGGCCAACCTCGACCGCATCCAACCGCTCCTGGAGTCCTGATGGGTCCCACCAACCGCATCCTGCTGGCGCTCGCCGCCGGCGCCGTCGCCGGCTTGCTGCTCGCGTGGCACGACCCCGTCCTCGCCGCGCGCGTGGCCGATGCCGTGCAGCCGATCGGCCGGCTCTGGCTCAACGCACTCCAGATGACGGTGGTGCCCCTGGTGCTCGCGCTGGTGGTCGTCGGCGTCAACACGGCCAGCGATGCCGCGGCCTCGGGACGCATCGCGCGGCGCGCGATCCTGGTGTTCCTGGTGATCCTGTCGGGTGCCGCGCTCTACGCGATGCTCGCCGCGCCCGCGCTCCTGTCGCTGGCGACGCCCGCACCCGAGCTGACGCGCGCGCTGGGCGAACTGGCACCCGATGGCGCCGCCCCCGTGGCGCCTGGCAGCTGGTCCGAGTCCATCGTGTCCATCATCCCGAGCAATGCCATCGCATCCGCGGCCGCGGCCGCGATGCTCCCGCTGGTGGTGTTCGCGTTGTTCCTGGGCTTCGCCCTCACGCGCATCGATCCCGCGCGCCGCGCCCTGGCGCTCGGCTTCTTCCAGGCGATCGCGGACGCGATGATCGTGATCGTCCACTGGGTGCTGTGGGCGGCGCCGCTGGGCGTGTTCGCGCTGATCCTGGCGGTCTGCGCACGCGCCGGGTTGAGCGTGCTCAGCGCGCTCGGCATCTACATCGCACTGTTGTGCGTGCTGTACCTCGTTGCGACCGCGGCGATGGTGCTGGTGGCGCGCCTCTGGGGCGGCGAACCCGTCCGGCGGTTCGCGGTGGCGATCGCGCCGGCGCAGGCGGTCGCCGGCAGCACCCAGTCCTCGCTGGGCACCTTGCCGGCGATGCTCGAGAGCGCGAACGAGCGCCTCGGCTACCCCACCCGCGTGACCGCGCTGGTCCTGCCGATGGCCGTGACGCTGATGCGCCTCACCAGCCCGATCCAGTACCTGGCGGTGGCCGCGTTTGTCGCCTGGGCCTACGGGATCGACCCGACCGCGGCGCAATGGCTCGGCGGCGCGGCGCTGGCGGTGGTGATCAGCCTGGGGTCGGTCGGCCTGCCCGGCCAGGTCAGCTTCATGGCCACCAACCTCCCCGTCGCGGCGTCGATGGGCCTGCCGGTCGCACCGCTGGGGCTGCTCCTGGCGGTGGACACCATCCCCGACGTGTTCGCGACGGTGGGCAACGTCACCGCGGACCTCACGGCCACGAGCATCGTGGTGCGGCAATCGCGCGACGACGGCTAGCCGCGCACCGCACGCGGCGGGCCTGGACGCCGGCATCCATGCGAAAATGGGCGTTCGGCCCCGTAGCTCAGCTGGATAGAGCATCCCCCTCCTAAGGGGAAGGTCACACGTTCGAATCGTGTCGGGGTCGCAAAGCAGCATGGTAGGCGCGGCGTGAGCCGCGATCCGCGCACCCCCAACAGGAGTTTCCCGCATGACCCACCCCGTCCTCTCCGCGCTTGGCCTGACCGGCCAGGAATCCGGCACCTACCTCGGCAGCGGGGAGTGGGCCAGGACCGGCGACGCGGGACTGCTGGAGCCGGTGAACCCCACCGACGGCCAGGTGCTGGCGCGGGTGCAGGCGTCGTCGCAACAGGACTACGACACGATCGTCGAGCGCGCGCAGGCCGCATTCAGGGTCTGGCGAACCACGCCGGCGCCGCGCCGCGGCGAGGCCGTGCGCCTGTGCGCCGACGCGTTGCGCGCCAACAAGGACGCGCTGGGTTCCCTTGTCGCGCTGGAGATGGGCAAGTCGAAGCCGGAAGGCGACGGCGAAGTGCAGGAGATGATCGACATCGGCGAGTTCGCGGTCGGGCTCTCGAGGCAGCTGTACGGCCTGACGATGCACTCCGAGCGCCCGGGCCACCGCATGTACGAGCAGTGGCACCCGCTCGGCCTCGTCGGGATCATCTCCGCCTTCAACTTCCCGGTCGCCGTGTGGGCCTGGAACGCGTTCGTGGCCGCCGTGTGCGGCGACATCTGCATCTGGAAGCCCTCGCCCAAGACCCCGTTGTCGGCCATCGCGTCGATGAGGATCTGCAACGAGGCGCTGCGCAAGGGCGGCTTCCCGGACATCTTCTTCCTGTTCAACGATGCCGGCACCGAGCTGGCGCAGCAGTTCGTCGATGACCGGCGCATCGCGCTGGTGAGCTTCACCGGCTCGACCCGGGTCGGCCGCACCGTCGGCGAGCGCGTCGCGCGCCGCATGGGCCGCTCGCTGCTCGAGCTCGGCGGCAACAACGCGATCATCCTGGACCCGACCGCGGACCTGAAGATCGCGATCCCCGGCATCGTGTTCGGTGCCGTCGGCACCGCGGGCCAGCGCTGCACCACCACGCGCCGGTTGTTCGTGCACGCGTCGATCTTCGATGACGTACTGGCCAAGCTGGTGGCCGCGTACGCCCAGGTCGGGAAGAAGATCGGCGATCCCACCGACCCGGCCAACCTGATGGGCCCGCTCAACAGCCGGGACGCCGTGCAGGCCTACCTGGACGCCATCGCCTCGGCGAAGGCCGCCGGCGGCAAGGTCGAGACCGGCGGCGCCGCGCTCGATCGCCCGGGCAACTTCGTGCTGCCGACGATCATCACCGGCCTGTCGAACGACGCGGACGTGGTGCAGGCCGAGACCTTCGCGCCGATCCTGTACGTGATGCCCTATTCCGACCTGCGCGAGGCGATCGACCTGCAGAACGACGTGCCGCAGGGCCTGTCGTCGTCGATCTTCACCAACGACCTCAGGTCCGCCGAGGCCTTCCTGTCGGCGGCCGGCTCGGACTGCGGCATCGCCAACGTGAACATCGGCACCAGCGGCGCCGAGATCGGCGGCGCGTTCGGCGGCGAGAAGGAAACCGGGGGCGGCCGCGAGTCGGGGTCGGATGCGTGGAAGGCCTACATGCGCCGCCAGACCAACACCATCAACTACTCCGACACCCTGCCGCTGGCGCAGGGCATCAAGTTCGACCTGTGAGCCACTGACTGCATGTACGGCCTCGCCCGGCCTTTCCTGTTCGCACTGGGGGCCGAGCGTGCGCATGGCGCGACGCTCGGCGCCCTGGACCTGCTCCACCGCGCCGGCGCGTCCCGGCTGGTCGCCGACGGGGTGCACCGGCTGCCGACGCAGGCCCTGGGCCTGGCCTTCCCCAATCCCGTGGGCCTGGCCGCCGGCCTGGACAAGAACGGCGCGCACGTGGATGCCCTGCTCGCCCTGGGCTTCGGCTTCGTCGAGGTCGGCACCGTCACGCCACGCCCGCAGGCCGGCAATCCGCGGCCGCGCATGTTCCGCCTGCCCGACCACCAGGCGGTGATCAACCGGCTCGGCTTCAACAACGCCGGCGTGGACGCGCTGGTGCGCAACGTCGGGCGGGCGCGACGCCGCGGCGGGCTGCTGGGGATCAACATCGGCAGGAACCGCGACACGCCCAACGCATCGGCGGCCGACGACTACCTGCACTGCCTCGGGAAGGTCTACCCGCTGGCCGACTACATCACGGTCAACATTTCCTCGCCCAATACCGCGGGCCTGCGCGAGCTGCAGGAGGAACAGGCGCTGCGGCGGCTGGTGGGCACGCTGCGCGAGGCGCAGGAGGCGCTGGGCGCCCGGCATGGCAAGCGCGTGCCGATGCTGGTGAAGGTGTCGCCGGACCTGTCCGACCAGGACATCGACGCGGCCGCGCGGGTGCTCGGCGACCTGCAGGTGGATGGCGTCGTGGCGACCAACACCACGGTCTCGCGCTTCGCCGTGCAGGGCGCGCGCCATGCCGACCAGGCCGGCGGCCTGTCCGGCGCCCCGCTGATGGAAAAGTCCACCGCGGTGCTGCGTCGCATGCGGACCCGGCTGCCCGAGTCGATCCCCATGGTCGGCGTCGGCGGCATCCTGTCGGGCGCCGACGCGGCAGCGAAGATGTCGGCCGGGGCGACGCTGGTGCAGGTCTACACCGGCCTGGTCTACCGGGGGCCGAAGCTGGTCGGCGAGTGCGTCGACGCGATGCGCCGGCGCAAGGAAGCCCCCAGCCGTGGCAACCTGCCCCCCGAATGACGCGATCGCCGACATGACCCGGGCCTTCCGGTTGCTGCACGACGCGGACCTGGTGGCACGCAACACGTTCGGCGTCCCGGCGCGCGCGCGGATGCTGGTGGAAGTCACCGACGCAGGCGTGCTCCCGTCCCTGTTCGCCACCGAGTTGCGCGACGCGAAGGTGATGGTCCTGGGGGGCGGCAGCAACCTGCTGTTCGCCGGCGATCCCGAAGGCCCGGTGCTCGCCCTGCGGGGCGAACGGATGTCCGTGCTGGGCGACGAACCGGCTGGCGTGCGCGTGCGTGCCGATGCCGGCGCGAACTGGGACGCGTTCGTGCGCTGGACCCTGGCGCACGGCCTCGGGGGACTCGAGAACCTGGCGCTGATCCCCGGCACCGTGGGCGCGGCCCCGATCCAGAACATCGGCGCCTACGGCGTCGAGGCCAGCGAGCGGATCCTCGCCGTCGAGGCCTTCGAACCGGCGACCGCCACGATGCATCGCTTCGCGCCGGCGGCCTGCGCCTTCGCCTACCGCGACAGCGTGTTCAAGCGCGAGGCGGGCCGCTACGTGGTGACCGCGGTGGAGTTCCTGCTGTCACGCACGGCCCGGCCGAGGGTGGAGTACGCCGGCGTGCGGGCCGAACTGGACGCGATGGGCGTCGGCGCGGCGCCCACCGCCCCGCAGGTCGCCGACGCGGTCACGGCGATCCGCCGGCGCAAGCTTCCCGATCCCGCGCGGGTGGGCAATGCGGGCAGCTTCTTCAAGAACCCCATCGTCGCCGCCGCGGTCGCGGATGCATTGCTGCAGGCGAGCCCCGACCTGCCCGTCTTCCCCGTCGCCGACCCCGGGGACCGCAAGCTGTCGGCCGCGTGGCTGATCGACCGGTGCGGCTGGAAGGGACACCGCGACGGCGATGCCGGCGTGGCGGCTTCGCACGCGCTCGTGCTGGTGAACCACGGGGCCGCGACCGGCGCGCAGCTGCTGGACCTGGCGCGACGCATCGCCGCCTCCGTCAAGGACCGGTTCGGCGTGCCGCTCGAACCGGAACCGCGGATCGTGGGCGCCGACTGGTGAACGAGGCCGCGTCGAAGGTGCACATGCGCGCCGCGCTCCTGATGCTCGGGAGCACGGTGTTCTTCGCCTGCATGGCGGTGGTCATCCGCCTGGCGTCGGAAACGCTGCACGCGTTCGAGATCGCGTTCTTCCGCAACTTCTTCGGCATGCTCGCGGCGCTGCCGCTGCTGCTCAAGCACGGGCCCGGGCTGCTCAGGACCGACCAGCTGCCACGCTATTTCGTCCGCTGCGCGCTCGGCGTGGGGGCGATGTTCGCCGGCTTCTGGGCAATCGGCCACCTGCCACTCGCGCATGCGATCTCGCTCACGTATTCCTCGCCGCTGTTCGTCACCATCGCAGCGGTGTTCTGGCTGGGCGAGCAGGTCCGCGCCCGGCGCTGGACGGCGGTGATCGTGGGGTTCGTCGGCGTGCTGGTGATCGTCCGCCCGGGGACGGAAGGCTTCTCCGCCGGGAGCCTGGTCGCCGTGCTGGCGGCCATCCTGAGCGGCATCGTCGCGATCCAGATCAAGCAGCTCTCGCGCACCGAGCCGGCCGACCGCATCGTGCTCTGGACGACGATCCTGTGGGTGCCGATGTCGATCCTGCCGGCGCTCTGGGTGTGGGAGTGGCCGTCGGGCCTGACCTGGCTGTGGGTCGTCGCGGCGGGTGTCCTCGGCACCAGCGGCCACATGCTGTGGACGCGGGCCCTGAAGCTCGGCGAAGTCTCCGCGCTGCAGCCGATCAGCTTCATGCAGTTGCCACTGGTGGCGATCGCGGGCTGGGCGCTCTTCGGCGAATCGCTGGACCGCTGGACCGTCATGGGCGCGGCGATCATCCTCTCGGCGAACGCCTACATCGCCCATCGCGAAGCCACGCTGCTGCGTCGCCACGCGACCAGCGCCCCACTGGAAGCCGCCAAGCCGGCCGAGTGACCGGGACCACGCGCCTCAGGGGGTGACCGGTACGCCGCGCGCCTGCCAGGGATGCCGGTGGTGGTGGAACACCATCAGGAAGCTCGCCACCGTCCACACCGACGCCGCCGTCCATCCGGCCAGGATGTCCGACGGGAAGTGCACCCCGAGGTACACGCGCGAGGCGCCCACCAGCAGCGCGAACGGCATCGCCAGCAGCAGCACCGGCCAGCGCCAGCGCGTGCGCCACGCCAGCAGCACCACGACCCAGGCCAGCGTCATCGATCCCATGGCGTGCCCGCTGGGGAAACTGTACGTCTCCTCCGGCGCGATCGACGGCCACAGGTCCGGCCGCACGCGACCGAACGCGTGCTTCGTCGCGATGTTCAACAGGGCCGACCCGCCGAGCGCCAGCGCCGCGAACAGGCCCTCGCGCACCCGCCGCTTCCAGGCCAGCACCGCCACCAGCAGGAGGTCGAACGGCACCACGAACCACGCGTAGCCCAGGTCCGACAGCAGCAAGTGGAACCGGTCCAGCCCGGCGCCGGCAAGCGAATGCGCGAACCGCAGCAGGGGGACGTCGAAGTCGAAGCCTTCGCCTTCGTGCACGTCTTCGGCGAGCTCGGCAAACCCCCACAGCGGCAGCAGGAGGCCTGCGAACAGCAGCAGCAGGCGACGCCGGTACTTCCAGACGAACCGGGCGCCGAACCTTGCCTCCCGCAGCAGGTCCCGCAGGTTCGTCGCCCTCGCCCGCTCAGCCGCCTTGCGCAGGGGTCCCATAGCGCCGCTCGACATAGGCGTCGACGAGCCCGACGAACTCGCGCGCGATGTCATCGCCGCGCAGGGTCACGGCCTTCTGCCCGTCGATGAACACCGGCGCCACGGGTGCCTCCCCGGTGCCCGGCAGCGAGATGCCGATGTCGGCATGGCGCGACTCGCCCGGCCCGTTGACCACGCAGCCCATCACCGCCAGGGTCAGGTTCTCCGCGCCCGGATGGGTGATGCGCCACTGGGGCATGCGCTCGCGCACGTGTTCCTGGACGACCTTCGCGAGCGCCTGGAAGAACTCCGACGTCGTGCGCCCGCAACCGGGGCAGGCCGTCACCATCGGGGTGAACGCGCGCAGGCCCATGGTCTGCAGCAGCTCCTGCGCGACCACGACTTCGGTCGTCCGGGGCGCCCCCGGATCGGGGGTCAGCGAGATGCGGATGGTGTCGCCGATGCCCTCCTGCAGCAGCACCGCCAGCGCCGCGCTCGATGCGACGATGCCCTTGCTGCCGATGCCGGCCTCGGTGAGCCCCAGGTGCAACGCGAAGTCGCTGCGCGTGGCCAGGTCGCGGTACACCGCGATCAGTTCCTGCACGCCGCTGACCTTGCAGCTGAGAATGATGCGGTCGGCCGGCAATCCGAGTTCGACGGCACGCGCCGCCGAATCGAGCGCGGAGCGGATCAGCGCCTCGCGCAGCACGCGCCCGGCGTCCCAGGGATCCTGCCGCGCGGCGTTCTCGTCCATCAGCCGCGTGGCAAGAGACTGGTCCAGCGAGCCCCAGTTGGCGCCGATGCGCACCGGCTTGCCGTACTGCAGGGCGAACTCGATGAGTTTCGCGAACTGGGTGTCGCGCTTCCGGCCGAAGCCGACGTTGCCGGGATTGATGCGGTACTTGGCGAGCGCCTCGGCACAGGCCGGCTCGCCGGCCAGCAGCTGGTGGCCGTTGTAGTGGAAGTCGCCGACCAGCGGCACTTCCACGCCCATCATCGCGAGGCGCTCGACGATCCGCGGCACCGCCGCGGCGGACTCCGGGTTGTTCACCGTCACCCGCACGATCTCCGACCCGGCGCGCCACAACTGCGCGACCTGTTTCGCCGTGCCCTCGACGTCGGCCGTGTCGGTGTTGGTCATCGACTGCACGACGACCGGGGCATTGCCGCCAACCGCGACGTTGCCGACGCGCACCTGGCGGGTATGGCGCCTGGGTGCCGGGCCGAAGGCCCATTCGGACAGGGGCGCGGAAAGGCCGGTGGACAGGTGGTCGGGCTGCGCGTTCACGTCTGCATTTTAGCCGCGTACCTGTTGTGGGAGCCGCCATGGCGGCGAAATTCGCATTCGCCACCATGGTGGCTCCCACAAGGGATGGCTTACCCTGCCCGCATGGAGCGCACCGACGTCCTCACGCCGAGCCAGCTGAACACCCTGGCCCGGAGCCTGCTGGAGGACGCCTTTCCGCTGGTCTGGGTGGAGGGCGAACTCGGCAACGTCTCCAGGCCAGCGTCGGGGCATCTGTACTTCACCCTCAAGGACGCGCGCGCCCAGGTGCGGGGCGCCCTGTTCAAGCCCAAGAGCCAGTGGTTGAAGTTCGTCCCCCGCGAGGGCCTGCGCGTGCTGGCGCGCGGGCGCCTGACCCTCTACGAAGCGCGCGGCGAGTACCAGCTCGTGCTTGACCACATGGAGGAAGCCGGCGAAGGCGCATTGCAGCGGGCGTTCGAGGCGTTGAAGGCGAAGCTCGCGGCCGAGGGCCTGTTCGCGACGGAACGCAAGCGCCCGCTGCCGGCGTTCGTGCGCCGGCTGGGCGTCATCACTTCGCCGTCCGGCGCCGCGGTCCGCGACATCGTCAGCGTGCTAGGGCGGCGCTGCCCCTTGCTGGAGGTCGACATCCTCCCCGTGCAGGTGCAGGGCGCCACCGCCGCCGCGGGGATCGCCGCGATGCTCGCGCGCGCCGCGGCGAGCGGACGCTACGACACGTTGCTGGTGGCACGTGGCGGCGGTTCGCTCGAGGACCTGTGGGCCTTCAACGACGAAGCGCTGGTGCGCGCCATCGCCGCGTCTCCCGTCCCCGTCGTGTCCGCCGTCGGCCACGAGACCGACTTCACGCTCGCCGACTTCGCCGCCGATGTCCGCGCGCCGACGCCATCGGTCGCCGCCGAGCTGCTGGTCCCCGACCGCGACGACCTGCGCCGGCGCATCGCCACGTTCAAGGCACGCCTGCAACGCCAGCAACAGCAGCAGCTGCGGCAGGCGACCCAGCGCGCCGATCGCGCGGGCCTGCGCCTGGAGGCCCAGCGTCCGCGCGCGCGCCTCGACATGCTGTGCCGCCGCCAGGCCGAGTCGATGCGCCGGCTCGCCGCGGCCTGGCAGCGCCGGCTCGAACGCGACCATGCCAGCTTGCGCGGCCTCGCCCGCTCGCTCGAGGCCGTCAGTCCCCTCGCCACCGTTGCGCGCGGCTACGCGATCCTCCAGCACGAGGACGGCCGCCTGGTGCGCAGCACGACGCAGGCCGACGCGGGCGATCACGTCGAAGCCCGCCTCGCCGATGGCACCCTGAAGCTCACCGTGCGCTGAAGTCGGGAGCCGCCATGCCCGGTTTGAAGAAGTCCTACCCGTACTACCTCGCCAACACGCCGGTCGCCGCCAACACCGACCTGGAAGTCCGCGACAAGTACACCGGCCGGGTCGCCACGCGCGTCGCCCTCGCGGACGCCAGGGCCGTCGACAGGGCCATCGCCGCTGCGCACAAGGCCCGGGGCGCGATGGCGGCGTTCCCGCCCCACGCCCGGCGCGACGTCCTCGAACATTGCGTCCGCCGCTTCGAGGCGCGCCACGAGGAACTCGCGCTCGCGCTGTGCATCGAGGCCGGCAAGCCGATCCGCGACGCCCGTGGCGAGGTCACCCGGCTCGTCGACACCTTCCGCATCGCGGCGGGCGAGGCCACGCGCATCGGCGGGGAGGTGCTCGAGCTCGGGATCAGCGCCCGCACCTCCGGCTATCGCGGCATGGTCAAGCGCGTGCCGGTGGGCGCGTGCAGCTTCATCACCCCGTTCAACTTCCCGCTGAACCTGGTCGCGCACAAGGTCGCGCCCGCCATCGCGGCCGGCTGCCCGTTCGTGCTCAAGCCGTCCGAGCGCACCCCCGTCGGCGCGCTGGTGATCGCCGAGGTCCTGGCCGAGACGGGCCTGCCGAAGGGCGCGTTCTCGATCCTGCCCTGTTCGACCGACGACGCCGCGGCGCTGGTCGAGGACGACCGGCTCGCGTTGCTGAGCTTCACCGGCGGGCTGGTGGGCTGGGCGCTGAAGGCGCGCGCGGGGCGCAAGAAGGTCGTGCTGGAACTCGGCGGCAACGCCGCGTGCATCGTCGACGCGGATCCGGGCAAGCCGCTCGATTTCGTGGTCGAGCGCCTGGTCTCCGGCGCCTACTACCAGTCAGGCCAGAGCTGCATCGGCGTGCAGCGGATCATCGTCCACGACGACGTCTACGAACCACTCCGCCGCAAGCTGAAGGGCGCGGTGTCGAAGCTGCGCGTGGGCGACCCGCGCGACGAGCGCACCTTCATCGGCCCGATGGTCGACGAAGCCGCGGCCGGGCGCGTCGAGGCGTGGATCGCCGCTGCGCGCAAGGCCGGCGCCCGCAAGCTCGCCGGCGGCGACCGGGACGGCGCGATGCTGCCGGCCTGGTTGCTGGAGGACGTGCCGCGCGACAGCGAGCTCTATCGCAAGGAAGCGTTCGGCCCGGTGGCGATGCTGGAGCGCTTCCAGGCCTTCGACGACGCCCTAGCGCGCGCCAACGACAGCGACTTCGGGCTGCAGGCGGGCGTGTTCACCGGCAGCCTCGCCCACGCGATGCGCGCCTGGGACCGGCTGGAGGTCGGCGGCGTGGTGGTCGGCGACATCCCCAGCTTCCGCGTGGACAACATGCCATACGGCGGCGTCAAGCTGTCCGGGCTCGGCCGCGAAGGCGTGCGCCATGCCATCGCCGACATGACCGAGCCACGGCTCCTCGTGGTCCGCGACTGACCCGGCTCACAGCCCGGACGGCCAGGTGTCGGGCATGCCGCCCGGATGGGTGTGCACGGGCAACGGCGTGACGGCACGCGTCCGGTCGAACCACGCGAATGCGTCGAACTGGCGCGGCAGCGTCGCTTCGGCGTAGTGGCTCCAGCGTTCCGTGTCCGGCCGGTAGATCACGCCGATGAAGCGTTCGAGCCTGTCCTGCATCAGGCCATCGCGCAGGTCCGCATGCACGCCGTCGCGCAGGTCGACCAGGGCACGCCCATGGCCGGCATCGTGGAACTGGCGTTCGTAGCTGCCCGGGAGCGAGGGCACGATGTCCATGACCTGCAGGGGCGCCTCCCAGTCACTCGCCGCGGCCACCGTGCCCGAGTGCGTGCCGAAGCCGACCAGCACGGCGCCGTCGCCGAAGCGTGCGCGGCACAGCTGGCCCAGGTTGAGCTCGCCGCGCTCGCGGCCCATGTCCGTCTGGCGTGCGTCGCCGATATGCGAGTTGTGCGCCCACACCACCGCGCGGCTGTCCGGGCCGCCTGCGTCCAGCAGGTGCCCGAGGGTCTCGAACATGTGCGTGTCGCGCAGGTTCCACGACGCCTCGCTGCTGCGGTACATCGCCCGGTAATAGGCTTCGGCGTTGCGCACGACGCGGGCATTCTGCGCGGCGTCCCTGAAGTGTTCGCCGTCGCGCGCGGTGAGCTCCAGGCGCCGTTCCAGCAGCTCGCGCAGCATCGACAGCACCGGCGCCTCGCAGGGTGCGTGGCCCGCGTGCAACGCCAGTTGGCCGTACTCGGCAGGGCGGCGTGCCCAGGCATCCAGGCAGCCGTAGTGGGTCCGGGCGAGCCCCGCGAGTTCCGGGTCCACGCGTTCGAGATAGTCCACCACCGCGCGGATCGAACGATGCAGGCTGTAGAGGTCCAGGCCGTGGAAACCGGCACGCAGGCCGGGGGGCTGGCCCGCGTTGTGTGCGCGCAGCCAGCCGACGAAGTCGTCGACCTCCTGGTTGCGCCACATCCAGGCAGGGAAGCGCTCGAACGCCGGCCCGGCGCCGGCGGGCGGCGGCAGGTGGCGCACGTACCGGTCGATGACCGCGGCGTCGGGCCAGTCGGCCTCGACCGCCACGATCCGGAAGCCGTGCGCCTGGACGAGCCGTTGCGTGATCGCGGCGCGCGCCCGGTAGAACTCCGAGGTGCCATGGCTGGCCTCGCCGAGCAGCACCACGCGCGCCTGCGCGAAGCGGTCGAACAACCGTCCGAACGCGGGGTCACCGAACGCCGGCAGCGGCTCGGCCGCCTCGGCGATCATGGCCGGCAACGACGCGGGTTCGCGCCGCGGCCGCGGCGGCGCGTGCACCGGGCGGTCGTCGCGCCAGCCATGCGCGCCGACCAGCGGCACGAACCGCACGTCGCCCAGCGAGGGCCGGGTCTCGAACGCATGCGCGGACGTGCGCACCACCTTGACCAGGCGCTGTCGAGACTGCTCCCCGACGGGCATGACGAGGCGGCCGCCGATCGCCAATTGCTGCAGCAGGACGTCGGGCACCTCCGGCCCACCGGCGGCTGCCAGGATGGCGTCGAACGGCGCGGCCTCCGGCCAGCCGCGCGTGCCGTCGCCTTCGCGCAACCGGATGTTCCCGTAGCCAAGGCGCTCGAAGCGCCCGCGCGCCCGGGCGGCCAGCACCGGCTGGCGCTCGATCGCGTACACCTCGTCGGCGATGGAGGCCATCACCGCCGCCGCGTAACCCGAGCCGGCCCCGATTTCCAGCACCCGGTCGCCGGGCCCGATCGCGGCGGCCTCCACCATCAGCGCGACGATGTACGGCTGCGAGATCGTCTGCCCCGCCTCGATCGGCAGCGGGGAGTCGTCGCAGGCGTGTTCACGCATCGCGTCGTCGACGAACGCCTCGCGCGGCACGCGGCGCATCGCCTCGAGCACCCGCGGGTCATGGATGCCCCGGCGCTCGAGCTGGCGTTCCACCATGCGTTCGCGCCGGGCAGCCCACGCGTCCATCGCGCCGGGATACCACCAGGCGGGTGATCAGCCGGTCAGCGCCGCCCCGGCCGGGCGGCCGAACAGGTAACCCTGGCCGTAGACGCAACCGAGCTCCCGGAGCGCGTCGCGCTGGGACGGTTCCTCGATGCCCTCGCCGATCGTCTCGATGCCCAGCGTCCCGGCCAGCGCCAGGATCGCGCGGATCACCGCCAGGCTCTCCGGGCGCGAATCGCCCAGCAGGCCCGCGACGAAGCTCTGGTCGATCTTCAGGCACTCGATCGGGAACCGGTGCAGGTAGGACAACGCGGAAAATCCGGTGCCGAAGTCGTCGAGCTGCGCCTGCACGCCGTGGCTGCGCAGCGTGCGCAGCGTGCGCAGCGCCCGGGGCGCATCGTCCAGCAACGCGACCTCGGTGATCTCGATCCGCAGGCGCTTCGGATCCGCCCCCGCGCCTTCCAGCAGGCCGAGCAGGCGCTCGGCGAAATCGGCGGAGCGGAAATGACGCGGCGACACGTTCACCGACACGTAGCCGTCGTGGCTCGCGGCCAGGCGCTGCACCGCCTGGGCGTACAGCAGCCAGTCGACCTGCTCGATCAGGCCCGAGTCCTCGCCCAGGCCGATGAAGTCCCCCGGCAGCAGCAGGCCGCGACGGTCGTGCCGCCAGCGCAGCAGTGCTTCATGGCCGATCACCTCGCCGTCGTCGAGGCGGACGATCGGCTGGTAGTGCGCCTCGAACGCGTCGCTGTTGATCGCGCGCCGCAGGTCGGCCTCCAGGTCGAGCAGGCGCATCGCCTCCTCGCGCATCACCTCGTCGAACACCGCGCAGCAGTCACGCCCCGCCGCCTTGGCGCGATACATCGCCGCATCCGCGTCGCGCAGCAGCTCCTCGCCGGTGCGGTAGCGCGGATGCCACAGGGCGATGCCGACGCTCGCGGAGGGGAACACCTCGCGCCCCGCGATCCAGATCGCATTGCCGAGCGCGTCGAGCACCCGCTGGGCCAGTTCCTGCGCCGCGGCCAGCCCGTCGATCCGTTCCACCAGGATCGCGAACTCGTCGCCGCCCAGGCGCGCCACGATGTCGTCCGCGCGCATGGTGGACACGATGCGCCGGCCGGCCTCGACCAGCAGGTCGTCCCCCGCGGCATGGCCGACGCTGTCGTTGACCAGCTTGAAGCGGTCCAGGTCCAGGAACAGCACCGCGAACGTGCGGCCGTTGCCGCCCTTGCGCGCGCGATCGATGGCCGAGTTGAGGCGGCCGAGCAGCTGCGTCCGGTTCGGCAGGCCGGTCAGCGCGTCGTGCATCGCCTGGTAGGTCAGCTTCTCCTCGGCACGCACGCGCTCGCCGATCTGCTCGCGCAGCTCGCTGTTCGCCTCGGCCAGTTCGCGGGTGCGCGACTCGACGCGCTGTTCCAGCTGGGCGTGCGCGATGCGCAGTCGATCCTGGGCCTGCTTGCGCGCGAGGCCGCTGCCGATGTGGTACGCCACGAACGTCAGCAGTTCCTGGTCGCGCTCGGTGAAGATCACGGCCGGGGAGTAGCTCTGCACCGCGATCACGCCCACCACCATGTCGTCCCGCATCAGCGGCACGCCCAGCCAGCAATGGGACAGCGCGCCGTGGCTGCGCAGCACGCCTTCGCGCTCGAGCTCGCCGATCCGCTCGCGGTCGGCGAGCAGCGCATGCCCGGTGCTGATCACGTACTCGGTCATGCCGTGGCCAATCACGCGGCTGGCGCGCACCGGGTCGCGCTCGTCGATGGAGTACGGGAATTCCAGCCGCTCGCCGTCATCCGAGAGCAGCGCGATGTAGAAGTTGCGCGCGTACAGCAGCTCGCCCACCACGTCGTGGACCTGGGCGTAGAACCGCTCCATCGTCTCGGACGTGATCGACAGCTCCGCGATCCGGAACAGCGCGCGCTGCAGCCGTTCCGCCCGCTGCCGCTCGACGATCTCCGCCTGCAGCTCGCGGTTCGCCTCCTGCAGGGCATGCGTGCGTTCCTCGACGCGTCGCTCCAGCTCGTCGCGTGCCTGCCTGCGGTCCAGCGCGGTGAGGATGTGCTGGGCGACGAACGCCAGCAGTGCCCGTTCCTCGTCCCCGTACATGTCGGGGCGGTCGTAGCTCTGGACCACGATCGCGCCGCTGACGCGGTCGTCGCGGCGCATCGGGACGCCCAGCCAGTCCTGGCTCTCCGGGCCGTGGATCGTGTCGCGCTCCACGCCCAGGTGCTCGCGCACCGCATCCGAGGCGCCCTGCGCGGCCTCGCCGTGGCGGAGGATCGCCAGGGTGAGGCTGTTCGGCATGTCGCAACCGTGCAGCTCCTCCCCCGGGTCGGCCTCGTAGGTGTCGAGGCGGTCGGCGAAGTACAGGAACCGCATCGTGTCGCGCACATCGTCGTAGAGCACGATGTAGAAGTTCTCCGCGTACATCAGCCCGCCGACCACGGCGTGGATCCGGGCCAGCATCTCGCCCATCTCCAGTTCCGAACCCGAGAGGTCGGCGATCTCATAGAGCGCCTGCTGCAGCCGTTCGGACTTCTCCAGCGAATCGATGCGCGCCCGTGCGCGGCGATCGGACAGGTGCGCGGCGACGACGCGTCGCGCGAGCGCCAGCCAGGCCTGGCGCGCGCTGGCGGGAAAGGGTTCGCCGAGCGCGGCCACGACCGCGACCCTGGCGCCCTCCGGCGTGGTCCAGCACGCTTCCAGGTCCTGGGCCTGCCCGTCGCCCGTCTCGTCCAGGAGTGCGCGCGCCCGCGCATGGAGCGGTTCGGGCGCCTCGTGGACGGCCGAGCATCCGGGCGGCTCCCGGGGCTCGCGCCAGTGCACGACCAGCTTGGAACCGGCGGGAAGCGCTTCGCGCAACGCCTGCGCCAGGCCCGGCCCGGCCGTGCAATGCGTGTGCGTCGTCGCCCCGTCGATCCGGCCAGGTGCGCGAAGCAGGACCTGTCCCCCGTTCATTGGCCGCAGGATAGCGCGTCACGGCCGCTTAGACTTGCGCGATGACCGACGCTTCCCCGACCCCGTCCGAAACCACCACCAGCGGCCGCCCGCCGGTGGCCAGCCTGCGCGCGTTGTGGCCCTTCGTGCGGATGCATCGCGGGCTGTTCGCGGCGTGGCTGGTCGCGCTCGCCTGTTCGAGCACCGCGACGCTCACGCTGCCCGTGGCGTTCCGCAGGATGATCGACCAGGGCTTCGCGGCCGGTGGCGGGGGCGCGATCGACCGGGCCTTCATGCTGCTGTTCGCCGTGGCGCTGGTGCTGGCGCTGGCGACCGCCGCGCGCTTCTATTTCGTGTCGCTGCTGGGCGAGCGCGTCGTGGCGGACCTGCGGCGACGACTCTACGCGCACCTGGTGTCGCTGGACGCCGCGTTCTTCGACCGCAACCGGAGCGGCGAACTCGTCTCCCGGCTCACCGCCGATGCCGAACTGCTGCGCAGCGTGGTGGCCACCAGCATGTCGGTCGCGCTGCGCAGCCTGGTGACCTTCGTGGGCAGCATCGCGATGCTGTTCGTCACCGCGCCCGGGCTGGCGACGTACGCCCTGGTCGGGATCCCGCTGGCGGTGCTGCCCATCGTCGTCGGCGGGCGCCGGCTGCAGAAGATGTCCCGGCTGAGCCAGGACCGGATCGCCGACGCCAACACCTTCGCCACCGAGACCCTCGGGGCGGTGCGCACCGTGCAGGCGCACGCGCGCGAGCCATTCGAGCGCGAGCGCTTCGGCGCGGCCATCGGCATGGCGGTGGCGACGGCGCGCAGGCGGATCAAGGCCCAGGCCCTGGTCACCGCGGTCGCGATCACCCTGGTGTTCGGGGCGATCACGCTGGTGCTGTGGTCCGGCGCGCACGACGTCGCTGCGGGCCGCATGTCGGCGGGTACGCTGGGCCAGTTCGTGCTGTATGCGCTGATCGGCGGGGGCTCCGTCGGGTCGCTGGCCGAGGTCTGGAACGACGTGCAGCGCGCGGCCGGCGGCATGGGACGGATCGCCGAGCTGCTGCACGCATCGCCCGCGATCGTCGCGCCGGCCAGGCCCCGACCGCTGCCAGCCCCGGTCCGGGGCGAGCTGCGCTGCAGTGGCGTGGTGTTCCATTACCCGCAGCGTCCCGACCTACCGGCACTGGAGGATTTCGACCTGCACGTGCGCCCGGGCGAGACCGTCGCGCTGGTGGGCCCGTCGGGCGCCGGCAAGAGCACGGTGTTCTCGCTGCTGCTGCGATTCCACGACCCCCAGGCCGGCACGATCTCGCTGGACGGGGTCGACGTGCGCGAGCTGGATCCCGCGCTGCTGCGCGAGGCGATCGCACTGGTGCCGCAGCAGCCGACGATCTTCGCCGCAAGCGCCGCCGACAACATCCGCTACGGGCGCCTGGAGGCCAGTGACACGGAGGTCGAAGCCGCCGCGCGCTCGGCCGAGGCCCACGAGTTCCTGGCCGCCCTGCCCGACGGCTATGCCAGCGAACTCGGCGAGCGCGGTGCACGCCTGTCCGGCGGCCAGCAGCAGCGCGTGGCGATCGCGCGCGCGCTGCTCAAGGACGCACCGGTGCTGCTGCTCGACGAGGCCACGTCGGCCCTGGATGCACACAGCGAGCGCGCGGTGCAGCATGCATTGGAGAACCTGATGGCCGGACGCACCACGCTGGTCATCGCCCACCGGCTTGCCACGGTGCTCAAGGCCGACCGGATCGTGGTGATGGACCGCGGCCGGATCGTGGCCGAGGGCACGCACGAGGCGCTGATGGCCGCGGGCGGCCTGTACGCGGACCTCGCGAAACTGCAGTTCCTGGACTGAACCCCCTACGGCTACGGAGCTTCCCTTGGACACCCAGACCCTCTACTACATCCTCGCCGGCGCGCTGGTCCTGGTCGGCCTGGCCGGCGTCGTGCTGCCCGCCCTGCCCGGCCTGCCATTGATGTTTGCGGGCATGTGGCTCGCGGCGTGGGCCGGCGGCTACGCGCACGTCGGCGTTGGCACCGTCATCATGCTGGCGGTCCTCACCCTGCTCTCGCTGGGCGTGGACATCGTTGCCGCGCTGCTGGGCGCCAAGCGCGTGGGGGCCAGCCGGCTCGCCCTGCTCGGCGCGGCCATCGGCACGGTGGCCGGCCTGTTCCTGGGCCTGGTCGGCATCCTGGTCGGCCCGTTCCTGGGTGCGCTGCTGGGCGAGTGGCTGCACGGGCGCCGGCTCGGCATGGCGGCCCGCGTCGGCGTCGGCACGTGGCTGGGCATCGTGTTCGCGGCGGTGCTCAAGCTGACCCTCGGGTTCGCGATGCTGGGGATCTTCGTGTTCGCGTGGTGGTGGTAAGTTGCCCGGGATAGGCGTGGCGTTCACGCCACCCTGAATGCGCCACGTGGGAGATTGCCCTCCCGTCGCACCGAGTCCGGAGTCAGGCGATGCCCCTGCGCTGGAGCCGCAAACGCATGCTCACCACGATCCTCGTCACCTTCGTGCTCACCGGCATTGCCGTCATCATCGGCTTGAACTTCGTCACCCCGACCAAGCAGCTCGAACGCAAGATCGAGCACCGGTTCGCGGTGTCCGATCCCCAGTTCCGGCGCGAGATGTCCGTGATGCTCGGACCGGCCATCCTCCCCGGCAACCGGGTGACCGACCTGCAGAACGGCGCGGAGATCTTCCCGGCCATGCTCGAGGCGATCGCATCGGCGAAGGAGACGATCACCTTCGAAACCTACATCTACTGGGAGGGCGAGATCGGCGAGCGGTTCGCCGACGCCCTCTCCGAGCGCGCGAGGGCCGGGGTCGACGTCAATGTCACCATCGACTGGGCCGGCAGCGTGAGCATGGAGGAGCGCCTGATCGACCAGATGGAGGGCGCCGGGGTCCAGGTCGTCCGCTACCGACCGCTGCACTGGTACAACCTCGGCCGCATGAACAACCGCACCCACCGCAAGCTGCTCGTCATCGACGGGCGCGTGGGCTTCACCGGCGGCGTGGGCATCGGCGACCCGTGGCAGGGCAACGCGCAGGACCCCGAGCACTGGCGCGACATGCACTTCCGCGTCGAGGGTCCGGTCGTCGCACAGATGCAGTCGGCGTTCAACGACAACTGGATCAAGACCACCGGGCGGCTCCTCAACGGCGAGGACTACTTCCCGCCGCTCGCGCAGGTCGGCGCGATGGACGCCCACATGTTCATCAGTTCGCCGGCCGGCGGCAGCGAGAGCATGCACCTGATGTACCTGCTGTCGATCGCCGCGGCCGAGGAATCCATCGACCTCGCGGCAGCCTACTTCATCCCCGACGAGCTGATCACCCAGGCGCTGGTCGCCGCGCGCCACCGCGGCGTGCGCATCCGGGTGCTGATGCCGGGCGACAACACCGACTCCGATGCCGCGCGGCTGGCCTCGAAGGCCGGCTGGGGGCCGTTGCTGCTGGCGGACGTGGAGATGTACGAGTACGCCCCGACCATGTTCCACAACAAGATGATGATCGTGGACCGGGAACTGGTGTCCGTGGGCTCGACCAACTTCGACCTGCGCTCGTTCCAGCTCAATGACGAGGCGAGCCTGAACATCTACGACCGCGAATTCGCCGCGCGCATGACCGAAGTCTTCGAGGCCGACCTGGAGAAGACGGAGCGCTACGACTACGCCAAGTGGGAAGCGCGCCCGTGGACCGACAAGTTCAAGGAGATCTTCATCATCCCGATCCGGTCGCAGCTGTAGGCCCGGTCAGGCGGGTTCGACCACCACCGGGATGCCGCCGAGCCGCGTCGCGATGCGTGCCCGCCAATCCGCGGGCCCGCTTTCGTGCACGGAGTCGCCGCGGCTGTCCACGGCGACCGTGACCGGCATGTCCTGCACGGTGAACTCGTAGATCGCCTCCATGCCGAGGTCCTCGAACGCGACCACGCGGGAGGCCTTGATCGCCCTGGAGACCAGGTAGGCGGCCCCGCCGACGGCCATCAGGTACGCGGACCGGTGCGCGCGGATCGCCTCGCGCGCGACCGGGCCGCGCTCGGCCTTGCCGACCATGCCCAGCAACCCCGTCTGCTCCAGCACCTGCGCGGTGAACTTGTCCATGCGCGTCGCGGTCGTGGGGCCGGCCGGCCCCACGACCTCGTCGCGCACCGGGTCGACCGGGCCGACGTAGTAGATGAAGCGCCCGCGCAGGTCGACCGGCAGCGGCTCGCCCCGGTCGAGCATCCCGACGATCCGCTTGTGCGCGGCGTCACGCCCGGTCAGCAGCCGGCCGTTGAGCAGCAGCGTCTCGCCGGGCGTCCAGCGCGCGACCTCCTCGCGGGTGACCTTGTCGAGGTCGACGCGCCGGCCCTTCGATGCGTCATGCGTGAGCGATGGCCAGTCGGCCAGCGACGGCGGATCGAGCATCACCGGCCCGCTGCCGTCGAGGGTGAAGTGCGCGTGCCGCGTCGCCGCGCAATTCGGGATCATCGCGACCGGCAGGTTGGCGGCGTGCGTCGGGTAATCCTTCACCTTGACGTCGAGCACCGTGGTCAGCCCGCCCAGGCCCTGCGCGCCGATGCCCAGTGCATTGACCTTGTCGTAGAGCTCCAGGCGGAGTTCCTCGGCGCGGTTCGACGGCCCGCGCGCCTGCAGGTCGGTGATGTCGATCGGCTCCATCAGCGATTCCTTGGCCAGCAGCATCGCCTTTTCCGCGGTGCCGCCGATGCCGATGCCGAGCATGCCCGGCGGGCACCAGCCCGCGCCCATCGTCGGCACGGTCTTCAATACCCAGTCCACGATCGAGTCGGACGGATTGAGCATCGCGAACTTCGACTTGGCTTCCGAACCGCCGCCCTTCGCGGCGACGATCACCTCCACGGTGTTGCCCGGCACGACCTTGACGTTGACCACGCCCGGCGTGTTGTCCTTCGTGTTGGTCCGCTTGCCGGCGGGGTCGGCCAGCACCGACGCGCGCAGCTTGTTGTCCGGATGGCTGTACGCGCGGCGCACGCCTTCGTGGACCATGTCCTCAACGCCCATGGTGGCGTCGTCCCAGCGCACGTCCATGCCGATTTCCAGGAACACGGTGACGATCCCGGTGTCCTGGCAGATCGGCCGGTGCCCTTCCGCGCACATCCGCGAGTTGACGAGGATCTGCGCGATGGCGTCCTTCGCCGCCGGGGACTCCTCCCGCTCGTACGCCGCCGACAGGCTGCGGATGTAGTCGACGGGGTGGTAGTAGGAGATGTACTGCAACGCGTCGGCGACGGACTGGACCAGGTCTTCCTGGCGGATGGCGACGGGCTTGCGTGCAGTGGCGGGGCGGGCGGTCACGGGTGTCCGGGTCGACGGAAACGGACATTTTAGCCCGCATGCACGTTGCGCTCACCCGGCAGGTTCCAGTCTTCCCGTGTTCCCCCGGAGGAGGCCCAGATGCCCCTCGCGCGCGGCGTCCGCTCCCTGGTTCCGGCGGCCCTCCTGGCGATCGCCGCCTGCGGGCTGCCCGCATGCGGCGAACACGCGAAACTGCCCTTCATGGCGGGCGTCGGACCCGATCCGGTGCTGCCCCCGCCGAACCCGACCTTGATCCCCACCGTCGAGATCGCCCCCGCGGTGGGCTGGCCGGCGGGCGCGATGCCGACGCCCGCGCCGGGCCTGTCCGTCTCGGCATTCGCCACCGGGCTCGACCACCCGCGCTGGCTGCACGTGCTTCCCAACGGGGACGTGCTGGTGGCCGAGTCCAACGCGCCACCGCGCCAGGGGGACGCAGCCGGCCTGAAGGCGAAGATCATGCGGATGCTGATGGCCGACGCGGGTGCAGGCACGCCCAGCGCGGACCGCATCACCCTGCTGCGCGATGCGGACGGCGACGGCGTCGCCGAATTCCGCTCGGTGTTCCTCGCCGGCCTCGCTTCCCCGTTCGGGATCGACCTGGTGGACGGCACGCTCTACATCGCCAACACCGATGCGCTGGTGCGCGTGCCATACCGCACGGGCCAGGTCCGCGCCGACGCAGCGCCGCAGGTGGTGACCGCCCTGCCCGCCGGGCCGCGCAACCACCACTGGACCAAGAACGTCATCGCCAGCCCGGACGGCAAGCGCCTGTACGTCACCAGCGGATCCAACAGCAACGTGGCCGAACACGGCATGGCCGAGGAGTTCGAACGCGCCGCGATCCTCGAGGTCGATCGCGCGACCGGGACCTACACGGTGTTCGCCAGCGGACTGCGCAATCCCAACGGCATGGACTGGCGCGGACCGGTGCTGTGGACGGTCGTCAACGAACGCGACGCGCTGGGCAGCGACCTGGTCCCCGACTACCTGACGTCCGTGCGCCGCGGCGGCTTCTATGGTTGGCCGTACAGCTATTTCGGCCGGCACGTGGACCGGCGCGTGCAACCTCCGCGCCCGGACCTGGTCGCGCGCGCGATCGTCCCCGACTACGCGCTGGGGACGCATGTCGCCGCGCTCGGCCTGGCGTTCTCCGGTGGCGACGGTCCCGCCGCCAGTGCGCTGCCTGCACGCTTCGCGGAGGGCGCCTTCATCGGCCTGCACGGCTCGTGGAACCGGAATCCGCCGGCGGGCTACAAGGTCGTGTTCGTGCCCTTCTCCGCCGCGGAACCGGACGGGCTGCCACTCGACGTGCTGACCGGGTTCCGCACGGACCGGGGCGAGGCGCGCGGCCGGCCGGTCGGCGTCGCGATCGACTCGCACGGTGCGTTGCTGGTGGCCGACGACGTGGGCAACGCCGTGTGGCGGGTCACGTCGTCGGCGCCCCTGCCCTGACCGCCGGCGAGGTCACGCGCTGCTCACGAGTCCCGACCTAGCGTGAATGCGGGCCATTCAGGAGACCTCCCATGAACGCGATCGGCATGTTGCAGTCGGCAGTGCTCCTGTTCGTCATCACCGCCGCCGGGGGGCTGGTGATGGCGGGAATCCGCCTGTTCCGCAAGCACAACCCGCCGGCCTGGCTGTCCATGCTGCACGGCTTGCTCGCCGCGGCTGCGCTGACGCTCGTCGCCTATGCCGCGCTCACGTCCGGTGTTCCATCGCCCGCGGGCTGGGCACTGGCGCTGTTCCTCGTGGTGGCCGCCGCGGGCGCCGCCATGAACCTGATGTGGCAATGGAAGCAGCGTCCGCTGCCGGTGCCCCTGATGCTCACCCACGCCGCGCTCGCGGTGGTCGCGCTCGTGTTGCTGGTCGTGGCTGCGTTCTAGGATGCCCAGTGATGCATCGCTGGCCGCGCGCCGGGGCGCGCGCGCGCGATGAGGGTGGCGATCCATCCCACTGCACTCGCGTTGGCGATGCTCTGCTGGACCGGGGCGGCGCACGCGCAGGAGGCGCAGGAGGCGCAGGATCGGCAGGACACACGCACGGCGATCGACCTGGACGCCGTCGAGGTGGTGGGCGCGCGACGGCCGCTGCACGCGTTCCCCGGCGCGGTGACGGTGGTCCACGGGGACACGCTCCGGGACGGGCAGCGCCAGGTCAGCCTCGCCGAGCCGCTGGCACGCGTTCCGGGCGTGCTGGCACAGGAACGCAACAACTTCGCGCAGGACCTGCAGGTGCAGAGCCGCGGCTTCGGCGCCCGCAGCACCTTCGGCATCCGGGGCATCCAGCTCGTGGTCGACGGCATTCCCGCCACCGCGATCGATGGCCAGGGCCAGGCCGCCAACTTCCCGCTCGATGCGCTGGACCGGATCGAGGTGCTGCGCGGCCCGCTCGCCCTGCAATACGGGAACGCCGCCGGGGGCGCGATCGTGGGTTACAGCGAGCTCGCCGGCGAACCGTGGCGGCAGTGGCAGGCCTGGGCGGGCAGCGATGCGAGCGCACGGCTGTCGTTGCGCGCGGATGGCGGCAACGACGACGCCAGTTGGCGCTGGCGCCTGCATGGCAGCCACTTCCGCACCGACGGCGCCCGCCCGCACAGCGCCGCGCAGCGAACGCAGTTCGGGGCCATCGCACGCTGGGACCCGCGCCCGGGCCAGCAGGTGCGCATCGTCGCCGACACCCTGGTGCAGCCCTGGACCGATGACCCGCTCGGGCTGACCCGCGAGCAGTGGGAAGCCGATCCCCAGGGCGTGGATCCCGCCGCATCGCGCTTCGACACGCGCAAGCGCATCGCCAACCACCAGGCAGGGGCGCGCTGGCAATGGGACTACGCCGGCGATCGCGCGGCATGGATCGCCGGCCATGTGATCGGGCGGGACATCGTGCAGTTCCTGTCCATCCCGCCGGGCGCGCAGCAGGCGGCCACCAGCGCGGGTGGCGTCATCGACCTGTCGCGCCGGTCGGCGGGCGCCACCGTCGGCCACCGCTGGCAGGGGGCGCACGGGTCGCTGGTCCTCGGTGCGGAAGCGGGTCGCCTGGAGGAAGCACGTCGCGGCTACGAGAACTTCGTCGAGGATGCTTTGCGCGGCGAACGCGTGGGCGTACGCGGGCGCCTGCGGCGGGACGAAGACAACCTCATCCGCGCCGTCGACGCGTGGCTGGTCGGCGACTGGCGCGCGGCACCCGCCTGGACGCTGCTCGGCGCCGTGCGGCGCAGCCGGCTGTCGTTCTCGTCGGCCGACCATTTCGTCGCGCCGGGCAACGCTGACGACAGCGGGCGCCGGGTCTTCAGCGAGACGGCCTGGTCGCTGGGCGTCGCGCGCGCCTTCGCGCGGGGAGAACTCTTTGCCAGCGCCGGCAGCGGCTTCGAGACGCCGACCATGACTGAACTGGCGTATCGCACGGACGGGGCATCCGGGTTCAACCGGGACCTTGGACCGGCGCGGTTCCACGCCGCGGAGATCGGGACGCGATGGCGCCTGGCGGACATGGACCTCAGCGCCGCGGCCTTCCGGATCGACGGACGCGGCGAGATCGTGCCGGCGCTGGCGGAGGGCGGGCGGACCAGCTTTGCCAATGCGGGCCGGACGCGGCGTACCGGCGTGGAGGCCAGCCTGGCCGGGGCGGTCGGGGACCGCTGGTCATGGCTGCTGGTCGGCAACTGGATCGACGCGCGCTTCGAGGAAACTTTCACCAACCACGTCGTGCGCAACGGCGAGCAGGACACCCGGACCGTGGCAGCCGGCAATCGCATCCCGGGTGTGCCGTCCGCGCACGGCTTCGCCGAGGTCGCCTGGCACGCGCCGGGGGAACGGCTCACCGTCGCGATGGAGGCGCTGCTGCGCGGCCGCGTCCCGGTCGACGACGGGAACACCGACGAGGCGCCCGGACATGCGCGCTTCGCGCTCGCCCTGCGCTGGCGCTCGCCCGCGCAACGCGGCTGGCACGGGTTCGTTCGCATCGACAACCTCCTCGACGGCGACCACGTGGGATCGGTGATCGTCAACGACGGCAACGGGCGGCACTTCGAACCGGCGCTGCCGCGCGGCGTCACCCTGGGGATCGGCTGGGCCGGCCCGGACTGAGGCGCACGATCGCGACATGCCCAAGGGCCCCGCCCACGCCAACCCCAGCCTGCGCGAACGCTTCGACGCGTTGCGCAACCTGCCGCCGTTCCTGCGCCAGATCTGGGACACCAGCCGCGGCCTGACCCTGGCGGCGCTCGGGCTGCGCCTGGTGCGCGCGCTGTTGCCGGTGCTGATGCTCTACGTCGGCAAGCTGATCATCGACGAGGTCGTGCGCCTGGTGGGGGCCGGCCTCGGGTTCGACGCGCTGTCGACCGCGTGGCGCAGCGGCACGCTCGATCCGCTGGCAACGCTGCTGGCGATCGAGTTCGCGCTCGCCATCGCCTCCGACCTGCTCGGGCGGATGGTCAGCTACGCCGACAGCACGCTGTCCGAACTGTTCACCAATGCCACCAGCGTGCGCCTGATGGAGCATGCGGCGACCCTGGACCTGGAGGACTTCGAGGACCCGGAGCTGCAGGACAAGCTCGACCGCGCCCGCCGCCAGACGATGGGGCGGATGAACCTGATGAGCATGCTGTTCGGCCAGGTGCAGGATGCCATCACCGTCGCCAGCTTCGCCGCGGGCCTGCTGGTCTACGCGCCCTGGCTGATCGTGCTGCTCGCCGTCGCGCTGGTGCCGGCGTTCGTGGGCGAGTCGCATTTCAATGCGCTCAACTATTCGCTCAACTTCGCGTGGACGCCCGAGCGGCGCCAGCTCGAGTACGTGCGCCAGATGGGCGCGAGCGTCGAGACCGCGAAGGAAGTGAAGATCTTCAACCTGCACCGCTTCCTGGTGGCGCGCTACCGGCAGCTCGCGGACCGGTTCTTCCTAGCCAACCGGTCGCTCGCGCGCCGGCGCGCGGCCTGGGGCACGCTGCTCGCCGCGCTGGGCACCCTGGGCTACTACGTGGCCTATGCCTACATCGCCTGGCGCACGGTGCGCGGCGACTTCACGATCGGCGACCTGACCTTCCTCGCCGGCAGCTTCCGCCGCCTGCGGCAGTTGCTCGAGGGCCTGCTGGTCGGCTTCTCGCAGGTCGCGGGGCAGGCACTGTTCCTCGACGACCTGTTCTCCTTCTTCGAGATCGAGCCCGAGATCGCGTCGAAGCCCGACGCGCTGCCGATCCCGCGGCCGATCACGCGTGGCTTCGCGTTCGAGAACGTCGGTTTCCGCTACCCGGATGCGGAGCGCTGGGCCCTGCGCGGGCTCGACTTCGACCTGCGCGCCGGCGAAGTGCTGGCGCTGGTGGGCGAGAACGGCGCGGGAAAGACCACGCTGGTGAAGCTGCTGGCGCGGCTGTACGACCCGGACGAGGGCCGGATCCTGCTCGACGGCCGCGACCTGCGCGACTACGACCTGGACGACCTGCGCGCGAACGTCGGCGTGATCTTCCAGGACTACGTCCGCTACCACCTGACCGCGGGCGAGAACATCGGCGTCGGGCGGATCGAGGCGATGGACGACGCGGACCGGATCCGCGAGGCGGCGCGCCGCGCGATGGCCGACGAAGTCGTCGCGGCGCTGCCTGCCGGCTACGACCAGGTGATCGGCCGCCGCTTCCGCACCGGCGTCGACCTGTCCGGCGGGCAGTGGCAGAAGATCGCCATCGCGCGCGCGTACATGCGCGACGCGCAGGTCATGATCCTGGACGAGCCGACGGCCGCGCTCGACGCGCGCAGCGAATTCGAGGTCTTCCAGCGCTTCAAGGAACTGTCCGAGGGCAAGACCGCCGTGCTGATCTCCCACCGCTTCTCCAGCGTGCGCATGGCGGACCGTATCCTCGTGCTGCACGAGGGCAGGCTCGAGGCCTCGGGCACCCACGCCTCGCTGCTTGCCGCGGGTGGCCGCTACAAGGAGCTGTTCGAACTGCAAGCCGCCGGTTACCGATAGGAGATTCCGATGTCCTCCCTGCCCCGCTCGTTCGTACTGTCGTTGCTGGTGGCCCCTTGGCTGGTGGCCTGCGCCCAGAACGGTGCCGCCACCGATCCGCCGCCGCGCGACGCTGCGGCAACGACCGGGGACGCGGCGCGCCCGATGCGGGTGACCACCATCGCCGAGGGCCTCGAGCATCCGTGGTCGGTCGCGCTGCTGCCCGATGGCGGCTTCCTGGTGACCGAGCGCCCCGGGCGCCTGCGCCGCATCTCGCCGGATGGCACGGTGTCCGCACCCGTCACCGGCGTGCCCGAAGTGTTTGTCGAAGGCCAGGGCGGGCTGCTCGACGTGGTGCTGGCGCCGGACTTCGCCACGACGCGCCGCATCTACCTGGGGTATGCGGAGCCGGGCGATGGCGGGACCGCCGGCACCGCGGTCGCGCACGCGATCCTCGATGGCGACGCACTCACCGATGTGACGCGCATCTACCGGCAGGAACCCAAGCTCGACGGCGGCATGCACTTCGGCGCGCGCCTGGCCTTCGACGGCGATGGCCACGTCTTCATCAGCCAGGGCGAACGCAACCGGCGCGAGATGGCGCAGGACCTCGGCGTGTTGCAGGGCAAGCTGGTGCGGCTCGCCCTGGACGGCGCCATCCCGGCAGGCAATCCGTTCGTCGGCGAAGCCGGCGCACGGCCGGAGATCTGGAGCTACGGCCACCGCAACATGCAGGGCATGGCGATCGATCCGCGCACCGGCACGCTGTGGACGAGCGAGCACGGGCCGCGCGGCGGGGACGAGCTCAACCTGCCGCGACCCGGGCGCAACTACGGCTGGCCCCTCGCCACCTACGGCATGGATTACGCGACGAACGATCCCTATCCGGAAACCATCGGCACGTCCGCGCCGGGCACCGAGCAGCCCCACCACTGGTGGGACGTCTCGCCGGGCCTGAGCGGCATGGCGTTCCTCGTCGGCCACCCGGAGTCCGCGTGGAACGACAGCCTGTTCCTCGGCGCGCTCGCCGACGAGACCCTGGTCCGGCTGCAGCTGGACGGCAACCGCATCGTCGGCGAGGAGCGCCTGCTGGGCGACCTGGGCGCACGCATCCGCGACGTGCGGGTCGGCCCGGACGGCGCCGTCTACGTGCTGACGGACGCCGGGGATGGCACCCTGCTCAGGCTCGACGCCCCCGTCGCGGAGTAATCCCATGGCTGAAAACGACTCCCAGCGCTCGATGCGCCTGGCCCTGCTCATCGATGCCGACAACAGCAATCCCGCCCGCCTGCCGCAGCTGCTCGCCGAGATCACCAAGTACGGCACCGCCAGCGTGCGGCGCGCCTACGGCAACTGGACGTCGGGGCACCTGGGCGGATGGAAGAGCGGCCTGCTCGACCATTCGATCCAGCCGATCCAGCAGTTCAACTACACGACGGGCAAGAACGCGACCGACAGTGCCCTGATCATCGACGCGATGGACCTGTTGTACACGGGCCGGCTGGACGGGTTCTGCATCGCCTCGTCCGACAGCGACTTCACCCGCCTGGCCGCGCGGATCCGCGAGCAGGGCCTGGTGGTCTACGGCTTCGGCGAGCGCAAGACGCCCCATCCCTTCGTGGCGGCCTGCGACAAGTTCATCTACACCGAATTGCTCGGCGATGACGAGGAGAAGCCGGCAAAGGCGACGAAGAAGTCCACCCCGACGCTCGTCAAGGACCGCACGCTGGGCAACCTGTTGCGCAAGGCGGTCGACGCCGCGTCGGACGACAGCGGATGGGCGCAGCTCGGCGCGATCGGCAGCAACCTGCAGCGGTTGGCCCCGGACTTCGACTCCCGCACCTACGGCTACAAGAAGCTGCGCGACCTCGTGCAGGCGCAGGGCGGCTTCCAGGTCGAGGAGCGGTCCGGCGCGGACGGGCGCAGCAACGCCGTCTACATCCGCGCGAAGGCCTGACGCCGCGACCCTGTGGGAGCCGGCACGCCGGCGAAGCCTTTCGCGAAGAGCTCGCCGCCATGGCGGCTCCTACAGGAGCTTCTCCTGCACCGCATACGTCAGCCTGCCGCCAACCACGCGCGCGGGCTTGGTGAAGGGGTGCGCCTCCGTGCGCGTGGGTGTCATCAGGTGCAGCACCGTCCAGCCGCGCGCCTTGAAGTCGTCCGAGATCAGCGCGCGATGGCATTGCCACCACATGGCCTCGGCGCACATGACCGCCGTCGGTTCGCGCCGTGCCAACGCCGCGAGGGCATCGCGGGCGGCCTGCCAGGGCGCGGTCTCCATGTAGTCCGCGTAGCCACGGAAGCTGGTGTTGCGCCAGGCGTCATTGTGCGAGTCGGGCTCGGGCCGGCGGCGCCCGCCCAGGTCCACCATCGGGACGTAGGCGATCCCCGCATCGGGAAGCGCGCGCGCCATGGTTTCGCCCGAGAACTGGGGGTTGCGGCGGGAGCCCGCGAACCGCCGTACGTCCACCAGCGACCGGATGCCGGCCTCGCGCAGCATCCCGACGAACACCTCCCACTCGCGCGTGGAGTGGCCGATGGTCCAGAGCGTTGCGGACGGGTCCATCGGCGCAGTGTCGACCATCTGGGCTCAACGTCCCGTCATTCCCGCGCAGGCGGGAATCCAGCTCCTTTGTGGATCCCCGCCTTCGCGGGGATGACGGCATGGGATGAAACGCCCTTGACGCGGCGGCCACTAGGCTGGCGCGAATGGAAGGAGACGCCACCATGACCGCTGCGCCGACCGGCGTTGCCCGCACCGCACAGATCCTGGGCTTCCTGCTCAAGTACCGGAGCGCGGGCGTGTTCACCGGGCTGGACATGGACGCCGCCGCCTCGCAGGTGGACGAGCCGCCGCCGGCTGCCGGCACCCCCGAACAGTTCGTCAACGACCTGGAAGCCCTGGGCCCCACGTTCGTCAAGATCGGCCAGGCGCTGTCGACGCGGCCGGACATGGTGCCGCCCGCCTACCTCGAGGCGCTGGAGCGGATGCAGGACAACGTGGCGCCGGTCCCCTTCGACGAGATCCGCGAGGTCGTCGAGCAGGCCCTTGGCGTGCGCCTGACCAAGCCCTTCGCGGCATTCGACGAGGAGCCGATCGGCTGCGCCTCGCTGGCGCAGGTCCACCGGGCCAGCCTGCGCGACGGGCGGCAAGTGGCGGTCAAGGTCCAGCGGCCGGACATCGAGCCCCTGATCCGCTCGGACCTGGACGCGATCGCCGCGCTGGCAAAGCGCGCCGACCAGCACACCCGCATGGGCCGCGACGTGCATTTCGCCGACTGGGTCCAGGAATTCCGCCGCGCGCTGCTGGGCGAACTCGACTACCGCGTCGAGGCCGAGAACCTGGAGCGCTTCGGCAAGCACCTGCGCGACTACCCGGAATTGCACGTGCCCGCGCCCGTGTGGGACCTGTGCGGCGACAAGGTCCTGACCATGGAACTGGTGGAAGGCACGAAGGTCACCGAGGTCTCGGGGCTGCGTCGCACCGAGGAGCGCATGGACGACCTGGCCGGCGCGTTGCTGCGGGGCTACCTGGACCAGGTGTTCGTGCATGGCGAGATCCATGCCGACCCCCATCCCGGCAACCTGCTGGTGACCAACGACGGGCGGCTCGCGCTGTTCGACCTGGGCATGATCGCGCACGTGCCGCCGCGCATGCGCGAGCGGCTGCTGAAGCTGCTGTTCGCCGCGGTCGACGGTCGCGGCGAGGCGGTCGCCAACGAGACCATCGCGATGGGCACCCGCCTGGAGCACTTCGATGCGGGACGCTACCAGCGCGAGGTCGGCCAGATGGTCGCGCGCTACGCCGCCCACTCGTCGAGCCAGACCGTGTCGGAGGGCCGGCTGATGCTCGACCTCGTGCGCCTGGGAACCGCATGCGGCCTGCGCACGCCGCCGGAGCTCAGCCTGCTCGGCAAGACGCTGCTCAACCTGGAACGCGTCGCCGACGCGCTGGCGCCGGAACTGGACGTGCGCGAGGTGGTGGAAGGACACCTGGACGAGATCATGCGCGGCCGGTTGCGCAAGGCGTTGTCGCCTTCGCACATCGCCACCGAGCTGATGGAGATCCAGGGCCTGCTGCGCGATGCCCCCAGGAAACTGTCGGACCTGTTGTCGCTGTTGGCCGACAACCGGTTCCAGGTGCAGGTCGGTGGCCTGGGGGAGCTGATGGAAGGCCTCCAGAAGATCGCGAACCGGATCGCCGCCGGCGTGATCACGGCCTCGCTCATCGTCGGTGCCGCGCTGATGATGCGTGTCGATACCGGCGCGCGGCTGCTCGGCTACCCCGCCATCGCGCTCGTGCTGTTCCTGGTCGGCGCCGGACTGGGCATCACCATCGTGGTCAACTCGCTGCGCAGCGACCGCAAGGCCAAGCCGAAGGAGGAGCGCGGGCCGGATTGACGCGGCCGGCGCCTATACTCGGGCCGCCCTCCCGGAGCCGCTCTTGGCCGACCAGCGTGCCACCAAGCTCGACCGTCCCGTCGATCCCGCGCTCGACCATGTGCTCGGGCCGCAAGACGCGCCGCTGACCCTGGTCGAATACGGCAGCTACGTCTGTCCCTCCTGCCACGTCGCGCATGACGTGGTCGCCAACCTGCGCGACCGGTTCGGCGACCGGTTGCGGTACGTCTTCAGGCACCGTCCGCTGGCGGGGAGCGAAGACGCCGTCCGCGCCGCGGCGCTCGCAGAATACGCGGACCGGACGGGCGACCGCTTCTGGGAAGTCCACGACGCGCTGATGCGCCGTGGCCCCACGTTCGACGAGGCCGAGTTCGTCGAGATCGCCGAAGCCTTCGGCCTGCCCCGGCCCGACGCCCTTGACCAGGACGTCCTCGGACAGTCGACGCAGCGCGTCCGCGCGGACCGTGCGAGCGCCGAGCGCAGCGGTGCGCTGGTCTCGCCGACCTTCTACATCAACGACCGTCGCTACGAAGGGGCGTGGGACGAGTCCTCGCTCGCCGAGGCGCTGCTCGGGTCGCTCGGCCACCGCGTGCATGCCGCGACGCTGGACTTCGTGCGCTGGGGGCCATCGTCCGGCCTTTCGCTGCTGCTGATGACGGTGCTCGCCCTGCTGCTGGCCAATTCGCCGGCGGGGCCCGCGTTCCTGGCGTTCTGGGACACGCCGCTGGGCCTCGGCCTGGGCGATGCCGTCTTCTCGCTCACGTTGCTGCAATGGATCAATGACGGCCTGCTGTCGGTGTTCTTCCTGGTCGTGGGGCTGGAGATCAAGCGCGAGTTCACCATCGGCCGGCTCGCCTCCAGGCGTGCCGCGGCCCTGCCGGTCGCCGGTGCGATCGGTGGCATGGTGCTGCCCGCCACGCTCTACTTGCTGCTCGCACCGCCGGGGCTGGCGCACGGCTGGGGCATGACCATTGCCACCGACACGGCGTTCGCGATCGCGCTCATCGTCTTCCTCGGCCCGCGCGTGCCGGTCGAGTTGCGGGTGTTCCTCACCGCGGCGGTGATCATCGACGACCTCGTCGCGATCGGCGTGGTCGCGCTCTTCTATTCCGGCGCCCTGGACTTCGCCTGGCTCGCCGCGGCCGCGGCGACCACGGTGCTGCTCGCCGGCCTCAACCGCTGGCGCGTGCACCGCGCCCTGCCCTACGCGGTGCTCGGCGTGGTGCTGTGGGCCTGCCTGCACGAGGGCGGCATCCATGCGACCCTGGCCGGCGTGGTGCTGGCCCTGGTGACACCCACGCGCCCGCCGCCGAACCTCCGCGCGCTCAACGCACAGGCCGAACTCGTGTTCCGCGCGGAGACCGCCTATCGCGGCAGCGATGCCCTGATGCGGCACGGGCCGTCCGAGCCCTCGATGCGGATGCTCGACGCGATCCACGACCGCATCGAATCGCCGGCCGCCAAGCTGATGCGGTCCGCGGAACCCTGGTCGAGCTACGTGATCCTCCCGCTGTTCGCGTTCGCCAACGCCGGCGTGGTGCTGGGCGGCGACGTGCTGGCCGGCCACGGCGCGCTGGTGGCGGCGATCGTCACCGGGCTGGTGATCGGCAAGCCCGTCGGGATCGTCACAGCCGCCTGGCTGGCTGCGCGGCTCGGGCTGGCGATGAAGCCCGATGCCTACGACTGGCGCCAGCTCGCGGGCGCAGGCGCGCTGGCCGGCATCGGCTTCACGATGTCGATGTTCATCGCCGCCCAGGCCTTCCCGGACCCGGGCGAATTCACCGCGGCGCGGATCGCGATCTTCGCCGCCTCGCTGCTGGCGGGCGTCGCCGGCACCCTGATCCTGTGGCCCCGCGCGAAACGGCAGGAGGACGCAACATGATCGAACTGGTGATCGAACAGCGCCGCAAGGACCTCGGGGGTTTCGAGGTCGGCCGCGTGCTGCCGTACATGAAGCGGCGGATGGTCGGCCCCTTCATCTTCTTCGACCACATGGGCCCGGTGGACTTCCCGCCGGGGATTCCGCGCAGCGTGGACGTTCGACCCCACCCGCACATCGGGTTGTCGACCGTCAGCTACCTCTTCGCAGGCGAGATGACCCACCGCGACAGCGTCGGCTCCGAGCAGGACATCATCGCGGGCGAAGTCAACTGGATGACCGCTGGCCGTGGCATTACGCATTCGGAGCGCTTCGAGCGCTTCCGTCGCGAAGGCGGGCACATGGACGGCATCCAGGCCTGGGTCGCGCTGCCGCGCGAGGACGAGGCGTGCGCGCCCGCGTTCGCGCACCACGGCGCCGAGGACCTGCCGACCTACGAAAGCGGCGGGATGTGGGCGCGCCTGGTCGCGGGCGAGGCCTTTGGCGCGAAGGCGGCGGTGCGCACGCACTCGCCGATGTTCTACGTGCACTGGAAGCTGGATGCCGGCGCACAGGGGCAGTTGCCCGCGCAGTACCCCGAGCGTGCCGCATATATCGCCAGTGGCGAGGTGGAGGTCGAAGGCCAGGTGCACGGTGCCGGCCGCATGCTGGTGTTCTCGCCTGGACGGCCGGTGCTGTTCACCGCGCGGGCGCCGTCGGTGGTGATGCTGCTGGGCGGGGAACCGGTGGGCGAGCGCTTCATCGAGTGGAACTTCGTGTCCAGCTCGAAGGACCGCATCGAGCAGGCCAAGGCCGACTGGCGCGCCGGCCGCATGAAGCTGCCGGACCTGGACAACGACGAGTTCATCCCGCTGCCCGAAGACCCGCCCCCGCCCCCGAACCCGATGTCCTGAACCCGTCGTCCCCGCGCAGGCGGGGACCCATGGATTCCCGCCTGCGCGGGAATGACAGATCACTGGAGCCAGACCATGCGCTTGATGCTTGCCGCCGCCCTCGCCACCGCCCTCGCCTCGCCCGCCGCCGCGCAGGTGCCCCCGGCCACGAAGCCCGAGCTGCGCGACATCGCCACCGCGCCCTCGGCCGGACGCATCGAGGCGGACATCCGCAAGTTGGTGTCGTTCGGCACGCGCCATACCCTGTCGGAAACGGAATCGGAGACGCGCGGCATCGGCGCGGCCCGTCGCTGGATCCATGCGGAGTTCGAGCGCATCTCGGCCGCGTGCGGCGGCTGCCTGGAGGTGCGCTACTCGCGCGACATGGTGTCCGGCGAGGAGCGCATCCCCGACCCGGTCGAGGTCGTCAGCGTCATCGCCATCCAGCGCGGCACCGCGGACCCGGGCCGGTACGTGGTCATGAGCGGCGACATCGATTCCCGCGTCAGCGACCCGATGAACTTCACGGACGATTCCCCGGGTGCCAACGACAACGCGTCCGGCGTGGCCGGCACGCTCGAGGCCGCCCGCGTGCTCACGCAGTACGACTTCCCCGGCACGATCGTCTATGCCGCGCTGGCCGGCGAGGAACAGGGCCTGTTCGGCGGCAAGATCCTCGCGGCGGAAGCGAAGGCCGCCGGATGGCGCATCGAGGCGGTCATCAACAACGACATGATCGGCAACATCAGCGGCATCAACGGCGTGACCGACAACACCACCGCGCGCGTGTTTTCCGAAGGCACGCGCGTGGACGAGACGCCGGAAGAAGCGCGCATCCGCCGCTTCACCGGCGGCGAGGTCGACTCGCCCAGCCGCAACCTGGCGCGCTACATCGACCGCATGGCGGACCTGTACGTGCCGAACCTGGACACGATGATGGTCTACCGCCTGGACCGTTTCGGCCGCGGCGGCCACCACCGCCCGTTCAACGACGCGGGCTACCCGGCGGTGCGGATCATGGAGACGAACGAGCATTACGACCGGCAGCACCAGGACCTGCGCCAGGAGGACGGGCGCGCCTACGGCGACACCATCGACGGCGTCGACTTCGACTACGCCGCCAAGCTCACCGCCCTCAACGCAGCCAGCCTCGCCGGCATGGCCTGGGCGCCGCCGCCGCCCGCCGACGTCACCATCGAGGGCGCCGTCAGCCCGGACACCACGTTGAAGTGGACGCGACCGCCGGCGGCGCAGGCGCCCAACCTGGCCGGCTACAAGGTGTACTGGCGCCTGACGACCGAACCGCAGTGGACCCACGGGGTGTACGTCGGCGACGTCACGACGCACACGCTGGAGAATGTCGTGATCGACAACTATTTCTTCGGCGTGGCCGCGGTGGCGAAGGACGGCACCGAAAGCCCGGTCGTGTTCCCGGGCGCGGCCGGCAGCTTCGGCGGCTACTGATCGCCGGGCCTGCGGCCCCCGGGATTTCCGCCCGCCGGGACCGCCCGTTCGCGTGGCGGCAACGGTTCGGTTTCACCGTAGCGGAGCCAGCGGGAGGCTTCGTCCTCGTGGACGAACACGCGGGCGTCGAAGCCTGCGTCCTTGGCGTGCAATTCGCAGAATTCGACCGTGTCCAGCCCGCGCGGCTTCACGTGCGCGATGCGCACGTCCTGCAGGGCCGTCCCCGCCATCGCACCCACCAGCACGTGCCAGTCGTCCGGGCTCAGCGGCGGACCGCGCAGTTCGTCGACGAGCAGGACCGCGCGGGGCCGCGCGCGCACCTCGCGCAGCACCCTGGTCCAGTAGGCGATCGTGTTGGCCAGCGTGTTCGCGCCGGTGACGTGCACCCGCAGCCCCGCCGGGTGCGGCTGGAACTGGACCTCTAGGTCGCGCTGGGCAGGACGGGTCGTCACGCGCCCGGAGCCTACTCCCAACGCCACGGCAAGGGGTTCAGTGCGCCTTGCCGGGCTCCGAGACCTCCTTCACGACTTCGGCGGTGGTCGCGTCCTTGCCGGCCAGCGCGATGTCGGCCTGGGCCACGATCCCGCTGATCCCGCCGCGGCCGTCGACGATCACGACGCGCCGGATCTTGTTCTGCTCCATCAGCGCGCAGCAGTCGGCCAGGCTGCGGTCTTCCTGCACCGTGGCCACCGGGGAGGACATGCACTCGCCCACCGTCATGGTGGCCGGGTCGCAGCCCTGGGCCACGCCCCGCACGGCGATGTCCCGGTCGGTGATCACGCCGATCGGATGCCGCGCGCCGTCCAGCACCGGGATCTGCCCGCAATCGTTCTCGACCATGAGCCGCGCGGCCTCCTGGAGCGTCGTGCCCTGCGTGCAGCAGGCGGGATTGGGGGTCATTACAGAACGGATTTCCATGCGTGCGCTCCTCGTTGAAGGGGTCCGTCACCATGCCGCCACCGGGGTAGGCGCAGGGTGAACTGCCCGGGCAGCCCTGCCTTTCGTCAGGGGTCCCGGCCCGCGGCGATGCGGTAGGCTCGGCGTTCCCCTCGACGAGGAAGAGCCACATGAACCACCCGCTTTCGAAGGCGCTGGCCATCGCCATCGCCCTCTCCGCCGCCGGCTGCCAGACCACGGCCCCCCGGGACGACATGCCCTCCGCCACGGAAGCCCCCGACATCGCCATGGCCAACCCGTTCTTCGCAGAAAGCCCGCTGCCGCTGCACTACCCGCAGTTCGACGAGATCGAGGACAGCCACTTCGCCCCGGCGTTCGACCGCGGCATGGCCGAGCACCTGGCGGAAGTCGAGGCCATCGCCAACAACCCGGCGCCGGCGACCTTCGAGAACACCATCATCCCGCTGGAAAAGGCCGGCGAGGTGCTCAACCGCGTCGCCACGGTGTTCTTCAGCCTGGTGGGCGCGGACACGAACGACGCGCGCAAGGCGATCCAGGCCGAATATGCCCCCAGGCTGTCGGCGCACGGCGACAAGATCTCGCTGAACCCGGCGCTGTTCGCGCGCGTGCAGTCACTCTACGACCGCCGCCAGGACCTGGGCCTCGACGCCGAGTCGGTGCGCCTGATCGAGCGTTACCACACTGATTTCGTGCGCGCCGGCGCCAAGCTCGACGAGACGCAGAAGGCGCGGTTGCGCGAGATCAACACGCAGCTTGCGACGCTGGGCACGACCTTCAGCCAGAACGTGCTGGCCGAGGTCAACGATTCGGCGGTCGTCGTCGACACCCGCGAGGAACTGGCGGGGCTGTCCGACGAGCAGATCGCCGCCGCCGCCAAGGCGGCCGAGGAGCGCGGCCTGGCGGGCAAGTACGTCATCGCCCTGCAGAACACCACCGGCCAGCCGCCCAACACCTACCTGGAGAACCGCGCGCTGCGCGAGCGCATCCACAAGGCGTCGGTCGTGCGCGGCAGCCGCGGCAACCAGTGGGACAACACCGCCATCGTCTCGCAGGTCATGCAGCTGCGCGCCGAGCGCGCGAAGATGCTGGGCTACGACACGCATGCCGAGTACGTGCTGGCCGACGAGACCGCCGGCACGCCGGAAGCCGTCAACGCGATGCTGCGCCGCCTGGCGCCGGCCGCCGTCGCCAACGCGAAGCGCGAGGCCGCGGCGCTGCAGGCGATGATCGACGCCGAGCAGGCCGCCAAGGGCGAGCCGACGTTCAAGCTGCAGCCCTGGGACTGGGCCTACTACACCGAGAAGGTGCGCCAGGCCGAGTACGACTTCGACGAGAACGAGCTCAAGCCCTACCTGGAGCTGGACCGGGTGCTGAAGGACGGCGTCTTTTACGCCGCCAACCAGCTCTACGGCCTGACCTTCAAGGAGCGTACCGACCTGCCGGTCTACCAGGAGGACGTGCGCACGTTCGACGTGTTCGACGCGGACGGCTCGCAACTGGCGATCTTCCTCTTCGACCCGTACGCACGCGCCTCCAAGCGCGGTGGCGCGTGGATGAACGCCTACGTCTCGCAGTCCGGCCTGCTGGACCGCCTGCCGGTCGTCGCCAACCACCTCAACATCCCCGAGCCGCCGGAAGGCGAGCCGACGCTGCTGACCTGGGACGAGGTGACCACCGCGTTCCACGAGTTCGGCCATGCGCTGCACGGCATGTTCTCGGACGTGGAGTACCCCTACTTCGCCGGCACCAGCGTGCCGCGCGACTTCGTGGAGTACCCCTCGCAGGTCAACGAGATGTGGGCCGACTGGCCGAGCGTGCTGGCCAACTACGCCAAGCACTACCAGACCGGCGAGCCGATGCCCCAGGCCCTGCTCGACAAGGTGCTGGCAACGGCGAAGTTCAACCAGGGCTTCGCGACCACCGAATACCTGGCGGCCGCCATGCTCGACCAGCGCTGGCACCAGGTCGGCGCCGACGCGATCCCGGAAGCCGACGGCGTGATGGCCTTCGAGGCGGCCGCGCTTGCCGCCGACGGCGTCGACTTCTACGCGGTCCCGCCGCGCTACCGCACGCCCTACTTCAGCCACATCATGGGCGGCTACTCGGCCGGCTACTACGCGTACATCTGGTCCGAGGTCCTCGACGCCAACAGCGTGAAGTGGCTCGAGGAACATGGCGGCCTGACGCGGGCCAACGGCGACCACTTCCGCGCGACGCTGCTGTCGCAGGGCGGCAGCAAGGACGCGCTGGAACTGTTCCAGGATTTCGCGGGGCACGCGCCCCGCATCGAGCCGCTGCTGGAGCGCCGCGGGCTGGACGTGCCGGTGGCCGACGATGCGGCGCCGCCTGCCGGCGCGGGCGAAGGCGAAGCCGATCCGCCGAACCAGGGCTGATCGCACCCGTCGTCGAGCCCCAAGCCGCCCGGAGCGATCCGGGCGGTTTTTTCATGCGGGGGATGGCGGCGCCGTGGGCTTGCCGGTCACGACTGGCGGACCGCCTCGGGCAGGATCGATGCGGGTTCGCGCAACAGCACGCGCCGGACCTCGCCGGCGTCGACAGGCGACAGGTCGTCCGCGACCTCGACGGCGCCAGCCACCAGGCTGCCGACCGGTACGCCGTCCCGCCAGGCAACGCGGGCGCCCGGGAGGCGCGGCACCTTCACGCCCGGCAGCAACGTGCCCACCAGGTTGAGCGGATCCTGCGCCGACAGCACGACCAGTTCACCGTCGGGCGCGCGACGGCGCACGTGGCGCAGCGCGCCGATCGCCTCGGGCAGCGCGAACTGCTCGCCGCTGACGCCCGCGACGAACCGCCCGCCGCGGATGTCCCCGCGCGCCTCCAGCCGGCGGTAGACGCGCAACAGGTCGCGCCACGGCGGGAGCCACGCGGCCTCGCGCTCGAGCAGGCGCCAGCCCACCACGCCGTAGCGGCGCAGCAGCACGCGGGCGATGTGCTCGACATCGTCGGCCTCCACCGCGGCGGCGTCGCGCCGCGCGAGCGACCAGCGCCCCGCGTCCTCGATGCCGATCAACGCGGTCCGGCGCCCGCGGCGGGCGTGCCGCGACGGCCGCCGCGATGCCGGCACCAGCAGCGCGCGCAAGCCGGCGAAGCTGTCGCAGTGCACGCGGCCGCGCGCCACCAGTTCGGCCAGCGCATCCTCCAGCTCGGTGCGCAGCAGGTGCGCGCCGCCCACGAGTTCGTCGAAGAACGAGGCGCCGTGCTCGCGCAGGAACGCCACGACCTTCTCCGCGCGCGACGACAGCAACGGCTCGTCCTCGTGGCGCGCCGCGGCCAGGCGCGACCAGAGCGCCAGATGCCGCCGCGGCAGCACGACGACCGGCGTTCCGCGCACCGACGCATTGCGTGCCTGGCCCGCGTCGTTCCCGATGGCGCCGCGCAGCCGCGCCCAGGCCACGCGGCCTGTCGTGCAGAGCTCGTCCAGCCACGAGATCGAGTAATCGGCCACGCGCGCGCGCAGCAGGTCCGCCTCCCACGCCGCGGCCGGCGCCTCGAAGCCTTCCAGTTGCCCCAGCACGCCGGCCAGTGCCTCGGGGCCGTTGACGCGCGTCGACTGCGTGACCCGCTGCCAATCGCACAGGAAGCGCATGAAGTCGCGTGGCGCCACCGGCTCGATCTCGCGGCGCAGCCGGTTGAGCGTGTAGCGGTGGATGCGCGCGAGCAGGTGGCGCTCGCACCACTCGTCGGCCGCCGCGCCCGGCGTGAACCGACCGCGCATGGCGTAGCCCTCGCCTTCGAGCCGCAGCAGTGCGGTGTCCACGGCGGACCGCGACACCCCGAGCGTGCCCGCGAGGTCGTCCGGCGCCACCGGCCCCAGCCCCGACAACCGCGAGCGCAGCACTTCGACGAGCGCGTCCTCGGCGGTCCAGTCGCGGGCGAATTCCGCAGGCGCGTCGATCGCCGGGTCCAGCGGCGCGCCGGGATGCAACGCCCGTGCTTGCGGCAGGCGCTCGGCGGCGAACCACAGCGGCACCGCCCCCCCGACCAGCGTGGCGCGATGGTCACGCGCCAGCTTGCGCAGCAGGTCGCGCCAGTGCAGGTTGGCAAGCCCTTCCGCGGCGGTGACGGCGCCCAGGCCCATCAGGGCCTCGTGCATCTCGTCCGTGTCGCGGGGCGCCGGCCAGGCCTGTTGGCGGACGTCCTCGATCGCGCCGGCATCCAGGCGGGCGAGGTCGCCGTCCGCGCCCGGGTCGCCATGCCCGCGCGACATGACGGCATGCGTGCGCCGCTCCTCCAGTGGCGCATCGTCGAGGAACGCGTAGGGACGCGCGCTCAGTGCCTCGGACGCGAACGGCGACGGTGCGGTCAGGTCGCACGCCACCACCTCCAGTTCCCCTGCCTCCATCCGGCGCAGCAACGCCAGCCAGCCCTCCGTGTCCATCGCCTCGTGCAGGCAGTCGTCGAGCGTCTGCGCGACCAGCGGGTGGTCGGGCACCTCGCGCTCGCCGACCAGGTTCTCGGCGCACGCCACCTGGTCGGGGAACACGGTCGCCAGCAGGTCCTCCGAACGCATGCGCTGCAACTGCGGCGGGACCTTCTTCCCTCCGGAGAACCGGGGCAACGCGAGCGCGGTGGTCGCGTTCCAGCGCCAGCGCGCGGGGAACAGCGGCGCGTCCAGCAACGCCTGCACCAGCACGTCCTGCGCGGAAGACGAGTGCAGGTAGCGGGAGACCTCGACCAGGGGGAAGCTGTGGCTGGTCGACAGCGACAGCACGATGGCGTCCTCGGTCGCCGCCGCCTGCAGCTCGAAGTTGAACTTGCGGCAGAACCGCTTGCGCAACGCCAGGCCCCAGGCGCGGTTGACCCGGCTGCCGTAGGGCGTGTGCACGACGAGCTGGGTGCCGCCGGACTCGTCGAAGAAGCGCTCGAGCACGATGCGGTCGCGCGTGGGCATGGTGCCGGTCGCCGCGAGCTGGCCCCCGAGGAACTCCAGCAACTGGCGCGCGGCCTCGGGCACGAGCCCGGCCTCGTCGACCAGCCACGCGAGCGTGGCGTCCGCGCCCGCGCCCGCCAGCCGGCTGGCGACTTCCGCGCGCAACCGCGACACGCCCACCGACAACTCGTCGGTGCGGCCCGGCGCCTCGCCCAGCCAGAACGGCAGGTTGGGCGGCATGCCCTGCGCGTCCTCCACGCGCACGCGGCCCGGCTCGATGCGCACGATGCGGTAGCTGGTGTTGCCGAGCTGGAAGATGTCCCCGCGCATGCTGTCGATGGCGAAGTCCTCGTTGACGCTGCCCACGAGGATGGCCTGCGGTTCCAGGATCACCTGGTAGTCGCCGGTGTCCGGGATGGTGCCGCCGGAAGTGAGCGCGGTGAGGCGCCCGCCCTTGCGCCCGCGCAGGCGCCTGTGCACGGCGTCGCGGTGCAGGTAGGCCGCGCGCGTGCCGCGCCGCGTGGCATAGCCCTCTGCCAGCATCCGCACCACGTCGTCGAAATCCTTGCGTGCGAGCGACGCGTACGGCCAGGCGCGGCGGAACCAGTCGTACAGGGCGTCCTCGTCCCACTCGGTGCAGGCGACTTCGGCCACGATCTGCTGCGCCAGCACGTCCAGCGGCGCGGGCGGCATCACCAGCGCGTCGAGCTCGCCGCGCCTCACGCAGTCCAGCAGCGCCGCGCACTCGACGAGCTCCTCGCGGGTGGTCGGGAACAGCCGACCCTTCGGCACCCCGCCGACGGAGTGCCCGCTGCGCCCGACGCGCTGCAGGAAGGTCGCGATCGCGCGCGGCGAACCGAGCTGGCACACGAGGTCGACGTCGCCGATGTCGATGCCCAGCTCCAGCGACGCGGTGGCGACCAGCACCTTCAGCCGGCCATGCTTGAGCCGTTGCTCCGCGTCGAGCCGAAGCTCCTTGGACAGGCTGCCGTGGTGCGCCGCGACGTGCTCGCGCCCCAGGCGCTCGGCCAGGTGGCGCGCGGCGCGTTCGGCCATGCGGCGCGTGTTGACGAAGACCAGCGTGGTCCGGTGGGCCTCCACCAGTTCGGCGAGCCGCCCATACACCAGGTCCCAGTGCTCGTTGGCCATGACCGGCTGCAGGGCCACCGGCGTCATCTCCAGCGCGAGGTCCCGCTGCCGGTCGTAGCCGATGTCCACGATCGTGCAGCCCGGCACGCCGTCCGCGGCGACATGCGGGGCGCCGACCAGGAAGCGCGCCACCTGGTCGATGGGCTTCTGGGTGGCGGACAGGCCGATCCGCGCCAACGGTCGCCCGCACAGCGCTTCCAGGCGTTCCAGCGACAACGCCAGGTGGCTGCCCCGCTTGTTCGGGACCATGGCGTGGATCTCGTCCACGATCACCGTGCGCGTGCCGCCCAGCATCGCCCGCCCGGATTCCGAGCCGAGCAGCACGTAGAGCGATTCGGGCGTGGTCACCAGGATGTGCGGCGGGTTGCGGCGCAGTGCCGCGCGCTCGGCCTGCGGCGTGTCGCCGGTGCGCACCGCGGTGCGGATCGGCACGTCCGGCAGCCCGAGGCGCGCGAGCTCGGCCCGGATGCCCTCCAGCGGCGCCACCAGGTTGACGTTGATGTCGTTGGACAGTGCCTTGAGCGGCGACACGTACACGACCTGCGTGGCATCCGGCAGCGTGCCCGCCACGCCCTGGCGCACCAGGTCGTCGATCGCCGCCAGGAACGCCGTCAGGGTCTTGCCGGAGCCGGTCGGCGCGGCCACCAGGACATGGCGGCGGTCGCGGATCGCGGGCCAGGCCCCTGCCTGCGCCGGCGTGGGCGCCGGGAACGCGCGCGAGAACCAGGCGGCGACGGCCGGATGGAAGGCCTGCAGGACGGACGACATCGACCCATTATCCAGCGGGTCGACGGCCCGGTCCTGAACGGCGCGGCCCGCGTCCCGGTCGCCGTCGGGCCGGCCGAAGTAGAGCTGGATCTGCCCGGAATGCGCACGCATCGCGTGATCGTCCGACAGCCGCGTCGCAGTGGCTGCGACCGTCACGAACCATTGCCGCCGCGGCCGCAAGACTCCCCGGATGGACTCCACCGACGACACCCGCCGCTGGCCCGCGGCGCTGCGCCGCCACGTCCACGCCGGCGCGATGGACATCGAGGAACAGGTGGACGCCGCCTGGCGCCGGTTCGACGCGCGCTTCGGGCGCAACCTGCCACGCCACATCGCCGCGTACCGCGGGCACGGCGACGCGCGCGGCATCGAGCTGCTGGGTCGCGTATTGGCCGAGGCCCCGCAGGGTGGGCCGCGCGAGGACGACGACTGGTGGGACAACCTGCTCGCCACCTACCGCCGCTTCGAGAGCGACGAGGTGCCGGGCGTGGCGGTGACGCTCCGCTTCGGGACGACGGAGGTGTCCGCGACGACCGGGCCGGAGGGCTATTACTCCGCGACGATCGAGCCGGCGGCGCCCCTGCGCGAGGATTGCCTGTGGGAAAACGCGATCGCCTCGCTGGACGACGGCACGCTCGCCACCCCGCAACCCGTCCTGCAGGTGCCATCGGATGCCCGCATCGGCGTGATCTCCGACATCGACGACACCATCCTGCAAAGCAGCATCACCGACTGGAAGACCGCGGCACAGCTGACATTCCTGCACAACGCGCGCACCCGCAAGCCGCTGCAGGGCGTGTCGAAGCTGTACCAGGCGTTGCAGGACGGCCCGGGCGACGGCGCGCGCAAGGCGCCCATCTTCTACGTCTCCAGTTCGCCCTGGAACCTGTACGACCTGCTGGACGACTTCATGGACCTCAATGCGATTCCATGCGGCCCGGTCTTCCTGCGCGACCTGGGGCTGGACGAAACGAAGTTCATCAAGAGCGCCGGCCATGGCCACAAGCTCGAGCGCGCCGCGGGCCTGGTCGAACGCTACCCGCACTTGCGGTGGGTGCTGCTCGGGGACTCCGGGCAGGCCGATGCGGAACTGTATGCGGAGGCCGCGCGCACGTTCGGAGACCGGATCGCGGCGATCTACATCCGCGATGTCGACCCGTTGCTGGCGTCGGCGCTGGACAAGTCCGTCGATGCCCACATCGAGCGCGTCGCCGGCACGTCGGTGCCGATGTTGCGCGCGCGCGACAGCCTGGCGATGGCCGAGCACGCCGCCGGGCTGGGCCTGCTGGACCCCGCTCGCCTGCCCGACATCGCCGCCGAGGTGGCGCGCGATGCGAAACGCCCCGGACTCGGCGAGGCGGCGACGCAGGAGGCGGTCGAATCGGCCGTCGAGGACACCGGCAAGGGCGTCGGGAAAGCGGCGCGCGCCGTCCGGGATGCGGCGAAGTAGCGGTCAGCCACCCTCGAACAGGGCCCGGTATCCGGGCGCGACGTGGGGGAGCAGCACCGCCGCGGGGACATCCACCGTCTGCGTGCCAGCCGCGTACGGCCCCACCTGGTACGGCGGGAACACGAAGCGCAGGCCCGCCAGCTTGCCGCCTTCGCCCGGGATCGGCTCGAACTCGCTGAAGTTGTCCGGGTCCGGGCCGGTGCCGGCCTCGATCATCGCCCCGGCGCTGCGCATCATTTCCGCCCGCGCCTCCGGCGCGATGCCATTGCCGTCCAGCCGCAACGACAGGGCCGCGAACAGCTCTTCCCGCACGTGGTCCGAGATCGCGCGCCAGCCGGCCGCGTCCGGGACCAGCTCGGCCGCGGTCAACATCCGGTCGCGCTTGGGCAGCCACACGAACCGCCGCACCAGCGGTTGCCCATGTGCACCACCGAGATAGCTGCTGCCATCGGCCGCGACGGCCACGACGTCCGGCGATGCGTGCAGTTCGACGAACGCGAGCGACAGGTCGTAGGGGCCGGGCACCGTCGGATCCCCACCGTCGGCCTCGGGCGTTTCCAGCGCCTGCGCCAGTTCATCGCGCGCGGCATCGGCATACGCCTTCAACGCGGCGGCCAGGCCCGGGTATTGCACGACGGAGCGCGGATAGCTGATGCCGACGATGTAACCCTCGCCGGTCTCCATCACGTCCTCGAGCGCGACAGGGGCGACCACGTTCGAGGCGACCGCGCCATCGCCCGGTGTCGGACCGCCGGCATCCGGTCCAGGCGCGTCGCGCTGGCACGCGGCGAGCACCATGGACAACAGGCAGATGGCCAGGCTGCGCAGCAGGCGCGGCATCGCGGGTCCCCGGTCGATGAATGGGGGCAGCGTAGCCAGCCACGCGTGATGCCGGCATGCAAGCGCGCGGACGCGCGCGCGAGTTCCACGCGCAAAAAAAGAGCCCGGCCAATGGCCGGGCTCCTGGTTGTTGCCTGTGCCGTCCCCGCGCCCTTGGCAGGCGGGGGCTGGCGCAGCGGCCTTATGCGGCCTGGACTTCGTCCGCCTGCAGGCCCTTCTGGCCCTGCACGACCTTGAAGGTCACCTTCTGGCCTTCCTGCAGCGACTTGAAGCCGGTGCCCTGGATGGAACGGAAGTGCACGAAGAGGTCCGGGCCCGACTCCGGGGTGATGAAGCCGAAGCCCTTGGCGTCGTTGAACCACTTGACGGTTCCGGTCTGACGATCCGACATTTTTTAACTCCTTGAAGCGATAGTTGCGGTGTACACGGTCGCCTTCCAAAAGGTCGTACCGGACTGTCGAGCAAGGGGTAATGACGCGAGAGCGATGTAGCGGATCGTTGGATCTACCGCATCGGAGCCACGATGTACCGTGATCCCGGCATGAACAGTGGGCGCACCATAACCCAATTCCGGCGGGAAGTGTGAATGGGCCATCACCGCCCTACCAGTCGGTCCGCCCCGGCAGCAGCCCATGGAGTTCGGCATCGGTGAGGTTGCGCCACTGGCCCGGCTTGAGGCGCCCCAGCTTCACGTTCCCGATCCGGGCGCGGAGCAGCTGTTTCACCCGGTGGCCGGAGTGGGCGGCCATGAGCCGGATCTGCCGGTTGAGGCCCTGCACCAGGACGACCCGGAAGCCGAACTTCCCCAGCTTGGCGGCCTTGGCCGGGAGCGTGGGCTTGCCGTGGATGGGGATCCCGCCCCGGGCCATGCCCCGCAGGAATTCGTCGGTCACCGGGTGGTTGATCACCACCAGGTACTCCTTCTCGAGTTTGTTCTCGGCGCGCAGGATCTCGTTGACGATGTCGCCGTTGCTGGTGAGCAGGATCAGGCCCTCGGACGCCTTGTCCAGGCGGCCGATCGGGAAGATCCGCTGCTGGTGCCCCACGAAGTCGACGATGTTGCCCTTGACCGCCGACTCGGTCGTGCACGTGACGCCCACCGGCTTGTTGAGCGCGATGTAGACGTGCCGGCGCTGCCCCTTCGCGGCGGTGCGCACGCCGAGCTTCTGGCCGTCGATCCGGACCTCGTCGCCCTCGCCCACCTCCGCGCCGATCCGTGCCCGCAGGCCGTTGACGGTCACCCGCCCCTCGCCGATCAGGCGGTCGGCCTCGCGGCGCGAGCAATGGCCCGCGTCGCTGATGTGCTTGTTGAGCCGCATGGCGCCCTGACCGACCGGTCAGGCGCGCAAGTCGGCGTAGCCCGGGTGCCGCTCCATCCAGGCGTCGGCGTACGAGCACAGGGGCCTGACCTTCAGGCCTTCGGTGCGCGCGTGCTCGAGGGCCACGCGGACCAGCTCACCCGCCACCCCGCGTCCGCCGATCTCCGACGGGACGCGGGTGTGCGTGATGTGCATCAGGCCGTCGACCAGTTCGTAGTCCAGGTGTGCCTGGTGGCCGTCCACTTCGGCAATGAACCGCGAAGACACCGGGTGGTGGACGACGTCGATGTCCTCGCGATCCATGCCTGCTCCTAGGATTTGTTGTCGCGCCGGCCTTGCGCGTGCCGGTCGTGGGTGGAGATGCTGCCATGGATCCCCTCCATCCGGCTTTCCGCCGCGTGCAGCTCGTTGGCCTTCGCCTTCGCCTCGGGGGACTGGTAGCCCTCGTGGCCCGGTGCGCCTGGGGCGCCGATCTGCTGCCAAGGCGGCGTCTCCCGGGCGTGCTGCTGCTTGGCCTCGAGCAGCTTCCGCGTATTGGACAGGGCCTTGCGCGGGGTGATCTTCTTTTTCGCGGCGGCCTGCTTCGCCGCCGGCTGCCTGGCGGGCGCCTTCCGGGCAGCGGGTTTGCGCGCAGTGGTCTTGCGGGTGGCGGCCTTCTTCGCGGCGGGCTTTTTCGCCGGGGCCTTCCTGGCAGCCGTCTTCCTGGCAGCCGTCTTCCTGGCAGCCGTCTTCCTGGCAGCCGTCTTCCTGGCGGCAGCCTTCCTGGCTGGTGCCTTCTTCGCTGCCGTCTTCTTCGCTGCGGTCTTCTTCGTTGCCGCCTTCTTCGAGGCCGTCTTCTTCGTCGCCTTCTTCGTTGCCTTCTTCGTCGCCATCACTGCCTCCGGTTTCGGGAACGCGCCGTCGATGCGGCACGTCCTCGATAACATGGGACCCATGCAGCCCGGGTGAGCGCGACCCGTCAGGCGAAGGTCGGCGACAGCAGCCGCGACAGGAAACTCGCCAGCACGCCCGGCTCCATCGCCACCGTGAACAGCACGCCGTACGCCGCGCCGGCCAGGTGCGCGCTGTGGTTGATGTTGTCGTGGGCGTTGCGGTCGGCCCAGACGCTGTAGCCCACGTAGATGACCGCGTAGAGGATCGCCGGGACCGGCAGGACGAACACGAAGATCAGGGACCACGGCGCGGCCAGGATGAAGACGAACAGCACCGCCGAGACCGCGCCCGAAGCGCCCAGGCTGCGGTACTGCGGGTCGTGCCGGTGCCGCAGGTAGGTCGGCAGCATCGCGACCACGATCGCCGACACGTAGAACAGCACGAACCCGGTCGAACCGATGTACGGCATGAACAGCCGCTCCACCTCGCGGCCGAAGAAGTACAGCGTGACCATGTTGAACAGCAGGTGCTGCCAGTCGGCGTGCACGAAGCCGTGGGTCACGAAGCGGTCGTACTGGTGCTGGCGCTGGATGGCCGGGGGCCACAGCAGCAGGCGGTCGAGCAGCCGCGGGCGCTCGAAGCAGTACCAGGACAGCGCAACCGTCACGCCGACCAGCAACAGCGTCATCGACATCGGTCAGGCCGCCCCGGCGTCAGGCCGCACGATAATGGTCCTGCACCGGGTAGTGCCGCGCGTACCAAGCGAACATCGCCGCCGCCGCGAACGCGAATGCCGCGAAGAAGAACATCAGGAACGCCGGTTCGCTCAGCCCCGTCCCCGCGATCCGCGCAGTGACGGCCTCGCCGCGGACCGCGGCGTTCGTGAGCAGCACCCACAGGTTGCCGTAGGACACCGACAGCAGCCAGAAACTCATGATCACGCCCTTCATCGCCTGCGGCGCCTGGCTGTAGGCGAACTCCAGGCCAGTGGCCGAGACCAGCACCTCGCCGAACGTCAGCAGCAGGTACGGCAGCGCCTGCCAGGCGATCGAGGTCGGTTCGCCGCCGTCGATCGACAGCTGCAGCCAGCCGGCCACGATCCAGGCGATGCCCGAGAACGCGATGCCCCAGCCCATCCGCTTCAGCGCGGTCACCTCGAAGCCCATGCGGCGCAGCATCGGGTACAGCACGAGGTTGTTGAACGGGATGATCAGCATGACCATGATCGGGTTGAGCGCCTGCATCTGCGCCGGCTCGCGCACCAGCCAGCTCGGCCACCACCACTGGTCGTGCGGCATGACCATCTCGCGGCCCTGGATGATCCAGGTCGAGGCCTTCTGGTCGAACAGCGACCAGAACGGCGTGACGAGCGCGAACACGATCAGGATGCGCAGGACTGCGCGGACGCCGTCGACGGCGTGGTCCGGATGGACACCGCGCGCGCGCTCGAGCTGCATCGAGGCGCCGGTGCCGACCAGCGCGATCAGCGCGCCCAGGCCGATCAGCACGGCCTCCACGAAGCCCAGCGAAGGAATCAGGAACAGCGAGCCGACCGCAAGCAGCACGCCCACGCCGGCGACGAGCGACCCGCCCCGCCCGGCGCCCGGAGCCAACAATGCGGTGCGCACGACCCGCAGGAACGAATCGGGGTTCGGCGGCGCCGGCGGCACGTGCACGTACTTGTGCCGACCCATCCAGAAGATCAGCGTCGCCACCGCCATCAGGATGCCCGGGATGCCGAACGCGACCGACGGACCGTAGTCGCGCAGGAAGATCGGCATCAGCAGCGAGGCGAAGAAGGAACCGAAGTTGATCGTCCAGTAGAACGCGTCGTAGACGACCTTCGCCAGGTGCTTGTTGCTGCGGTCGAACTGGTCGCCCACGAAGGCCGAGACAAGGGGCTTGATGCCGCCCGAACCGAGCGCGATCAGGAACAGCCCGGTGTAGAACCCGGTGCGGTTGTCCTCGAAGAACGCCAGGCAGGCGTGCCCGGCGACATACACCAGCGACAGCCAGAGCACGGTGTTGTACTTGCCGAAGAACCGGTCCGACAGCCAGCCGCCGAGCAGCGGGAAGAAGTACACGCCGATGACGAAGGTATGGAAGACGTCCTTCGCCGCCCCGTCGCGGTCGCCCTCGGGCAGGTACGCCAGCAGGATGCTGCTGATCAGGAACGGCACCAGGATGTTGCGCATGCCGTAGAAGCTGAAGCGCTCGCACGCCTCGTTGCCGATGATGTACGGGATCTGGCGTGGCAGCCTGCCCGGCTGGGCGGCGACGGCGTCGGTCATGCGTGGAGTCCCCTGCAGGTGCGGTCGCGCATCGGCCGCGTGGGCCGAAGCCTAACCGACACGGGCCGTCAGGCCCATTCCTCCAGTCCTTCCCTCGCATACAGTGCGCGGAACGACGGCCTTGCCTTCATCCGGGCCGCCAGCGAGGCCAGTGCCGGCCAGTCGTGGGCGGGCCGCGGCATGTTCCGCGACCAGCGCATGAGCATGGTGAGGTAGTAGTCCGCGACGGTCTCCCGGCCGCCGAGCAGGCACGGGCCATTCGCGGCAAGGTGCGCGTCGATCCTGTCCCACGCCGCCTCGATCCTCGGCCTGACCGATTCGCGCACCAGGTCGCGGTGGGCATCCCCCGCGGCTTCGTGCGGATACCACCACAGGCGGAACAACGGCTGCACCGCATTGGCCAGGTGGAACATCCATTGCAGGTAGGCCGCCCGGCCCGGTTCCCCCACGGCGGGCGCGAGCCCGGCCCCGGGATGCTGCTCGGCCAGCCAGGCCGCGATCGCGGCGGCCTCGGTCATCGGCCGGCCGTCGACCACGAGCGTGGGCACGACGCCTGCGGGGTTCAACGCCAGGTAGTCGGCGCTTTTCTGGTCGCGTGCATCCAGGTCGAGCCGGCGCAACGCGTGCGGGACGTCGAGTTCGATCAGCAACCAGTGCACCAGCAGGCTGGCCGCGCCGGGGGCGTAGTGGAGGACGTGCATGCGGGACTCCGGCTTGGAGGGCACCAGTCTATGCCGGTGCCGCACGCGGCTGCGCGTGCCCACGGTGGTCGCTAACATCATGGCTTTCGCCCCTCCCAGAGATCGCCGATGCGACCGTCGACCCCCCTGTCCCGCGCCCTGCTGGCCGCCTGCCTCTTCGTGCCCCTCGGCGTGGCCGCCACCAGCGGCCTGGTGACGCACGCCGAACGCACCGGTTTCGAGGAGACCGGCCGCTACGCGGAGACCATCGCGCTTTGCGAGCAATTCGCAGCCGCGTACCCCCACGCCGTGCGGTGCGAGACCTTCGGGACCACGCCGGAAAACCGGCCGATGAAGCTGCTGGTGGTCTCCACCACCGGGGCGCTCACGCCCGGCGCCGCGCGCGAGCAGGGCCTGCCCGTGACACTGGTCCAGGGCGGCATCCACGCCGGCGAGATCGACGGCAAGGATGCCGGTTTCCTGGCGCTGCGACAGCTGCTCGAGGGCGAGGCCGGGCCGGATGTCCTGGACCGGCAGGTGCTCCTGTTCGTGCCCGTGTTCAACGTCGACGGCCATGAACGCTTCCGCGAGTGGAATCGCCCCAACCAGCGCGGGCCACGCGAGATGGGCTGGCGCACCACCGCGCAGAACTTCAACCTCAACCGCGACTACCTGAAGGCCGAGACGCCCGAGATGGCGGCGATGCTGGGGCTGGTGCGGCGCTGGGATCCCCTCGCCTACATCGACCTGCATGTCACCGACGGGGCGAAGTTCGAGCACGACGTGTCGATCCAGGTCGAGCCGCTCAACAGCGGCGACGCCGCGCTGCGCGCCGCGGGCCTCGCGCTGCGCGACGGCACCATCGCGCGCCTGTCGGACGCGGGTTTCCAGCCCTTGCCGTTCTATCCGTCGTTCGTGGTCGGCGACGATCCTTCGTCGGGCTTCCGCGACGGCGTCGCCCCGCCCCGTTTCTCCCACGGGTACATGCCGCTGCGCAACCGCCTGGGGATGCTGGTGGAAACGCACTCCTGGCGCGACTACCCGCACCGCGTGCGCACCACGCGCGAGGCGATCCTGGCCGTCCTCGACCTGGTGGCCCGGCACGGGGACGCCTGGCAGGCGCTGGCGCGGGCGGCGGACGCGCGCGCCGCGGGCCTGGCCGGCACCGCCGTGCCGCTGGACTACGTGGCCGGCGACGCGTGCCGCGACATCGACTACAAGGGCTACGCCTACACCCGGACGCCATCGGACGTGTCGGGGGCGACGATGACCCGTTACGACGACGCCACGCCCCAGGTGTGGCGCATCCCGTTGTGCGACGCCGTGGTCCCGGGGTCGGTGGTGGCGGCACCCGGCGCGGGCTACGTCGTCCCCGCGGCCCACGCCGGACTCGTCGCCGCCAAGCTGGACCTGCATGGCGTCGCGTATCGCCGGCTCGACGCCGGCGCCGAGGGCCTGGCCGTGGAGGCGTTCCGTGCCACGTCGACGTCGTTCGGCGACACGCCCTACGAAGGACACCAGCGCCTGGCCGTCCAGGGGACGTGGCAGCCGGAACGCCACGACCTCCGCCCCGGCAGCCTCTTCGTCCCGATCGCGCAGCCCCTGTCGCGGGTGGCGGTCGCGCTGCTGGAGCCGCAGGCGCCCGACTCCCTGGCGGCATGGGGCTGGTTCAACAACCACTTCGAACGCAAGGAATACATGGAGCCCTACGTGGCCGAGGCCGTGGCGCGCGACATGCTGGCCGCCGACCCGGCGCTGCGCGCCGAGTTCTCGAAGCGCCTGGCCGGCGATCCCGCGTTCGCGGCCGACCCCCAGGCGCGGCTCGACTTCTTCTACCGCCGGCACCCGTCGTGGGACGACCGGATGGACCTGTATCCGGTGTTGCGCGTGGCCGAGGATCCTCGCTGACCGCAGGCGCACCGGGCGGCCGGGACGGGCTCCCGCCCGACCGGCGCGCGCGCATAATCCTCCCGTGCCGCCTGCACGGTGCAGGGGGCCGAAAGCGCACCGGGAGGCGCCATGAGCAAGGGGATGGACCAGAAGAAGCAGGACAAGAAGAAGCCGACGAAGACCCTCAAGGAAAAGCGGGCCGAAAAGAAGGAAAAGAAAGCCGGGCGCTAGCCCGGCTTTTTTTCTTTCCGCCGCGGCGCCGGATCAGCGCCCCGCGTTGGATTCCATGATGATGCGTTCGGCGAACCAGGCGTTGCCGCTTCGACGCGCATCGATCCTGACCACGTCGCCCGGGTCCAGGTCGCGCGCGGGATACCGCTGGCCGCGCCATTCGACGTACGTGCGCGAGTCGTACCGCACCTCGACCATCTGCCCGCCGTAGCTGCCGGCATCGAGCCGGATGACCTGCGCGCGCTCGTCCACCCAGGACACGCGGCCGCGCAACTGCTGGGAGTCGCCATAGCCGCCGCCGTAGCCGGGATCGCCGTACCCGTTGGGGTAGTAGCCACCCGACTCGCGGATGTTGCGCACGACCTCGATCGAACGCGCGTGCAGGCGGCCGCCGGATTCCACGACTTCGGCCCGGATCACGTCGCCGCGCTCGAGGCCCTCGACGGGATGGCGCTGGCCGCGGTAGTACAGCGGCGTGCGGCTGTCGTAGTACAGGGCGACCTGTCGGCCGCCGCCGTAACCGTAATCGCCTTCGAGCGCCAGCACGATCCGGCCGCGATCCATGCCCTGCACGGTGCCCACGACCTGGCTGCCGTATTGCTGCTGGCCGTAGCCACCGGGATAGCCGTAGGGGTCGCCGCCGTAGCCGCCGCCGGGGAAGCCGGCACCGGGCAAGCCGTAACTGGCGCAGCCCGCCAGGGCCAGGCCGGCGATCGCGGCGACGAAGAGGCCCCGCCCGCGGCGGAGCATGGAAACGATGGGGCGCATGGCGGTGCTCCTGCTGTTCGAATGCGACCCATTGGGCGCGCATGGGCATGAATGCGCCGTCAGCGATGGCTGCCGGGCGTGAATCCCGGCTGTCCGATGGGCCCCGGGCGCCTCAGGAGCTGCAGGACAACATCGAGCATCCCGCGCGGTTCCGGGCCCAGTCGGGACGCCGTCCGGCGAACGCCTCGCGCCCCGGCTGCTCGTCGTACGGCTTGCGCATCACCTCCAGCAGCTCACGCACCCCCGACGGATCGCCCGCCTCGGCCCGGTCGATCGCCTGCTGGGCGAGGTAGTTGCGCAGCACGTACCTGGGATTGGCCGCGTCCATGCGTTCGCGGCGCGCCCGCGCATCCATCCCGTCGGCGTCGATGCGCGCGGCATACCGCCGCAGCCAGGCCTCGAACGCCGGCGTGGCCGCGGCGCGCCGGGCCGGGTCGTAGAACGCGGCCTCCATCGTCGCCAGCGATGGCGCGGCGGGATCGAGCCGTGACAGGTGCCGGAAGAACAGCGTCATGTCGGCCTCGGCCACGTGCAGCAGCGCATGCAGGGCCTGCATCAGTTCCACGTCCTCGTCGCTGCAGGCGGCGAGCCCGAGCTTGCGCGCGATCGTGTCGCGGTCCGCCTGCACGAACGCGTCCTGGAAACGCCGCAGGCCGTCGTGCAGCAGGTCGTGGTCCTCGAACACAGGCGCCAGTGCGTGCGCCAGCCGGGTGAGGTTCCAGTACGCGATCTTCGGTTGCCAGCCGAAGCGGTAGCGCCGGCCGTGCGCGTCGGTGGTGTTGGGCGTCCAGTCCGGGTCGAAGTCGTCGATCCAGCCATAGGGCCCGTAGTCGATCGTCAGGCCGAGGATCGACATGTTGTCGGTGTTGAGCACGCCGTGGACGAAGCCGACCCGCATCCAGTGCGCGACGAGGGTGGCCGTCCGGACGCACACTTCGCCGAACCAGGCACCGCGCAGCGCATCGCCGGCGCCTTGCAGTTCGGGGAAGTCCCGGCGGATGGTGAAGTCGACGAGCTGGCGCAAGAGCGCGACGTCGCCCCGGGACGCGGGCAACTCGAAGCTGCCGAACCGGATGAACGACGGCGAGACCCGGCACACCACGGCGCCCGGCTCGAGCCGCGGGCGTCCGTCGTAGAACATGTCGCGTTCCACCGGCTCGCCGGTGGCGACCAGGCTCAGCGCGCGGGTGGTCGGGATGCCCAGGTGGTGCATCGCCTCGCTGCACAGGAACTCGCGGATCGACGAGCGCAGCACGGCGCGCCCGTCCGCCGAGCGCGAATACGGCGTCGGGCCCGCGCCCTTGAGCTGCAGCTCCCAGCGCTCGCCGCCCGCGTTGACCGTCTCGCCCAGGGTGATGGCCCGCCCGTCGCCGAGCTGCCCCGCCCAGTGCCCGAACTGGTGGCCACCGTAGTTGGCCGCGTACGGCTGCATGCCGGGCAGCAACGCGTTGCCGCCGAAGACGCGTGCGAACTCCGGCGAAGCCACCTCGGCGGCCCCAAGGCCAAGGCGCGAGGCCATCGCTGCCGAATGGGCCAGCAGCACGGGCGCGGCCACCGGCGTCGGCTGCACGGCCGACCACAGCGCACCGGTCACCTCGCGGACGCCTGGGCCCTCCACCGGGTCGCCAGGCAATTCGCGCACGAAGGCGTTGTCGAACCGGAAGTCCATGCGGCATTGGAACACCAACGTCCCGTCATTCCCGCGAAGGCGGGACTCCAGGCCCGTCATCCCCATGGATCCCCGTCTTCGCAGGGATGACATAACCTCGCCGGATGCATGACGTCCTGGTCATCGGCGGTGGCGCGGCCGGCCTGATGTGCGCCCTCACCGCGGGGCGCCGCGGCCTGCGCGTGCTGGTGGTCGAACATGCCAACCGCATCGGCAAGAAGATCCTCATGTCGGGCGGCGGCCGCTGCAACTTCACCAACACCGGCACGTCGCCCGCCAACTACCTGTCGGCCAACCCGCACTTCTGCAAGTCCGCCCTCGCGCGCTACACGCCGTGGCACTTCATCGAACTGGTCGAACGCCACGGCATCGCGTACCACGAGAAGGAACTCGGGCAGCTGTTCTGCGATGTCTCCTCGAAGCTGGTCGTCGCGATGTTGCTGGAGGAATGCTCGGCGGCCGGCGTGCGCGTGGAGACGTCCTGCGCGGTGGAACGCGTCACCCATGGCGAAGGCTTCCACGTGCACACCGCACGCGGCGCGTTCACCGCACCGTCGCTGGTGGTCGCCTGCGGCGGCCTGTCGATCCCGAGCATGGGTGCCAGCGGCCTCGGCTACGACCTGGCGCGGCAGTTCGGGCACGCGGTGCTGCCGACCCGCGCCGGGCTGGTGCCGCTGACGCTGAGTGGCCGGCACCAGGAGCGGCTGGCGGACCTGAGCGGCGTGGCGTTGCCGGTGGTGGCCAGTTGCAACGGCGCGTCGTTCGAGAACTCCATGCTGGTGACCCACCGCGGGATCAGCGGTCCCGCGATCCTGCAGGTATCGTCGTATTGGCAGCCGGGCGACGACCTGCGACTCGACCTGCTGCCGGGCACCGATGCGTACGCGTGGTTGCAGCGCATGCGCGAGGAACGGCCCGCGGCAGAGCTCAGGACCGTGCTCGCCGACCGGCTGCCGCGCCGTTTCGCCCAGCGCCTGTGCGAGCACTGGCTGCCGAACCGGCCGATGCGGCAGTTCAACGAACCGCAGTTGCGCGAAGCGGCCGGCGTGCTGCAGGCCTGGCCCCTGGTCGCCAGCGGCACCGAGGGCTACCGGACCGCGGAGGTGACGCTCGGCGGCGTGGACACGGACGGCTTGTCGTCGACCACGATGCAGTCCCGGCACGTCCCCGGCCTGTACTTCATCGGCGAGGTCGTCGACGTCACCGGCTGGCTGGGCGGCTACAACTTCCAGTGGGCCTGGGCGTCGGGCCACGCCGCGGGCATGGCGCTCGGCGGTTGATGCAAGAAGAAGGCCCCGTCTCCGGGGCCTTCGAATCGAAAAGCGCGTTGCCCGGGGTCAACGCCCGTCTTTGTCGAAGTCACCCGGCACCGCACGCTCGAAGTTGTGCCACGCATCCTTGACCGTCCCGCGCGCCTGGCTCCAGGCCATCCGGGACGAGCCGCGCGCGCTGTCCCAGCCACGCTCCAGGTCGCTCTCCAGGCTGTCGTCCCAGTCGCGGCCGACATAGCTGGTGCGCGCGTACGTGCCGTAGCGGTACGCCGGGCGGTAGTCGGTGTCGTAGTCGAAGCTGCTGTCGCGCTCGGTCGCGCCACTGCTGGCATGGTGCTTGGCGTAGTAGTTGTCGGTCGCGTCGTAGGTGCGGTAGGTCCGGTCGTCCCGGTCCCACGCATCACGCACGGCGGCCTTCGCCTTTTCCCAGCTCAGGCGCGACTTCTGCTTCGCCTTCTCCCAGCCCTCGCGGAGCTCCGACTCGGTCCTGTCGTCCCACTCGCGATGGCCGAGGCGGGCGCGCGAGGCACTGCCGTAGGCGTACGCCGGGGCGTAGTCGGTCTCGTAGTCGTAGGTCGACTCGTAATACGGGCGCGTCCGGTAAGCCTGGCTCCAGTACGCCTGCTCGTAGGTCGGATCCGCGCGCTCGGCCACGGCGTGCCCGGCGGCTCCACCGGCCACCGCGCCCACCGCGCCGCCGACCAGCATGCCGATCGGGCCGAACGGCGCCCCGATCAGGCCACCGGCCACCGCGCCGCCGGTCGCGCCGACGCCGGTGCCGAGGGGATGCGAACCCGGCGCACCGGTGATCGGATCTCGATTCATGTCGCGTGTTTCGTTCGTCATGGGGGGAGTCCTCGTTTGTGCTCGGCGTCATGCCGGACGCCAGTGTGGCGCCCGGCATGTTGCCTCGATGTGTGGAAGTGCCAATTCAGCCAGCTCAGTACTCGTCTTCGGTGCCTTCCTCGATGGCGCTGGTATCGGCCGGACCGTCGTCGGTGGTCGCGTCCTCGGCGACGGAGCTGTCCGCCTCGACCTCGGCGTCGGCGTCGGCGGCCATGCCGGCATCGGCGGCGGTCCCGGTCATGGCGAACTCTTCGCCGGTCGGCGTCAGCAGGTACCACTCGCCCCACTGGTCGTCGATGCCGTGGCCGGCAATGCGGTTTGCGCCCGTGTCGGCCGCGTAGCGATACAGGGGGAAGCCGTTGTAGGTCACCTGCATCGTGCCGTCGGGGCGCTCGATCGTGCCGAGCAACGCGGGATCCAGGTCGACGCCCAGGTCGACGCTGGGTTGCACGTCGGTCACCAGCACCGGCGGCCAGGTTTCCAGGCAGTCGCCGACGCAGGCATCGCCCTCCGGGTCGCCCTCGAGCATGTAGACCGCGTTGCCCGCGCTGTCGGTCAGGTAGGTGCCACCGTCGTCGGCGGTCGCGACGGTGATCGTGCCGGCATCGGTGCCCGCGGTCATGCCGTCTGCCGGCTCGGTCGCCGCCGGCGGAACCAGGTCGGGGGATGCGGCGACGTCGGCGTCGTCGTTGGCGTCGCAGCCGGCCAGGCCCGCAACAAGCAAGGCGGCGAAAAGGGTGGTGAGTTTCGATGCGTTCATTGGGTTTCCTCTCGCGTGGGGGAACGCCCGTCCGGGGCGGTCGAACGCCACTCATAACGAGCCGGCCGTGAACCCGCGGTCTGCATCCGGGCTGTCGATCGGCGACTGGCCGCTGAATGCGGATCGCCTTGCGCGTGCGCGCTCAGAACCGATTCAGGCGGTTTCACGCGTAGTGCACATGTCACTCGAACGTACGTGGGGATCCGACATGAAGACGACACTCAAGCCACGCGGCCGTCGCACCGTCCAGCTCATCGCCATCGCCCTCGCGATGTCCGTCGCGGCGCCGGCGTTTGCCCAGGACAACCCGACCCGCAAGGAGCGCCGCGAGGCGCGCGAGGACCGCGAAGAGCGGCGCGAGGACCGCGCGGAACGTCGCGAGGAGCGCGTCGAGGCGCGCCGCGAGGCCCAGGCCGACACGCCGCGGGAAGTGCGCCAGGAGCGCCGGGAGGATCGCCGCGAAGCCAAGCAGGAGCGCCGCATCGTCCGCCGCGAAGTCAAGCAGGAGCGCCGCGAGGATCACCGCGAAATCCGCCAGGAACGCCGCGAGGATCGCCGGGAGGCGCAGCGGTACGCCCTGCAGTACCAGCAGCGGCTGATCGACCAGCAGCGGCGTTGGCTCGCCTACAACTCGCAGGTCCGCTACGACGCCCCCTACAGCCATCGCTACCGCCTCGACGGCCGTTACTGGAACACCAACCGGTACGGTGCCGAGCTGATCCGCGAGGCTGCCAACCACGGTTACGCCGAAGGCATCCGCGCCGGCCGCGCCGACCGCTACGACAACTGGCGCTTCGACTACCGCGATGCGCGGGCCTACCGCGACGGCGCATACGGGTACCACGGCCGACACGTCAGCCGCGACCACTATGCGCACTACTTCCGCGAAGGCTTCCGCCGCGGCTACGAGGACGGTTACTACGGCCGCTCCCGGTACGGCCGCCACGACAACGGCCAGTACTTCATGATCGGCGCGATCCTGTCGGCGATCCTGGGGCTGGAGTCGATCTAGTCGACACCGTCCTCCCCGCGCAGGCGGGGATCAATCGTCCCTGGCGCGCGGTGCCGCGAGCAGCGCCGCCAGGGTGAGCAGCGATGCGACGGTGAGGTACCAGCCCACCGATGCGATGCCGAAACGCGCGGCGAGCCACATCGCCGCGTACGGCGCCAGCGACGCGCCGAGGATCCCCGACAGGTTGAAGGCCAGCGAGGTGCCGCTGTAGCGCACCGCCGCCGGGAACCGTTCGGCCAGGTACGCCCCGAGGGGGCCGTAGGTGAAGCCCATCAGGCACATGCCCAGTACCAGGAACACGACGATCCGCGCGGCATCGCCTGCGACGAACAGCACGTCGAACACCAGCCCGAAGACCGCGATCGCGAGCGTGACCGCGAGCATCGCCGCGCTGCGCCCATGGCGGTCGGCCGCCACCGCCGCCAGCGGGATCGTGAACGCGAAGAACGCCACGCCGACCAGCTGCAGCCACAGGAAGGCATCCCGCGCGTAGCCGAGTTCCAGCGTCGCCCAGCCCAGCGCGAACACGGTCATCAGGTAGAACAGCACGAACGTGGCCAGCGATGCGAACACCCCTGCGAGCAAGGCGCGTGGGTGCTCGGACAACACCGACAGCACGGGCATGCGTTGCCGCTCGTTGCGCTCGAGCACGCGCCGGAACGCGGGCGTTTCCTCCAGCCGCAGGCGCATCCACAGGCCCAGCGCCACCAGCACCGCGCTGCCCAGGAACGGCACGCGCCAGCCCCAGGCGAAGAACGCCGCATCGTCCAGCCAGCGGTCCAGCGCGATGAACGCGCCGGTCGCGAGGATGAAGCCGACCGGTGCGCCGAGCTGGGGGAACATCCCGTACCAGGCACGCTTGCCCGCCGGTGCGTTCTCGGTGGCCAGCAGGACCGCCCCGCCCCACTCGCCCCCCAGGCCGAGCCCCTGCCCGAACCGGCAGAGCGCAAGCAGCGCGGGCGCCAGCACGCCGACCCGCGCGTGCGTCGGCAACAGGCCGATCGCCACGGTCGAGATCCCCATGGTGAGCAGCGCGGCCACCAGGGTCGCCTTGCGCCCCACCCGGTCGCCGAAGTGCCCGAAGACCGCCGACCCCACGGGACGGGCGAAGAAGGCCAGCGCGAACGTCGCCAGCGACTGCAGCATCGCGGCGTTCGGGTCGCCTGCCGGGAAGAACAGCCGCGGGAACACCAGCACCGCGGCGGTCGCGTAGATGTAGAAGTCGAAGAACTCGATGGTCGTGCCGATCATGCTCGCGGACAGCACGCGGGCAGGCGAATGGGTGGCCATCTACGAGGATTGCGAGGTGACGCCCGCCGCCAGGTGGGCCGGCATCTTCGAGCGGACCGGCTCGCCCGCATACACGCAGACCAGGTTCCGGCCGCGGTGCTTGGCGCGGTACAGCGCCTGGTCGGCGTGCGAGAGCAACCGGCCGGGGACATAACCGGACAGCACCGTGTCGGTCACGCCGAAGCTGGCGGCAAGCGGGAAGTCGTGCCCGCAGGGCGTCGTGTCGATCGCGGCGATGCGCCCCCGGCACTGCTCGGCCAGGCGCGCCGCCGCCCCGCTGTCGCAGCCGGGGAGCAGGATGGCGAACTCCTCCCCGCCCAGGCGCCCGAACAAATCGATCCTCCGGCCCAGCGAACGGCACTCCGACGCCACCTGCTCGAGCACCCAGTCCCCGGTGACATGGCCGAAGTTGTCGTTGATCTGCTTGAAGTGGTCCAGGTCGAACATCACCAGCGCGACGGTCTCCCCGGCCCGCGCCGACTGCTCCAGGCACCGCTCGGCCTGCTGCAGGAAGTGCCGCCGGTTGCAGACGCCTGTCAGCGAATCAATTTCGGCCAGCAGTCGGAGCGAGCGGTGCCTGCGGGTGACCCGCCAGGCCCAGTAGCCGAGCGACGCCAGCAGGAACAGCAGCAAGGCGATCAGCAGCCGCGTGTTCTGGGCGGCCTGCTCGCTCACCTGCTGGCGCAGCAGGAGCACCTGGTTCTGCTGGTCGAGCAGCGCGATCTGCTGGTCCTGCTGCTGGGTCTCGCGCCGCACGATCTGGTAGGCGAACTCGCGCGCCTTGACGTCGTTGAGGTACGCCTTGTCGGCTTCCGCGTACCGCCGGTAGTGGTACAGCGCAGCCGGCGCATCGCCGCGCGCCTCGGCGACCTCGTACAGCACCCGGTGGGCGGTGGTCAGCGGCAACAGCGAGGTTTCGTCCGTCGCCTCGGCGACCGCCTTCATGGCATGGCGCCGCGCCGCCGCCAGGTCACCGGCATCGACCAGCCATTCGGCCAGTTCGGAGTGGACCTCGGTCACCAGTCGCGGATAGCGGGTCGCTTCGATCTCCGGCAGCCATTCGCGCAACAACGCGATGGCGGCGGCTGTCTGGCCGTCGAGTTCCATCGCCCGGGCAAGCGACAGGCGCGCGATGTTCGCGACCAGCGGTTCGCCCGCGGCCAGGCACTGGTCGATGATGGCGCGCAGCTCGTCAGGATCCGACTTCTCCCCGGCGCCTTGCCGTGCGTCCTCGCGCAATTGCGTGACGAAGCAGCGGTCGCGCTCGGACACCGGTCCGGTCCGTTCCAGCAGGGTGTCGAGGTCGCGTATCGCGAGCGCGTACTGGCCGACCTGCCAGTAGAGTCCGCCCGACGCGAACAGCACCTGCCGACGGACGTCCACGTCCTCCACCTGGTCCACTTCGCCATGCAGCGTCTCGAGCTCCCGCAGGCCCTCGGCGAAATGCCGGGTCAGCCCGTGGATGATGACGACCAGTGCGCGGGCACGCACCCGCATGTCCGCATCCTGCGAGGTCCCGATCAGGTTCCGCGCTTGCGCCAGCGCACTTGCGTAGCGCCCGGCATAGACATCCGCATAGGCATGCAGGTAGGCGATCCGCTCGCGCTGGGACGGCGTGGCGGACGCCGCCGCCGCGTCGAGCTCGATCAGCAGTTCGGCCAGGCGTTCGGGCCGCGAGCTGCGCACTTGTTCCGCCTCGTGCAACCAGTCGGCGACCGGCGGCGCCGCAAGCAGGCCCACCGGCCACAGCAGGGCCACCAGCAGCAACCAGCGATTGGCCGCGACCGGGCCCATGGCGCCTGCGGTCAGTCCTCGTCCGGTTCCGGCTGGGGATCCTCGCGCGCGGGCTCCTCGCGGCGGGGCGTCTCTTCCTCGGGCGACTCGTCCGGCGACCGGATCGAACACCACATCGCTTCCCGACCACCCAGTGCCGCGGCCAGTGCGGATGCGTCCCGGGCCAGCAGCGCATCGCGCGCGGGCGGATCCGTGCCGAGGCCGGCAACGGCCGCCTCGTAGTCGCGTCCGGCCAGTGCCGGGCGCGCACCCAGTGATTCGAGAAAACCGATGACATCAGGCATGTGCACCATCCCCATGGATGCTATGGATCCGTCGCCTCTATTTCCGCGAGCCGCTGCATGAGCTGGTGGTTGGGCCGGAGCGGCGCCGCCGGCGGGATCGCCAGCGTCGTCTGCAGGTTCAGCTCGGCATCCACCAGTCCGGACAAGGGCATCCGCTCCACCCGCGCGGTCGCGATCGGGAGCGTAGCAGCTTCGTAGGCGATGACCGGATGGTCGGCCGGATAATGCGCCTGCAGCAGTTCGACCAGCAAGCGTCGGTGCGCGGGGCCGGTCGCCCTGCGCGCCAGCGAACGGTCACCGGCGATGCCGACCTGCCAGAGCACCAGCCAGGCCGAAGGGTCGATCGTCCGGCGGTAGAACATGAACTGGCTCGCTTCGTAATGTTGGCATCCGACATTGCCTGGATCGAAGCCGACATCGGCGTACAGGCAGTCCTCCGCGGAGATGCCCGGCTCCATCACCGCCTCGAGCCCTTCGGCGCGTGCCATGGCGATCGCCCGGTGGGGGACTTCCGCGAACACGCCGGGGTGCCCGTAGAACGCACCGCAGACGGACCTGCCGGCCCGTGCCTCGCCCACCATCGCAGCGACCATGTCGCGGTAACTGTCGCTGCGCGGCTTGCCGCCCGGGCTGCCGTCGCCGTAGAACGGCTGCAGGCTGCGCACGTCCGGCCGCAGGCGCTGCAGCCAGAGTTCCACGAGCGGATCCGACACCAGCCCGAAGACCACGTCCGCCCGCTCCACGTGGCTGCGTGCGCGCGGCGACAGGTGGGCGCCCAGCATCATCCCGAGGCCGACGCAGGCCAGGCTTCCACGGCTCATCGCTGGTCCTCCCGGGTGAAGACGCCGGTGGCGTCGGCGCCCTCCGGCGGACCTGGCCGGAATCCGGCCGCCCGGAGCACGCCCGCGGCTGCCGCGTGGCCGGGCGCGTGGCGCGCCCAGAGTCGATGCAGGGCCCAGCCGTCCGGTGCGAACGCCCGGGACACCGCCATCGCCCCCAGCTCGCGCGCAAACCCGCGGCCCTGCGCTGACGGCAGCAGCATGATCCCGAACTCGGCATCGCCTCGATCACGCGGGTCGCGAAGCAATGCGAACAGGCCCGCGGCCGCGCCGGACGCGCGCCCGTGCACGGCCCACCGGCGCTCGGGGCCGGCGGGATCGAGGTTGCGGCGGCGCGCCGCGGAAAACCCCCTCCGCGCCGCGTCCGCCGACAACGGTGGACCGATGCGCGCCATCACGCCGGGATCGGTGTACAGCGCGCAATACAACGCTTCGTCCGGGGGCCGGAGCAGGCGCAGGCGCAGCCGGGAGGTCTGGAAGTCGTCCATCGCCGCAGGCTACTGCAACGCGGCGAGCGCGCGGCCTTTACATCCGTCCCGGTAGCGTGGGCGACACCCCACCGACCAAAGGACCCGCATGAAGATCCTGATCAACACCGACCACAACCTGCAGTCCGACCCGTCGGTCGTGCGCCACGTGGAAGACACGGTCGAGTCCCACCTGGTGCGGTATGCCGACCAGGTGACGCGCGTGGAGGTGCACCTGCGCGACGAGAACGCCGCCAAGGGCGGCGGGCACGACAAGCACTGCACGATGGAGGCGCGGCTGGAGGGCCGCCCGCCGGTGGCTGCATCGGACGATTCCGAGGCGCTGGCCGTGGCGATCAACGGCGCGGCGAAGAAGCTGCAACGCGCGCTCGACCATTCCCTGGGGAAACTCGCCCGCTAGCCCGCTAGCCCGCTAGCCCGCCAGCCCGCGCCAGCGCGCGACCTCCGGTGGCAGCAGGGGCACGAGGTCGATCCCGAACGCCGCGTAGGCATCGAGGGCGTCGCGCACGGCGCGCGCGACGGGCGTGGCGTCCACGGGCGCCTCGAGCGCGTCGGCATCCAGCACGGCGGCAGTCCACCCGTGCAGCCGGTCCGCGCGCGCCAGCAGCGCCGAGCGCAGCCAGTCGCGAGCCGGCACGTGCAACAGGTGGCCGGCCGCGGCCAGGCGCTCGCGTTCGTGCGCCAGCCTCTCCGACGCGCCCCGGAACCACTCGCCCTGCCCCGCCGCCTCGCGGCGGATCGTCAGCGGCGCGGGCGCGTTGTGCTCCGCCAGGCCGCGCCGCAGCGACAGTTCCAGCGCGGCCGCGTCGCGCACCCGGTCGAGTTCGACCAGCCACGCCAGGTCGGCGTCGAAGGTGTCGTACCAGCGCCGGTGGAACGCCTCCAGCCGGCCCAGCGGATCCCGGGAATGGCCGACCTTCAGCAGGTCTTCCCACGCGCAGGGCGCCACGTACACGAAGCACTTCATGGCGCCGGCACCGACATGCGGAACTGCGCCGTACGGCCCATTTCCGGCCGGGGGATGTTCCTATCATGGCCTCGAATCGATCCTTCCAGGGGGAAGTCGATGCTCTGTCCCGCCGGCGCGGATCCCGGCTGATGCAGCGCGAACGTCGCCAGCTGCCGAAGCTCATCTACCGCCTGCGCCTGCTCGGCATGGCGCTGGGCGGCATCGCCATCGCCGCGGTGCTGCACGAGCAGGGCGCGGCGTGGCCGGCATGGGCATGGCTCGCCTTCACCGCCCTGGCCTGGCCCCACGTCGCGTACCTGGCCGCCTCGCGCAGCCGCGACCCGTACCGCGCCGAGCTGCGCAACCTGCTGCTGGACTCGGCGATGGCCGGCGCCTGGGTGCCGCTGCTGCATTTCAACCTGCTCCCCTGTGTCCTGCTGGTCACCCTGACCACCGTCGACAAGATCAGTTCCGGCGTGCCGCGCCTGTGGCTGCGGTCGGTGCCGGGCATGGTCGCCGGCCTGCTCGCCACCGGCCTGGCCACGGGGTTCGTGTTCGAGCCCGCCACCAGCATGACGGTGCTCGTCGCCTGCCTGCCGATCATCCTGATCCATACCGTCGCGGTGAGCCTGGCGAGCTACCGGCTGATCCGCCAGGTGACGCGCCAGAACCACCTGCTGGACCAGTTGCGCCGCACCGACACGCTGACCGGGCTGTACGGCCGTGGCTACTGGCGCGAGCAGGCGGCGTTCGCGCTCTCGCGGCACCACGCCCGGGGTGAAGCCGCCGGGCTGGTGCTGATCGACGTCGACCGTTTCAAGGACATCAACGACAGCCATGGCCACGGCGTCGGCGACGAGGTGCTGCGCGCCATGGCCGCGGCGATCCGCCGGAACATCCGCATGCACGACTTCGCGGGACGGCTGGGCGGCGACGAGTTCGCGGTGCTGCTGCCGGGCGCGTCCCGGGACGACGCATCGCGCACCGCCGACCGGATCCGCGACGCGGTGGCGGCCATGCGCATCTACGACCAGCCGGAGCTGAGGCCCACGATCAGCGTCGGCGTGGCTGCCGCGGACGGTCACGCCGACCTGCAGGACTGGCTGGATGCCGCGGACGCCGCCCTCTACAGGGCCAAGCGCGATGGTCGCAACCAGGTGTCGATCGCGACGGCCCAGCCGGTCGGCATCCCGGCCTAGCGCAACTGGCTGTCCTTGCTGCCGCGACGGTTGTAACCGCTGGCAATCCCGTTTTCGCGGTCCTCCGCCTCCTGGCAGGCGATGCACAGGCGAACGCCAGGCACGGCGTTGCGGCGCGCCTCGGGAATGTCCGCGTCGCATGCCTCGCAGCGGCTCAGTCCGGGACCCGCGCGCAACTGGCTGCGGGCGCGCTTGATCGCGTCCTTCACCGTCGCGTCGATCTGGTCCTGCACGGCGCCGTCGCCTGCCCAGCCCGTTGCCATGTCGCCTCCGCCTCCGGGAAACCCGCGGAAATGATAGCCGCGCGAACGTGAACCACCGGCCGGCCGTGCATCGAACCTGCGGGTTACACATGCCGTGGACGCGGGGTCCACGACAGTGGCGAGATGAATGCGGCCCCCAAAGCCCCGGTTCCGTGGTGGACCCTGCAACGCGGTGACGATTGCATCGTCGCCACCGCGATCCACGACGGCACGCTGCTCAGGCCCGACGTCGAGGCCGCGATGGCGCTCGACGCCGCCACGCGCCTGCGGGAGGAGGATCCCTTCACCGGCCAGGCGGTGACGGGGGTGCCGACGCACGTCGTCCCGCTGCGCTCGCGATTCGAGGTCGACCTCAACCGGGCACGAAGCGATGCCGTCTACCTGCGCCCCGAACAGAGCTGGGGCCTGCAGGTGTGGCGGGGCGTGCCGCCGGCGGACCTGGTGGAAGCTTCGCTGCGCATGCACCGGGCCTTCTACGCGATGCTCGCGCAGTTGCTCGACGACGTGGTGGCTGCGCACGGGCGCTTCCTGCTGCTGGACGTGCACAGCTACAACCATCGCCGCGAGGGCCCCGGGGCGCCTCCGATGGACCGGGAGGATGCCCCCGAGATCAATCTGGGCACGTTCTCGATGCCCCGGGACCGGTGGGCGTTCCTGGTCGATCCGCTCACCGAGGCCATGCGGGGGTTCCACTTCCTGGGCCGCCACCTCGACGTGCGCGAGAACGTGGCGTTCCAGGGCCGCGGCGAGCTCGCGCGCTTCGTCCACGAACGCTATCCCGGCACCGGCTGCGCGCTGGCGGTGGAATTCAAGAAGTTCTACATGGACGAATGGACCGGCGAACCGGACGCGCGTGCGTTGCCGGCGATGCGCGACTTCATCACGCATGCCGCCGACGCGGGCCGGGCGATCCTGCATGGCTAGCGCCACGGGCACCGGCACGCAGCGCTACCTCGCCAGCGACGGCGCCTACCGGCGTCCGCTGGACGCCGGGGGCCGGATCCACATCGACCGTCCCCTGCCCTTCCTGGTGGTCAACCGGCACCCGGACGTGTCCTTCAGCCTGGCGCAGCGGGTGGCCGCCATCAGTCCCGCCAACCTCGTCTGGCCCGAGGGCGGCGAGGCGGACCAGGACGCGCTGGCGTGCGTGCGCACCGTGCTCGCCCACCACTTCGGCAATCGCGACGCCACGCCCGATGGACGCTTCCTGCTCGTGTCGCTGCACGACCTGCCGGCGGACCCGGACCTGGACGACGAGAGCGCGCGCCTGGAGCACTACCGCTTCGCCGTCGGCACCTCCGCCGACGCGCCGGCCAACGCCGCCGCGGCGTGCATGGCCCAGGCACTGTCGGGACTGTGCCTGGACCTGCGCGAGCCGCACGTCGACCGGGTCCCGCTGGCGTTTCCGGAACCCGGGCTCGCGACCCTCATCGACGGGTTCGAAGGCCTGTCATGCCTGTCGCTCGGCGTGCCGCAGGTGTATCGCATCCCGGGCGACGAGCGCATCTACCCGCAGGTGTTCCACATCCTGGAGGCGGGCGTGTTCGACGCCCTGCTGCGCGCGTTCTCCGCGTTCCTCGAGGCGACCGGGCGCCAGGCGCCCAGGCACCACCGCGCCCTGGGCCGGAGCAGCTTCGTCGATGCCGCGCTCAAGGTCGATCGCGAGCTGCACCGGATCAGCAACACCTTCGACTTCCTGCTCAGCGTCTCGCCCATCAACACCAGCGAGGCATACGAGGCGTATCGCGCCGAGGGCGGCACGAAGCCGCCGGCATTCCGCTACCGGCCGCTCACCGTCAGCCCGGAACGCTCCAAGCGCGCGCTGTACGCGATCGACATGGGCAGCGTCGAGGACCCCGTGCTGGAAACGCTGTTCCGCGAGAAGCAGCTGGAGATCGACCAGCAGCTGCTGATGCTGCAGTTCCGCAACACGCCGAAGTTCAGCCACGCATCGGTCCTGCAGTACGGGCCGGTGGCGGTGGAGCTGCTCGAACAGGCGCGATCGATCCTCGCCGAGGTGCCGGCCGCCGGCGAAAGCTGCGGCGGCACCGGCGACGACGCGACGGTGGATTGCCACGGGGTCAAGGCCGCCGCCGAGGCGCTGATCGCGCGCTATCGACAGGACGTCCCGGGTTTCGAGGCGACCGTCAGCCTGCGCGAGGACATCGGGCCCGGGCTGATGGTCACCGGCAACGAGCTGCTGGTCTCCACCGACACCCGCATGCGTCGCGGTCGCCTGGACGCCCTGCTGCAGCACGAGGTGAGCGTGCACGTGCTCACCTGCATCAACGGCCGCGCGCAGGGCCTGGGCATCTTCGGCGACGGGCTGGCGGGCTACGAAGGCATCCAGGAAGGCCTGGGCGTGTTCGCCGAGTTCGCCGTCGACGGCCTGACGGATGCGCGGCTGCGCCTGCTGGCCGCGCGGGTGGTCGCCGTCGACGCGATGCTCCAGGGCGCCACGTTCACCGAGTGCCACCGGCTCCTGGCCGGCGAACACGGTTTCAGCCACCGCGGCGCGTTCAACATCGCCGCGCGCGTCTACCGGTCCGGCGGACTCGCCAAGGACGCCATCTACCTGCGCGGCCTGCGGGCGGTGTTCGACTTCCTGGCCACCGGCCGCGACCTGGATCCCTTCTGGTTCGGGAAGATCGCCGCGCACCACGTCCCCGTGGTCGACGAGCTGCGCGCGCGGGGCATGTTGCGCGCGCCGGCGGTCCTCCCCGAATTCCTGTCCCGCCCGTCCGCGCGGCGCCACGTGGCGCGCATCCGGGAGGGCTGCTCCTTCATCGACCTGATCCGAGGCAACCCATGCTGATCGCCTTCTTCGTCAACGCCATGGACGACGAGTACCAGGGCTACACGACCACCCTGCTCGCGCACGAGGCATCCCGCCGCGGGCATGACGTCTGCTACATCACGCCGGAGGACTTCGTGTTCGACGTCGACGACCGCATGCGCGCGCACGCACGCTTCGTCCCGGCGGCCCGCCAGCCGCGTCGCCGCACGCTGGCGCGCTTCTTCAAGGACCTGCAATCGGTCGCGGACCGGACGCGACTGGTGGACATGACGGACATCGACGTCCTCATGCTGCGCAACGACCCGTCCAACGACGCGGTCGACCGGCCCTGGGCCGAGGATGTCGGCATCCAGTTCGGGCGCCGGGCCGCGCGCCAGGGCGTGCTGGTGCTCAACGATCCGGGTGCGCTGTCGCAGGCCACCAACAAGCTGTATTTCCAGTCGTTCCCGCGCGAGGTGCGCGCCGAGACACTGATCACGCGCTTCCCCAGCGACATCAAGGCGTTTGCGAAGAAGCACGGCGGCAAGGTCGTGCTCAAGCCACTGCAGGGCTCCGGCGGCCAGGGCGTGTTCCTCGTCAACCGCAAGTCCGGCGACAACCTCAACCAGATCATCGAGGCCGTCAGCCGCGACGGCTACGTCATCGCCCAGGCCTACGTGCAGGGCGCCGACAAGGGCGACATCCGCCTGTTCCTCATGAACGGCCTGCCGCTGCAGGTCGACGGCAAGTACGCGGCCATGCGGCGCGTCGCCGGCGCGGGCGACATCCGCAGCAACATCCACGCCGGCGGCAAGGCCGCTGCCGTGCGCATCACAGAGCGAGAATTGATGGTGGCCGAACGCATCCGCCCGAAGCTGCTCGAGGACGGCATGTTCCTCGTCGGGATCGACATCATCGGCGACACGATCCTGGAAGTGAACGTGTTCAGCCCCGGGAACCTGGGCTCCTGCAGCGCGATGGCGGGCGTGAACTTCGCCGAGGTCATCCTGGGCTCGATCGAGCGCAAGGTGCAGATCTCGCGCGAGTTCCCGTCGCACTTCGGCAACCGCCGCCTGGCGGTGATGTAGGCATCGACCCGCCGATCACGCGTCGTCGGCAAAGGTGGGCGCTCACCTTGCAGCAGCAGGAGCAAGCCCATGCGCCCATACGGGACCCACTTCCCCGCCACGCTCGCCCTTGCCGCGGCCCTCGCGCTCGCCGGATGCGATGCCGACCGCGACACCGACGCCCCCGGCGACGCGGCCGAGCCCGCCGCGGACGCCGCGGACGCCGCGGTGGACCTGCCGCCACCCGTGATCGAGCCTGGCCCGACGCCCGGACCCGGCGACGTCACGTCGCCGCCGCCGGGCACCGACCCGGGCACCACCCCCGATCCGGAGGCCACGGTCCCGACGCGGTTCCAGGGCCGCTACGCCGCCGATGCAGCCGCATGCGGCGCGCCCGGGCACGTGTCGCACCTTGCGATCGGCAACGACGCGATCACGTTCCACGAAAGCAGCGGCCCGATCGTCGCGGTCGCCAGCGGTCCTTCCGACCTCACCATCACCGCCGGGCTCACCGGCGAGGGCGAGACGCGCGAGGCGACCTACCGCTTCCGCCTGTCGGACGACGGCGAGGTGTTGACCGACCTGGGCGGCGGGATGGAACGCGTCCGCTGCGACTGAGCGCCTTCAGTCGTCGAGGAACTTGGGGACGCCGATGCGCAGGCCCTTGCCTGGCAACGCCATCAGCGTCGACGTGCCATGGGCCACCAGGCCCCCGGCCTCGTCCAGCACGGAGGCTTCCGCATAGCTGACCTGCCGGCCGGCGCGCAGGCAATGGCCTTCGGCGCGCAGCCGTCCGGCGCGCACCGGCTTGAGGTAGTTGAGCTTGAGGTCGACGTTGACCAGCCCGTCGTCCTCCGGCAGGCGCAGGAACACCGCCCAGAACGTCGCGGTGTCGATGAGGCTGGCGAGCACGCCGCCATGCACGATTCCGAAGGGCTGCAGGTGGCGTTCAGCCAGCACCAGGTCGATCCTGCAGGTGTCGAAGTCGATTTCAGCGAGCTCGAGCCCGAGGAGCTGCGGGAAAGGCGCCTTTCCGACTCCGGAGCGGAGCCTGGCGAGGAATTCCGGGTTGGGCGTCATGGGGCGAGTATGCCCCCGATGGCGTAGGATGGCCGCTTGACAATGCCCGGTTATTCCACCCGCATGCTCGCCATGCACGTTGGCGGCGATGCATGGCGCCTGCGCGTGCTCAGCGACACCCAGCAATTCCACGATCCGGACGGCCACGGCGAAGCGCTTGGCATCTCGTCCGCGCAATGGAGCCTGTTCGGGCAGCTGTGGCCGGCGGGGCACCTCCTGGCCCAGGCGATGCACGGCTTCGACATCGCCGGCAAGCGCATCCTGGAGCTGGGGTGCGGCATCGGGTTGGCCAGCCTGGTCCTCCAGCGCCGCGGCGCACACGTCACCGCGTCGGACGTGCACCCGCTTGCCGAACCGTTCCTGACCTACAACGCGGCGCTCAACGCGCTGGACGCGGTCACCTACCGGCAACTGCGGTGGGACGTGCCGCTGCCGACGCTCGGGCGCTTCGACCTGATCATCGCCAGCGACGTCCTTTACGAAGCGTCGCAGGTGGCCTTGCTGGGCAGCGTCATCGAACGCCACGCCAACGTCACCGCCGAGGTCCTGGTCACCGACCCGGGCCGCGGCAACGGCTCGCGCTTCAGCCGCGCCCTGGCCGCGCAGGGGTTCTCGGTCGCTTCCACGCGCTGCCCGCGCGACGACCAGGACCCCGCGCCGTATCGCGGCCGCCTGTTGCACTACCGCCGCGAAACCGTCACCGCATAACCGAAGGAGTCACCATGGCCACCCCAGCACCCCCGACCCGCTACGTCGCCAAGCGCAAGGAATCCGATTCCGGCCGCCGCATGACCCACGAGCGCATCGCCGCCGACCTGGACGCCTTCCACAAGGCGGGCGGCCGCATCGAAGTGCTGGGCACCACCCGCGTGCTCACCAGGATCGACAGTCCCGGTCCGGCGCCCACGTCCTCGCCTCCCCGCAACCGCAAGAAAGCCGCAACGTAACGCGCGCCCGTAGCCCGGATGCAGCCCCCGTGGCCCGGATGAAGCGAAGCGAAATCCGGGATCCTCAACGGTCCCGGAGCGTCTCCCCGTCCCGCTCCCGCAACCAGTTGTGCGCGCGCGTGGCCGCGACCGCCCCATGCCCCATCGCCACGCTGATCTGGTCGAGGCCATCGACGATGTCGCCCGCGCAATAGAGTCCCGGCACGTCGGTCCCGAGCGGCGAACGCGCGTCGACGGCGCCTGCCTCGTCCAGCGCCAGGCCGAGCATCGCAGCAAGTTCCGTCCGCTGGCGGCTGCCCAGCGCGGGATACACGACATCGAACACGAGCGGCGAAGCCTGGCCCTCCAGGCGGATCTCGAACCGGTCGTCGAACGGATGCAGGCCGGCCACCGGCCGGGATTCGACGGTGATGCCCACGGCCTCCAGCTCGCGGCGCTGCGCGACGGTCAGCTCGGGCATGTCCATCGGCAACAGGGTCACGTCCCTGCTGTACTGGCACAGGAACAGGGCTTCGGCCGCTCCCGACGAATCGCAGCCGAGCACGCCGATGCGCTCGCCCGTGTGCTCGAAGCCGTCGCAGATCGGGCAATAGCGCAACACCCCGGCGCGGATCGCGGCTTCGTGTCGCGCGTGGGGTAGCGGCGGCTCGTTGAGCCGCAGGCCGGTGGCGAGGATCAGCGACCCGGCGCGCAGCGTCTCGCCGCCAGCCAGCTCCAGCACGAACGTCGCGCCGTCCCTGCGCGCGGCGACCGCTTCCGCCTCCCGTATCTCCGCGCCGTGGCGCCGCGCGTGCTCGGCCATGCGCGCGACCAGGGCGGGCCCCTCGATGCCGTCCGGGAACCCGGGCACGTTGTGCGTCTCCGGGATGCGGGCGGCGCGCGCCTTGCCATCGTGGACGACCAGGACGCGGCGGCGGAAACGCGCCATGTAGAGCGCCGCGGAGAGACCCGCAGGCCCTGCCCCCACGACGATGCATTCCCACTGGTTCGCCATGCGTCGCCCTCGCTGCCGGGACCGCTATCGTGGCGGCCGCACGTCGGGACCGCGTGAGGCCGCGGCTAGTCGCGCGTCGTCCCGCGCGGACGCACGCGAAACGCCAGGCTGATCCGCGGCCCCACGGGGTCGCGGACCTTGGGGACGCCGTGGTCGTAGTGGAACTGCGACGCGTGGCTCATCACCAGCAGGCTGCCGGGCGCCAGGTCGATGTTGATTGCCCGACAAGGGCCCGCTGGCCGCGGCGGCGGCTTGCGGCGGATGGTCATGCGTCGCGTGGCACCGAGCGACAACACGGCGATGGGGTGGCCCGGCACCAGCGTGTGGAGCTTGTCGTTGTGCGGGGCGACGCTGTCGTTGCCGTCGCGGTAGTGATTGAGGCCCACGGTGTTGAACGGCTCGCCGAGCACGTCGGAGACGCGCGCCGCGATGTCGCCGAGGGGCGCCGGGACGGCCGGATCCTCCAGCCGGTACGCGCAGACCAGGCGCGGCACGTCCACCACCCGGCTGTACATGGGCCGGCGCATCGCCTGCCAGTCCACGCGCTCGCGCAGCAGTTCGAACCACGCCTGCGCCAGTGCAGCGTCCACCACGCCCGGCAGGTAGCGGATCCCGCCCTGCGCATCGCCCGCAAGCTGCTGCGGGCCGATGTCGAAGAAGCCTGGCTGGATGGCGAGCGCGGACATGGGGAAAGGATGCCGAGGCTTCGTCTCAACCGGTGATCCGTCGCTGCCGGCAGGCTGAATCGTTCAGTTCCCGCGCGCGTTGACGACACGGCGACCCGGCCGCGCGCACGCTGGGCGACCACGCACCAACGGAGGCAACCATGAGCAACCGCGACCGCGGGTACAACCCCGGCAAGGGCGAGAACTTCGGCCAGGGCCTGGCCGGCATTTCCGACAAGGACCGCCGGGACCTCGCCCGCGCCAACGTCACCGAGGACGACCACGGCAAGCAGCGCGCCGACGACAGCCGCCCCGAAGGCGAGGTCACCAAGCGTCAGTCCCCGAGTTCCGCCCAGCGCGAGTAAGCCGCGTCCAGCTCCGCCTGCGCAGCGGCAAGCGCCGCCACGTCCGTCGCGATCGCATCGCCGGCGCGCTGGTGCCAGGCCGGATCCTCCATCGCCGCGGTCATCGCCGCGATGCGCGCCTCCAGCGCCTCGATGCGCGCCGGCAATGCCTCGAGTTCGCGCGTTTCCTTGAAGCCGCGCTTGCCCTTTGCCGCAGGCGGCGCGGGGGACGACGTTCCACGCGCCGTGGCGTCGGACCGGGCCAGCGCCGCGCTGGCGACCGTCGTTGCGTCCGGCCGCTGCCGCTCCCAGTCGCTGTACCCGCCCACGTATTCGCCCACCCGGCCGTCGCCTTCCATCACCAGCGTGGACGTCACCACGTTGTCCAGGAAGTCGCGGTCGTGGCTGACCAGCAGCAGCGTGCCCGGGTACTCGGCCAGCAGGTCCTCGAGCAGTTCCAGCGTCTCGACGTCCAGGTCGTTGGTCGGCTCGTCCATCACCAGCAGGTTCGACGGCTGCGCGAACAGGCGCGCGAGCAGCAGGCGGTTGCGCTCGCCGCCCGACAGCCGGGTGATCGGGGCACGCGCGCGCTCGGGCGTGAACAGGAAGTCCTGCAGGTACCCGATCACGTGCTTCTGGCGGCCGTTGATGGTGACGCTCTCGCGTCCCTCCGCCACGTTCTCGATCGCGTTCCAGTCCTCGCGCAGCGTGGCGCGGTACTGGTCGAAATAGGCCGCCTGCAGGTTGCTGCCCAGCCGCACGGTGCCCGCGTCCGGCGCCAGCTCCCCGAGCAGCAGCTTGAGCAGCGTGGTCTTGCCGCTGCCATTGGGGCCGATGAGGCCGATGCGGTCGCCCCGCATCACCAGCGTCGAGAAGTCGCGGACGACCGGCCGTGCGCCATAGCCGAAGGACACGTCCTTGGCCTCGATCACCTTGCGCCCGGACGCCCCGCCCTGCGCAACCTCCATGCGCACGTTGCCGGACAGGTCGCGCCGCTGCGCCCGCTCCGAGCGCATCGCCTGCAAGCGCCGCACGCGGCCCTCGTCGCGCGTGCGCCGGGCCTTGATGCCCTGCCGGATCCATGCCTCTTCCTGCGCCAGCAGCTTGTCGAAGCGCGCGGCTTCCTGCGCCTCGGCGTTGAGCCGTTCCTCGCGGCGGCGCACGTAGTTGGCCCAGTCGCCGGGCCAGCTCGTCACCCGGCCACGGTCGATCTCGACGATGCGCGTGGCCAGCGCGCGCAGGAAGCGCCGGTCATGGGTGACGAACACCAGTGCGCCCGCCCATCCCTTCAACAGGCCTTCGAGCCAGTCGATGGCCGCGATGTCCAGGTGGTTGGTCGGCTCGTCCAGGAGCAGCACGTCCGGCGCGGACACCAGCGCGCGGGCGAGCAGCACCCGTCGCTTCAGGCCGCCGGACAACCCGGCGAACGCCGCATCGCCATCGAGCGACAACCGTTCCAGCGTCTCGGTGACCCGCTGGTCCAGCGACCAGCCATGCGCGTCCTCGATCTGCGCCTGCACCCGCGACAGCGCGTCCATGTCGATGTCGTCGGCGTGCACGAGATGGTGGTACTCGGCCAGCCAGGCACCGACCTCGCCCAGCCCGCCCGCCACCACGTCCCAGACGTCCCCGCCGGCCCCGGCGGGCACTTCCTGTTCCAGGCGCGCAATGCGGGTGCCGCCTTCCAGCCGGACCTCGCCGTCGTCCGCGCGCAGCGTGCCGTCCAGCAGCTTGAGCAGCGTGGATTTCCCGGCCCCGTTGCGGCCGATCAGGGCGACGCGCTCGCCCGCCTCGATGGCGAGATCGACGTCTTCGAGCAACAGGGGGCCGCCGACGCCGTAGTCGACGCCCTGGAGGGTGATCAGGGGCATGGCGCGATTTTACGCGACGGCACGCGTGGCTCCGCGGCGACTTCACCGGCGCGCGCTACGCTGGGGCGGCGCCCGGCGGCAGCCCTGCTGCGCCGCGCGCCCCTGGAGCCGGGATGGAACGAGAACTGATGTACGGGATCGATGGCGCGCTGATCGCAGGTGGCCTGCTCGTGGCCATGCTGCTGGTGATCGAGGTGGGGTATCGCCTCGGGCGCGCCCACGAGCGCGAGGAACCCGCCCCCGCCAAGGCGCACGTCAATGCCATCCAGGCGTCGCTGCTCGGCATCCTGGCCCTGTTGCTCGGGTTCACCTTTTCCTCGTCGCTGCAACGCTACGACGCGCGCAGCGAGGCGGTCGTGGCCGAGGCGAACGCGATCGGCACCGCGTGGCAACGGACCGGGCTGCTCCCCGACCGCCACCGCGCCGAAGCGCGACAGGCCCTGCGCGACTACCTCGACCTGCGCATCGTCGCCAATGGCTCCACGCTGGACAACTACAGGGGCCTGGCCGCAATGCGCGTGGACACGGCGCGGGCCCAGGCGCGGTTGTGGGACGTGGCGCGGCGCGCCGCGGTCGCCGACCCGGACCCGGTCACGACCGGCCTGCATGCCGAGGCGGTGAACGCCCTGATCGACGCCTACGCCAACCGCAACGCGGCGCTCGACCGGCGCGTCCCGGAAGTGGTGCTGTTCCTGCTGCTGGCGACCTTCCTGATGGCAGGCCTGGTGGTGGGCTTTGCCACCGGCGTGGCCGGCCACCGGCCATCGCTCGCCAGCCACATCATGGTGGCGTTGATCGCCGTGCTGGTGTTCATCATCCTGGACCTGGACCGCCCCAGGCGGGGGCTGGTCCAGGTGGACCACGGCAGCCTGCTCGAGCTGCGGGCGGAAGTCAGCCGGCAGGTGGACTGACCGGGTTCGCCGCCGCCCGCGCGTCCATCCGGGAAAAGCCATCGGCGGGCATCGACTCGCTGCCCGCCAGGTGGTTCTCAACGGACACCACGCCGCGCATCAGCGACACCTTGTCGAGTACGTCATCGATCTCCCGCGAGGTGGCGTGGCCGCGCAGGATCACCCGCCCGCCGCGCACGTCGACCGCGATGTCGCCCGGCGCCCCGACCATGCGCCCGAGTCGCGACCGGATGCGTTCGCGCAACTGCGCGTCGCCGACCGGTGCCGCGGCCAACGCCGCCTTCGTCTCGGCGACGACGCCGTGGAGCTTGTCGGCTGCGCGCTTCGACTTCGCGCGTGCGAACTGTTCGATGTCATGGGTGGCGGCCGCGCCCTTGTCGCGAACCAGCGCACGCCTGCGACGCCCCACCAGCGGATCCAGGTAGTACATCGCCGCGGCACCCGCGGCGAAGGCCGTTGCAATCCTCGTCACCGTGTTCATTCCAATGCTCCCGTTCGCTGCCTGCAGGCGACCCAGGGTGCCAGCGCGGACGATAAAGCAGCGCGAAGAGTCCGCCCGGCGACGCCGCGCGGTTCAGTCTTCCGCGGCGGCGGCGTCGCGGCCCTGCTGGCGGATCACCGCTTCGCGGCGCGCCTCGTCGATCGCCTCGCGCACGCCGCCCACGTCCGGCGCGGATGCGTCGTGCTCGAACGCGCCCGTCAGGCTGCTGTCCGGCCGCAGGGTGCCTGCCTCGAACAGTGCCCACGCTTCCTCGCCGTACCAGGTATCGAGCAGTTCGGGCGCATAGCCGCCCAGGTACGCAGTCAGGTTGTTGACGTCGCGCAGCAGCATGGCGCGGGCCGCGTTGTTGCCGGCCGCGCTCACCACCTGGGGGAAATCGATCAGCACCGGGCCGTCGGCACCGACCAGCACGTTGTACGGCGAGAGGTCGCCATGGACCAGCCCGGTGCACAACATCAGCACGACCTGCCGGACCAGGAACGCGTGGTACTCGCGGGCCTGCCCGGGCGACAGCGCCACTTCCGCCAGCCGCGGCGCGGCATGCCCCGTGTCATCGGCCACCAGCTCCATCACCAGCACGCCGTGGTGGAACCCATGGGGCTCCGGAACCCGGACGCCGGCGTCGCGCAGCTGGTACAGCGCGTCGACCTCCGCGTTCTTCCAGGCGTCCTCCTGCTGCCGGCGCCCGAAGCGGGTGGCCTTGCCGATCGCCCGCGCCTGCCGGCTGCCCCGCACCTTGCGCCCCTCCTGGTACTGCACGCGCTGCTGGAAGCTCCGCTGGGCCATGTCCTTGTAGAGCTTGGCGCAGCGCACCTCGTCCCCGGCGCGCACGACGTAGACCGCTGCTTCCTTGCCGCTCTTGAGCGGGCGCAGCACGGCATCGATCACGCCATCGTCGATGAGCGGCTGGAGGCCGGATGGCGTCTTCATCTGCTTCGGGTACCGCGGGTTGGGCAGCCGGGCATCATAGCGGCCACGCGACCCTCGCCGGCCGGCCCGGTACACTGGCCCACCCAACCAGGAGCCACGCCGCCTTGGCCAAGCCCAATTATTCGTTCGAAAAGCGCCAGCGCGAACTCGCCAAGAAGAAGAAGAAGGACGAGAAGCTGGCACGGAAGCAGGAAGCCCGGGACGACGCGCGCCCCGGCGACGAGCCGCCCCAGGGCGACGCAAAGCCTCAGGATTGACCGCTGGATCCCCGCCTTCGCGGGGATGGCGCCCGGTCAGGCGTCGCGCGGCAGGACGGAAGTCACCCGTCCGATGAAGGCGTGGAAGTCCTCGATGTACTTGCGCAGGAAGTCCTCGGTCGACTTGTTCGACACCTTGCCGTCCTCCGAGATCAGGTCCTCGGTGAACTGGATGTAGGCCTCCGGCGCGTTCATCTGAGGCGCGTTGCAGAACCCCAGGACGCTGCGCAGGTGCTGCTGCGCGATCGCGGTGCCGATCGCCCCCGGCGAGGTGCCCAGCACCGCCGTCGGCTTCCGGGTGAATGCGTTCTGGCCGTACGGGCGCGTACCCCAGTCGATGGCGTTCTTGAACGCGCCCGGGATCGACCGGTTGTACTCCGGCGTCACGATCAGCAACGCGTCGGCAGCCTTGATGGCCTGCTTGAACTGCTTCGCGACCTCCGGGAAGTCCTTGTCGTAGTCGGGCGTGTACAGCGGGAGCTCCCGGTACGTGATCTCGTTGAACGACAAGCCTTCGGGCGCCAGGTTGATCAACGCCTTCGCCAGTCGCCGGTTGAGCGACGTGGACGACAGGCTGCCGATCAGGTATCCGACTTGGTGCTGCGTCATGGCGGGCTCCAGCCCTGTGGGAACCCGTACCATGGGCCGCCGGCGGTCAAGGACGCGTCAGGGCCTGCAGCACGCTCGCGTCCTCGACCGCGAAACCGTGCGCCGTGTTGTCGAAGATGCACCACGCCGGTCGCCCGCGCTTCGCGGACCGTCGAATGACCTCCGCAAAGGCCCGCAGCCGGTCCTCGCCGTAGGCGCTGTAATACATGCGCGGCGAGCCGTGCAGCCGCCAGTAGTGCCAGCGCCCCGCGCCGCCGGGCACGTCGGCGCCGGCCACCCTGGCGGGGTCTGCCGCCACGCGGGCGACCGCGTGCCGCGCCCACAGCGCATCGACGCCCGGCGCGAACCAGCTCGCATGCCTCGGCTCACAGGCCACGGCCGTCCGCGGGAAGCGGCGGCGCAACATCGCGAAGAACGTGTTCGCGGTTCGCGGCGCGAACACCAGGCTCGGCGGCAGTTGCACGAGCAGTCCGCCCAGCTTGCGCCCCAGCCCGCCTGCCTCGTCGGCGAACCGGTCGAGCGCGGGGCCGCAGCGTTCCAGCCTGGCATCGTGGGTGACCTCGCGCGGCAGCTTCACCGAGAACCGGAAACCCGGCGGCACTGCCGCGGCCCAGCGCGCATAGGTCGCGCGCCGGTGCGATCGATAAAACGACGAATTGATCTCGACGACGTCGAACCGTGTCGCATACCGCGCGAGCTGGCTGTCACCCGCGCCGAAATGCCCCGCCTGCGAGGAGGCGAACGACCAGCCGGCGCAGCCGATCCTCACCGTCGGCGCCGCCATGGGACGCCAGGCTCAGGGGTTGGGCTGCGCGGGCGTCAGTGGACGAGGGCGTTGACGGCGCCCTTCATGCCGGTCTTCGCCTTCGCGGCCGCGACCGCACTGTCCGCGGCGGGCGAGCGCTTCCACGCTTCGTATTCCTCGTCGAGCCGGGCCCGCTCCTCGACGCTGAACATCTCGCGCGCCATCTTGAACATCGTCTTTTCCTCTTCCTTCGCGTGGTGCTCGATCATCTCGCCGAACACCTTCGCCCGGCCCGCGAACTCCGGCGTGTCCACCTGCGAGGCATGGACGTCGGGCATCACGGTCGACTCGACGGCGCGATGCTCCTCCACGGCCTCGGCGTGCGTCTTCAGGCCGTCGCGGTCGGCGCGCTCCTTGAACGCGGGATAGAACACCATCTCCTCCCACTTCGCATGCGGCAGCAGGCTGGCCTCGATCCGCTCGAGCAGTTCGGCCCGCGACTTCTTCGCGCGGTCGGTCGTCTTGTTCATTTCCTCGAAGAGCGCGCGCACGGCGTCGTGTTCGGTCTTGAGGGTCTTGAGGATGTCGCGGGGCATGGGGGTCTCCCTGGGGGTTTCCCCGAAGGGTGTACGCCCCTGCGTGAGCGAGGCGTTGCGAGGTCAGCGCGCGCCGGGCGCGAGGCGCACCCGGTCCCGCAGGCCCCATGCGGTCGACAGGCCATACCCGAGCAGCACGCCGGCCACGCCGAGCAACCCGCCCCGCGTCAGCCAGGCCATGGCGGCGGCGTCCGTCGCGTCGCCCCAGGCCAGCCACAGCCCCATCGCGATGCGCGCGGCCAGCAGCAGGGACAATCCCAGCACCAGCCAGCGGTTCGGCGTTCGGAACAGGCCTTCGGACGTCGCTTCGAACCGGTCCAGCCGCAGGCCGAAGACGCCGACGGCCGCGCCGACCACCAGGCCGATCGCAGCGTCGCGCAACGCATGGTCGACCCAGTGGCCCAGCGCGAAGGCAACGGCGAGGAAGACCGCCGTGGACACCAGCAGCAACCAGGCATTGGTCCGCACGGCCCACGGCTGGATGCGCCGTCGCGCGCGCCCATGCCGGTAGCGCTGGAGGATGGACAGCGGCAGCAGCAGGACCCAGAGCGCGAACAGGCCCGCGACCAGCAGCGGCAGGAACAGCAGCGGCATGGCGTACAGGCGCTACGGGTGCGCCAGCGCGTACTCGATGGCCGCCCGCACCGCCGCGACCTGCGCCGCGTTGCATTGTTCCGGCGTTGCGCGGGGGCTGTCCGGGTAGACCTCGGTGGTGGTGCGGTAGCGCGCGTCGGTGACGCCGGCGCACAGGCCGAGCGGACGGAACGGATACCGGATGACGCCGGGGGACACGACCGGCGATCCGATGATCTGGCCGTTTTCGTCGGCGGGTGCGATATGCGTGACCCGGGCGACGGCCTCGATGATCGCCTGCTGGAACCCCGGCTGCGGATCACCGGCATCGTCCACCAGGTAGAACCCGTCCGGGATTCCCTCTGGTTCGAACACCTTGCCGTCGCGCGCCGCCAGCATCGGGCGGAACTCCGACTCGTCGGTATCGGTGGTCTCGTGCAGGTCGATGTGCATCACCACGCGGTCGCGGAACGGTGCCACCAGGCGCATCAGCGCGGCGGATTCCTGCGCGGGGCTGTCCTCCCGGAACGAGCGGTTCGGGTCGATCGCGTCCGGGTTCCAGCGCTGGATGTGCTCGTAGCCCCAGGGGCTCACGCACGGGGCGACCAGCAGGTTGATGCGGGCCGCATATTCCCGCGCGGGACCGTCCAGGAACGCCAGGGCACCGTGGATGCCGCTGGTCTCGTAGCCATGCACGCCGCCGGTGACCAGCGCGCAGGGCCGCGCATCGTCCCAGTCGCGGCTGCGCAAGGCGAACAGCGGATACGAATGGGGCGCGTAGTCCAGGCGCCCGTACTGCATCACGTCATGCCGCCCGCCGAGCCGCTCCACGACGGCGACCACGTCCTCCCGATAGCTGCGCCGTGCCACCTGGCGGGCGCGCCATCCTGCGACTTCCGCCGCGCCCCAGGGGCGCAAGGGGGTGCCATCCGGATGCAGGTCGGTCGTCGTCATGTCCGTACATTACCCGAACCGCATAATGGCCCCGTGCCGTCGACGCTCCCGCCACTCGCCGAAGTGCTCGACCTGGTGCCCGACGCGGTCTGCGTGGTCGACGCCGAGGGCGGCTTCCTCTACGTCAGCAGCAGTTTCGAGCGGATCTTCGGCTACGCGCCCGCCGAGGTGCTCGGTCGCCCGGCCTTCGACCTCGTGCATCCCGAAGACCGCGCCGCCACCCGGGAGCAGGCCGCCCTGGTGATGGCCGGGACGCTGCAACGCCATTTCCGCAACCGCTACCTCCACAAGGACGGCCACGCCGTGGACATCCAGTGGTCGGCGCAATGGCTACCGAAGTACGGCGTTCGCATCGCGATCGGGCGCGAGGTGACCGAGTTGCGGCGCGCAGAACGCGAGCTGGAGCGCCAGGCGATGCAGGACGCCTTGACCGGCCTGCCCAACCGCCACCGGCTCGAACAGGAACTGCAACGGGCCATCGACCATGCCGCCCGCACCGGGGAAGGCCTCGCCCTGCTCTACATCGACCTGGACGGCTTCAAGGCGGTCAACGATCGCGGCGGCCACGTCACCGGCGACCGCCTGCTGCGCGAGATCGCGTACCGCCTGCAGCAAGGCCTGCGCCAGGGCGACCTGGTCGCGCGCGTCGGCGGCGACGAATTCGTCGCGCTGCTTCCCGGTTGCCGCGACGTGGCCGCGGCCACCGTCGTGGCGGATGGCTTGCGCGTGCGCTCCCAGCGGATCTATTCGCTGCCCGACGGCGTCTACAAGCTGCAGGCCAGCATCGGCATCGCGACCTTCCCCGACGACGGCGACAACGCGGAGGCGCTGCTGGCGCACGCGGACCGGGCGATGTATGTCGCCAAGCGCAGCGCCAGGCAAAACCGCGGCTGAAGGCCGGGCCTCATCCGGAACACGACCACAACACCAGGTTGAGTACGACGGTCAGGACGATCGAGGCCACGATGCTGATGAGGCACCCGCTGGATCGGATCTTGACAGGCATCGCGGGGCGCTCCTGCCTGTTGGCGGCGACACTCGGGACGCGCGATGCTGCCATCGCGTCGTTCCATGTTTCGTGATGGAATGACGCCTGCCTTCCCCCGGGATTCCCATGGCGCCCAAGGCCACCGTCATCAAGGCCGAACTGACCGTCAGCGACATGGACCGGCACTACTACGCCACCCATGCGCTCACGCTGGCCCAGCACCCGTCCGAGACCGACCTGCGCCTGATGGTGCGCGTGGTCGCGTTCGCGCTGCACGCCGACGAACGCCTGGAGTTCGGGCGCGGGCTGAGCAACGAGGAAGAGCCGGACCTGTGGCGCCGCGACTACACGGGCGACATCGAGCTGTGGATCGACCTGGGCCAGCCCGACGAATCGCGTGTCAAGAAGGCCTGTGCCCGGGCGCGCCAGGTTGTCGTCGTCAACTACGGCGGCAACAGCGCCAACCTGTGGTGGGATCGCGTCGCGCCCACCTTGCGGCGCCTGGGGAACCTCACCGTGATCGACCTTCCCGCCGCCGCCGTCGACCAGCTGCCTTCGCTGCTGCAACGGGGCATGCGCCTGAACTGCATGGTCCAGGACGGCGAACTGCACCTGATGGGCGAGCACGCGGGCGAGGTCGCATTGCGCCCCGAGCGCCGGCAGTGATCGAGCCGGCCACGATCCTGCTGCACAAGCCCGCCGGCTTCGACGCCATCAGTGGTGCAAACCCGGCAGCGGGCCTGGTGACGCCGGCGTCGCACTGGCCCGACGACCCGTCGGGCATCGAACCCGTCGCGCGCCACTTCCACCGCCTCACGCCGTTGGTGCCCCTGGATGCCGAGGCGAGCGGCTTGATGGTGCTGACGCAGGACGGGCGCGCCTGGCGCCGCCTGACCGAGGACGCCGACGAGATCGAGCACGAATACCTCGTGGAAGTCAGCGGCGAACTCGCGCCCTACGGCCTGGCCAGGCTCAAGCATGGCCTCGCCTACGGCGGTCGCACCCTTGCGCCGTGCAAGGTCAGCTGGCAGAACGAGACGCGCCTGCGCTTCGCGATCAAGGGCGCGCAGGGCGGCCAGCTGCGCGACATGTGCGCGCAGGTCGGGCTGTCCGTCGTGTCCATCCGGCGCCTGCGCATCGGCAAGGTGCCCATCGGCAAGGGACCGGACGGGGCGATGCCGCCGGGCCAATGGCGCTTCCTGCCGGTGGGCGAACGCTTCTAGCGCGAACGGGAACTCAATCGACGATGTCGCCCAGGTCGCTCACGCCCAGGGTGAACAGGACGATGACGACGGCCAGCGCGAGCCTGGCCACCGGATGGACCGACCACCCCAGGCGGCGATCGAGCCAGTCACCGACCGGCGGCACGTAGGCCAGCGCCGCGATGCCGTAGCCCGCGGCGGGGACCGGATGCACCAGCAGCAGGTTTGCCAGGCCGATGGACAGCAGCACGGCGGCGAACCCCCAACTGATGGCCCGCCCGCCGCTCGGTGCCGGCTTCAAGCCACCTCCTCCCGCGCCGCCTTCCTGAACAGCTGCGCCGACACCAGCCACGGCAGCACGAACAACCCGATGTGCAGCGCGACCTCCGCGTAGCCGCCGACCAGTGCGTACACGACCATCAGCGCCTGCCCGAGCGCGGCCGCTTCCATCGCGCGCGCCATGCCCGGCGCCCTGAACCACGCGAGGATGACGCCGGCCAGGCCGACCAGCAGCACGCCGCCGAACCACAGGTTCGCCGGATTGCCCTCGTCGCCCAGCATGCCGACCGCCAGGTTCACCCACACGGTGAGGAAGGCGGTGCCGATCGCCACCGCCGATGCCGCGCGATACGCGGTGTTTCCGGAGATCCGCGCGATCACCTCGTAGGCGCCGCAGGCGATCGCGAACATCACGCCCATGGCGACGAAGTCGCCCAGGGTCCAGTCGAACCCTGAATTCCCGAACTGCATCGCGATCGCGGGGATCGACAGCAGCACCGCCGCCGTGCCCCAGATCGCAAGGCGCCAGCGGTTCGTGCGTCGGTTCCTGCCGTGTTGCATGTCGTGCGCCATTGGCTTGTCCGTTGTCTGAATGTGGCAACGCAAGGATCGCTGCATCCGGTGCGTGCATGATGGCGCCTGGATGAAGTGGGGATGAAGTGGCGCGCCCGCGATTGACGGTGCTCTAACGACGATTCGCCAAGAATGCATCGGGCAGTCCACCCCCACGGAGGCCCCGCATGACCACCACATCTCCCCCATACCACGGCGCGGACGGCGGTTCCGACGGCTCGCGCGCGAGGGTGCGCGACGACGTCCACAAGACCGTCGACGACGCTCGCCAGGGCGCGGCCGGACGCGTCGAGGGCATTGCCGAAAGCATCGATGCCGCCGCCGCGCACCTCGGCCAGGAAGACATGACCCGCCTGTCGGGCTACGTGCACGACATGGCGCGTTCGCTCACCGGCTTCGCAAGCGACCTGCGCGAGAAGAACGGCGACGAGATGCTCGTCGACATCAAGCGCATGGCGCGCCAGAACCCCGCCCTGTTCCTGGGCAGCAGCGTCGCGATCGGGTTCGGCTTGTCCCGCTTCGCGCGCGCGACGAAGGCGCGCGATCGCCAGCTGCCGGTCCGCATGGAAGAGGCGCGGACCGACCTTTCGCCGACGCCGACGGCCCATTCGCCGGCGTCCCCGGACTACGGAGACCTGCCATGAACGCCCAATTCGAACGGGACACGTTCAGCGAAACGACGAGCACCGCCTACGGCGTCGATTCCGAGCGGTCCACCAAGTCGATCCTGCGCGAGCTGATGCACGAGGTGCCCGAGCTGTTCACCAAGGAAGTCGCGCTGGCACGCGCTGAAATGCGCGAGAACCTGGAGCAGACCCGCCGCGGCGCGGCCGAAGCGTCGGCCGGTGGCGTGGTGCTGGCCGGTGGCTACATCGTGCTGCTGATGGCGGCGGTCTACGCCCTGTCGGAAGTCATGGAGCCCTGGCTCGCGGCCCTGCTGGTCGGCGGCATCGCCGCGCTCATCGGCTACACGATGGTCAAGGCCGGCATGCGCCACTTCAGCGCGCGCGACCTCAAGCCCGACCGCACGATCGATTCCGTCCACAAGGACGCCGACGCCATCCGAGGAGCACGCCATGGCTACCACTGACCGCATCCGCATGGAATCGCATCGCGATCCCGACCAGCTCGAACGCGAGATCGACGCCAAGCGGCAGCACGTGGCGTCGCTGGTGAGCGCGCTCGAAGGCCGCCTCTCCCCTGCCGAACTGTTCAGCCGGACCCTGGGTGCCGGCAAGGACGGTGGCAAGGACTTCGCCACCAACCTCAGCCACGCGGTCCGTGCCAATCCGGTGCCCGCGATGCTCACCGCCAGCGGCATGCTGTGGCTCTACGCACAGCGCGACCGTCCGATCCGGCAGGATCCGTACGAGGTGGGCGCCGAGGGGCCCGGCATGCGCGACAAGCTGTCGGGCAAGTGGGACGCCACCAAGGGCAAGGCCAGCCTGAAGGCGCACCAGGCCCGCATGGGGTTCGACAACATGCTGGAGGACAATCCGGTCGCGCTCGGCGCGCTCGGGATCGCCGCCGGCGCGTTGCTCGGCGCCATGCTGCCGTCCACCGAGTCGGAAGACCGCTGGATGGGCGAGATGCGCGATCGCGTGGCCGAGGACTTCAAGCGCGGCGCACGCGAGGTGACGCGGCCGAACGGCAGCGCGTCGACACAGCACTGATGCAATGGCCGGCCCTTCGGGGCCGGCTCATCCTCCGGCCGCGTGCGCCACGTCGATGACCAGGCGCGACGGACCGGCCAGCACGCGCGGCCGGTAGGGCTTCATGCCGGAGACCCCGGCGACCCACGTCACCTCGGCCTCGAAGTCGCAGGTGCGCACGACCTCTTCCACCGACGGCAGCCCCACGGAACGGCGGGCCGCGCCACTGGTGGCCTCGCCGGCTTCGGTGTGCGCATTGGCGCCATTGAAGCGCACCTGCAGCCACGCAGTCCCCTCCACGGCCACGGCGTCCCCGCTGCCGCAGTGGATCACCGGCGCGTCGATGTAGCCGACATGCCACTGCGGCAGGCCGGCGGAATCGAATTCGAACACGATGCGGTCGAAGCCTTCGTGGCGGCCGATGCGCACCGCGCGCAGGATCGGCGCCTCTTCGCCCCTGCTGGCGACGTCGGCGCTCGAGGCGGCCGTGGTGAACGTCGGCAGGTCCTCGCCAGCGGTCGGCGGCAGCGTATCGACCGGCCCGGTGTCCACGGGGGACGGCGCGGGGGTGTCGGTCGACACGGGTTCGACGTCGGACGGCGAGGACTCGACCACGGTCGGCTCGAACGACGCGCCCGTTTCAGCGGCGTCCTGGCACCCGACGACGCCCAGCGCGAGGACGAGTGCCGCAAGCCGCAGGCCGGGTCTGTTCATCGAAGTCAGCCGACCTTTTCGTGCTTCACGTGGGGCGCGAGGAATCGCATGAAGTCCGCCTTGCCGATCGGGGCACCCATCGACCGCAGGATCGCGTAGGCCGTGGTGATGTGGAAATACAGGTTCGGCACCAGGTAGTCGGCCACGTACTGGTGGCCCGGCAGCTCGCAGTAGCGGCCGGGGCCCAGGCCGATGCGCTTGGTCTCGTCGAGCTTCGCATCGGCGGCGGTGATGCCATTCACCATGGCCCGCGTCTGCGCGATGGTCGCGTGCGCCTGGTCGATGGTCGCGACGCTGTCCGGCGCCAGGTTGTCGATCGGCTGCCCCGCGCACCATTGCGAGAACCCGCGCGGCTGGTTGCAGGCGAACGCGACCTGCGCCGCGAACGGGAACATGTCGTCGGCCAGGCGCCGGGACAGGAACGCATCGGGGTTCGCGAACTGCGTTTCACCGATGCCGAGCACGTGCGACAGCATGTCCAGGCGTGAGAGGAAGATGCGCTTGGTCTCGTCGATCGTGGTCATCGGTGTGCTCCCCTTGCGGTCCCGTCAGGCGTTCGCCGCCTCCATCGCGAGCTCGAACGAACGCGCCCGTGCCTCGTGATCGTAAACGTTCGCGGTCAGGATGAGTTCGTCGGGGCGGTGCCGATCGACGAAGGCCGCCATGCGCCTGCGCACGGTCGCAGGGCCGCCGACCGCCGAACACGCCAGCGCAGCGTCCACGGTGGCGCGGATCGACGCCGGATACCGGGCCTCGAACTCCGCCGGCGCCAGCGGGGGCGGCACCAGCCCCGGCCGGCCGCTGCGCAGGTTCGCGAAGGCCTGCTGCTGCGTGGTGAACAAGCGCGCGGCCGCCTCGTCGGTTTCGGCCGCCACCACGTTCATGGCCAGCATGACGTGCGGGCGCGCCAGCCGTGGCGAGGGCCGGAACTCCGCCCGGTACACCGCCAGCGCCTGCTCCAGCATGGTCGGGGCGAAGTGCGAGGCGAAGGCGTACGGCAGGCCCAGCGTGGCCGCGAGCTGCGCGCCGAACAGGCTGGACCCGAGGATCCAGGCCTCGACCTCGACCCCGGCGCCCGGGACGGCCTGCACCGGCTGCCCGGCGCGCGCCGGTTCGAAGTACGACAGCAGCTCCACCACGTCGGCCGGGAACTCCTCGGCGGACGCGTAGTACCGGCGCAGGGCCTTGGCCGCGGCCTGGTCCGTGCCCGGCGCCCGCCCGAGGCCCAGGTCGATGCGGCCCGGATACAGCGTGGCCAGGGTGCCGAACTGCTCGGCCACCTGCAGCGGCGCGTGGTTGGGGAGCATCACGCCGCCGGCCCCCACGCGGAGGGACGACGTCGCCGCCGCCACGTGCCCGATCAGCAGCGACGTCGCGGCGCTGGCGATCCCCGGCATGTTGTGGTGCTCGGCCAGCCAGAAGCGGCGGTAGCCCAGTGCCTCGGCGCGCCGGGCCAGGTCGACCATGTTGGCGAAGGTCCGGGCCGGGCTGCTGCCCTCGGCGACCGGGGCGAGATCGAGGATGGAAAGGGGAACCATCCCCCTGACGTGGGGGCGATTCCCCGTCGTTCCAGCGCCGGGGGACGTACACTCTGCCGGGCCGGACGCCCCCGGCACGGAGCGGTCGCAATGGCCACTGAAGCACCCCGCGCGTTCAGTCTCGTGGCACGCCAGCGGATGGCACTGGAGATGGTCGAGGCGGGGGCACCGTTGCACGACATCCTCGCGCTGCTCTGCCACATCGTCGAAGCGGAGGCGAAGTCGCTCGTGTGCGCATCGATCCTGTTGGTCGACCACGCAGAGAACCGGCTGCGCACCGGCTCGGGCCCCGGCTTGCCGGACCGCTACAACGCGGCAATCGACGGCATCGGCATCGCGCCGGGCGTCGGCACCTGCTCGGCGGCCGCCGCGACGAACCGGATCGTGGAAACACACGACATCGCCGCGGATCCCGGCTGGGACGGGATCGCGCACCTGCCGCTGGGCCTGGGCCTCGTCGCGGCCTGGTCGATGCCGATCGTGGGGCGGGACGGGCGCGTCCTCGGGACCTTCGGCACCTATTTCACCGAGCGCCGCGCGCCGACGCCCCACGAAGTGGACCTCGTCGCGGTGCTGGCACGCACGGCCGCCGTGGCGATCGAACGGGCCGCGCTGCCAACCCCCTCACCGGCGCCGCTGCACGCGTCCGGACAGTACGAGACCACCCCGTAGTCTCGCGTCGTCGCCGGGTGCATGCCGCCCACGCTGGCCACTCCACCCCGCAATCACCGCCTGGTTGATAGAACGAAGCCCAGACCAGGAGTGGACGCATGGCCGACACCCGCGAACTCGAAGCAAAGCTCTGGAAGCACCTCAACGACGACCGCACCGTGATGCTGGGCGCCAGTGGCATCGCGCCGCGGCCGATGACGGCCATCGCGGAGAACGACCAGGCGCCGCTCTGGTTCTTCACCGCCGCCGACACGGAACTGGGCGAAGCGCTGGAAAGCGGTCGCCCGCTGCAGGCCATCGCGAGTTTCGCCGCCAAGGACCACTCGCTGTTCGCCGCGATCGGCGGGGACCTGGTCGCCGACAACGACCGCGCCGTCATCGAGCGCCTCTGGAACCCGTTCATCGCTGCCTGGTTCGAGGGCAAGGACGATCCCAGGCTGCGGCTGCTGCGGATGGACACCGCGGGGGCCACCGTGTGGCTCAACGAGAACAGCATGCTCGCGGGCGTCAAGATGGTGCTCGGCGTGGATCCGAAGAAGAGCTACCGCGACAAGGTCGGCGACGTCGACCTGGGCTGACCCGCCCCCCGTCAGGGGCGATGCCGCAACAGGCGCCCGCCGCGCGTGACCGGCGCGCCGGGCTCCAGCGCGGGGATGCCGTTGACCAGCACCAGGTCGAATCCCTCGGCCATCGCCTTCGGGTCGACATAGGTGGAACGTGCGCGCACCCTGGCGGGATCGAACAGCACCAGGTCCGCCTTGTACCCCGGCAGGATCCGGCCCCGGTCC
>JAKFFJ010000065.1:0-4923 GCA_036675265.1 Luteimonas sp.
GCGTCGATCGCCGGCCTGATGATCACCACCGAAGCGATGGTGGCCGAAGCGCCGAAGAAGGACGAGCCGGCGATGCCGGGCGGCGGCGGCATGGGCGGCATGGGCGGCATGGACTTCTAAGTTGCTGTTATCCGTGCGGCTGGTGCCGCCGGATAACTCGCCGTGTTGGAACGGCTGCTGCGCAGCCGCTCAACACGGCGAACGTCCAGGGCAGTACGAAAACCCCGCAGCGATGCGGGGTTTTTTTGTGCTGGCAGTGGGAAACAGAACCGCGTTACTGGCCGCCACATGTGATTGGCCGCGTTTTCCTGATCCGACGCCATCAAGGAACGACGCAATGGGACGCACGCCCCTGTTCTCGCTGCTGCAACGCGCCGCGCGGATCGCGCGGGCGTCGAACCGGGTCGTTCAACCGCTAGACGAGTTCTACGAACGCGGACGCGCGCTGCGCGTCGACGCGACGCGTCGCCGGCTGCTGCAGGGAGCGGGCGCCGGGTTGGTGTTGGCCGGCTGTGCGCAACTGCCGCGGCCAATCGCAGGAGGTCAGGACGAAGTCGTCATCGTCGGCGCCGGCATTGCCGGGCTGACCGCGGCGTGGCGCCTGCGCCAGGCGGGCGTCGCGGTGCGCGTGTTCGAGGCACAGAACCGCATCGGCGGCCGTATGTTGAGCCTGCGCGATCACTTCCCCGACGGACAGGTGATCGAACTTGGCGGCGAACTGATCGACACCGACCACGTCCGCATCCGCGCGCTGGCTTCCGAGTTGGGACTGGTGCTCGACGACCTGCTCGAAGGCGAGACCGCAGCCGATGCCTGGTTCTTCGATGGTCGCCTGATCAGCGAGCGCGAGATCGTCGCCGCGTTCGTGCCGGTGGCGCAGGCGATCGAACGCGACCTGGCCACGCTCGGCGACGGCGGGATGACCTACAACGATCCGGCCAATGCGCAGGCGCTGGATGCGATCTCCATTGCGCAATGGCTGGATCGAAATGGCGTGTCCGGCTGGCTGCGCAAGTTGATCGATGTCGCCTACACGACCGAAATGGGACTGGAGATCGACCAGCAATCGGCCTGGAACCTGTTGACGTTCATCGGTACCGAGGACAAGGACGCGTTCAAGGTGTTCGGCGCCAGCGATGAACGCTTCCACGTCCGTGGTGGCAACGACCTCATCCCGACGCGGCTTGGCGGGAAGCTCGCCGATGCGATCGAAAGCGGCGCCGTGCTCGAATCAGTGCGCGGCGATGCCGATGGCTACACGCTGTCGTTCCGTCGTGGCGCCGCGTCGCGGCAGGTGCAGGCCAGGCAGGTGATCCTCGCGTTGCCGTTCACGCTGCTGCGCAAGGTCGAACTCGCGGTCGAACTGCCGGCGGTGAAGCGCAGGGCGATCGACACGCTCGCCTACGGCACCAACGCCAAGCTGATGATCGGCTACGACCGCCGGGTCTGGCGCGAGCACGACGCCAACGGCGCGTCGATGAGCGACCTGTCCTACCAGACCACCTGGGACACCACCCGCAGGCAACCCGGAACGGGCGGAGTGCTGACCAACTTCACCGGCGGCCGCCACGGTGTCGAACTGGGGCAGGGCACGCCCAGGCAGCAGGCGGAACGCGCCAGCGCCGATCTCGAGCGGGTGTTCCCCGGGATTGCCGCGGCCCGTGCCGGCGCCCGCGAAACCCGCTTCCACTGGCCCTCGCATCCGTGGTCGCTGGGCAGCTACGCCTGCCTGCGTCCCGGGGACTGGACCGGCATCCGCGGCGCGATGGGCGAATCGGTCGGCGGCCTGCATTTCGCCGGCGAGCATTGCGCGCTGGATACCCAAGGCTTCATGGAAGGCGGCTGCGAGTCCGGCGAAGCCGCGGCGCGCGCGGTACTGGCGCAGCGCGGCGTGACCATCCGTGGTGACACCCACAAGCGGCTCGCGGCCTGAGAACGCGCCTCCGGCAGCCTCCTTGTCCGGACGCGATGGCGTCGGCAGGGGCTTTCCTGAACCAGTCAGTTCTTTTTTGCAGTGCAGCGTGCATCCCGGATAACGATTCCTTCACGATCGGCACGCATCCCGACGTGGGGGAGGGAGCAGGCCCGTATCCGGTTCGCCGGTGCGGGCTTTTTTATTGCCTCGGCTGTTTGCCTGAGGCTGGTTGCGCAAAGCCGTGCTTGGCACGCATGCCAGAATCGTCGCGATGACCGCTCCCGCAGACGATCCCGCCGACGCACACGCCTCACGCCAGCTCACGCGGCTGTCCGCAATGTCGCAGCTGGCGTCGTTGGCGGACGACACCGCGCTCCGCGGCAAGCTGCTACGGATCGCACTGGCCAGTGATTTCGCGATCGAGACCCTGCTGCGCCAACCGGCATTGCTGGCGCAACTGGCGGCCGACGATGGCGCCACGAGGTTGCCGCCGCCGCAACTCGATGCCGACAACCGCAGCGACTGGCAGTCCCTGCTGCGCCGTTATCGCAGCGCTGCGTCGACCCGGCTGGTCTGGCGCGACGTGCTCGGCCACGACGACGTCGATGCGACGCTGGCCGGCAGCACCGCACTCGCCGAGACCTGCCTGCAGTCGGCGCTCGCCGCGCTCGAGGGCGAATTCGTGCAGCGCTTCGGAGCGGTGCGCGCGACCGACGGTACCGCGCAGCGGCTGGTGGTGTTCGGCCTCGGCAAGCTCGGCGGCGGCGAGCTGAATTTTTCCTCCGACGTCGACCTGGTCTACGCCTATCCGCAGGATGGCGAGAGCGATGGGCCGCGTGCGCTCGCCGCCGAGGATTATTTCGCCCGCCTCGGACAGCAACTCGCGAAGCTGCTCGACGAAGCGACCGCCGACGGTTTCTGCCACCGCGTCGACCTGCGCCTGCGCCCGTTCGGCAACGCCGGGCGCGTCGCCCTGCCGTTCGCGGCGATGGAATCGTATTTCCAGCGCGAAGGCCGCGATTGGGAGCGTTATGCGTGGCAGAAGGCGCGGCCCGTCGCCGGCGACAGCGAGGCTGGCGAACGCTTCCTGCAGACCTTGCGGCCGTTCGTCTATCGACGCTACCTGGACTACGGTGCGCTCGACGGCCTGCGCGAGATGAAGGCGGCGATCGCCGCGGAAGTTGCGCGCAAGGAACTGGCCGACGACATCAAGCGCGGCCCTGGCGGCATCCGCGAGATCGAATTCCTGGTGCAGGCGCTGCAGCTGATCCGCGGCGGCCGTGAACCGGCGCTGCGCGAACGGCGCCTGTTGCCGGCGCTGCAGGCCCTGGTCGAAGCCGGCCACATTGCCGCCGATACCGGTGCGGCGCTCGCCGGCGCGTATCGCTTCCTGCGCAGGCTCGAGAACCGCCTGCAGATGCTGCGGGATGCGCAGACGCATGCGCTGCCAGAGGACACGTTGGATCGCACGCGCCTCGCGCGCGGACTCGACCATCCGGACTGGGAGGCATTGCGCGCCGCCCTCGACGAACAACGCGCCCGTGTCACCGCCGAGTTCGAAGCGCTGCTGGCACCACGCCGGCGCGCGCGCGCGGCCAGCGACCTCGCCGCGTACTGGCGCGCGCTGCCGGATGCGGGTGCGGCGGACACGCTCGCCGCCGCGGGCTTCGACGACAGCGAGGACCTCGACGGCAGCCTGCGCGACTTCGCCCGTGCGCCCGGCGTGCGTGCATTGTCGGATGCGACCCGCGCGCGGCTGGATCGCGTGTTGCCGGCGTTGCTCGAAGCGGCCGCACAGTCTTCGCAACCCGATGCCGCGCTGCGCCGCCTGTTGCCGCTGCTGCACACGCTGCTGCGTCGTGCCAGTTACCTCGCCCTGCTCGACGAGCAGCCCGGCGCGCTCGCCCGGCTGGCCGATGTGCTCGGTCGCAGCGCGTTGCTGGCCGAACGTCTCGGCACGCACCCGCTGTTGCTCGACGAACTGCTCGACGTGCGCGTGGCCGGCGCATTGCCTGACCGCGTCGCGCTCGCGGCCCGATGCGCGCAAGCGCTGCACGAGGACGACGTCGAAGCGGCGCTGCACATGCTCAACGAACAGCGCCAGGCGTTGAGTTTCCGCATCGCGCTGGCGACGCTCGATGCGCGGCAGTCTTCGCGGGACAGCGCCCGGCAACTGGCGTGGCTGGCCGACGCGGTGCTGGCCGTGGTACTGCAGCTGGCGCAGCGCGAGATGCAACGCGCGCACGGCGCCATCGATGCCGCGCGTTTCGCGATCCTTGGTTACGGCAGCCTTGGCGGCGAGGAACTCGGCTTCGGCTCAGACCTCGACCTGGTATTCCTCTACGACGCAGCCGCCGATGCCCACTCCGACGGCGCGCGTTCGCTCGACGCCCCGCGCTGGTTCGCGCGCCTCGCGCAGAAGATCGTGACCCTGCTCGGCACCGTCACCGGTGCCGGGCGCCTGTACGACGCCGACGTGCGCCTGCGCCCGGATGGCGCCAAGGGCCTGCTGGTGTCGAGCCTGGGCAGCTTCGCCGACTACCAGCGCGAGCGCGCGTGGACCTGGGAGCACCAGGCGCTGGTACGCGCCCGTGGGAGTGCGGGCGATGCGGGCCTGGTCGCCGAATTCGAGCGCGTGCGCGGCGAAACGCTTGCGCGGGTTCGTGATGTCGCGACCTTGCGCGTCGAAGTCATCGCCATGCGCGGCAGGATGCGCGCGGAGCTGGACCGATCCGATGCCGCGCGCTTCGACCTCAAGCAGGGCGCAGGCGGGCTGGTCGACCTGGAGTTCCTGTTGCAGCTCCTCGTGCTGCGCGACGCCCATGCGCATCCCGCGTTGCTGGTTCCGCGCGACACGCCTGGCTTGTTGCGCGAGGCCTGCGGTACCGATGCCTTCGCCCCCGCGACCTGCGAACAACTGCTGGCGGCGCACGCGACCTTGCTTGACGCGGGCTTGCGCTGCACCCTCGACCGTCGACAGCGCATTACCTCGGAAACCGAAGAGATCA
>JAKFFJ010000024.1:0-91197 GCA_036675265.1 Luteimonas sp.
AACTCGGAAGTGAAACGCAGCCGCGCCGATGGTAGTGTGCATCCGCATGCAAGAGTAGGTCATCGCTGAGCATCTACACCAAAAACCCCGGCCTGAAGCCGGGGTTTTTTCTTGCGCCCGATTCGCGCAGGGGATAATGTCCCGAAACGCCTCCGGGATAATGTGCCCCCGCGCTAGATGGCCGCTGCGGCCATTACCATCAATGCCAGCACGCAAAGGTAGCCGCCGGCCCAGACGGCGCTCCGCAGGTAATGCCAGCCGCGGAGGTAGGCGATCCCGTGGAGGACGCGGAAGGCGACGAACGCGAGCGCCAGCATCGAGACCGTGCCGGCATCGACGCCCGCGAACTGCGCCATCAACACGCCAGCCGCGAACGGCGCGAAGGCCTCGAACGCGTTCATCTGTGCCGCATTCGCTCGGACCACCGCCGGATTCTGCTGGCGTGCCAGCCAGCCGCGGGGATCCCGGTTGTCGTATCGCTCGCCGGAGCGCTTGGCGATGACGATCCACAAGTAGGGCAGGAAGGCGGCGGCGACGATGCACCAATAGGCAAGGCTCATGCTGGTCTTTCCCCGTGGACGGCGGCGCCAGCGTAGCCGAAAAAAAGGCGGCGCCCGGAGGCGCCGCCTCGATGCCAGCCATGCCGGGCGGACTTATTCCGCGTCGGTCGGCCTGGGCGCGGCGGCAGGTTCCACCGCGGCACCCGCCTCGGCCAGCGACGCCTCGCGGGCCGCACGGAACGGGTTGCCTTCGCGCCACTCCGGCCAGCGGTCGGAGCCCGCGATCTCGCGACCCACGGCGTACAGCGCTTCCAGGTCCTGGATCACGCCGCCCAGGTCCCAGTCGGCGCTGAACTCGTCGTCGGGCTTGTGGTAACGCTTCGCCGTGTAGTCCTCGGACGCAGCCTTCCCCGCTTCCGCGCCACCCTCGACCAGGTCCTCGCCGCCCTCGGCGTACAGCGCCGGCACGCCGGCCTTGGCGAAGTTGAAGTGGTCGGAGCGGAAGTAAAAGCCGCCGGCGGGATTCGACTCCTCGACCAGCGTGCGCTGCTGCTCCGTGGCGACGGTCGCCAGGATGTCCTCGAGTTCCGAACTGCCCTTGCCGACGACCACCATGTCGCGCGAGGCCCCATAGACGCTCAAGGCGTCCAGGTTGATCGCCGCGACCGTCTTCGCCATCGGGAAGGCCGGATGTGCGACGTAGTACTTGGAGCCCAGCAGGCCGGATTCCTCGAGGGTCACCGCGACGAACGCGACCGAGCGGGCCGGCGCAGGCTGCTGCGCGGCGAACGCACCGGCGATCTCCAGCATCCCCGCCACGCCGGTCGCGTTGTCCACGGCGCCGTTGTAGATCTGGTCGCCCTCGCCTTCATGCTTGCCGAGGTGGTCCCAGTGGGCCGTGTAGACGACCGCCTCGTCCGGCGCGTCCGCCCCGCGCAGGACGCCCACCACGTTGCGCGAGGACTTCTCCTCGATCGTGCTGGACAGGTCGAAAGAGACCGTGGCATCCAGCGGCACCGCCTCGAAATCGCGCTTGCCCGCGGCCTCGTACATCGCGTGCAGGTTCATGCCGGCATCCGCGAACAGCTGCTCGGCCGCTTCCGCGGTGATCCAGCCCTGCGCGGGCAGGCGCTTTTCCGGGTCGTCCTCCGGGCGCAGGTCGAACTGCGGGCCGGTCCAGGAGTTGCGCACGACGTCCCAGCCATACGAGGCACCGGGCGTGTCGTGGATGATCAACGCCGCCTCGGCACCCTGCCGGGCGGCCTCCTCGTACTTGTAGGTCCACCGGCCGTAGTAGGTCATCCGGTTGCCTTCGAACAACGATTCGTCGCCGGCGTGGAAGCCCGGGTCGTTGACCAGGATCACCACGGTCTTGCCCTTGACGTCGACGCCCTCGTAGTCGTTCCAGTCCTGCTCCGGCGCGTTCACGCCGTAGCCCACGAACACCAGTTCGCTGTCCTGGACCGAGACGCTGGTCTTGCCGCTGCGGGTGTTGACCACCATGTCCTCGCCGAATGCGAGTTCGCGCGACTCGCCTTCGCCCGGCTGGATGACGAGCACCGTCGACTCGTCCGCCGTGGTCTGCACCATCGGCACGTTCTGGAACCACTGTCCGTCGATGCCGGGTTCCAGGCCGATGCGCTCGAACTGGTCGCGGATGTATTCGACGGTCTTCTCGCCTCCGGGACTGCCCGGGGCGCGGCCCTCGAATTCGTCGGAGGACAGCACCTGCACCATCTGCGAGAAATCTTCGGGGGTGATCGCCGGCTGGAACGGGTGGCCGGTGGTCGCGGCGGGTGCCGGGTCGGCCGCTTCGACGGGCGCGGCCTCGGGCTCGCGGTCGCAGGCGGCCAGCGCCAGGGCCGCGGCGAGCGCCAGCAAGAGGGAGGGACTGCGGTGCGTCATCGGGGGTCTCCGAGGCGGGGAAACCCGATTCTATGCCAGTGCCCGGGCCCGCCCGGCGCCTCAGTCCCGCGGCGCGCGATCGCCCTCGTAGCGCACCGCGGTCGCCCCGGTCACGGGACCGGTCTGGGCGGTGGCGTGCACGTACAGCTTGACCTCGCGCTCGAACACCAGCGGTCCGTCCACCCTGGCGCCCTGCGCGATCACGATGCGCTGCGGCTCCCGCTTGCCGAAGGAGAACGGGAACCAGTTGCTGTCCGGCTTCTCGACCTTGATCCCGCCCTGCACGTGCGAATCGATGCCGACCGTGATGTCGCCGTTGACCGTCTCGATGCCGCCCGCCAGGTCGGTGTCGACCAGGCCGATGGCGCCATTGACCGTGCCGATGTCGCCCGCCACGCGGCCGGCGCGATCGACGAACACGCTGCCGTTCACCGTCTCGATGTCGCCGTCGACCTGGACGCCGGTGCCGAGCCGGATGGCCCCGTTGACCGTCTCCAGCGAACGCGCCTGCGCGTCGTCGGCCACGCGGATCGATCCGTTGACGGTCTCGGCGTCGCCGACCTCGGCGCCTGCCTCGATCCGGATGCTGCCGTTGACGGTGCTCAACGTGCCGTAACGTTCGCCGGCCTCGGCGGTGATGCTGCCGTTGACCTTCTCGATGTCGGTGTCGTCGGCGAAGGCCGGCGCGGCTGCCAGTGAAAGCGCCAGGGCGAGGATGCGGGCGGTGCGGACCATGGGGGGTTCTCCATTCGCTGGATGGCTACAATCCCACGTGTCCGCGCCGCGGTCACCTGTCTGAAGTCACTGGGAAGAACGTCTCGTGCCGCAAGCGCCGTCCCCGTCGCCGCCTCCCCGTCCACTGGTCCTGCTGATCCTGGATGGGTGGGGCCACCGCGACGACCCCGAGGACAACGCGCTGGCCCAGGCCGAGCTCCCCACCTGGCGGCGGCTGTGGGCCACCGAACCGCACACGCTGGTGCACACCGAAGGCCGCCACGTGGGCCTGCCCGACGGCCAGATGGGCAATTCCGAGGTCGGCCACATGAACCTGGGCGCTGGCCGGATCGTGTACCAGGACCTCACCCGGATCGACGCGGCCATCGAGGACGGCGGCTTCTTCGCCAATCCCGAACTGCTCGCGGCCTGTGGCGCGGCCCGCGACGGCGGCGGCACGCTGCACCTGATGGGACTGCTGTCGCCCGGCGGCGTGCACAGCCACGAACAACACCTGTTCGCGATGCTCGAGCTGGCACGACGCGAAGGCGTGCAGCGGGTCGCCGTGCACGCCTTCCTCGATGGCCGCGACATGCCGCCGCGTTCGGCCGCGCCCAGCCTGCAGGCGCTGCAGGACGCGTGCGCGGCGGCGGGCAACGCGCGCATCGCCACCGTGGGCGGCCGCTACTTCGCCATGGATCGCGACAAGCGGTGGGACCGCCTGCGCCGCGCCTGGGACGCGATCGTCGAAGGACAGGCGGCACACGATGCAGCCGACGCAGCCAGCGCACTTGCCGCCGCCTATGCACGCGGCGAGAACGACGAGTTCGCCGCGCCGACCACCATCGACGGCGGCGTGCCCGTGCGCGACGGCGACGCCATCGTCTTCATGAACTTCCGCGCCGACCGCGCGCGCCAGCTCACGGCCGCGTTCGTCGCGCCCGGGTTCGACGGTTTCGACGCGCGTCGCCCGCGGCTGTCGCGGTTCACCTGCCTGACCGGGTACGACGCGACCCTGCCGGCGCCCGTCGCATTCGCGCCCGACGACCTGCGGGACACGCTGGGCGAAGTGCTCGCGGAAGCCGGGTTGTCGCAACTGCGCATCGCCGAGACCGAGAAGTACGCGCACGTCACGTTCTTCTTCAGTGGCGGCCGCGAGGATCCTTTCCCCGGCGAGCAGCGCATCCTGGTGCCGAGCCCCAAGGTGGCCACCTACGACCTGCAGCCGGAGATGAGTTGCCCGGAACTGACCGCGCGGCTGGTCGAGGCGATCCGCGCCGGCACCTTCGACGTCATCGCCTGCAACATCGCCAACCCGGACATGGTCGGGCACACCGGCGACCTGCAGGCCGCCATTCGCGCCGCGGAGGCCGTCGACCAAGCGCTCGGGGCGATCGAGGCCGCGGTGCGCGACGCGGGCGGCGCGCTGCTGGTCACCGCCGACCATGGCAACCTCGAGATGATGCGCGACCCCGCCACCGGCCAGCCCCATACCGCGCACACCGTCGGCCCGGTGCCGCTCGTGTACGTCGGCGCGCGGCGCGGGACGCTGCGCGAGGGCGGTGCGCTGCGCGACATCGCGCCGACCATGCTCGACCTGCTCGGCATGCCGCGGCCGGACGCCATGACCGGGCGCAGCCTGTTCGACGACGCGCCGGGCTGATGCGGCACCCCGTGCTGCCCGTGTTGCTGGCCTGCGTGCTGGTGCTCGGCGCCGCGGCACCCGCCGGCGCGCAGGACCGGGACGACACGGCCCAGCGCCTGGAGCGCACGCGGGCCGAACTCGAGGCGATCGCCGCGCAACGCCGCAAGCTGGAAGGCGAACGCGGGGCCGCGGCGCGTGCGTTGCGCGATGCGGACGAACAGGTCGGCAAGACCGCGCGCGAACTGGCGGCGCTCCAGCGCCAGGTCGAGGCGCGCGTGTCGGCATTGGCGGACCTGCACGCGCGCCGCGACGAACTCACCGAAAGCCTGGCGCGCCAGCGCAAGTCGCTGGCCGCGCTGCTGCGCGCCGCGCATGCGCTTGGCGAGCACGCGCCGCTCAAGCTGCTGCTGGCGCAGGACCGCGTCGCGGACGGCCAGCGGCTGCTTGCGTACCACGGTTACCTGCAACGCGAGCGCGCACGAAGGATCGACCAGCTGGCGGCAGAACTGCAGGCGCTCGCGGCCGTCGAGGTGCGCATCGAGGCCGAACGCGTGGCACTGGACGCCGCGCGCGACGCGCAGCAGGCCCGCCTGGACGCGCTGGCGCGCGATCGCACCGCGCGCGCCGGCACGCTGGCGCAACTGGAAGCCCGCTATCGCGACCGCGCCGCGCGCGAGAAGGCGCTTGGCCGCGACGTCAAGTCGCTGGAGCGGCTGCTCGCGACGCTGCGCGAAGCCGCCGCCCGGGCCGCGCGCGAGCGCGCCGCCGCGCAGGCCCCCGCGCCGTCCGGCGTGCCGGCGGCCATCGCGCCGGCGGGGGGCATCCGCGTCGGCGGACTCGGCTGGCCGGTGGCGGGTTCACTGCTGGCCGCCTACGGCGCGCGCATGCCGGACGGCCGCCGCAGCGACGGCGTGCTCATCGCGGCCGATGCCGGCACCGAGGTGACCGCCGCGGCGGCCGGCCAGGTCGTGTTCGCCGACTGGATGACCGGCTACGGCCTCATCCTGATCCTGGACCACGGCGACGACACCATGAGCCTGTACGCGCACAACGACACCCTGTTGCGCGTCGTCGGCGACAGCGTCGCCCGGGGGGACGCGGTGGCGCGCGTCGGCAGTTCCGGGGGGCAGGGCCGCCCCGCGCTGTATTTCGAGCTGCGCCGCAACGGCGCGCCGGTCGATCCGCGCAGCTGGCTCCAGCGACGTTGACCGGCGACCGCCAACCCGGCAGCCGGCGTTCACCCCGCGACAACCGCCGTCCGCATAATCGGATGGGACGCTCCTTCGAACGGGCCCGGCCCGGAGGTTCCATGCGCCTGTCCCCCCTGTTGCTGCCACTTGCCCTGGCCCTGGCCTGCGCACCCGCTTTCGCCCAGGAGGGGCAGGAAGGCGAAAGCACGCCGGCCGCACCGAACGACCCGCAGGCCGCGCTCGCCGATCGCGGAACGGAAAGCGACGCGGTCCCGCTGGAAGAGATCCGCCGCTACGTGACGGTGTTCAACATGGTCCGGGAGGCCTACGTCGAACCCGTGGACGACGGCACGCTGATGCAGGCGGCGATCCGCGGCCTGCTGCGCGACCTCGATCCCCACAGCGCATACCTGGAAAAGGATGCGAGCGAGAACCTGGCCGAGCGCGCCAGGGGCGCGTATGAAGGCATCGGCGTGGAGATCGTGCGGCAGGAAGACGACACGCTGCTGGTCATCGCGCCGATCGACGGCACGCCGGCGGCGCGCGCGGGCATCAAGCCGGGCGATCTCATCGTCGCGGTCGACGGCCGCCCGCTGGCGGGCTCGTCACCGGATTCGGACCTGCTGCGCGGCCCCCCGGGCAGTGAAGTCGTGCTGACCGTCGTCCGCGAAGACCTGGACGAACCGCTGGACATCACCGTCGTGCGCGACACCATCCGCGTCGCCAGCGTGCGCGGCCACATGCTCGAACCCGGCCATGCCTACGTGCGCATCAGCATGTTCCAGGCCGACACCGGCGCGGACTTCGGGCGCGAGCTCGATCGCCTGTCCACCGAGGCGGGCGGCAACCTGCAGGGCCTGGTCATCGACCTGCGCAGCAACCCGGGCGGACTCCTGACCACCGCGGTCCAGGTCGCTGACGAGCTGCTGGAGAAGGGGACGATCGTCACGACGCGCGGGCGCCTGGCGATCAGCGACACGTCGTTCACCGCGACGCCCGGCGACCGCCTGGATGGCGCACCGGTGGTGGTGCTCGTGGATGCAGGATCGGCCAGCGCCGCGGAAGTGCTGGCCGGCGCGTTGCGCGACAACGACCGCGCCCGGGTGATCGGCAGCCGTACTTTCGGCAAGGGCTCGGTGCAGACGGCGTTGCCGCTGGACAACGGCGACACGGTCAAGCTCACCACCGCGCGCTACTACACGCCGGACGGAACCTCCATCCAGGCGCTGGGCATCAAGCCCGACGTCGTGCTGCAGCCGGAAGGCGCCGAAGGCGAGGCCGTCGCGCGTGTCACCGAAGCCAGGTTGCCCGGGCACCTGGACGCCGAGGACGAGGTGTCCGCGCTGGAACCTGGCGACGTGCTGGAAGGGCAAGCGCCCATTGACGCGGCGCTGGCCGAGCTCAAGCGCATGACTTCCGTCGCAGTGACCAACCGCACGGGGTAGCCGCGCCGCCGGCCGTTAGCATGGCCCGGTGCCCGCCGTACTGGCGGGCCTTCCGTGACCGGGGACGTCATGCTCACCATCCGCGCGCTCAGCAAGACCTACGCCAACGGCGTGCATGCACTCGACAACGTCAGCCTGGACATCCCGCGCGGGATGTTCGGGCTGCTTGGGCCCAACGGGGCCGGCAAGTCGTCGCTGATGCGCACGCTGGCCACGCTGCAGGAGGCCGACACCGGCAGCGCGACCATGGACGACGGCGCCGGCGGCACGATCGACATGCTGCGCGACAAGGCCGCGGTGCGCCGCCAGCTGGGCTACCTGCCGCAGGACTTCGGCGTGTATCCGAAGGTGAGCGCAGAGGACCTGCTGGAACATTTCGCGGTGCTCAAGGGGCTGTCCGCCCGCAAGCAGCGGCGCGAGGTCGTCGACGCGCTGCTGCAGCAGGTCAACCTGTGGGATGCGCGCAAGCGCAAGCTCGGCACGTTCTCCGGCGGCATGCGCCAGCGGTTCGGCATCGCGCAGGCGCTGCTCGGCAATCCGCGCCTGGTGATCGTCGACGAGCCGACCGCCGGCCTGGATCCGGAGGAGCGCAACCGCTTCCTCAACCTGCTGGCGGAGATCGGCGAGAACGTCGCGGTCATCCTGTCCACCCACATCGTGGAGGACGTGACGGACCTCTGCCCGACGATGGCGATCATGAACAAGGGCGAGGTGCTGCTGACCGGCAAGCCCAATGCGGCGATCGACGCGCTGGCCGGCCAGGTCTGGCGCAAGCAGGTCGACAAGGCCGCGGTCGCCGGGTACGAGGCAGCCCACGTGGTGCTGTCCAAGCGCCTGGTCGCGGGCCAGCCCGTGCTGCACGTGTTCAGCGCCGATGCGCCCGAGGCCGGGTTCGAACCGGTCGCGCCCGATCTCGAGGACGTCTACTTCCAGCGCCTGCGCCTGCATGCGCGGAAGGCCGCCTGAAGGGCGCCGGCATGATCCTCGAATTCTTCCGCTTCGAGCTGCGCGAGCAGCTCCGGTCCCCGCTGCTCTGGCTGCTCGCGGGCCTGTTCGCCTTGCTGGCCTTCGGCGCCGGCGCCAGCGACTCGGTCCAGATCGGCGGTGGCATCGGCAACGTGCACCGCAACGCGCCGGTGGTCATCGCCACCTTCATGACGGCGTTCACCCTGATCGGGATGCTGATCATCACGATCTTCATCTCCGGCGCGCTGCTGCGCGACTTCGACCTGGGCACGTCCGAGCTGTTCTTCGCCAGCCCCATCCGCAAGCGCGACTACCTCGCGGGCCGGCTGGGCGCGGCGCTGGTGGCCAGCCTGGTGCTGTACGTGGTGATCGCGGCCGGTCTGTTCCTCGCGCAGTTCATGCCGTGGATCGACGAGGCAAGGCTGGGACCGGTCTCGCTGAAACCGTATCTGTGGGCATTCGCGGTCATCGTGGTGCCCAACGTGCTGTTCACCGGCGCGTTGCTGGCGCTGCTGGCGGTGACCACGCGCAACATCCTGTGGGTCTACATCGGGATCATCGGCTTCCTGGTGCTGTACGGCATCAGCGGCACCCTGCTGCGCGACCTGGACAACGTGACCCTCGCCACGCTGCTCGACCCGCTGGGCATCCGCGCCATGTCCCGCACCGTGCGCTACTGGTCCGCGGCCGAGCGCAACGCGAACCTCCCCGAGGTCGCGACCTACCTGCTGGCCAACCGCGCGCTGTGGGGCGCGATCGCGATCGCACTGTTCGCGGCCACGTTCACGCTGTTCCGGACCGAGCGCAGCGGGACCGGGCGGAAGTGGTGGCGGCGCGGCAGGAACGGGTCCACCACGCGGGCCTACGCAACGCCCGGGAGCCACCACGTCGTCGTGCCGCGGGTGGCGCCGGTCTTCGGCGGCGCCACCACCTGGCGCCAGTTCCTGCGCCAGCTGCGCTTCGACACGGTGGGCGTGTTCCGCAGCGTGCCGTTCCTGGTGCTGCTCGTGTTCGGCATGACCAACTTCATCCCGGTCGCGCTGGACATCTCCACCCTGTACGACACGCCGGTGTGGCCCATCACCTCGCAGATGCTGCAGGCGCTGCAGCAGAGCTACGGGTTCCTGCTGATCATCATCGTGCTGTTCTACGCCGGCGAGCTGGTGTGGAAGGAGCGCACGGCGAAGATCGACGAGGTCACCGACGCCATGCCGGTGCCGGACTGGGTGCCGCTGCTGGCCAAGTTCTGCGCGCTGGTCGCGGTGGTCATCGGCTTCCAGCTGGCCGGCGCGCTGACCGCGATCGCCATCCAGCTCAGTGCCGGGTACACCCACCTCGAGCCGCTGGTGTACCTGAAGACCCTGGCGATGGACTCCGTCATCTACGTGCTGATGGGCGGGCTGGCGCTGGCGCTGCAGGTGCTGAGCAACAACAAGTTCCTCGGCTACGCGCTGCTGATCCTGGTGCTGGTGCTGCAGACCGCGCTCGGCCTGATGGACTTCACCCACAACCTCTACAACTTCGGCAGCTGGCCCAACGCGCCGTACTCCGACATGAACGGCTACGGCCACTTCCTGGCGGGGCAGCTGGCGTTCCAGGCGTACTGGGCGCTGTTCCTGCTGGCGTTGATGCTGCTGTGCACCGCGTTGTGGGTGCGTGGCGTCGGCGGCGGCCGCAAGCAGCGCGTCGCGCTGGCCAGGCAGCGGCTGCACGGCCGGCTCGGCATGGCGCTGGGCCTGGCGGCGGTCGCCTTCGTGGCCTGGGGCGGGTTCCTGTTCTGGAACACCAACGTCCGCAACGAGTTCCGCTCGCCGGACGAACAGCTGGACCTGGCCGCGCGCTACGAGCGCGAATACAAGCAGTACGAAGACCTGCCGCAGCCACGGATTCTGGCCAGCCACTCTGAGGTCGACCTCCGGCCGCACGCGCAGTCGATGACCGCGACGGTCGCGTACACCGTGCACAACCCGCATGCGGCGGCGATCCGCGACGTGCACCTCGCGATGGCCGACGACAAGGCGCTCGTCTCGGTCGACCTGGGCGGTGAAGCGGAACTGGTGCACCACGACGCGGACGTCGGTTACCGAATCTACCGCCTCGCCGAGCCGTTGCGGCCGGGAGAACGGCGCCAGTTCCGGTTCGCGGTCGACTACCACCCGACCGGCATCGAGAACGGCCAGGCGCAGACGCAGTTCGTCGACAACGGCAGCTTCTTCAACAACATCGCGTTCCCCGGGTTCGGCTACAACACGCAGGTCGAGATCTCGGACCGCAACGAGCGCCGCAAGCGCGACCTCGGCGAACCCCGACGGATGCCGCTGCTGGAGGACGAGGCCGCCCGCGCCAATACCTACCTGACCGACGACGCGGACTGGATCGACTTCAGCACGACGATCTGCACGTCGCCGGAGCAGGTGGCGCTGGCGCCGGGCAAGCTGCAGCGCGAGTACGCGCGCGCCGGGCGCCGCTGCTTCGACTACGCGCTGGCGCAGCCGATGCTCAACTTCCACGCGTTCCTGTCGGGCGAGTGGGAAGTGACCCGCGGCGCGTACAAGGCCGGCACCCCCGATGAAATCCCGATCGAGATCTACCACCACCCGGCGCACGACTGGAACGTCGCGCGCATGATCGAGTCGGTGCAGAAGTCGCTGGCGTACTTCGAGGCGAACTTCACGCCCTACCAGCACGACCAGGTGCGGATCGTGGAGTTCCCGCGCTACGCCGGGTTTGCGCAGAGCTTCGCGGGCACCATCCCGTACTCCGAATCGATCGGGTTCATCGCCGACCTGCGCGACCCGGCGGCCATCGACTACGTGTTCTACGTCACCGCGCACGAGATCGCGCACCAGTGGTGGGCGCACCAGGTCATCGGCGCCAACATGCAGGGCGCCACCATGTTGTCGGAGTCGCTGTCGCAGTACGCCGCGCTGATGGTGCTCGAGCAGGAATACGGGCGCGAGCACATGCGCAAGTTCCTCAAGTACGAGCTGGACCGCTACCTGTCCGGCCGTGGCGGCGAGGCGGTGGAGGAACTGCCGCTGGTCCGCGTGGAGGACCAGCAGTACATCCACTACCGCAAGGGTTCGCTGGTGTTCTACCGCCTGCGCGAGGAGATCGGCGAGGACACGCTGAACCGCGCGCTGAAGCGCTTCCTGCAGGACAAGGGTTACCAGCAGCCGCCGTACGCGACCTCGGCCGAGCTGGTGGCCTACATCCGCGAGGAGGCCGGCCCTGAGCACGACCAGCTGATCACCGACCTGTTCGAGAAGATCAGCTTCTTCGACAACCGGGTGGAGGCGGCGTCCGCCACGAAGCGGCCCGATGGCAAGTACGAGGTCACCCTGGACCTGCACGCCGCCAAGCTGTACACGGACGGGGAGGGCAACGAGACCCCCGCGGCCCTGGACGACTGGGTGGAGGTGGGCGTGTTCGCTGAATCGCCGACCGACGAGGAGGCCGACCAGCCGGTGTTGTACCTGGAACGGCACCACGTGACCGAGGAAGAGCCGACGATCACCGTGGTGGTGGATGCCGAGCCCTACGAGGCCGGGTTCGATCCGTACAACAAGCTGATCGACCGGGTGTCGGCGGACAACCGGAAGCGGGTGGACGTGGAAGGCTAGCTAGCGCACGACCTGCACCCGCCGCATCCAGTCCTGTCGCAACGTCGGCGGGAGTCGCCGGAAGGCTTCGAGCCAGCGCTCCTCGTCGAGCGAGCGCGCGAAGCATTCCAGGCGCACCGCCGAGACCGCGATGGGCTCCGGCTCCATCGAGCCGCGACCCGTCATCAACCAGTCGTGGCTGACGTCCAGGATTTTCGCAAGCTGGATCACGTTCCTGGCATTGGGCAGGTGCCCGCCGCCGCGCTCCCAGTGCGCGAACGTGCCCCGATGGACGCCAATGGCAGTTGCTGCCTGCGTCTGTGAAAGGCGGGCACGACGCCGCGCCACGCGGATCCGATCCGCGACCGTCAATTCCATTTGTCGATCAATCCCTTTGCGGCTTCCCCAAGCCGATGGATATTTTGCCATAGATCCGGCGCAATCCTCAGTTGCAGCGATTTATTGCTGGAATGCCGCGCGAGGCACGGCAATCCAGCAAGTTAGGAATAGACCTACGTCGCTCCTATTGAAACCCAGCTAGCTTCAACGGACACGAACCTGAATTCATCGCCAATCGCACATGGAGGTGCGTTATGGGCTACTGCGCCCGGAAGATAATCGCGATCGCGACTGCCGTCATTCTTGCTTCTCCAGTCTCTGCACAGGATGTTACAGATCTACCGCGAGTCGTCGCCACCGCGCAGACGATCACGGGCAGCAACGTGATCTGCCGCGGAATGGATTGCGCGGTCGTTCTGGAATCCCTTAAAGATCCGGTGTTCTTCCAAAGCGAACTGCTGCTCGCCCCGACGGAGCCAGGGGGAATCGACGAAGAACTGTTCTGCAAGGCGATGAAAGCAATCCAACCCGAGGGTTGCGACGCCGCGAGCCCACCTTCGACGCCCGGGTTGGATCCGGGGTGGCAGCCAAATGGATGCGGTACTGGGGGCGCAAGCAATCTCTTCCTGAATTCTGCCCTCGGCCTGATATATGCCGAAAACTACTCGGGTGATTTCAACGCTCCTTTTGCCGGCACTAGTTTCAAGTCTGCTTGCGATGCCCATGATGGGTGCTGGGGAAGCGCAGGAAATCGGGCAACGTGTGATAGCGATTTCCACAATGCAATGAGAACTGCCTGCACGTCGTGGGGAGAGCCGTCGCGAACAACATGCGATGGATTTGCAGCCGCATACTTCTCAGCCGTTGCCACGACGGACACCGGCAACGACAACTATCGTAACGCTGTCGCTCAGCGTCGTTGCGCGCTCTGGGCTCACGACATGAAGACGAATGGATGTGAGGAATGAACAGGAAGGTGTCGGCAGTAATTTTCGGCGTAGTCATCACGTTGTTGGCTTCGGCCTGTAGCGTGACAGACGATCAAGTCGATTCAGGCGAGGCAGAGCGTTCAATCCTTCCGGAAGCCACCAGGATGGCGCCGCCGGCGCTCGCGCGTGCAACCACTACTATTCCTGGTCGTGTGCTCGGCGGAGACAAGTCTTGGGAAGAGTTTCTTGCCCGGCAGGCAGGTCACGAACGAGAGTACCTGGCGAAACTTGATCGGCGCTATTTCGGGGCGCTCTCTTATGCTACGGAAGAAGAGCGCGACTACATGATCGATGCAGGCTTTCCGACTCCCGAAGAGTGGATGGCAGCAGATTCGCTGACTGATGCACAGCTAAGGAAAATGGCTGATGCCGGCGACGCCAAGTCAGCCGGCATATTTGCTGATCGCATGTCGGAACGATTCCGATCAATCCGCGAGTTGCCGCGCAACAACAGCACGGATACAGCAAACACTGATGGTGCGGTGCTGGCGACTCTCGCGGTTTCTTACGCCACGCAAGCCATGAAAGGAAACCAAGGCCCTTTTGGCGTTTACGTCGAAGGAATGGTGAAGTCATCCATCCAGGGGACGTGGGAGCCAATGACTGCTGCTATGTTCGAGGCCGACCGGTTGGGTGATCCGAGGGTTCGGAAGCTGATCAGGGAAATGTCAATGCGATACCCGAAGCAAGACATAGGTACGGTCTTCTCTTCATTGGAGGGAATGCAATCGGGGCGACGCTGATGACTTGCGGGCCGCTCTTAGCCTGGTCAAGGCAAAGGCCACTAGTCCCATCGCGCCTACGATTGTTATCGACGAGATCGCAAACAGCACTCCTGGTATCGACCAGAAGTCGGTGAAGAAAAGTTGCAGGGCAAGTCCAATCAGCCCCAGGAACCAGATAGGCAGTGCGATCAACCCGGCCAAGCCAGCACTGAAAGCCATGCGATGAGGCTTGGTGGTGCCTGATCGCCCGGCCCGTACGGCCATGGCGAAGAACAGATTCGTCAGCAGCACCGCGACGGCAGCGGCGAATGTCACATCCATGTGCACCTCCTGTAGACCCATACTATTCCCGGGACAGCGAATTCAAAGCCCCCGCTGCTTCCTCAACCGCCGTGCAATCCCCGCCTTCGCCAACAGTGCGAAGACGACCCCGAACAGGAACCCCATCAGGTGCGCCACCCAGGCCACCGCGCCGAACGCGGGGCCGATGAAGGTGAAGAGCACCTGCAGCACCGCCCAGATCCCGATCAGCAGCGGGGCGGGGGCGCGCACGAACTGCAGGAACAGCCCCAGCGGCAGCACCACGCCCAGCTTCGCGTTGGGGAACAGGGCCAGGTAGGCGCCGATCACCGCGGACACCGCGCCGCTGGCACCGATGATGATGCGGTCGGGCGTGTCGATGCTGGCCACCGCCGCCAGGTTGGCCGCCGCGCCGCCGAGCAGGAACAGCGCCAGGAAGCGCAGCGGGCCCATCGCCCGCTCGGCAGGCAGACCGAAGATCAGCAGGAAGACCAGGTTGCCCACCAGATGCGACCAGTCGGCGTGCAGCAGCAACGCGGTGACCAGCCGCAGGGCCGCGCCCTCGCTCCAGGCGGCGCGCCAGGCGTGCACGTCGACCAGCGCGCCCGAGAGCGCCCCCCATTCATTCAACAGCGTCCGGTGCGCGTCCGCGCCCACCAGCGCCAGGGCCACGAACGCCGCCAGCAACACGGTGAACACCGTGGGCGTGGCCCAGCGCCAACCCGGCCGGCTTCGCGAAGGAATGGCGACGAACATGGCGGCTTTCCCCTCCGCTAAACTACATACGCCATCGTACAGTCGCGTCCCGCGTTGCGATGCACCAATGGACCCCGGCCTTGCCCCCGGCAGTGCCTCTCTGGAGATCGTCCCACATGCAGCAGTCTCGTTTCGTGACCCTTTCCGCGCTCGCGCTCGGCGTTGCCGGCGTCCTGGCGCTCGGCGACGTGCAGGCCTCGGGCTTCCAGCTCAAGGAAAACAGCGTCAAGGCGACCGGCCGCGCCGATGCCGGTTCCGCCGCCGCGGCAGGCGACACCTCGGTGGTCGTCAACAACCCGGCCGCGATGACCACGTTCGAGGAGAACGCGGTGCAGGTGGACCTGCACGCGATCGACCTGAGCTTCAGCTTCGATGGCGGCGGCACCGACGCGTTTGGCCGTCCGCTGCAGGGCGGCGATGGCGGCGACCCCGGCGACATCGCCGCGGTGCCCGCGATGTCCGCGGTGTTCCCGATCGCCGACACCGGCGTGACCGTCGGCGCGATGGTCAGCGCACCGTTCGGCCTGGCCACCGATTACGAGGCCGGTTGGGTCGGCCGCTACCACGCGCTCGAGTCCGACGTGCGCATCATCGACCTCACGCTGTCGGCGGCGCTCGACATCAACGAGCACGTGTCCGTCGGCGGCGGCGTGATCTTCGAGCGCGCCGAAGTCACGCTGTCCAACGCGATCGACTTCGGTTCCTCCGTGTGCCGCCCGAGCGCGGCCACCGGGGGCCTGCCGCCGCCGTTCTGCCTGCCGCTGGGCGGCAACGTGTACGGCCCGCAGCAGAACGACGGCGCGGTGGAAGTGACCGGCGACGACACCGGCATCGGCTTCATCGCCGGCCTGTACCTCAAGCCGACCGAGCGCCTGTCGCTCGGCCTGTCGCACCGCACCGAGGTCGACCACGCGCTGGAAGGCGAGGCCGACTTCACCGTGCCGTCCAACGTCGCGCCGATCCTCGCCGTCGGCGCGCCGGGCCAGTTCGTCGACACCGGTGTCACCGCCGACCTCACCACGCCGGGCATCACCACGCTCAGCGCGGTGTACCAGGCCACCGATCGCCTGGCGCTGATGGCCGATGCCTCGCGCACCGGCTGGGACTCGCTGCGCACGATCGACATCGACTTCGACAACACCCAGCCGACTTCGTCCGAGGAATACGCCTGGCGCGACTCGATGTTCTATTCGATCGGCGGCGAGTTCGCCGTCAGCGATCGCCTGACCCTGCGCGCCGGCTTCGCCTACGACGAGACCCCGGTCCCCGACGCGCGCCGCACGCCGCGCCTGCCCGACGACGACCGCAAGTGGTTCTCCGTCGGCGCCACCTGGGCGATGAACGACGCGCTGGAGTTCAGCGCCGCGTACACCCGCATCGAGGTGGGCGAGCCCGAGGTCGACACCGTGTCGTCCAGCGGCTCGCGCCTGGTGGGTACCTTCGAAGGCAACGCCAACATCTTCGGCGTGGCGGCGCAGTACACCTTCTGACCTGCTGATCCGGTCCCCTTGCGGGAGCCGCCATGGCGGCGAAGAAAAAGCCCCGCTCCGGCGGGGCTTTTTTTGTCTCCCCTCGCGTTGACGACGCCCGGCATCGGGCGTAGAAGTCCGTGCCATGTTCGCCAGCCATTTCGCCGTCGGGTTCGCCGCCAAGCGGCTGGCGCCCACGGCCTCGCTGGGGACCCTGTTCCTCGCGGCGCAGTTCATCGACCTGCTCTGGCCGACGTTCCTCCTGGCAGGGATCGAGGACGTGCGCATCGTGCCGGGCGCGACCGCCACGACGCCGCTGGAGTTCACCCATTACCCGTACTCGCACAGCCTCCTGGCGGCCCTGGCCTGGGCCGTCGTGCTCGGCGTTGCCTACCGGTTGGCACGCCGCGATACCCGCGGCGCCCTGGTCGTCGGCGCTGCCGTCGCCAGCCACTGGTTCCTCGACCTGCTGGTGCACGCCCCCGACCTGCCCCTGTCTCCGGGCGGCGGACCGGTCCTCGGGCTGGGGTTGTGGAACTGGCCCGTCGTGGCGCTGGGGCTCGAGGCAGGATTGCTGGCCGCCGGCGTCGCGCTGTACGTGCGGGCGACGCGCCCGATCGACAGGATCGGCACCTGGGCGCTCGCCGGACTGGTCGCGGCGCTGGCAACGATCCAGCTGGCGAATGTCTTCGGTACCCCGCCGCCCGGGAAGCTCGCGGTGGCGTGGGTGGGGCAGGCGCAGTGGTTGCTCGTGTTGTGGGGCTGGTGGATCGACAGGCATCGCTCCACCACATCCGCGGCCGCCCGGGCCCACTGAGCGGGACGCCGCAATCAGCCGCCGGTGACGTGTCCCATGGCCGGGAGCAACCCGAGCGCGGTCGCGCCCATCCAGATCGCCATCCCGATCATCATCAGGTTCTCGGTCAGCGACACGAAGCCGAGCGGCACGTTGCTCGACCCGCCGACGCGGGCGCACGCCTCGAAGCGTTCGACCGCTGACTCAGTCGAAGTCGAACAGCTCGCCGAGCAGGCCCTTGCGCTTCTTGTGCGGGTAGCCCTGCTGCGGGTAGTGGTGCTTGCGGTCGTCCTGGTAGCCGCGCTGCGGCGGCGGGTACGCCTGCGCCATGGGCGCGGGCCGCGGCGCGGGCGGCGCTTCGAACTGCGCGGCACTGCGCTCGATCAGCTTGTCGAGTTCGCCGCGGTCCAGCCAGACGCCGCGGCACTTCGGGCAGTAGTCGATCTCGATGCCCTGGCGGTCGGTCATCACCAGGGTTTCGGTGGGGCAGGCAGGGCATTGCATGGGGGCCTCCGGTGGGGTCGCGGCTTACGCCGCTCCTACATTACTCGCCGAGCGTCAGCAGGCTGGCGTTGCCGCCTGCCGCCGTCGTGTTGATGGTGATCGTCTTCTCGGTGGCAAACCGCGGCAGGTAGTGCGGGCCGCCGGCCTTGGGACCGGTTCCCGACAGGTTCTGCCCGCCGAACGGCTGCACGCCGACCACCGCGCCGATCTGGTTGCGGTTGACGTAGCAGTTGCCGACCTTGATGCGGGTGGCGATCTTCTCGACCGTGGCGTCGATGCGCGAATGGATGCCCAGCGTCAGGCCGTAGCCGGTGTCGTTGATGGCGTCGATCACCGCGTCGAGCTGGCCGGCCTCCCAGCGCAGCACGTGCAGCACGGGGCCGAAGACTTCCTTCTCCAGCACGTCCAGCGACGCGATCTCGTAGGCGCGCGGGGCGAAGAAGCTGCCGTGCGCAGTGTCGTCCCCCATCGCGACTTCATGGATCCTGCGCGCTTCGCGGTCCATGCGCGCGGCGTGCTTCTGCAACACGTCGAGCGCATCCTCGTCGATCACCGGGCCGACGTCGGTCGACAGCAGGCCGGGATCGCCCACCTTCAGTTCCGCCATCGCGCCGGCGAGCATCGTCACGACCTTGTCGGCGATGTCGTCCTGCACGAACAGCACGCGCGCCGCCGAGCAACGCTGGCCGGCGGAGGTGAACGCCGAGGCGATCGCGTCCTTGACCAGCTGTTCCGGCAACGCGGAAGAGTCGCCGATCAGGGCGTTCTGCCCGCCTGTCTCGGCGATCAGCACGCCGATGGCGGCGTCGCGCGCGGCCATCGCTCGGTTGATGGCGCGCGCGGTGTCGGTGGACCCGGTGAACGCCACGCCGGCCACGCGCACGTCGGAGGTGAGCTTCGCCCCGACCGTCGCGCCGTCGCCCGGCACGAACTGCAGCACGTCCTTCGGGATGCCCGCCTCGTGCAGCAACTGCACGGCGTGGTAGCCGATGAGGTTGGTTTGCTCGGCCGGCTTGGCGATGACGCTGTTACCCGCGGCGAGCCCGGCGGCCACCTGCCCGGCGAAGATCGCCAGCGGGAAGTTCCAGGGGCTGATGCACACGAACACGCCGCGCCCCGAGAGCTGCAGCGTGTTGGACTCGCCGGTCGGGCCCGGCAGCGGCTCGGGCTTGAACTGCTCGCGCGCCTGCGCGGCGTAATAGCGCAGGAAGTCGACGGCCTCGCGCACTTCGGCGACGCCATCGGGGATGGTCTTGCCGGCCTCGCGCGTGCACAGCGCGATGTACTGGGGCATGCGCGTTTCCAGCAGCTCGGCGGCGCGCTCCAAAATGGCGGCGCGGCCGGCGGCGGGCGTCTCGTTCCAGCCGTCGTGCGCGGCCACTGCGTTGGCGAGCGCGCGCTCGACCGTCGCTGCGTCGGCGGGCTGCCACTTGCCGACGATGCGGCGCCGGTCCGACGGATCCGTGACGTCCAGCCAGGCGGCGGACGTCGTGGCACCCGGCACCAGCGGCGTCGCGCGCCAGTCGTCGCGCGTGGCGGCCTCGACCTGCGAGGCGAGCGCGCGCAGGGCGTCGTCGTTGCTCAGGTTCACGCCCATGGAGTTGCTCCTCTCGATGCCCTGGCTGCGGTACAGGTCGACCGGCAGCGGAATGCGTGGGTGCGGGATGCTGTCGAAGCCGTCGACGGTCTCGACCGGGTCGCGCACCAGGTCCCCGACGGGGATGTCCTCGTCGGTGATGCGGTTGACGAAGCTGGAGTTCGCGCCGTTCTCCAGCAGGCGCCGCACGAGGTACGGCAGCAGGTCCTCGTGCGAGCCGACCGGCGCGTACACGCGACAGGCGACATCCAGGCGGTCGGCGGGTATGACCTCGGCGTAGAGGTCGTCGCCCATGCCGTGCAGCTTCTGGAACTCGTAGCCCTTCCGGTCGCCCGCCATGTGGTGGATCGCGGCGATGGTCTGGGCGTTGTGGGTGGCGAACATCGGGTAGAGCGCGTCGGTGGCGTCGAGCATGCGGGCGGCGCACGCGAGGTAGGACACGTCGGTGTTGGGCTTTCGGGTGAACACGGGGTAGCCGGCCAGGCCGTCGACCTGCGCGCGCTTGACCTCGCTGTCCCAGTACGCGCCCTTGACCAGGCGCACAGGGATGCGACGGCCGTGCCGGCGCGCCAGCGCGGCGAGGTAGTCGAGCACGTACGGCGCGCGCTTCTGGTACGCCTGCACGGCCAGGCCATAGCCTTCCCAGCCGTCCAGCGACGGGTCCGCGTACGCGCCGGCGATCACGTCCAGCGACAGCTCCAGCCGATCGGCCTCCTCGGCGTCGATGGTGAAGCCGATGCCCTGCGCCTTCGCCAATTGCGCCAGTTCCAGTACGCGCGGCGTGAGCTCGGCCAGCACGCGCTCGCGCTTGGCGTGTTCGTAGCGCGGATGCAGCGCCGAGAGCTTCACCGAGATGCTGGGGGCACCGAAGGGGTCGCCGCCGTGGGACGCACCATCCCGGCCACTGGCGCCGATCGCGCCGATGGCGTCGCGGTAGGCCTGCAGGTAGCGGCCGGCGTCGTGCGCGGTCAGCGCGGCCTCGCCGAGCATGTCGAAGGAATAGCGGTACGCGGCGTTGGTGCCCTTGCGCGACCGGGCCAGCGCCTCGCCGATGGTCCGGCCCATCACGAACTGGTGGCCCATGATCCGCATTGCCTGGCGCACGGCCAGGCGGATCACCGGTTCGCCCATCCGGCCGACCAGGCGCTTGAAGGCGCCGTGCACGTCCCGCTTCGTGTCGTCGGCCAGGTCGACCAGGTGCCCGGTCAGCATCAGGCCCCAGGTGGAGGCGTTGACCAGCACCGAGTCGGAGCGGCCCATGTGCCGTTTCCAGTCGGCTTCGCCCAGCTTGTCGCGGATGAGCTTGTCGGCGGTCCCTTCGTCCGGGATCCGCAACAGGGCCTCGGCCACGCACATCAGCAGCACGCCTTCCTCGCTGCCCAGGTCGTACTGGCGCATGAAGGCCTCGATGGCGCCCTGGTGTTCGGCGCGGGCCCGCACCCGGCGCACCAGGTCGGCGGCCGTGGCGTGGACGGCGCGGCGCTCGGCGTCGGGCCGGCGGGCGGCGGCCAGCAGTTCCGTGACGTGGGTCGCCTCGTCGCGCGCCCAGGCGGCCGTGATCGCGGCGCGCAACGGGTCGGTGGGGGGTGGCGGAGCGATCATCGGGAGGCTGCCGGACAGGCGTTCGCGAGCCGCCTAGTGTAGCCGTCGCATGCGTTCCGGGCACGCCCGTGGCTTGCCGCAACGCGGGCCGGAAGCTAACATTCCACGGTTAACAATCCAGTCTTCTCAGACCCTTGGGGCGAGATGTGATGAATGCCGGTTTGACCCTGATGTCCCTCGCCCAGTCCGCACAGCCGTCCGACCCCGAGCGCTGGCAGCTCAACATGGGGCGGGGCGTCACCCACCTGTCCGAGATCGCGTACGAATCGCACATGATCGTGCTGTGGATCTGCGTGGTGATCGGGCTGCTGGTGTTCGGCGCGATGGCAGTGGCGCTGTTCAAGTTCCGCAAGTCGAAGGGCGCGGTCCCGGCGACCTTCAGCCACAACACCACGGCCGAGATCATCTGGACCATCGTCCCGATCGTCATCCTGGTCGGCCTGGCGTGGCCCGCGACGGCCAACCTCATCAAGATGTACGACACCCGCGACGCCGAGATGACCGTCAAGGTGACCGGCTACCAGTGGATGTGGAAGTACGAGTTCCTGGGCGAAGGCGTCGAGTTCACCAGCCGCCTGGCCCGCGAAAGCGACCGGATGCGCCAGAGCGGCGAAATCCCGGACCACGAGGCCAACCCGAACTACCTGCTCGAGGTCGACAACGAGCTGGTGCTGCCGACCGACACCAAGATCCGCTTCGTGATCACCGCCGACGACGTGATCCACGCATGGTGGGTGCCGGCGCTGGGCTGGAAGCAGGACGCGATCCCGGGCTTCATCAACGAGGCCTGGACCGACATCTCGGTGCCTGGCGTGTATCGCGGCCAGTGCGCGGAACTGTGCGGCAAGGACCACGGTTTCATGCCGATCGTCGTGCGCGCCGTGCCACGCGCCGAGTTCGACGCGTGGCTGGCCGAACGCAAGGCGGGCTCCACGGCTTCCGAGGCATCCGCGGCATCCGACCCGGTGGCGATCGAGCCGGCCGGCGAGGGCACCGGCCCGCGCCAGGAGGATCCGGAGATGGTCGAGGAGGTGCTGGCGGGCGAGGAGCCCACCGCGCCGCCCGGCCTGCAGCCGGAAAACCGCGACGACGTCGAACCGCTGCCCGGCCAGTAAGCCGCGCTTCCCGAACCAGAGCCGCACGAACGCATTCCAGAGGTAGGCCATGAGCGCCACGCACCCCGACGTTGTCGACCACCACCACGAAGAGCACCACGGCGAAGCGCCGGGGTTCGTCGAGCGCTGGTTCTTCTCGACCAACCACAAGGACATCGGCACGCTGTACCTGGTCTTCAGCTTCGTCATGTTCATCATCGGCGCGGCGTTCTCGGTGGTGATCCGCGCGGAACTGGCGGTGCCCGGCCTGCAGCTGGTCGAGCCGATGTTCTTCAACCAGATGACCACCATGCACGCGCTGGTGATGATCTTCGGCGGCGTCATGCCGGCCTTCGTGGGCCTGGGCAACTGGATGATCCCGCTGCAGATCGGCGCGCCGGACATGGCGCTGCCGCGCATGAACAACTGGTCGTTCTGGATCCTGCCGTTCGCCTTCAGCCTGCTGCTGATGACGCTGTTCTTCCCGAGCGGCGGCCCCGCCGGCGGCTGGACGATGTACCCGCCGCTGTCGCTGCAGGGCGGCCCGAACGTGGCGTTCACCATCTTCGCCATCCACATGATGGGCATCAGCTCGATCATGGGCGCGATCAACATCATCGCCACGGTGCTCAACATGCGCGCGCCGGGCATGGACCTGCTGAAGATGCCGATCTTCACGTGGTCCTGGCTGATCACCGCGTTCCTGCTGATCGCGGTGATGCCGGTGCTCGCGGGCGCGGTGACGATGCTGCTCACCGACAAGTTCTTCATGACCAGCTTCTTCAACGCCGCCGGCGGCGGCGACCCGGTCATGTACCAGCACATCTTCTGGTTCTTCGGGCACCCCGAGGTCTACATCATGATCCTGCCGGCGTTCGGCATCGTGTCGGAGGTCGTGCCGACCTTCGCGCGCAAGCCGCTCTTCGGCTACCAGGCGATGGTGTACGCCATCGCGGCGATCGCCTTCCTCAGCTTCATCGTGTGGGCGCACCACATGTTCACGGTGGGCATGCCGCTGGGCGGCGAGATCTACTTCATGTTCGCGACCATGCTGATCTCGGTCCCGACCGGCGTGAAGATCTTCAACTGGGTCGCCACGCTGTGGAAGGGCTCGATCAGCTTCGAGACCCCCATGTTGTGGGTGCTCGGCTTCATCGTGCTGTTCGCCATCGGCGGCTTCTCCGGCCTGATGCTGGCGATCGTGCCGGCGGACTTCCAGTACCACGACACCTACTTCGTGGTCGCGCACTTCCACTACGTGCTGGTCACCGGTGCGCTGTTCTCGATCATCGGCGCGGTGTACTACTGGTGGCCCAAGTGGTCTGGCCGCATGTACAACGAAACCTGGGGCAAGTTCCACTTCTGGTGGACGATGGTGTTCGTGAACCTGCTGTTCTTCCCGCAGCACTTCGTCGGACTGGCCGGCATGCCGCGCCGCATCCCGGACTACAACCCGGTGTTCGCGGACTGGAACCTGGTCAGCTCGATCGGCGCGTTCGGCATGTTCGTCACGCCGTTCCTGATGTTCGGCATCCTGTGGCACTCCAGGAAGTTCGGCGCCATCGCGCCGGCGCGAGCCTGGGAAGCCGCGCGCGGCCTGGAGTGGACCGTGCCGTCGCCGGCGCCGCACCACACCTTCACCCGCCCGCCGGTGATCCGCGACGGCGACCTCGCCCATGGCGACTTCGCCCACATGGATTACGAATAAGGCCGTGACCGAGCGTCCGACGCCACTGTCCGACGATCAGGCCGCCGCCAGGCGCAAGGGCGCGGTGCGCACGGCGTGGATCGTCGCGGCGATCGCCGTGGCGGTATACGTGGCGTTCCTGCTGACCGGAGTGCTGGGCCAATGAACGGGCACTGGAAGCTCGTGCTGGTGGCGCTGGCCGCGTTCGGGTTCTCGTTCGCGCTGGTGCCGCTGTACGAAGTGGCCTGCGAGAAGGTGTTCGGCATCCGGCTCGAGCGCGAGGCCGCGCAGGCGCCGGCCGCCGGTGCGGCGACCAGCGACCGCGTGGTGACCGTGATCTTCGACGGTGGCGTCAATTCGAAGCTGCCCTGGGCGTTCGAGCCCAACCAGCTGGAGATGCAGGTGCGCCCGGGCGAGTTGTACGAGACGACCTATTTCGCGCGCAACAAGAGCGACCATGTTTTGGTCGGCAGCGCGGTACCCTCGGTCGCGCCGGCACGCGCCTCGGCCTACTTCACCAAGACCGAGTGCTTCTGCTTCACCGCCCAGACGCTGGAGGCCGGCGAGTCGCGCGACATGCCGGTGCGTTTCGTCGTCGACCCCGACCTGCCGGACGGGATCGACACGCTCACCCTGTCCTACACGTTCTTCAGGAACGACGCGATGACCGCGGAGCTGCGTGCCGCGGCCGGCAGCGTTCCGCACGCCGCACCCTGATTCCACCCGACCCAGCCCTGCCCCACGCCGCACGGAAGACAAGACCATGGCCCACGCGCACCACGACGCCGACATCTACTACGTCCCGCACGGCAGCCGCTGGCCGGTGTTCGCCTCCGTCGCCCTGTTCGCCACGATGGTGGGCTTCGCGAGCTGGCTCAACGACACCAGCTGGGGCCGGATGCTGTTCCTGGCAGGCGTCGTGGCGCTGGCGGTGATCCTGTTCTTCTGGTTCCGCGATGTCGTGCGCGAGTCGCTGGCGGGCAGCTACAACCGCCAGGTCGACATCTCGTTCCGCATGGGGATGATCTGGTTCATCTTCTCGGAAGTGATGTTCTTCGCCGCGTTCTTCGGCGCGCTGTTCTACGCGCGCCAGTACGCGCTGCCGTGGCTGGGCGGCGCCGGCGATGGCATGGCGACCAACGCCATCCTGTGGCCGGAATACAACGCGGCCTGGCCGTCGAGCGGGCCGGGCGCCGTCGGTGGTGCGTACCAGACCATCCCCGCGTGGGGGCTGCCGCTGCTCAACACGCTGATCCTGCTGACCTCCGGCGTCACCGTCACCATCGCGCACCACGCGCTGAAGGCAGGCGAGCGCACGAAGCTGCTGGTGTTCCTCGGCGCGACCGTGCTGCTGGGTTGCCTGTTCCTGGCGTTCCAGGCCGAGGAATACATCCACGCGTACCAGGAATTGAACCTGACGCTCGGCTCCGGCATCTACGGGTCGACCTTCTTCATGCTCACCGGTTTCCACGGCCTGCACGTGACGCTGGGCACGGTGATGCTGGCGATCATCTGGCTGCGTTGCCTGAAGGGCCATTTCACCGGCGACGACCATTTCGCGTTCGAGGCGGTCGCCTGGTACTGGCACTTCGTCGACGTGGTGTGGCTGGGGCTGTTCCTGTTCGTGTACGTCCTCTGAGGAAAAGCTTCGCCGCCTTGGCGGCTCCCACAGGGTCGCGGGCTAGCCGCCCACGCCGTGGGGCTCGATCCAGCCGGCCCAGATCGCCAGCGCCACCAGCAGGATCAGCGCGACGGACCACGCGATGCGCCGGGTCAGCGCGTTGACGGTTCGCTTGCTCTCGCCGCGGTCGGTGAGCATGTAGTACAGGCCGGCGCCGAGGTTCCAGACGATGAGCACCAGGAAGCCGATCACCAGCAGGGTCTTGAGCGAGTCGTTCACGTCGGTCACCGGGTGGATGGGGCGCCCCGCGGGCGCCAGCGCGGCATTATCGCAACCAGGGAACCACCCGACGTGAGTCGTGGCAGGAACGTAGTGTTCGGCTGGCTGGCGGCCATCGGGTTGGCCGCCTGCTTCGCGGCGCTGGGCGCCTGGCAGTACGGGCGCGCGGAGGAAAAGCGGGCAGTGAAGGCCCAGGCCGCGGCGGTGCTCGACGCACGCGACCCGGTGCCGCTGGCCGCCGCTTCGGACCCGCGGCGCATCGACGACCTGGACTGGAGCGCCGGCCGCGGTCGCTTCATCGACACCGGGCCGTTCCTGCTCGACAACCAGCGCCACGAAGGGCGCGTCGGCGTGCGGGCCTATCGGGCGTTCGTGCCGGAAGGCGAGTCCGCAAGCGCGTTGCTGGTCGATCTGGGCTGGCTGCCGCTCGGGGCGGGTCGCGCGTTGCCCGGGGTGCCGACGCCGCAAGGCGACGTCGCGTTGCGCGGCCTGCTCGCGGCGCCGCCGTCGCCGGGTCTTCGCCTGGGCACCGGCATCGCACCCGTTGGCGAGGCGTGGTTGCTGACCCGGGTCGAACCCGACGCCATCGCCGCCGTCGCTGGGCTCGATCGGCCGCTTGCCCCCCGCGTGCTGCGCCTGGATCCGGCGTTGCCGCTCGGCCACGCACGCGACCTGGACGTCCTGCCCAACACGTTGCCGCCGGAACGGCACGTCGGCTACGCCGTGCAGTGGTTCGCGCTGGCCGCGACGGTCCTCGTGGTGGCGCTGGTGCTCACGCTGCGCAGCCGTCGCCGCCGGCCACGACCCCTTGGGGAATCTCGATGAACAAGCCCGAACCCTCGACACGCCAGCGCCGCGGGCGCCTGCAGTTGCTGCTGCTGGTCGCGGTGTTCGTCGTGCCGATCCTGGTCGCCCTGCTGCTCAACGCGCGGGGCTGGGTGCCCGCGCCCGCACGGCAGCATGGCGAGCTGCTGCAACCGCCGATCGACCTGCGCGGGGAGTCGCTCGCGCTGGTGGAAGGCGGTGCGTATGCGTGGAATCCGCAAGCCCGCTTGTGGCGGGTCGTGGCGTTGCCGCCGGCCGAATGCGATGCGGCCTGCGTGCAGGTGGCGGCCGACCTGGACAAGGTGTGGCGGCTGCTGGGCCACAACGCCGACCGGCTGGAGGTCCTGTGGACAGGGCCGTGGCCGCAGGGCGTGCAGGCGCCGGGCACCCTGCGCCTGCTGCAGCCCGATCCGGCGCTGCGGACGCGCCTGGCGCCCGACGGCGCCGCGGGCACGACCGTGCACGTGATCGATCCGAACGGCTTCGTGGTCCTGCGCTACCCTGCCGGCTTCGACGCCGCCGGCCTGCACGCGGACGTCAAGCGCCTGGTCAAGCTCAAGTGACCCCCTTCCACGCGACCAGGTCCACCACGAGCCGCCCATGACGCCGCAGGTCCATCGCCACTTCCATCGCCTCGCCTGGCTGGCGGTCGCGCTCGCGCTGGGCGTGATCGTGTTCGGCGCGTTCGTGCGCCTGTCCAACGCCGGCCTGAGCTGTCCCGACTGGCCGACCTGCTACGGGCGCGCGACCTGGCCCGCGGTCGGCGAGGCTGCCGACCACGCGGCCACGGCGATCCGGCCGGTCGTCCCGCACAAGGCGTGGCGCGAGCAGGTGCATCGCATGCTCGCGGGCGGACTGGGCGTGCTGGTGCTTGGCCTGGCCCTGATGGCGGCACGCAAGCGGCCGCACGGCATCGCGCAAGTACTGGGTGCGTCCGCGCTGGTGGCCATCGCCATCCCGCTGTACATGCGTGGCGAGTACTGGGCCGCGTCGGTGCTGGCGGCGCTGGGCGAGGGCGTATTGCTGGTGGCGGCGCTGCGCTGGAGCAACGCCGACCTGGCGCGGGTGTCGGCGATCACGCTCGCGGTGATCGTGTTCCAGGCCCTGCTCGGCATGTGGACGGTGACCTGGCTGTTGAAACCCGTGGTGGTCATGGCCCACCTGCTGGGCGGGTTGCTCACGTTCTCGCTGCTGCTGTGGACGGCGTGGCGCGCGACGGACCTGCCGATCCGTCTCGTCGACGCCCGGTGGCTGCGCGGCTGGCTGATGGTGGCGCTGGCGGCGCTCGCGGTGCAGATCGCGCTCGGGGGATGGACCAGCGCCAACTACGCGGCGCTGGCGTGCGCCACCGACTTCCCGACCTGCGTGGGCCAGTGGATGCCGCCGGCCGACTTCCGCGAGGGCTTCGTGCTCTGGCGCGGCATCGGCGTCGATTACGAGGGCGGGATCCTCGACGGCGCATCGCGGATCGCGATCCAGCTGGCGCACCGCATCGGCGCGGTGGTCGCGACGATCGCAGTAGGCGCATTCGCGCTGCAGCTGTTCCGCACGCCGGGCATGCGCGGCTGGGCCAGCGCGCTCACCGTGCTGCTGGTCGCGCAACTTGCGCTCGGCATCGCCAACGTGAAGCTGGCGTTGCCGTTGTGGACCGCGGTGGCGCACAACGCGGGCGCGGTGCTGCTGCTGTTCGTGCTGGTGTCCCTGCTGGCGCGCCTGCGCGAGCCGGAGGCCTGAGCCCATGACCGGCCACTGGCGCTCCTACTGGATCCTGACCAAGCCGCGCGTGGTGGCGTTGATCGTGTTCACCGCGCTGGTGGGCATGTTCCTCGCGGTGCCGGGCCTGCCGCCGTTGCGCGAGTCGGTGCTCGGGCTGCTCGGGATCTGGCTGGCGGCCGCGTCCGCGGCGGCGATCAACCACGTGCTCGACCAGCGCATCGACGCGGTGATGGCGCGCACGCACGACCGGCCGCTGCCCACCGGCGGCCTGCGCACCGCGCAGGCGGTGACGTTCGCCGTGGTGCTGGGCGTCGCGTCGATGCTGATCCTGTGGTTCGGCACCAACCCGCTGGCGGCGGTACTGACCTTCGGCTCGCTGATCGGCTACGCGATCGTCTACACGGGTTGGCTGAAGCGTGCGACGCCGCAGAACATCGTGATCGGCGGCATCGCCGGCGCCGCACCACCCGCATTGGGCTGGGCCGCGATCACCGGCACGCTGGACCCGCACGCCCTGTTGCTGGTGCTGATCGTCTTCGTGTGGACGCCGCCGCATTTCTGGGCGCTGGCCATCTTCCGGCGCGACGACTACTCGCGCGCGATGGTGCCGATGCTGCCGGTGACCCATGGGGTGGTGTACACCCGCTGGCAGATCCTGCTGTACACGGTGCTGCTGGTGCTCGCGACGCTGCTGCCCTGGGCCACCGGCATGAGCGGCGTGTTCTACCTCGGCGGCGCGCTGGTGCTGGGCGTGGTCTTCGTCTGGCACGCCTGGAAGCTGCTCGACCCGCCGGACGAGTTCTACGCGATGCGGGTGTTCAACTACTCCGTCGTGTACCTGATGGCGCTGTTCGCGTTCCTGCTGCTGGACCACTGGTTGTTGCCGTGGCTGGAGCCGGTGGCGGCGTTCGAGTTGCAGCGGGTGGGGTGAGCGGCCGCCGGCGCCGTGGATCAGTCGATCACGACTTCCGCGCTCGGTGCGACATCCGATGCCAGTGCGGCCATCAGCGTCGGATCTTCCGGATAGCCGATCCCGTCCCGTTGCAGCGCGACTGTGCCTTCCGGCACGCCGTCGGCGCCCCCGACCGTCACCAGGATGTCCCGCCACCCACCAGGGACCTGGGGACCCACGGCGATCGGCAGCCGGACTGGCGTGACTTCCGCCACCAGGACGTCGTCACCCGCCTCGCGATGGAACACCAGCAGCGTGCACGCGCCATCGGTGCACCAGTTGGGATCGTCGAGGAACGCCAGCAGGTCTTCGGCACCATCGCCGTCAAGATCGACGAAGGCGTGCCGGTGCGCGGGGATCTCGCGGATCTCGCGCGCTGCCATGGCCGCTTCGACCGCCGCGTTCGCGCGAGCGGCGCTGTTCGGCGGCGGGCGCAGCGCTTCGGTCGTCGCCGCCACCGCGGCGGGGTCGCCACGTTCCGTCGTGTCGGTGCCGTCGCCGCAGGCCGCCAGCAGGCAGGCGAAGGCGATGGCAAGGGGGCAGGCAATCCGCGGCATGGCGCTCTCCAGGAGGGGAGCGCCAGCCTAGGCGGTCAGCCGTCGTCGCCGAGTAGATGCCGTTGCCAGAACAGGATGCTCGCGGCCCCGAAATAATCGGAGTTGGCCTTCTTGCGGAAGCCGTGGCCCTCGTCCGCGAACAGCAGGTACCAGACCGGCTGGCCGTTGCCGCGCACCGCCTGGACGATCTGCTCGGCCTCGGTCCAGGGCACGCGCGGGTCGTTGCGGCCCTGGGCGACGAACAGGGGCGAGGTGATCCGGCCGGCGTTGTTGAGCGGGGAGATGCGCTCGAACAGGGCGGCGATGTCCGGGTCGCGTTCGTCGCCGTACTCCGCGCGGCGCAGGTGGCGGCGGTAGTCCTCGGTGTTCTTCAGGAACGTGCCGAAGTGGGAGATGCCGACGATGTCGACGCCGGCGCGGATGCGCTCGGGATAGGTCGCCATGGACGCCAGCACCATGTAGCCGCCATAGCTGCCGCCGTAGACGCCGACGCGTTCCGCATCAAGGCCCGGCTGCTGACCAATCCAGTCCAGCAGCGCGCCGATGTCGCGCACCGAATCCTCGCGGCGTTCGGCGTTGTCCAGGGTCAGCCAGGTCTTGCCGTAGCCGGCCGAGCCACGCACGTTCGGCACCAGCATTGCCACGCCCAGCTCGTTGGCCAGGAACTGCGCGGTGGGGTTGAACGACGGCAGCGCCTGGCTCTCCGGGCCGCCGTGGATGTTGATCACGACGGGCACCGGCTGGTCGGCCGGGATGCCCGCGGGGCGGTAGTAGAACGCGGGGATCGTGCGCGGCTGGCCGTCGACCTGGTCGAAGGTCGGGTAGCGGACCAGGGTCGGCGTAACGAAGTCCGCGGGGTCCAGGCCGCCGACTTCGCTGCGGGTCCAGCGCACCAGCGAGCGGTCGCCCAGGTCGATGACGTAGCTGTCGCTCGGCGAAGTCGCGCTGTTGAGCGTGAGTGCCAGGCGGTCGCCGTCCGGCGAAAAGTCCAGCCCCCCGATGAGCCCCACGGGCAGGTCGGGCAGGCGCAACTCGCGATGGCCGGGCAGCGACAGCACCCGCAGGCGATGGATGCCGTCCTCGTTGGTGACGTAGGCCAGGTGCCCGCCGTCGGGCGAGATGGTGAACATCTCCACGTCCCACGGGATGTCGCCACTCAACTCGTTCAATGCCCCGCTGCGCGGGTCGTGGTGGCGCAGGGTCATGAATTCGCTCGGGCGGCCGTCGACCGGCTCGTCGGAGACGTAGTACGCCGACGCGCCGTCGGGCGCGTAACGGAAGCCGCCGAACGCCGCCTTGCCGCCGTCGACCGGGAACAGCGCGAGCTCGCCAGTGGCCAGGTCGACCTCGCCCGGATAGGCCTCGTTGATCGAGACGTACTGCGTGACCAGCAGGCGCTTGCCGTCGGGCGAGAAGTCCTGCGCGAACCAGCTGCCGCCGGCATCGACGACGACCCGCTCCTCGCCGCTCGCCATGTCCCGCACCCGGATGTCGGTGTCGGTGCCGTTGCGCGAGGTGCTGCTGTAGGCGAGCTGGCGCCCGTCGTGCGAGAACAGCGCGCCGCGGTTCTGCGACCGGCCCCCGTCGGTGAGCAGCGTGGCCTCGCGGGTGTCGAGGTCGAACCAGGACAGCTGCGAGAACTCGTCGCCGCCGGTGTCCTTGGCGAAGACGAAGCCGTCGCGGCCGGACGCGGCGGGCACGGCCGTGACACCGCCGACGGGTTCGGGATAGAAGGTGAGTTGTTCGCGCATGCCCATCGGTTCGCAGACGCGGTGGACCTGGCTGGTCTCGGCGAAGCGGGTGCTGACCAGCAGGCACCCGTCGCCGGTCCATCCGGCGACGCTCGCGCTGCGGGTGTTCTGGTAGCGGTTCAGGCGCTCCAGCAGGTCCGCCGGGATGGGCGGGATGTTCTCGCTGGTGCGGGTGCCGAGGACTTCGCGCGCGACTTCGGAAGTGGTCTGGGCCTGGGCAGCGGTGCACAGGCAGGCGAGGGCAAGGATTGCGGCAAGGCGCAGGTGCATGGCGGGTCCCCGGTGGCGTCAGGGGATGAGGTTAGCGCCAAACGCTGGATCCCCGCCTTCGCGGGGATGACGGTGACGCGCGGGGATGACGGTGACGCGCGGGGATGACGGTGACGCCCGGGGACGACGACCGGGACGGTTGTGGGAGCCGCCATGGCGGCGAAGTTCTACCTGGTCGCCAAGGATCCCAGCAACGCGCGCATTTCTTCCTTGTCACGGGGTTCGAGGATCCCCTCGCGCTGCTTGGCCTGCAGCTCGTCCACCCGTTGCTGCAGTGTCTGTCGTTCGAGCTGGGCCATGGCGTCCAGGAACTCGTTCCGCCACAGTGCCTCGTCGCCGGGCATCGGCTGGGAGGCCAGCTTCTGCAGGGCCGCCGCACGCTCGTCGCCTTCGGGCCCGGCGAAGTGCTCGAGGATGGCGCCGGTGCTGGCGCCGGGCCGCTCGCGCACCAGCGCGATGATCTCGGCCAGCAGGTCGACGCCGGGCTGGCGCAGGGCGGTGAAGCCGTAGGGCGGCTGCAGTTCCAGCGCGAGCGAGGGCTGCTGCAGCAGCAGCGCGATCGCGCTGCGCACGAGGCTGCGCTTCGGCGCCGGTGCGCCGCGGCCACCGCCACGGTGCGCGCGCTGTACCGGTACGTGCGTGTCCGGGGAGCTGTTGCGCGCCCCGACACCGGTGAGCTCCACCACCCGCTGGCGCATCAGGTCGCCGAACGCGCCGTCCGGGATCTGCGCGAGCAACGGTTTCGCGCGTTCCGCCAGTCGCCCCTTGCCCTCCAGCGTGCGCAGGTCGACGTCGGCGGCCAGCGAGTCGAACAGGAACTGCGACAACGGGGTCGCGTCGCGCAGCCGCGCATCGAAGCCGGCCGCGCCTTCCTTGCGCACGATGGTGTCCGGATCCTCGCCCTCGGGCAGGAACAGGAAGAACGCCTGGCGCCCGTCGCGCATGCGTGGCAGCACCGACTCCACCGCCTTCCACGCGGCGCTGCGGCCGGCGCGGTCGCCGTCGAAGCAGAAGTACACGTCGGCCGCGTTGCGGAACAGGAGTTCCGCGTGGTCTGGTGTCGTGGCGGTGCCGAGCGTGGCGACCGCCGTGTCGACGCCGTGCTCGAACAGCGCGATGACGTCCATGTAGCCCTCGACCACCACCAGCCGCGGGATGGTCGAGTGCGCCTGGCGCACCTGCCACAGGCCGTAGAGTTCGCGCCCCTTGTGGAACAGCGGCGTTTCGGGCGAGTTGAGGTATTTCGGGCTGTCCTCGGGATCGAGCACGCGCCCGCCGAACGCGATCGGGCGCCCGCGCCGGTCCAGGATCGGGAACACCAGCCGGTCGCGGAACTTGTCGTAGACGCGCCCGTTCTCGCTGCGGGAGAACAGGCCCGCGCGCTCGAGCAACTTCATCCGGCGCTCGTCCGTGCCCAGTGCGTCCTTGAGCGCGGAGAAGCCGTCTGGCGCGTAGCCGAGATGGAAGCGCTCGCGCACGCCTTCGTTGACGCCACGCGCATCCAGGTAGGCGAGCGCCTTGGGGCTCGTCGCCAGTTGCCTGCGGAAGAACTGGGCCGCCGCCTCGACCGCCTTGAACAGGTCCAGCGTGTCGGGATTGGCGTTGCGCTGTTGGGTGTCGCGCGGCACCTCGACGCCGACGCGGCGTGCCAGTTCCTCGACCGCATCGAGGAATTCCATGCGGTCGTACTGCATCAGGAAGCTGAGCGCCGTGCCGTGCGCGCCGCAGCCGAAGCAGTGGTAGAACTGCTTGGTGGGCGACACGGTGAACGACGGCGAGCGCTCGTCGTGGAAAGGACAACGCGCCGCGTATTCCTTGCCCTGCTTCTTCAGCGGTACCCGTGCGCCGATGAGCTCGACGATGTCGCTGCGCGCGAGCAGGTCGTCGATGAAGGCGTCGGGGATGCGGGCCATGGTGGCGTCAGGATGCCTTGCGGTCGTCGGGCGCGCCATTCGCCGCCATGGCGGCTCCCACAGGGGTTATCCGGCCAGGCGTAGCTTGACCAACCTGGACACTTCGCCCATGTCCGCCTGGCCGGCCAGGCGCGGCTTCAGCACGCCCATCAGCTTGCCCATGTCGGCCGGGCCGGAAGCGCCGGTCTCGGCAATGGCCGCATCGATGGCGGCAGCGACCTCGGCTTCGCCAAGCTTTTCGGGCAGGTAACGCTCGATCACCACGATCTCGGCGCGCTCGATCTCCGCCAGGTCCTCGCGGCCTGCTGCGACGTACTGGGTCACCGAGTCCTTGCGCTGCTTGACCATCTTCTCCAGCACGGCCAGCACCTGCGCGTCGTCGAGTTCGATCCGCTCGTCGACCTCGCGCTGCTTGATCGCCGCGTTGACCAGGCGGATCACGCCGAGCGAAGCCTTGTCGCCGCCCTTCATGGCGGCCTTCATGTCGTCGGTGAGGCGGGTCTTGAGGGTCATGGCGGGTTCCGGACGGGGTGGGCTGGGCTGGAAACGAAAGAAGCCGGCGCTGGGCCGGCTTCCTCTGACGCGGATTGCCTGGAGCCGGCGAGGCCGGTCCGGCCGATCAATACAACCGCTGGCGCTTGGTCACGTCGCGCGACGAGCGGCGGGCCTGGCGCTTCACCGCGGCGGCGGCCTTGCGCTTGCGCTCCTGGGTCGGCTTCTCGTAGAACTCGCGCTTGCGGGTCTCGGCGAGGACGCCGGCCTTCTCGCAGGTGCGCTTGAAGCGGCGCAGGGCAAACTCGAAAGGCTCGTTTTCGCGGACTTTGACGCTGGGCATGCGGTATCTCGTAGGACGGATATGACCCGGGAAGGCCGGGCGAGCCGCGTATGATACCGGCTGCCCACGCGTGCCTGCAACCCGACCGCCCATGCTCGTCCTCGGCATCGAAACCTCCTGCGACGAGACCGGCGTGGCGGTGTACGACACCTCCCGGCCCGGGGCCGAGGGCCTGCGGGCCCACGCCGTCTACAGCCAGGTGGCCCTGCACGCCGAGTACGGCGGGGTGGTCCCGGAGCTGGCCAGCCGCGACCACGTCCGCAAGCTGCTGCCCCTGGTCCGCCAGACCCTGGCCGAGGCCGGCCTTGAGGTGGGCGACCTGGACGGGGTGGCCTACACCGCCGGCCCGGGCCTGGTCGGGGCGCTGCTGGTGGGGGCGGGGCTGGCGCGGGCGCTGGCCTGGGCCCTGGAGGTGCCGGCGATCGGGGTCCACCACATGGAGGGCCACCTGCTGGCGCCGCTGCTGGAGGACCCGGACCTGGCGCCGCCGTTCGTGGCCCTGCTGGTCTCCGGCGGGCACACCCAGCTGGTCGCGGTCGACGGTATCGGCGAGTACCGGTTGCTGGGCGAGACCCTGGACGACGCGGCCGGCGAGGCCTTCGACAAGACCGCGAAGATGATGGGCCTGCCGTATCCCGGCGGGCCGCAGCTGGCGGCCCTTGCGGAGACGGGCACGCCCGGCGCCTACCGCTTCTCCCGGCCGATGACCGACCGGCCCGGGCTCGACTTCAGCTTCAGCGGCCTGAAGACCCAGGTGCTGCTGGCCTGGCGCGACAGCGACCAGTCCGACCGGACCCGCGCCGACATCGCCCGCGGGTTCGAGGACGCCGTGGTGGAGACCCTCGCCATCAAGTGCGAGCGTGCGCTGGACGCGGCCGGCTGCAACACGCTGGTGGTGGCGGGCGGCGTCGGCGCCAACAAGCGGCTGCGCGCGCGCCTGCAGGCGATGGCCGCGGCGCGCGGGGGCAGGGCCTGCTACCCACGGCCGGCGCTGTGCACCGACAACGGCGCGATGATCGCCTTCGCCGGGGCACTGCGCCTGGCGGCCGGGCAGCACGCCGATGCGTCGGTGCGGGTGGTCCCGCGCTGGGACATGGCGACGCTTCCGCGGGTAACTTAGACCCATGGACAAGGTTTTCATCGAGGGCCTCGAGGTCGAGGCGGTCATCGGCATCCACGACTGGGAGCGGCGCGTCCGGCAATCGCTGTTGCTCGACCTGGCGCTGGGGTTCGACAACCGCGTGCCCGCCGCGTCCGACGCGATCGGCGACGCGCACGACTACGAGGCCATCGCCACCCGCCTGGTCGAGTTCGTGGCGGGCACCCGGGTGCGGCTGGTCGAAACCCTGGCCGAGCGCTGCGCGGCCCTGGTGCTGGAGGAGTTCGGCGTTCGCAAGGTGCGCCTGAAGCTCACCAAGCCCGGTGCCCTGCCCGGCGCGCGGGCCGTGGGCGTGGTGGTCAAGCGCAAGCGGCATCGCGACGGCGAACGGGACGACGACGGCGCCGACGACGCGGGCGTCGACGCGCGCGAACCCGACGTCGACCAGGGCATGGCGGAGGCGCCGACCGCCTTGGCAGCGGCTGCGGCACCCGTGACCGCGCCGATGGCGCCGCCGCCGCCACCGCCACCGGTTGCCGCCGACGCCAGCGCGCTCGCCTCCCGCTTCCGTGCGCGCCTGCGCGTCGGGCGCGAAACCTACTTGAGCCTGGGCAGCAACGTGGACGCCGAAACCAACCTGCGCTCGGCGGTCGCCTCGCTGCGCGAGCGGTTCGGCGACGTCCTGGTGTCCCCGGTGTACCGCACCCGCGCCGTCGGCTTCGACGGCCCCGACTTCCTGAACGCCATCGCGCGCATCGACTGCGACACGGACCCGTTCGCGCTGCACCGCTGGCTGCACAAGCTGGAGGAGCAGCACGGCCGCGACAGCCGCGATGCGGCGTACAGCAACCGGCCGCTCGACATCGACATCGTGTATTTCGGCAGCCTGGTGCTCGACGTCGGCGCCCTGCAGTTGCCGCGCCCGGAACTGCGCTACGCGTTCGTGCTGAAGCCCATGGCCGACATCGCCCCGGACTTCCGCGATCCGCTGCGCGAGACCACGATGGCCGAGCTGTGGGCCGCGCATCCGGAACACGACGCGCCGCCCGCACGGGTGGACCTGGCGCTGTAGCGCTCGCTACCCTGTGACGATGGAGTTGCCCTCGCTGCCCGCCTCGCTGGCGCACTTCGCCGCGGACCTCCCGCCGATCGCCTCGCTGGCCCTGCTGCTGTTCGCGGCGTGGCTGGCGGGCGTGCTGGTGCGCAGCGTGCTGTTGCGTGCCGTGGCGCGCCTGGCCGAAGCGTCGTCGTTGCACTGGGACGACGCCGTCATCCGCAGCCGCGCGCTGTCGCGGCTGGCGCAAGTGGTCCCGGCGCTGCTGGTGCTGGCGGGCATCGGGTGGATCGACGGCCTGCCGGCGTGGGCGTACGTCGTCGTGCGCAACCTGGCCCTGGCATGGATCGCGCTTGCCCTCGCGCTGACGCTGGGCCGGCTGCTCGACGCGATGAACGACGTCTACGAGCGCCACAGCCCGCACGCGCGCGAGCGGCCCATCAAGGGCTACCTGCAGCTCGCCAAGATCCTGGCGTGGCTCGTCGCGATCATCCTGGTGGTGGCGGCGCTCATCAACCGCTCGCCGGTCGTCCTGCTCACCGGGCTGGGTGCGATGACGGCGGTGCTGCTGCTGGTGTTCAAGGACACGCTGCTGTCGCTGGTGGCGAGCGTGCAACTGGCCAGCAACGACATGCTCCGCGTCGGCGACTGGATCGAGATGCCCAGCCAGCATGCCGATGGCGACGTCATCGACATCAGCCTGCACACGGTCAAGGTGCAGAACTGGGACAAGACGATCAGCACGATCCCCACGCACCTGCTGATCAGCGAGAGCTTCCGCAACTGGCGCGGCATGACCGAGTCCGGTGGGCGGCGCATCAAGCGCGCGCTGCTGCTGGACCAGACCTCGGTGCGTTTCCTCGACCAGGACGAGCGCCGGCGCCTGCGGCGCATCGCGCTGATCGACGGCTACCTGGACGAGCAACGCGAGGAGCTCGAGGCGTACAACGCCCAGCTCGAGGCCGCGGGCAAGGATCCGGTCAACAACCGGCGCGCGACCAACCTGGGGACCTTCCGCGCGTACGTCACCGCCTACCTGCGTTCGCATCCGGGCGTGCACCAGGGCATGACGCTGATGGTGCGGCAGCTGGACCCCACGCCGAACGGCCTGCCGATGGAGGTCTACTGCTTCTCCGCCGACACCGGCTGGGAAGCCTTCGAGGACCTGGCCGGCGACATCTTCGACCACCTGCTGGCGGTGCTGCCGGAATTCGGCTTGCGCATCTACCAGCAGCCGGGTGGCGCGGACCTGCAGGCGGGGCTTGCCGAAGCACTGCAGCCGCGCTGACGTTCGCAGACAGTGCCGGGTCGATCCGGCAGAATGCCGTGATCCCCGCAGCGCGGCAGGCACATGGCGACAGGCACATCCCCCGGCTCGATCCTGGTGACCGGCGGTTCCAGGGGCATCGGCCTGGCCATCGCGCGGCGCTTCCTTGCAGGCGGCTACACGACGATCACCTGCGCCCGGAACCCCGAGGCGCTCGAGGCCGCGCGCAAGTCCTCGCCGGGGTTGCACGCGTTCCAATGCGACATGACCCGCGCCGCGGACATCGTGCGGCTGGCCGGCCACATCGACGCGCTGGTCGGCACGCCGGACGTGCTGGTCAACAACGCCGGCGCCTACCTGCCCGGGCAGCTCCATGCCGAGGATGAATCGGTGCTCGAGCAGATGCTCGCCACCAACCTGTTCAGCGCCTACCGGATGACCCGGGCGCTGTTGCCCGGGATGATGGCGCGCGGTTCCGGCACGGTCATCAACGTGTGCAGCACCGCCTCGATCACGGCCTACCCGGACGGCGGCTCGTACTGCATCGCCAAGCACGCCCTTCACGGCTTCTCGCGCACCCTGCGCGAGGAAATGAAACCGCATGGCATCCGCGTCGTGTCCCTGCTGCCCGGCGCCACCCTGACGGCGTCGTGGGAAGGCGTCGACCTGCCGCCCGCACGGTTCATGCCGGCCGAGGACGTCGCGGAGATGGCCTGGGCCGCGCACCACATGTCGTCGCGCACGGTGGTCGAGGAGATCCTGATGCGGCCTTTCCTCGGGGACATCGGTTCGTGAGCGGCGCCACGGGCAGGCGCGTCGCGATCCGCCTCGACAAGGAGACGATGAAGTTCTCCGCGGGGCACTTCACGATCTTCGGGCCGGGCGAACGCGAGCGGCTGCACGGCCACAACTTCAGGGTCGGCGTCGTGCTGCACGCCATCGTGGGCGACAACGGCCTGTGCTTCGACTACGGCATCTACAAGCGGAAGCTGGTCGCGCTGTGCCGCGAGCTCAACGAATACTTCCTGCTGCCGGGGCGCTCGCCGCTGCTGTCGATCGAGGAGGATGGCGACGCGGTCGTGGCGGTGTTCGGCAACGAACGCATCCCGTTCCTGCGCGCCGACGTGCTGGTGCTGCCGGTCACCAACGTGACCGTCGAGGAGCTCGCGGCCTACCTGCTCGCGCGCCTGTCGACCGATGCACGGGCGCTGGCCGGCCACGGCATCCACGCCATCGAGATGGAAGTCACGTCCGGCCCCGGGCAGGGCGCCACGATGCGCTGGGACGCGGACCGCCATGGCGGCTGAGCCCGGCGACGACGCGCGCGCCCACAGCGAGCGGCTGCGCGCGCTGATCGCCGGGGACATCCGAAGTGCGGGCGGCGCGATCCCGTTCTCCCGTTTCATGGAGCTGGCGCTCTACGCGCCGGGACTCGGGTACTACAGCGCGGGCGCCACCAAGTTCGGGGCCGCGGGCGACTTCGTGACCGCGCCCGAACTCGGGCCGCTGTTCGCCGCGTGCGTCGCCGATGCGCTGTCGCCCGTGCTGCGCCAGCTGGGGCCTGGGGCGGGCTTCCTGGAGGTCGGCGGCGGCAGCGGCGCGTTCGCGGAAGTCGCGCTGAAGAAGCTCATGGCGGTGGACGCGTTGCCCGCCAGGTACGCGATCCTGGAGCCGAGCGCCGACCTGCGCGAACGCCAGCGCGACCACCTGCGCGAGCGCCTGGTCCCGCCCCTGTTCGACCTGGTCGACTGGCCGGATGCGCCATTCCAGGCGCCCTGGGACGGCGTGGTGTTCGCCAACGAAGTGGTCGACGCACTGCCCACGCCGCGCTTCGCGATCCTCGATGGCGAGGTGTTCGAGGAGCACGTGTCGCTCGGCGACGACGGCGCGTTCGCGCGGACGGACCGTCCGGCCGATGCGCTGCTGGCCGCCGCCGTGCGCCATGTCGAGCGCCAGCTCGACGCGCCGTTCGCGGACGGCTACCGCTCCGAGCTGCTGCCGCAGCTGCCGTACTGGGTGCAGGCGGTCGTGGGTCCGTTGCGGCGCGGCGCCGTGCTGTTCGTCGACTACGGCTATCCGCGGCGCGAGTACTACCGGCCCGAGCGGCGCGACGGCACGTTGCGCGCGTTCCGGCAGCACGCGGTGAGCAGCGATGCCTTCGCCTGGCCCGGCCTGCAGGACATCACCGCGTCGGTCGACTTCACCGCGCTGGCGGAAGCCGGCACGGGCGCCGGGTTCGACCTCGCCGGCTACTGCGCGCAGGCCAGCTTCCTGATCGGCAACGGGCTGGAAGGCAACCTGGCCGATGCCGAAGCCCGCGCGCGCGACGAGGGCGCGCGCTTCGCATTGCGCCAGCAGGCCAAGCGGCTGACGTTGCCGGGCGAGATGGGCGAGCGCTTCCAGGCCATCGGCTTCGAGCGTGACGTGTCGTTCGCCGCGGCCTTCCTGGCAGGCGACCTGGCCTGGCGCCTGTGACGCGCGGGCACGTCGTCAAGCCGCTGCGGCGGCCGTGGCTGTGGCTGGGGCTGTGGATCGGCGCGATCATCGGCGTGGTCGTGCTGTCGCTCGCGCCGCCGCCGCAGATGAGCCTGCCCTCGGGGGCCGACAAGGTCGAACACTTCATCGCCTACTTCGTGCTGGCGGCAGCGGCGGTGCAGTTGTTCGCCAGCCGGCGCGCCCTGCTGTGGATCGGCCTGGCGATGGTCGGCCTCGGCGTGGGTCTCGAATTCGCCCAGCACTTGGCGACGACCACGCGGACGATGGACCAGGCCGATGCATGGGCGGACCTTGCCGGCGTGATCGCGGGGCTGGCGACCCGGTTCGCGCCGTTCCACGACCTGCTGTTGCGACGGGAGCCCTGGCGGGGCTGAGTCGTCAGTCAGGCGGTGGGGCCGCCGGCGCATCGGCGCGCGCTGCCGTGATCGCCGCGATGCGGGCACGGTCGATCGCCTCGCCCAGCGCCTTGCCCGCCAGCCCCTCGCGCGCGACATCCGCGGCGCGCACCCCGGCGGCGGCATCGCGCAGGCGCACGAGTTCCGGACCCTGGGGGTAGGGCCGGTCCTGCAGGCCCGCGCGGCCGCGCTTGTCCGCTTCGCAGACCACGGCGAGCTGCGCGATGCGTTCGCGGTTCCGGTAGCCGTCGCTGCGCGCCAGCAGCTTGTGCACGGTGCGGTCGCGCAGTTCGAACAGGCGGTGCACGTTGAGGTGCTCGCGGCAGGCGAGTTCGGCCAGCCGGCGGTGCGCGACGGGCACGCGCAAGCGCTCGCACAACCCGCGCAACGGTTCGAGGCCGGCGTGTTCGTGCCCCAGGTGCTTCGGCAGCACATCGTCCGGCGTCAGCGCCTTGCCAAGGTCGTGGGTGAGCGCGGCGAAGCCGACCAGCCCGTCGCCGGGAGCGAGCGTGGCGGCCATGTCGCACACCAGTTCCACGTGCACGCCGGTGTCGACTTCCGGGTGGTACTCAGCGCGCTGCGGCACGCCGTAGAGCGCATCCACCTCCGGCAGCAGGGCGGCCAGGGCGCCGCAGTCGTGCAGCGTGCGCACGAACGCGGACGGTTTCGGGCTCGACAAGGCGCGCACCAGTTCCTGCCACACGCGTTCGGGCGCGAGATCGGCGAGCTCGCCGTCCTCCACCATCTGCCGCATCAGCGCCACCGTTTCCGGCGCAACGGAAAAGCCCAGCGCGGAGAAGCGGGACATGAACCGGGCTGCGCGCAGCACCCGCAACGGATCCTCCGCGAACGCCGGCCCGACGTGGCGCAGGACGCGCGCCTCGATGTCCGCCGCGCCGCCATGCGGGTCGACCAGCGTGCCGTCGTCGGCCTGTGCGATCGCGTTGATGGTGAAGTCGCGCCGGCCAAGGTCCTGCTCGAGCGTCACTGACGGGTCGGCATCGACCACGAAGCCGCGGTGGCCCCGCGCGGACTTGCGCTCGGTCCGGGCGAGCGCGTGTTCCTCGCCGGTGTCCGGGTGCAGGAAGACGGGGAAGTCGCGACCGACGGCCTTGAAGCCGCGCTGCAACATCTGCGCGGGCGTCGCGCCGACCACCACGTAGTCGCGGTCGCCCGGCTCGAGCCCGAGCAGCCGGTCGCGCACCGCGCCGCCGACGAGGTAGGTCCTGGTGTCGCCCGATTGCATCCGCCTACGTTACGTCACTTGGGCGAGCGGGCAACGGAAGTCCTTGCGTGGGCCGTCGAACGCGCCCCGCAGGCGGTCCGACAGGCGGCGCGCCTTGCCGTCCAGCCGCCAGTCGTAGAGCACGCTGAAGGCCAGCACGCGCGGCACGTAGTCGCGGGTCTCGTGGTAGCTGATCGTCTCGATCCAGAAGTCCGGGTCCAGGCCCGGGCGCTCGGCCTGCCAGCGGGCCACCGGCGTCGGACCCGCGTTGTAGGCCGCGATGGCGAAGTAGGGCGTCCCGTGCTTGTCGAGCTGCTGCCGCAGGTACGCGGTGCCCAGGACGATGTTGGTCTCCGGCTCGTACAGGGACGCACCGCCGCGCCAGGCCCGGCCGAGCCGGCGCGACACCGCGGCGCCCGTGGCGGGGAGCACCTGCATCAACCCGCGCGCGTCGGCGGCGGAGCGCGCGTGCGCGGTGAAGGTGCTCTCGGCACGGATCTGCGCGGCGATCCACGCGGGGTCCAGGGCGTGGCGCTTGGCCTCGCGGCGGATCAGGGCCTCGTGCTCGAGCGGGAAGCGCAGGTGGTACAGGCGCAGCTCGTCCGGGTTGTCGTCGCCCAGGTAGAACACGGCGCGGTCGAACCAGCCGGCGTCCTGGGCGCGGGCGATGGCGATCAGGCGCTGGTCGTCATCGAAGCGCGTCAGTGCGTCCTTCCATTCGCGTGCGGCCCAGCCGGGGCGATCCACGCCGTACAGCAGCAGGGCGCGCTGGAGCGCCGCGTCGGCGGCGACCCTGGCGACGTCCGCGGGATCGTGCTTCGGTTCCCACGGGCAGAGGGCGTACGGCGCCTCGATCCGGTCGGCGGCCAGGAAGCCGTGGTAGTCCGCCGCCCGTGCCGCCTCGGCATAGCGCGCGCGTGCGGTGGACGCGTCGCCGGTCAACGCGGCCAGGCGGCCCTCGAAATACGCGTACTTCGAGTCGGCCCGCTGCTTGGCGGGCATCGCGCGGATCGCGGCCAGCGCGGCAGGCCAGTCCTTGCGCGCGAGCGCTTCGCGCACGCGCCATTCGTGCAGGCGCTCGTCGTAGGCCGACGCGGGCACGGCGGCCAGCCGACGCGCGGATCCGGGCAGGTAGGACGCGACCGACCACAGGGCGACCTGGTACAGCACGCGCGCGCGCTGGTCGGCGTCGAAGCCGAGGGCATCCGCGACCGGCGGCAACAGCGCTTCGGCCTTGCCCGGGTCGTCCTGCGCCAGGCGTGCGAGCGCATGCGAGGCGATGCGCCGGCTGCGCGCCGTCTTCGGCCATGACGCGGCGCTGCCATCGGGGCTGGCGACGTAAGCCGCGTATCGCTCGCCGAGCGAGCGGTCGCCAGACGGCAGGTCGCGCGCGACGAACTTCATCAGGCCGGACGACCCCTCGGCGGCCGCGGCCTCCAGGCGCGTCCAGCGCACGGCGGGTGTCAGGCCACCGCGTGATGCGAGCGCCTCGAACACCGGGTCGCACGCTTCCGGCAACGACTCGCCGGCGTCGCGCCAGAGCTGCTGCGCCTGCGCATCCCACGCCGCGTCCGCGGCGCCCGTGGCATGGCGTGCGCGCAGGTCATGGCAGGCGAGCGCGACACCTTCGACGCCCGGTGCCCATGCAGCGCGGAACGCGCGCCAATCTTCCCGGTCGGCGAGTTCCTTCAACCAGGCTTCGCGGAACGCCGCGGCCACGGCCTGGCCGCGATGGCGCGCCAGGAATTCGGTGCCACGCGCGACCGTCAGGTCGTCAAGGCCTTCGACCAGGGCGGCGTACTCGATCCATCCCGCCAGCGGATGCGTGGCCAGGCCTGCCTTGCGCGCCGCATCCGTGTCGCCGCGCGCGGCCGCCTCGAACGCGGCGCGCACCGCCGGCTGGCCGGCGGACGTTGCCGACGCGCCAGGCGGAACCAGCGCGAAAGCGAGGAGGAAGGGCGCCAGCCACGCACGTGCGCGGGTGGCTGGAAGCGGGCGCTTGGAGGACATGCGCGCGATGATACCGACGCCCTTTGCGCGGGCATTCGCGCCCCGTGCACACGACTCAGGCGCGCAGCGCCGACTCGGGCACGTCCAGTTCGATGGACAGGGCAAGGTGGTCGGACAGCGCGGCCGGCAGGGCCTGGTGGTCGGCGCAACGGCCCAGGCCGGGCGTGACGAGGATGTGGTCGATCGCCTTGACCGGCTTCCAGCTCGGGAACGTCGCCACGACGCACGCCGGCGGCTGCAGCCGGGTCCGCTTGTAGAGCAATTCCATCTCCGGGGTTTCGGGCGTGCAATTGAAGTCGCCCATCAGCACCGCATGGCGCGAGTCGTGCAGCAGTTCGGCGATGAACGACAGTTGCGACAGCCGCGACGCCGCGCCCAGCGAGAGGTGCGCCACCGCGATCACCAGGCCGTCGTCGCCGTCCCCGAACCGCGCCAGCAGCACGCCGCGTCCACGGACCCGCCCCGGCAACGGGTGGTCGCTCACCTCGACCGGCTCGATCCTCGCCAGCAGGCCGTTGGCACTGGAGGCGACGCCGCCCACCCGCCGGTTGGGCTGGTGGCTCCAGTAGTCGAACCCGGCGCGTTCGGCCAGGTAGTGCGTCTGGTTGGTGAACCCCGAGCGCAGGCTGCCCGGGTCGCTTTCCTGCAGGCCGACGATGTCGTGCTCGCCGGCGAGCTGCGCGATCTGGTCCAGCGCGCCGCGCTTGTTGGTGGGCAGCACGTGCGACCAGCTGCGCGCCAGGTAGTCCGAGTAGCCGCGCGTGCTGGATCCCGCCTGGATGTTGGCACTGAGCAGCTTGAGCCGGCGCGTGTCCATGCGGCGAGGCCGGCGCGCGGGGCGCCGGCCGACGGTCCTTACGGCTGCCCCGCCGCGCCCTCCAGCGCGGCCCGCTCCATTGCCACCAGGTGGCTGGCGGTGCGCAGCGGGTCGGCCCCGATGACCCGGTACTTGCCGTTGACCACCAGGGTCGGCGTGCCGTCGACGCCCGAGCGCTGGATGAACTGCGTGGCGCGCTTGAGCTTGGCGTCGATGCCGAAGCTGTCCATCGCGGCGGCGAATTCCCCGGCGTCGACATCGGCATGCGCGGCGTACCACTGGCCGATTTCCTCGGCGCTGGCGTTCTGGATCGGCAGTTCGCCGGCCAGGTGCAGCGCGGCGAACATCGCGTCGTGCGTCTCGTCGGCGACACCCAGCGCCTCGGCGGTGTAATACGCCTTGGCGTACGGGATCCAGTACCCGCCGAACGGCGCGGGGACGTAGGTCACGCGGACATTGGCCGGCAGCTTCGCCTTCCACGCAGCGATGGCGGGCTGGAAGGTCGCGCAATGCGGGCAGGTGTAGCCGAACACTTCCACCACCTCGACCTGGCCGTTGGCCGGGTCGAACGGTTCGCCGTTGGGGATCACGACGTAATCGGTGCCCTCGACGGGCGCCGGGCCGCTGGCGGCCGCGGCGAGCGCAGCTTCGGCGGCTACCGGGTCGATGGCCACGGCTGCCGCGGCCTGGTTGGCGGCCGATGCCGCAGCCGCATTGGCCGTGCCGGCCGAGTCCCCGGCAGTGGCGGCGGCGGGCGTCGCGGTGGCCGCGTCGGACGGGGTGTCCTCCGCGGTGCACGCCGCGATCGGCAGCAGCGCGGCCAGGACCAGGGCCAGGCGCGGAAGCAAGGCAAGGCGCGAAGTCATTTCGTCATCTCCTCGGGTGGCGGCCGCTGGCGGGATCGCACGGAACACCGAGGATACCGGGCAACGTCCTGAACGCCCCGTGCAGGCGACCGGGGCCGGATGCGACGACGCCGGCTCGGGGCCGGCGCCGGATGCAGCGGGAATGGACCGCGGCCAGGCCGCGGGGTTCCCTTATTCGGTGAAGTCCGCGCGCGGGTGGAGGCCTTCGATGTAGCTGGCGAGCGCCTGGATTTCCTCGTCCGTCAGCTCGGCGGCGACATTGGCCATCACCGTGTTGGCGTGGTCGCCGCTGCCCATCGCCATGCCGTCGCGGAACAGCTCCAGCTGGCGGGCGGTGTAGTCGGCGAACTGCCCGGCGACGGCCGGGTAGGGCGGGCCGGGGTTGCCGCGGCCGGCAGGGCCGTGGCACGCCAGGCACGCCGGGATCTCGCGTTCGAAATCGCCCGCGCGGTACAGCTGCTGGCCGACCTCGAAGAACTTCAGGCCCGCGTACTTGCCTTCGGTGATCGTGGTGTCGTCGGCGATGCCGGCCCCGGTGGCCTGGTCGGCGAAGTACGCGCCGATGTCGCGCATGTCCTGCGCGCTGAGCGGCATCGCGTACGGCTGCATGATCGCGGCCATCGGCGTGGTGCGCTCGCCGCTCTTGAACAGCGCCAGCTGGCGCGCGATGTAGCGCTCGTTCTGGCCGGCGATGCGCGGGTACTGCGGATCGGACGGATTGCCGTCCACGCCGTGGCAGGCGGCGCAGACCGCGGCCTTGGCGGCACCGGCCTCGGCATCGCCGGGCTGCGTGTCGGCGAGCGCGGACATCGCGGTCGCGTCGATGGAGGCGACCTGGACCGTGCCGGCGCTTTCCAGCGGGGAGACCGTCGCGGTCGAACCGGCGGGCTGTTCCCCGGCAGGCTCTTCGGGCGCTTGCCCGGCCGGGGCCGTGGCGTCCTCGCCGGCCGGCGGGGTCGCGGGCTCGGCGGTCGGCGTGTTCTGGGCGAAGGCGAAGGCGGCCACCGCGAAGGCGGCGATGCCGGCGAGGCCGAGGACGCGGGGATGGCGCATGCAGGAACTCCGGAGGCGCATGGGGCGGCGCGCCGAAGGCGCCGAAACCGAGAAATTATCGGCGCGCGTCGCGGGCGGGTCAAACCGGACATGCGATCCTATCGGGATGGCATCGCCCCCGAAACGTCCCGCCTACGCACCCAGGCCCGCGCCGAAGGCCGCACCCAACCCGCTTGCGCGGGCCAGTTACCTCTGCGCGGCACACAATCCGGGCCAGCTGCCCCCCGATGGCGGGGCGGAGGTCGCGTTCGCCGGCCGGTCGAATGCCGGCAAGTCCAGTGCGCTGAATGCGCTCGTCGGCCAGAACGCGCTGGCCCGCGTGTCCAAGACCCCCGGGCGCACGCAGCAGCTGGTGTTCTTCGACGTGACGGCGGGCAGCGAAGGCGCCGCCGGGGTCGCGCCGGCGGATGCGCGCTACCTGGTCGACCTGCCCGGCTACGGCTACGCGAAGGTCCCGCAGGACCTGCAGGCGCACTGGCAGGCATTCCTGGACGGCTACTTCGGCTCGCGCATGGCATTGCGGGGGCTCGTGGTGGTGATGGACATCCGCCATCCGCTCAAGGACTACGACCTGCAGATGCTCGGCTACGCGGTCCGCCGCGGCCTGCCCGCCCACGCGCTGCTCACCAAGGCCGACAAGCTGTCGCGCGGCGCGGTCGGCAACGCGGTGCTGGCCGTCCGCCGCGAACTCTCCAGTGCCTTCGGCGACTCGGTGACGGTCCAGGCGTTCTCGGGCGAATCGAAGCAGGGTGTCGAAGAGGCCAGGGGTGTCGTCACCGGCTGGTTGGGACTCTAGCGACCATCCCGGACCGGGCCCCACTGTGTCCCACCATTGGAACGGGCGCTGAGCTATCCGCCTTCATGGGCGACGGATACAGTGGCGCGATGTCGAGTCCCAGCGCCGTCGAAGACACCCCGGTCACCCGTCGCGACGCGCTGGTGGAGTACGTCGCGGAAGGCAGCAAGCCGGTGGAACAGTGGCGCATCGGGACCGAGCACGAGAAGTTCGGGTTCCGGCTGGACGACCTGCGGCCGCCGGCGTTCGATGGCGACCAGGGCATCGAGGCGCTGCTGAAGGGATTGACCCGTTTCGGGTGGACCGCGGTCGAGGAACATGGGCGCACCATCGCGCTGGTGCGGCATGGCGCCTCGGTGACGCTCGAGCCTGCCGGCCAGCTGGAACTGTCCGGCGCGCCGGTGCCCACGATCCACGACACGTGTTGCGAAGTCGACGCCCACCTCGTCGAGGTCAAGGCCGTCGCCGACGAGCTGGGCCTGGGATTCCTCGGCATGGGCTTCCAGCCCAAGTGGCCGCGCGAAGCGATGCCGTGGATGCCCAAGGGGCGCTACGGGATCATGCGCGCGTACATGCCGAAGGTCGGCGGCCTCGGCCTGGACATGATGACCCGCACCTGCACCGTGCAGGTCAACCTCGACTACGCGAACGAAGCCGACATGGTGAAGAAGTTCCGCGTGTCGCTGGCGCTGCAGCCGGTGGCCACGGCGCTGTTCGCCGACTCGCCGTTCACCGAAGGCAGGCCGAACGGGTACCTGAGCTACCGCTCGCACATCTGGACCGATACCGATGCCGACCGCACGGGCATGCTGGACTTCGTCTTCGAGGACGGCTTCGGCTTCGAGCGCTACGTCGACTACATCCTCGACGTGCCGATGTATTTCAGCTATCGCGACGGGCGCTACGTCGACGCCAGCGGGCAGAGCTTCCGGGACTTCATGGCCGGGCGGTTGCCGGCGCTGCCGGGGGCGGCGCCGACGTTGCGCGACTGGTCCGACCACCTGACCACCGCCTTCCCGGAAGTGCGGCTGAAGAAGTACCTGGAGATGCGTGGCGCCGATGGCGGCCCGTGGAACCGGTTGTGCGCGCTGCCCGCGTTCTGGGTCGGCCTGCTGTACGACGACGCGGCGCTCGATGCCGCGTGGGACCTGGTGAAGGACTTCACGCTCGAGGAGCGCCATTCGTTGCGCGACGGCGTTCCGCGCCATGCGTTGAAGCTGCCGTTCCGCGGCGCATCCGTGCGGGATCTCGCACTGGAGGCGCTCAAGATCTCCGCGGCCGGCCTGCGGCGGCGCGCGCGCATGAACCCGAACGGCGCGGACGAACGCATCTTCCTGCAGCCGCTGATCGAGTTCGCCGAAGCCAACGAGACGCCGGCCGAGCGCAAGCTGGCCCTGTTCCGCAGCGAGTGGAACGGCAGCGTCGACCCGGTGTTCCGGGAATTCGCGTACTGAGCTCCCGGCCCGGCTGGCGGGGTCAGGCGGAAGACACGTCCCGCAGTTCCCACGCGTTGCCCGCCAGCAGGCGCAACCGGTGGCGCAGCACGCTGCCCGGGATCGAGGTCACCGCGATGAGGTCGATGTGCAGGTCGTCCTGGCGACCCTCGACGCTTGCGTCCGGGTCGATGGCGCCGAACGCGGGATCGACCGCATCCGGATCGTCCTGTGCCGCGCGCCAGCGCTCGAACAGGTTGCCGGTGCGCAACGCATCCTCCAGCTGGCGCGCAAACCCGTCCGCGCCGCTGGCATCGAACGAGAATGCGGGATCGTCCCCGCGCGCGCGCGTGGGTTCGGGCAGGCTCAGGTAGTAGCGGGTGGCCATGGCGACTCCTGTCTTCGGACTGGCGTCACATTAGCCCGATGACCAGCCCGTACAGCGTGAACTGCAACACGTGGTAACCCGCGTCGATCAGCCAGAGCTTCAGCGACCGCCCCGCGAACAGGTAGTTGATGCCGAAGCTCGTCGCCACGAAGCACAAGCCGGTCAGGAAGCCGACGTGCAACGCGAACGCCAGCGACGGCTCGGAGCGCCCGACCAGTGCGGCCAGTGCCCAGGCGGCGATGAGGCTCAACACGAACGCGCCGCCGAACACCGCCGCCGGATGGCGCGGCTTGGCGTCCATGTCCACGCCGGCCTCCCGGCACCAGGCCGTCTTGAACAGCGGGCCGTACCAGATGCCACCCAGCACGAAGGCGGACACCGCCGCCACCAGCACCGCCAGCCAGTTCACGTCAGGCATTGCCGTTCTCCCCGGTCAGTTGGAACCTGCGTCCGGATACGCGCGAGGCAGGCCGCCCGCTTCGGGCGTGCCCTGGGTGCGCAGGTAGCGGTCCCGCAGCTCGGTCTGCCGGCTGCGCATCGGGATCGCCACGCCGTCGAGCCAGACCTGCAGCGCGACGCTGCTCACTTCCAGCGGATCCCCGCTCCACAACGCCAGGTCGGCGCGCCGTCCGACGGCGATCGTGCCGACCTGGTCGTCGACGCCGAGGACCCGCGCCGGCACGCGGGTCAGGCCGGCCAGGCCCGCTTCCCACGGCAGGCCGTTGGCGACGGCGTTGCCCGCGAGCTGGCGCACCTTGCGCGCGTTGTGCGAGTTGTCGCCCGCCTGCGCGAAGGACACGGACACGCCGGCCGCGTGCAGGCGCGCGGCGTTCTCCAGCGTCGAGGCGATGCGGTCGAAACTGTCGGGCAGGTTCTGCAACGGGTCGACGAACACGGGCACGTTGGCGGCAGCGAGTTGCGGCGCGAGCTTCCACGCTTCCGCCCCGCCGGCGATCGCGATCGCCACGTCGTGCCGGTCGGCCCAGCGCAGCAGCTGGCGGATGTCAGCGGCGCGATGCACGCCGACGACCACGCGGCCGCCGTCGTCCAGGTAACGCCGCAACGTGTCGCGCCCGGCGGGCGTCAGGAGCGAATGCCTGGACTCCGGCGAGATCCGGCCACGCGCCTCCGCGACCAGCTGGTCGAGCAGCATCCACTGCGCGGCGCGCGAGTTGCCGGTCAGTTCCGCGGCGCCGCCGCCCAGGTCGACGAACAGCACGCGCTCGCCGATCGGGTCGGGCGACCCGTCCATCCGGACGACCCCGCCCTGGCCGCCGACGATCGAGCCGCCCAGCGTGGCGTTGGCACTGAGCAGCGTCCAGCCGATGCCGTCGATGCGCGCCACCGGCACGAGCACGGACGCCGGGTTGTAGGCCAGGGTCACGTCGAACTCGGGCCGCACGGTCATCTGGCTGGTGAGCACGCCGAGCCCCAGGCTGGCGTCGGTGGTGGGCTCCTCGGCGGAGACTTCCTCGATGCCGATGCCGGAAATGCCGCCGAACAGCGTCGGCGTCAGCGGCCGACCCCCGGCTTCCACCACCTGCGCGCCTGCCGCGTCCAGGCCGTTGCCCACGGCGGCGATGCGGCCGTCGCGCACCAGTACGTCGGCGCCCTGGAGCGTGCCGCGCTCCGTGGCGGTGTGCACGGTGGCGTTGCGGATCAGCACATCCTGCGCGCCGGCGGCGAATGCAAACAACAAGGCTGTCATCCCCGCGAAGGCGGGGATCCAGAGCGATGGATTCCCGCCTTCGCGGGAATGGCGAGGCACGCAGCGGTTCATCGGGCACCTCCTGCGCGGATGCGGTCGCCGATGTCCTGGCCGAGCAGGAAGTCGGACCGTGGTTGGCGGGCCGGGTCGTCGCGGTCGTAGATCAATGCGCCGTCGATGTACACGTGCTCGGGATGCGCGTAGACGCTGAAGGGATTGCCGCTCCACAGCACCACGTCGGCCATCTTCCCCGGCTCCAGGGTCCCGGTCATGTCGAGGATGCCCATCGACTTCGCCGGGTTGGCGGTCACCCACTGGATCGCACGCTCCGGTGCGATGTCCATCCCGGCCAGCCGTGCATGCGCCATCACCTTCGCCGCTTCCTGGTTGAGCCGCTGGATGCCCTCGGCCGAATCGGAATGGACGATCGCGCAGCCACCCGGCGGGCGGTCGACCAGCGCGATGTTGGTCTGGATGCCGTCGAACGCTTCCATCTTGAAGCCCCACCAGTCGGCCCACAGCGCGCCGCACACGCCCTCCGCCGCCAGGCGGTCGGCGAGCTTGTAGGCCTCCACGCCGTGGTGGAACGCGGCGATCTCGAAGCCGAACTCGTCGGCGAGGTCGAGCATCGTCGCCATCTCGTCGGCGCGGTAGCAGTGGATGTGCACCTTGATCTCGCCGGCCAGCGCACCGGCGAGCGTCTCCAGCTTGAGGTCGCGCTTGCCGCCGCTGTCGCCGTCGGAATCCTCGTCGCCCTCCATGCGCTTGCGGCGGTACTCGGCGGCGTCGATGAACGCTGCGCGGTAACCGGCGACGTTGCCCATCCGCGTGGAGGGACCGCCGCGCTCGCCGTAGACGCGCTTGGGGTTCTCGCCGCAGGCCATCTTCATGCCCCACGGCGCGCCCGGGAACTTCATGGCCTGGTAGGTGTGTGCCGGGATGTTCTTGAGCGTGACGCCGCGGCCGCCGACCAGGTTGGCCGAGCCGGGCAGCACCTGCAGCGAGGTGACGCCGCCGGCCAGCGCCGCGGCGAAGCCGGGGTCTTGCGGCCAGACCGAGTGCTCGGCCCACACGTTGGCGGTCACCGGCGCGGTGGCTTCGTTGCCGTCGCTGTGGGACGACGTGCCCGGGCTGGGGTAGACGCCCAGGTGGGAGTGCACGTCGATCAGGCCGGGGGTCACCCACTTGCCGCTGCCGTCGATGGTCACCGCGCCCGCGGGCGCCTGCAGGCCCTGGCCGACCGCGACGATCTCGCCGCCGTCGAACAGCACGTCGGCCGCATCCAGGCGCGTGCCGGTGCCGGTCAGCACCGTCGCGCCCGTGATCAGCACCGCAGGCGCGGCGATCGGCGCGTAGGTGCTCGGGTAGGCATCGTCGGTGAACGTGACGCGGGCATCCGCGTCCGCGGGCGCGTCGTCGCGCGGCTCGGCGGACGCACAGCCGAACAGCAACGTCGTCGCCAGGGCGGCGGTCAAGGGCTTGAGCATCGGTGGTCTCCCCAATCGTCCGGGGACCGTAGCCCCGGGCAGGGCCGGTGCCAACCCTGACGATAGTCATGGATAGAATCGCCCCCATGAAGGACAAGGAACAGATCGTCGCCAACTGGCTGCCGCGCTACACGGGCGTGCCGCTCGACGGGTTCGGCGAGCACGTGCTGGTGACCAACTTCGGCGGGTACCTGGGCCACTTCAGCCGGCTCACCGGCGCGGAGGTCGTCGGCCTGGACCGGCCGATGCCCAGCGCGACCACCGACGGCATCACCATGATCAACTTCGGCATGGGCAGCCCGAACGCGGCCACGCTGATGGACCTGCTGTCGGCGATCGCGCCCAGGGCGGTGCTGTTCCTGGGCAAGTGCGGCGGCCTGAAGAAGAAGAACCAGCTTGGCGACCTGGTGCTGCCCATCGCGGCGATCCGCGGCGATGGCACGTCCAACGACTACATGCCCCCCGAAGTGCCGGCGTTGCCGGCGTTCGCGCTGCAGCGCGCGGTGTCCACGATGATCCGCGACCTGGGCCACGACTACTGGACCGGTACGGTCTACACGACCAACCGACGCGTCTGGGAACACGACGCCGCGTTCAAGGAATACCTGCGCACGCTGCGCTGCATGGCGATCGACATGGAGACCGCCACGATCTTCGCGGCCGGCTTCGCCAACCGCATTCCCTGCGGCGCCCTGCTGCTCGTCAGCGACCAGCCGATGATCCCGGAGGGGGTGAAGACCGAGGCATCCGACGCGCGCGTGTCGTCGGAGTTCGTGGAGAACCACATCCAGGTCGGGATCGAGGCCTTGCGGCTGATCCGCCGCCACGGCAAGTCCGTGCGGCACCTGCGGTTCGACGAATGAGCGCGGTGGCAACGGTGCCAGGTGACGTCGTGGCGTTCTGGCGCGAGGCCGGGCCGAAGCGGTGGTTCGCGACGGACGCCGCGTTCGATGCGGCATTCGACCGACGTTTCCGCGAGGCGCACTTCGCCGCGTCGCGGCGCGAGCTCGATGGCTGGGCCGGGACACCGGAAGGTGGCCTGGCGCTGCTGTTGCTGCTCGACCAGTTCCCGCGCAACGTGTTCCGTGGCACCGGCCACGCCTACGCGACGGATCCCCTCGCGCGGCACTTCGCCGAAGCCATGCTGGCGTCGGGGGACGACGCGAAGGTCGAGCGACCGCTGCGGATGTTCTGCTACCTGCCGTTCCAGCATTCGGAAGCGATCGAGGACCAGGAGCGCGCGGTCGCGCTGTTGCAGGCGATGGGCGAGGCGAAGTGGGCCCTGCACCACCGCGAGATCATCCGGCGCTTCGGGCGCTTCCCGCACCGCAACGCGCCGCTCGGGCGGGAAAGCACGCCCGAGGAGCGCGAGTTCCTCGCTGAGGGCGGTTTCGGCGGATAGCCTGGCGCTGTGTGGGAGCCGCCACGGCGGCGAAGCGCTTTGCCGGCATCCCGGCTCCCACAACGTCCTTCGCTCAATAACGCGGAACGCTCGGGTCGACGTCGGCCCAGGCTTCGGTGCCGCCGATGACGTTGTGCAGGTCGCGGAAGCCGCGCTGGCGGAAGTGCTCGGCGGCCTGGGCGCTGCGGTTGCCGTGGTGGCAGAGGAACGCGATGGCCGTGTCCTTCGGCAAGGCCTCCAGTTCCGCCAGGCCGTTGTCGTCCAGCGTGCGGAATGCCACGGGGGCTGGCGCGAGTGCGCGCTCGTCGGCCGGGCGGACGTCGACCAGCAGCAGGTCGCCCGCGGCCACGCGCCGCGCGGCTTCGTCGGGCGACAGGGCAAGGACCTTCGGCGGCGCGTTCGGGTTCTCGATGAACAGGCCCTTGCCGCGCGCGTCGTCGACCCAGTCGATGCGCAGGCCCTCGGCGCGGCGCGCGGACGCCAGGTCGAACTGCACGCGCACGCCGCCGGCCTCCGTGGCGATCGCGTCCGGGTCGGTCGCGGCCAGCTGCAGGCGCGCGTTGAACTGCGGGTCGACCGTCACCTGCAGGGCATGGCCACCGCCGGCATTGGCGATGGCGTCGCGCAACATCCTCGCGGCTTCGGGGGCGATGGTGATCGATGGTGGCGTGCGGTCCGGCGCCGCGACGCCGAGTGCCGCATGCAGCTCGCCGCTGTTCGCCATCTGCTCGATGATGTCGCTGCCGCCGACGAGATCGCCGCCGATGTAGAGCTGGGGAATGGTCGGCCACTGGCCGTACGCCTTGATGCCCTCCCGGATCTCCGGGTCGGCCAGCACGTCGACGTGCGCGAAGTCGACGCCGGTGCCCGACAGCGCGCCGACCGCCTTCGCCGAAAAGCCGCACTGCGGCGCTTGGGGCGAGCCCTTCATGAAGAGGACGACGCGATTGGCTTCGAGCACCGAGCGGATGCGGGCCTGGAGGGCGGGATCGAGGGACATGGCGGCGCTGCCTTGCGGGGGAAACACACAGTTTAGGCGCTCGTCGCACCGCTCCCCAAGGCTGAACGTCGCCCGCCGGGTCGTTCATGAATGCGACGGGGGTGCGCTGGCATGATCGCCGGCATGCACCCGTCCCGGTCGCTGCATCGCCCGCCACGCAGGCCCCATGCCTGGGCGTGGGCGTTCGCCGGTTCGCAACTGGTGGTCGCGCTGGCGTGGTGGCGGATGGGATGGCAGGTCGGGTTGCCGGCGTTGCTGGTGTCGCACGTGCCGTTCGTGTGGGGCACCCTGGTCCCGACATCGGGGTTGTTCAGCCCCGTGCTGGCGCGGTTGCCGACGGACGATCGCGTCGTGTGGCTGACCATCGACGATGGTCCGTCGGCCGACACCCTCGAAATCCTCGAACTGCTGGGCGCCGCGGGCGCCCGGGCCACGTTCTTCCTGGTCGGCGAGCGCGCCGCGGCGCGTCCGCAACTCGTGCGCGAGATCGTCAGGCGCGGGCACGACATCGGCAACCACAGCGCCACCCATCCGCAGGCCTGGTTCTGGGCGCTGTCGCCGCGACGGATGCGCGAGGAAGTGGCCCGCACCCAGCAGGTCCTGGAAGGCATCACCGGCTCGCGGCCGCGCTGGTTCCGCGCCGTGGTGGGCATGGCCAATCCGTTCGTGGCCGCCGCATTGCGGGCGCACGGGCTGGCGCGGGTCGCCTGGAGCGCGCGCGGGTTCGACGCGCTGGAGTCGGACCCGGCGCGCGCGCTCGCACGCATCGAACGGCAGTTGCAGCCGGGCGCGATCGTGCTGCTGCACGAAGGGGCGCCGCACGGGCGCAACGTGGAACTGGTGGCGTTGCTGCTGCAACGCCTGGCCGCGCTCGGCTACCGCACCGCATTGCCCGAGCAGTTCGACGCCGAAATTGCCTCGGACGACGACCTGGTAGGAGCGGCGTAAGCCGCCACCTCAACCCTCGGCGACGATCCGCCAGTTGTTGAACGGCGTGTTCCCGAACAGTGGCGTGAACGTCGACCGCAATCCCGCCGCCGCGAACCTGGCGCGCAACGCATCGGCGTCCGGATAGCGGCGCGGACCGGCGTTCATCCAGCCGAGCGCCCGTGAGAGCGCGTCCACGCCGCGGGTGACCCGGCCGCGCGGGCTGCCGTCGTCCAGGCCCGTGCGGATCACCAGGCGCGCCCCGGGCGCGAGCATGGCCACGGCCGCGCCCAGCATCGCGTCCTGCACCAGCGGGTCGACGAACTGCAGGACATCGAGGATCGCGACGCTGCCTCGGTGCGCGGGCGCTCCGCCGGCCAGGTCGATGGCCTCGAAGGCGACGCCGGTCAACCGCGCGCGCGTCGCGGCCTGCCTGGCCCGCGCGATCTTCGGCCGGTCGTTGTCGATGCCCCGGTACGGCAGGTCGATGCCCTGCGCGCGCAATGCGTGCGCCAGCAGGCCGATGCCGCAGCCGAGGTCCAAAAGCGGTGCATGCGTGCCGCGCAACGCATCGACGACGCCGGGGTAGAGGGGGTCGGTCCGCAGCTTGGCAACGGCGTAGTGGTAATGCCAGCGGTTTCCATGCCAACGGGCGGGGAGGTACGCGCGGGCGACGGCGCGTGCGGCGGCGGCGTCCAGCGGAACGCCGGCGGCGCGATCGTTCACCCGGACGCCAGCAGTTCGTGCGCGACCGGCAGTGCCGCGTCCGTCCACAGCGCGTGCATCGCCGCGGAGGGATGCAGGCGGTCGCCGATGAGCATGCCGTCCTCGGTGCCCCGCTCGCGACTGATGCCGGTGATGTCGACGAACGCAACGCCCTGGCGCTCGGCGACCGTGCGTGCCGCGTCGTTGTAGGCATCGATTTCCCCGGCGACCTGCGCGGGATCGCGGCCCTGTTCGCGCGCGAACGGCGTCACCCCCCAATCGGGGATCGACAGCACCATCACGCGCCCCGGGTCGCCGCCCGCATGGCCCACCGCACGGCGCAGCAGGTCGCCGAACTCGCCGCGGTACTCGGCCACGCTGCGTCCGCGGTACTGGTTGTTGACGCCGACCAGCAAGGTCACGAAGTCGAAGCGGCCGAGCGGCTCCTCGCCGTCGATCGCCGCGCACAGTTCGTCGGTCGTCCAACCCGTGGTGGCAATGATGCGGGGTGCCTCGAGCGCGACGCCGCGCTCCCGCAACAGCCGCGCGAGCCGCGTCGGCCAGCGCGCTTCGGCAGGGATCCCTTCGCCGATGGTGTAGCTGTCGCCGAGCGCGAGGTACTTCATGCGACGGCGGTGTCGCGTTCGATGGCGCCGGCGAGCACGCGGTCGATGCGCGCGAACACGTCGCGCAACACGTTGGCCTCCGGCAGCAGGGTGACGCGGAAGTGGTCGCGGTAGGGGACGTTGAAGCTCGAGCCCGGCACGACCAGCACGCCTTCCTCCTCCAGCAGCCGCAGGGCGAAACGGTGGTCGTCGAAGCCGCGCGCGGCGGCGCCGGTCACGCGCGGGAACGCGTACAGCGCGCCCCGCGGCTCGACCAGCACCAGGTGCTCGCTGGCGGCACAGGCCTCGGCGACCGCGCGGCGCGCCTCGTGCAGGCGCCCGCCGGGCGCGCATAACGGGCCGATGGTGTCCTCGCCGTGCAGCGCCGCTTCCACGGCGAGCTGCCCCGGCACGTTCGCGCACAGGCGCAGTGCGCCCAGCAGGTCCATCGCGTGGTGGAAGTCGCCGGACGCCAGCGGGTCGCCAGACAGCACCGCCCAGCCGACCCGCCAGCCGCAGGCGCGATGCACCTTGGACAGGCCGCCGAACGACAGGCAGGGCAGGTCGCCGGCCAGCGGCGCCAGCGGTTGGAACGCGGCGCCGTCGTAGAGGATCCCGTCGTAGATCTCGTCGCTGAGCAGCAGCAGCCGGTGCCGCGCGGCGACCGCCACGATGCGCTCGAGCAGTTCGCGCGGGTACACCGCGCCGGTGGGATTGTTGGGATTGATCAGGACGATGGCGCGGGTGCGCGACGACACGCGCGCTGCGATCTCCTCCGGATCCGGAAGGAAGTCGTTGCCGGCGTCGCAGCGGTAGTACACCGGGCGGCCGTCGTTGAGGATGGTCGCGGCCGACCACAGCGGGTAATCGGGCGAGGGCAGCAGCACCTCGTCGCCGGGGTTGAGCAGCGCGCGCAGCGACAGGTCGATCAGCTCGCTGACGCCGTTGCCGACGAACACGCGCTCGGGGGCGGCGTTCGGCGTGCCGCGTGCCCTGTGGAACGCGGCGATCGCCTCGCGCGCGGCGGGCAGTCCCTGCTGGTGCGTGTACGGGTCGGTGCCGCCGATGTTGTCGGCGATCGCGCGCTGCAGGTGCTCCGGCGCGCGGAAACCGAAGGCCCCCGGGTTGCCGATGTTGAGCTTGACGAGCGTGCGGCCCCCGGCCTCGAGTTCGCGCGCGCGACGGGCAAGCTCGCCGCGGATCTCGTAGCGCACCTCGGAAAGGCGCTCGCGGGTCTTCAGGCTGGACGCGGACATGCAGCGGCCGTGGCGGGGGCGGGACCGCCATTATGTGGGAGCCGCCATGGCGGCGAAGTCGTCGCCGGTTCGCCGCCATGGCGGGTCCCACATAGAATCGGCGGCATGCCTCGAACCGCCCATGCCTCCGATCGCTGAACGCGCCGCGCTGCAGGCGATCGGCTGGCCCGCCGACGCGCTGCCTGCGGCCTGGCGCGAGGCGTTGGCCCTGCATCCGGGCGCGCGCCCGGCACGGGTGGTCGAACAGCATCGGTCCGGTTACGTGGTGGCCGAGGGCCCCGGCACCGGCCATACGGCCGAATCGCTGCCCGAATGGCAGCGGGCGCCGGCCTACCGCAAGGGCGAGACCGCCGCGGAGGAACGCCCGGCGGTCGGCGATTGGGTCCTGATCGAGGGCGTGGGCGAGGCGTCGAGCATCGTGGCGCTGCTGCCGCGGCGCGGCGCGATCAAGCGCGGCGCCGCGGGCGAGCATTACCGCCAGCAGGTGATCGCGGCGAACGTGGACACGGTGCTGGTGGTGAGCGGCCTGGACGCGGATTTCAACCCCCGCCGGATCGAGCGCTACCTGCTGCTCGTCGCGGGCAGCGGGGCCGTGCCGGTCGTGGTGCTGACCAAGGCCGACAAGGCGCTGGCCCAGGACCCGGGTGCGGTCGACGCGGCCCGCGCCGCATTGGCCGACGCCATTGCCGGGGACGTGCCGGTGCTGGCCGTCAATGCGAAATCGGGCGGGGAGGTTGCAGCACTCGATCGCTGGTTGCGGCCCGGCACCACTGCGGTGCTGGTCGGCAGCTCCGGCGCGGGCAAGTCCACGCTGACCAACACGCTGCTCGGCACCGAGCGCATGAAGACCGCCGAGGTCCGCGAAAGCGACGACCGCGGGCGCCACACCACGACCCACCGCGCGCTGATTCCGCTGCCCTCCGGCGCCTGCCTGATCGACACGCCCGGCATGCGCGAGCTCAAGCCCACCGGCGAGGAGGTCGTGGCCGAGAGCTTCACCGACATCGAGGCGCTGGCGGCCGAATGCCGCTTCCGCGACTGCGCCCATGCCACCGAGCCCGGGTGCGCCATCCGCGCGGCGCTCGACGCCGGCACCCTCGATCCCGGCCGCCTGGCCAACTACCGCAAGCTCAGCGAGGAAGTCGCCGGCGCCGCCACCAGGCTCGCCGGCCGCCGTGCCGACCAGAAGAAGAAAGGCAAAGGCAATTAGCCACGGATCACACAGATGAACACGGATAGAGCAAAACAATTCTTGCCCCGCCTTATCTGTGTTCATCTGTGTGATCCGTGGCAAGAAATGCTTTTGGGGCTTTCATGACCCACTCGGCGGACGTGAGGCACCACGCGGCGCTGGATGCGCGGATGGTGGACGCGGCGCGGGGGATCCGGTTGCTGACGCTCACCAGCTGGCCGGCCAGCGAACAGGCGGCGTTCCTGGCCGATTACGCGCGCGGGCAGCCGCGCCTGCCGCGCCACGACTACCCGGCGCACGATTTCAGCGCGGAGCGTCGCGAGCTGGCCGCCGTGGCCGCGGAGGCCGATCCCGACCATCCGCTCGGGACCTACGTCGCGGAGTCCGCACGGAGCTGGGACGTCGCCGCGCAGTTGCTGGAGGCACTCGGCACCGCGGCGGTCACCACCCATTCCATCGCGCTGTACGGGCGGCCGGACGAGAAGCTGCCGGGCGGCCCCAGTACCCGGGAGGCCGCGCGGCACTTCATCGAGATCGCCGACGAACTCGACCGGGAATTGCTGGCACCGGCGGAAAACGTCGAGATTTCGGCGACGGCGTTGCAGTTGCAGCTGCAGTCCGACCTCGACCGGTTCTTCGACGGCCGCGTCATCGAGGTCGTGCTCGACCCGGAACTGATCGCCAAGGCCGCCGCGGGCGCGACCCGCATCCGGCTGCGTGCCGGCGCCGCCTATTCGGACTACGACCGCCAGCAGCTCTACCACCACGAGGCGCTGGTGCATTCGCTCACCGCGCTCAACGGGCGCGAACAGCCGGTGCTGGCCAGCCTGGCGCTGGCCTCCCCACGCACCACCGCCACCCAGGAAGGCCTGGCGACGTTCGCCGAGCAGATCACCGGCAGCATCGACATCGAGCGCATGAAGCGGATCAGCCTGCGCATCGACGCGGTGGCGATGGCACTGGAGGGCGCGGATTTCCTCGAGGTGTTCCGCTATTTCCTGGCCGCGGGCCAGACCGAGGCGGAGGGGTTCGCATCGTCGCAGCGCGTGTTCCGCGGCGTGCCCGTCACCGGCGGGTCGGCCTTCACCAAGGACGCGGTGTACCTGCGCGGCCTGATCGGCGTGCACACGTTCTTCCGCTGGGCGCTGCGCCACCGGCAGCTGCGGCTGTGCCGGCTGCTGTTTGCCGGGAAGATGACGCTGGCGGACGTGTTGCGCTTCGAGCCGCTGTTCGACGCCTCCGGGGGCACGCCGGCGCTCCTGCCGCCGCGCTGGCTGCCCCGCTGGGTCGCCCGCGCGAACGGCCTGGCCGGGATGCTGGCGTTTTCCCTGTTCGCCAACCGCATCCGGCTGGACCGGATCCTCGAGACCGAGACCGTCCTCGACCTTTAGCGCACCGGGGCCACGCTAGAATCGTCGATCCCCCCGCGTTGCCGCCGAAATGCCCGATAACGCTGCAGATCCACCCCCCAACGACGACCTCCGGCAAGCCGCGCTGGAATACCACCAGCTGGACCCGCCCGGGAAGATCAAGGTGGTGCCGACCAAGGCGATGGTCACCCAGCGCGACCTGGCGCTGGCCTATTCGCCTGGCGTCGCCTATGCCTGCGAGGAAATCGTCGCCGACCCCCGCGCCGCCAGTCGCCTGACGGCCCGCGGCAACCTGGTGGGGGTGGTCACCAACGGCACCGCGGTGCTCGGGCTGGGCGACATCGGTCCGCTCGCCGGCAAGCCGGTGATGGAAGGCAAGGGCGTGCTGTTCCAGAAGTTCGCCGGCATCGACGTGTTCGACATCGAGATCGACGAGCGCGACCCGGACAAGCTGGTCGAGATCATTGCTGCGCTGGAACCGACCTTCGGTGGCATCAACCTCGAGGACATCAAGGCGCCGGAATGCTTCATCGTCGAGCGCAAGCTGCGCGAGCGGATGAACATCCCGGTCTTCCACGACGACCAGCACGGCACCGCGATCATCGTCGGCGCCGCGGTGCTCAACGCGCTGGAGATCGTCGGCAAGGACATCGCCGGGGTCAAGGTCGCCACGACCGGCGCCGGTGCGGCGGGCATCGCCTGCCTGGACATGCTGGTGGCGCTGGGCGTGCGCAAGGACAACATCATCGCGTTCGACCGCGAGGGGGTGATCTTCAAGGGCCGCCCCAACCTGGATCCGGACAAGGCGCGCTACGCCGCCGACACCGACAAGCGCGAACTCGCGCAGATCGTCGCCGGTGCGGACGTGTTCCTGGGATTGTCCGCGGGCGGGATCCTCAAGCCCGAGATGGTCGCCACGATGGCCGACAAGCCGGTGATCCTGGCGCTCGCCAACCCCAACCCGGAGATCCTGCCGGAGGACGCGAAGCGGGTGCGGCCGGACTGCATCATCGCGACCGGGCGCAGCGACTACCCCAACCAGGTCAACAACGCGCTGTGCTTCCCGTACATCTTCCGCGGCGCGCTGGACGTGGGCGCGCGCGAGATCGACGAGGCGATGAAGCTCGCCTGCGTGCGTGCCATCGCACAACTGGCACGGATGGAGGCCGGCGACCTGGCCAGCGCGTACGGCGGCGACATCCCGACGTTCGGCCCGGAGTACCTCATCCCGCGCCCGTTCGACCCGCGGCTGCTGGTGATGCTCGCGCCCGCGGTGGCGCGTGCCGCCATGGCATCGGGCATCGCGGACCGTCCCATCGAGGACATGGAAGCCTACGAGGAGAAGCTGGGGCAGTTCATCCACCGCACCGGCCTGCTGATGAAGCCGGTGTACGACCGCGCGCGCCGCGACCGCAAGCGCGTCGTCTATGCGGAGGGCGAGGAATTCATCGTGCTGCGCGGCGTGCAGACGGTGGTCGACGAGCAGCTGGCGTTCCCGATCCTGGTCGGCCGCCCGGAGGTGATCCACGCGCGCATCGAGAAGCTCGGCCTGCGCATGCGCGAGGGCGTCGACTACGAGCTGACCAACATCAACTCCGACCCGCGCTTCGACGCGTACTGGCAGCAGTACCACGCGTTGACCGCGCGTCGCGGCGTGACCCCGGACGCCGCCAAGAACCTGATGCGGTCGCGTCCGGCGCTGATCGCGGCGCTGATGGTCGAGCGGGGGGAGGCGGATGCGCTGATCTGCGGCGTGGTGGGGCGCTTCCACAAGAAGCTCGGCTACCTGCGCAGCGTGTTCGACTTCGACCCGGGCGTGACCGGCACGGCCGCGATGACCGGCGTGATCAACGACCAGGGCGCGTGGTTCTTCCTGGACACCCACGTCCAGCTCGACCCTTCGGCCGAGCAGCTGGCCGAGGCGACATTGCAGGCGACGCTGCGGCTGAAGCTGTTCGGCGTCGAGCCCAAGGTGGCGCTGTTGTCCCACTCCGACTTCGGCAGCCACCAGGACGAATCGGCCGCCAAGATGCGCCGGGTCCGCGAAATCCTGTCGCGGCGCATGCCGCGGCTGGAAGTCGACGGCGAGATGATGGCCGACACCGCCTGGAACGCGGAGCTGCGCCACCGCATCTTCCCGGGCAACACGCTCACCGGCCGCGCCAACCTGTTCGTGATGCCCAACCTGGACGCGGCCAACATCGTCTACAACATGGTCAAGGTGATGACCGATGGCGTGGCGCTCGGCCCGATCCTGATGGGCCTGGACCAGCCGGCACACATCCTGACCCCGGCATCCACCCCCAGGCGCGTGGTCAACATGACCGCGATCGCCGCCGTCGACGCACAGATCCGTGCCCACCAGCCCAGCCTCGGCTTCGGCCGGCTGCTGCGCCGCGAGTAGAATTCACGCATGAACTGGCTCAACGAAATGCTGCAGGACGACCCCGATCCGACCCAGACCAGGGAGTGGGTGGAGTCGATCAAGGCCGTCATCGACAACGACGGCGCCGAACGCGCGCACCAGCTGCTGGAGGGCATGGTCGAACTGACCCGCCGGGCCGGTGCGCACCTCCCGTTCGCGCCCACGACCGAGTACATCAACACCATCCCCCCGCACCTGGAGGCGCGCAGCCCGGGCGACGCGGCGATGGAATGGCGCATCCGCTCGATCATCCGCTGGAACGCGATGGCGATGGTGGTGCGCGCCAACCGCAAGCCGGGCGACCTGGGCGGGCACATCGCCAGCTTCGCATCGGGCGCCACGCTCTACGACGTCGGCTTCAACCATTTCTGGCGGGCGCCGTCCGCCGAGCATCCTGGCGACCTGCTCTACATCCAGGGCCACAGCTCGCCGGGCATCTACGCGCGGTCGTTCCTGGAAGGGCGCTTGGACGAGTCGCACCTGGACCGCTTCCGCATGGAGGTCGACGGAGGCGGGCTGTCGAGCTATCCGCACCCGTGGCTGATGCCGGACTACTGGCAGACCCCGACGGTCAGCATGGGCCTGGGACCCATCGCGGCCATCTACCAGGCGCGCAACTGGAAGTACCTGGAGGCGCGCGGCCTGATGCCCAGGACCGACCGCAAGGTCTGGTGCTTCCTGGGGGACGGCGAGACCGACGAGCCCGAGTCGCTGGGCGCGTTGTCGGTCGCCGGCCGCGAAGGCCTGGACAACCTGGTCTTCGTCGTCAACTGCAACCTGCAGCGGCTCGACGGCCCGGTGCGCGGCAACGGCAAGATCATCCAGGAGCTGGAAGGCAACTTCCGCGGCGCCGGCTGGAACGTGCTCAAGGTCATCTGGGGCAGCTACTGGGACCCGCTCCTGGCACGCGACACGAGCGGCAAGCTGCGCCAGCTGATGATGGAAACCGTCGACGGCGAGTACCAGAACTGCAAGGCGTTCGGCGGCGCGTACACGCGCGAGAACTTCTTCGGCAAGTACCCGGAGACCGCGCAGCTCGTCGCCAGCATGAGCGACGAGGACGTGTGGCGGCTCAACCGCGGCGGCCACGACCCGCACAAGGTCTACGCGGCGTACCACGAAGCCGTGCGCACCAAGGGCATGCCGACCGTGATCCTGGCCAAGACGGTCAAGGGCTACGGCATGGGCGAGGCGGGCGAGTCGCTCAACCCGACCCACGGCACCAAGAAGATGGACGACGAGGCGATCAGCATCTTCCGCGACCGCTTCAACGTGCCGGTGACCGACGAGCAGCTGGCCGAGGGGACGATCCCGTTCTTCCACCCGGGCGAGGACTCGGAGGAAGTGCAGTACATGAAGGAGCGCCGCGCGGCGCTCGGCGGCTTCCTGCCGCAGCGCCGGCGCAAGGCCACCGAGTCGCTGAAGGCGCCGAAGCTGGAGGTGTTCGAGCGCCTGCTCAAGGACACGGGCGAGCGCGAGATCAGCACCACCATGGCCTTCGTGCAGGCGCTCAACATCACCCTGCGCGACAAGCAGGTCGGGCCGCGCTGCGTGCCGATCGTCGCCGACGAGGCGCGCACGTTCGGCATGGAGGGCATGTTCCGCCAGCTCGGCATCTACTCGCCGAAGGGCCAGCAGTACAAGCCGGTCGACCGCGACCAGCTCATGTACTACCGCGAGGACGAATCGGGCCAGGTGTTGGAGGAAGGCATCACCGAGTGCGGTGCGTTCTCCAGCTGGATGGCCTGCGCCACCAGCTACAGCACCAATGACGTGCAGCTGATGCCGTTCTACATCTACTACTCGATGTTCGGCTTCCAGCGCATCGGCGACAGTGCCTGGCAGGCGGCGGACATGCGCGCGCGCGGCTTCCTGCTCGGCGCGACCGCGGGCCGCACCACGCTCAACGGCGAGGGCCTGCAGCACGAGGACGGCCACAGCCACCTCCTGTCGAGCGCGATCCCGAACTGCCGCAGCTACGACCCGACCTTCGGCTACGAGGTCGTGGTGATCCTGCAGCACGGCATGCAGCGCATGCTCGAGGACCAGGTGGACGAGTACTACTACCTGACCCTGATGAACGAGAACTACGCGCACCCGGCGATGCCGGAGGGCGCGGCTGAAGGGATCATCAGGGGCATGTACCTGCTCACCGACGCGGGCAAGCCGAAGAAGAACGCGCTGCGCGTGCAGCTGCTGGGCAGCGGCACGATCCTGCGCGAGGCCATCGCCGCGGCGGAACTGCTGGACAAGGACTTCGGCATCACCGCCGACATCTGGTCGTGCCCGAGCTTCACCGAGCTGGCGCGCGACGGCCAGGCCGCGGAACGCTGGAACCGCCGCAACCCCGAGGCGAAGGAACCGCGCGTGCCGTACATCACGGCGCTGCTCGACGGCCGCCAGGGACCGGCGATCGCCGCGACCGACTACGTGCGGATGTTCGCCGAGCAGGTCCGGCCGTTCGTGCCGATGCGCTACACCGTGCTGGGCACCGACGGTTTCGGCCGCTCCGACACGCGCGCCAACCTGCGCCGCCACTTCGAGGTCGACCGCCACCACATCGCGCATGCCGCCATCGCGGCCCTGGCGGCGGAGGGCAAGATGACCGGCAAGGACGTGGCGCGGGCGATGACGCTGTACGGGATCGAGGGCGACAAGCCGAACCCGCTGGGGGCGTGACTCAGCCGGTTTCGCGCAGGAAGTGCGTTGCCTGCGAACAGACGACCAGCTCGCCCTCCGCGCCGGCCGTCCCGCTGGCGCGCACGTCGTCCCCGACCACCAGCGCCGCGACGTCCACCGGCGGCGCGGCGCAGAGGTTCCAGCGCGCCGGCAGGTGCACCTGCACGATGCCGTGCGCATCGGTGGCGACCTGGATGACGGCGTTGCCGTCGTAGGCCCACGGGTCGGTGTCGATGGCGACGACCCGGCCGGCGATGGTGGCTTCCTGGCCCGGCTGCAGTACGGTACCCGAGGCGTTGCGGCTCACCACGCAGCCGGGCAAGGCCAGCGCCGCGGCGGCGCCCAGCAGCAGGATCGAAGCGCGAGGGGCTCTCGTCGAATGGCGCATGGGCAGGTCTCCGTCGTTCAGGCAGGACAGTAACGCGTCGCGCGATCGTCCTCGCCGCGCAGCACGTCATCCAAGTACTGGCCGAGCATGTCGCGCGCACGGTCGTGCGCGCCCGCAGGCAGCAATCCGCCCACCCCGTCGATCCACTGGTCCGCACAGGTCGCGGCATCGGCGTCGGACGCGGCGCAGGCGAGCAGGCCGTCGAACGCGGTGCGCCAGGCCTCGAATCCCGCGCGGTCCATCGGTGCGCCGTGCCCCGGCACCAGCAGGGTGAAATCGGTTGCATCGATGACCCTGAGCGCGGCGTGCCAGCCCTGCGGGCACGCGGTCTCCAGGAAAGGCACCGGCAACGTCACCAGGTCGCCTGCCAGCAGGACCCGCGTGGTGGGGTCATACAGCCACAGGTCGCCCGCGGTGACCGCATGGTCCGCCAGGCCGACGTACACCTTGCGGCCGGCGATCGTGCCCAGCTCGCCGCGGCTCACCGTTTCCGTCGGCAACAGCGCGCCGGCATCGGCGATGGTGGCGATGTCGCCCTGCACGTCGGACAGCATCGGTCCCTCCAACTCGCCACGCGCGATCATCGCTTCCGACTGCCGGCGGCTCTCGGCCAGGACACCCGGCAGCGCGGCGACCACGGCGTTGCTCCCGTACACCGGCGCGTCGGGCCAGGTGTCCAGCAGCAGGCGATTGCCGCTCGCGTGGTCCAGGTGCCAGTGGCTGTTGACGATGGCAGATACCGGCAGCCCGCTGGCGTGCGCGAACGTCAACAGCCGGCGGGCATGCGCCTCGTGCCGGCCGGTATCGAACACGATCCAGCCGTCGGCCCCGCGCAGCATCACGCTGTTGCCGTCGGGCTGGCGCCCGGGCTCGAAGCCGCCGCGGAACAGCACGGTGCCTTCCGCGATGGCCTCGCCGTCGAGGATCGCGGCGACGTCGGGCTGGACATCGGGAGGCGATGCGCAACCGGCCACGAACAGCATTCCGAGCGATGCGGCGAGCAACGAACGCATTCGATCCCTCCCGAACAGAAGCGGCCCCGCCACGTTAACCCGTGGCGGGGCCGCCTGTAGTGCCCAAGGTCACGACGGGATCAGTAACCGAGCGCGTCCAGGACCAGGCCGGTGGCCACCTGCACGAGCAGGTAACGGTCGTCCACCGGGCGGACCCAGCGGTAGCCGTCCGGCGGTGTCCGCAGGCCGTACGCGCGGTAGTCGTCGACGTAATACGGATCGAGGTACCCGACCGGGACGCGATCGCCGCGATTCCAGCGCTGCTTGTACCAGCCCAGGTGCAGGCCGTTGTCGTGGCGACCCTGCGCCTTCGGGTTGTTGCCGCGGCGGTCGTCGTCGACCACGATCACGCGGTCGCCGCGGAAGTCACGATCGACCACCACTACCGCGTCGGGGCGGTGGTCCTTGTGCTTGTGCTTGTGCTTGTCCTTGGCGATCGCCGGCGTGCTTGCAAGCGCAATCGCGGCAATGGCGGTTGTCAGGATGCGGGTCTTCATGAGGGCCTCCATCGGCGGTTGCCGTGTACTGCAGACCCTACCCGGGAGCGGGTGAACAGGGCGCCAGAAAGTCCCGGATCCGTGATTCCCGTTCAGGATCGGTGGCCGAGTCGTGAACGTGCCGTTCAGCGTGCCGCCACGGCCTCCGGGCGCTCGCAGTCGGCGGCAACGGCCGTGTCGTCCCCGCGGACGCATAGCGCCTCGACTGCCAGCCCCGCGATCGCGCGCCGGGTCCCGGCCGGCAGGTCGAAGTGCCGGGGCGGTCGCGTGTCGCAGCGGCCGATGCGCGTGCCTGGAAGCGACGGTGTGCCGGCGCACGCGGCGGGGAACACGGTGTAGTAGCAGCGGCCGCTGGCGCTGGCCAGGCATTCGAAGCGGGCGATGCCCGACTCGACGGTGGCGATGCTGTGGAGCGTGTCCACGCCGTCCACGTTGCTGCGGTGGCTGAAGGTGCTGCCGCCGGGATCGACGCCGAACAGGGCGAGCAGGATTTGCAGGAGGGTGATCAGCATGTCCATGGCATCTCTCGTGGCGATCCTGGATTCCCGCCTTCGCGGGAATGACGGGCGGATTCACATGTGGCGGAACAGCGCCATGAACGGCGCGCTGACGGGCAGGGTCTCGGGGCGTTGCTTCAGGCGGACGGTGCCGCGGCCGCTGTCGTCGCGGACGATGCCCGCGATCGCCTTGAGGTTGACGATCGTCGAGCGGTGGATCTGCTTGAACGTGGCCGGGTCCAGCACCGCCAGCAGGTCCTTGATCGGCGTGCGCAGGAGCGCCTCGCCCTCGGCGGTGACGACCGTCGTGTACTTGTGGTCGGCGCGGAAGTAGCAGACCTCGTCGACCAGTACCAGGCGCGTTTCCTTGCCTGCGCTGGCCGTGAGCCAAGTCAACGGTGGTGTCCCGTCCGTGCCGGCAAGTCGCGAACCGAGGCGCTGCAGCAGCGCTTCGACCACGGTCGCGTCGTTCGCCCCGGTGGCGCTGCGCTGCAACCGCTCCACCGTCGCCGCCAGCCGTTCGGGCCTGATCGGCTTGAGCAGATAGTCGACCGCGCCCTGTTCGAACGCGTCGATCGCGTACTGGTCGTAGGCGGTGACGAACACGATGCGGGTGCGCGGGCTGGCTTCGGCGGCCGCGGCGGCGACCTCCAGGCCGGTCAGGCCGGGCATGCGGATGTCCAGGAACGCGACGTCCGGTTCCAGCTCGGCCAGGGCCTCGACCGCGCTGGCGCCGTCCTCGCACTCGGCGACGATGCGCAACTGCGGCCAGGCCCGGCCCAGGTGCTCGACCAGCGAGCGGCGCAGCAGCGACTCGTCCTCGGCCACGAGGCAGGTGGGAACCTCACGCATCGGTGGCCACCGGGAGGCTCAACGTGGCCGCGACGCCGGCCGGGAAGTTCGCGACCACCGCCAGCGACGCACGGTTGCCGTACATCAGGCGCAGGCGCTCGCGCACGTTCTTCAGGCCGATGCCGGTGCCACTGGTCTTGGTGTCGAACCCGTTGCCATCGTCGGCGACGGTCACGGCGACGGTGTCTTCGTCGCGGCGTGCGCGGATCCACACCGTGCCGCCGGCGGTGCGCGGCTCCAGGCCGTGCTTGATGGCGTTCTCCACCAGCGTCTGCAGCATCATCGACGGCATCGGGACGTTGCGCAGCGACTCGGGCACGTCGACCTGCACGTCCAGGCGCTGGCCCATGCGGATCTTGAGGATCTCCAGGTAGGCGAGCGCGCGCTCGAGTTCCGCGCCGAGCGTGGAGGGCGCGTCGCTGTCGCGCGGCAGCGAGTTGCGCAGGTACTGGATCAGGTGGCCCAGCATCTGCTCCGCGCGTTCGGGGTCGCTGCGCGTCAGCAGCTGCGCGCTGGCCAGCGTGTTGTAGAGGAAGTGCGGCTCGACCTGCGCGTGCAGCAGGGTGAGGCGCGCGACGCTGAGTTCCTTCTCGGTCTTCGTCTGCGCGACCTCGCTGTTCTCGGTGCGGCGGCGCTCTGCGATGCGGCGCGTGATCGCGCGGGTGATCGCCTCGGCGTTCTCGTAGTTGGTGCCGTCGTCCACCCGGAACAGGTCGCTCCACGCCGGGCTCTCCGGCTCGCAGATCAGGGTGACGCTGCCGCTGTCGCCGGCGGGCGTGACGGTGGCCAGCACCTGGTTGCGCGGGATGCCGAACCACACCAGCGGGTTCCAGCGGCCGAGCGGGTACTCGCCGTAGGTCTGCGGGCGCCGGACCTTGGCCTTGACCTGCAGGCTGTCGCGGGCGCTGACGATCTGCTCCACGCCGGGCAGTTCGCGGATCGCGGCATCGAGCAGGTCGAAGGCTTCGCCGGCCTCGAACGGGATCTCGACCTGGCGCCGCTGGCGATTGGCGAGCGTGGTGCTGTCGACCCGGCCTGCAATGAGGCGGACCCGACCGATGTGCGACACCGCCCCGGTGATGACCAGGGCCATGGTGGCGAACCCGAACAGCACCGCCGGCAGCTCCCAGGCGCCCACCAGCGGCACCGCCGACCAGAACAGGGCGGCCAGCAGCACGACACCGGCCCAGGCGAGCACGAGGCGGAAGACGAAGAAGAAGCGCTTGATCACGGTCTGGTCCGGAAGGGGTTCGATTGCGGCGGAGCATAGCCAGCGCCCGCGGCGCGGTCGCGCGCCGCGCGACGAACCGGGGGAGGGAGCGACGAACGCGGGCTGGCAGCCCCGGAATGGGCGCGCGCGCCACGGCGGGGGCGTGGCTGCAGCGTCCGGCCGGCTGCTAGATTCGTGTCCACCACACCCCAGCGAGAGCGAGACCCATGGCTTCCCCGACGCAGGACCTCGATCTCTTCGTCCGCGACGCGCTGGCGCGCGGCGAGTCCCGCGAGGCCATCGCTTCGGCGCTTGCCGGCGCGGGGTGGCCGCCCGAACAGGTCAAGGGCGCCCTCGAAGGCTGGGCCGAGGTGCCTTTCGCCGTGCCCGTGCCCAAGCCCCGCCCGTACCTGTCGCCACGGGAGGCGTTCCTCTACCTGGTGCTGTTCGCGACGCTGTACCTCACCGCATGGCACCTGGGCAGCCTGCTGTTCGACCTGATCAACGCGGCGATCCCGGACCGGGCCGAACATCCGTTCCAGGCGGGCATGCGCGACGACTCGATGCGGTTCTCGGTGGCCTCCCTGGTGATCGCCTTCCCGATCTACCTGTTCGTCGCGCGGCTGCTGGCGCGCGAACTGGCGCGCAACCCCGTCAAGCGGCTATCCGCCGTGCGGCGGTGGCTGACCTACCTGACGCTGTTCCTGGCCGTGACCGTGCTGGTCTGCGACCTGATCGCGCTGGTCCACAGCCTGCTCGGCGGCGACCTGACGTTGCGGTTCGTGCTGAAGGTCCTCGTGGTCGGCGCCATCGCCGGCGCGATCTTCGGTTTCTACCTGGTCGACCTGCGCCGCGAGGAGCGCGAGGCATGAGCGCCGCCCCGGGAATGGGGGCGACGGGGCGCTGGCTGATGCTGGCCGCCGTGGGCGTCGTGCTCGCAGCCGTCGTGGCGGCCCTGTTCGTCATGGACCCGCCGTCCCGCCAGCGGGCCGAGCGGCTCGACGGCATCCGCATCGACCACCTCCAGGCGCTGTCGCGCAGGATCGACGCACATGCGGACGTCCACGACCGGTTGCCAGGCCGCCTGTCCGTCGTGTCCGGCGGCGCCGGCGGCACCATCGCCGACCCCGCCACGGGCCAGCCTTACCAGTACGAAGTCACGGGTGGTCGCAGCTACCGTTTGTGCGCCACGTTCGAGACCGCCCGGGACGCCGCGCCCATTCCCGACGTGCATCTCGACCAGTGGCGCCATGGCGAAGGCCGGCAGTGCTTCGACCGGGAGGTCGAGGAGGTCGTGCGCCCGGGCGTGCCGGTCCGGGTACCGCGCTAGGCCGTCGGCGGCGTGCCGTCCGCGACGGCCGGCCGCTGCGCCATGACCGCCAGGTCGGCGGCGTTGACGTCTTCCGCACCGGGTGAGGTGGTCGCCGCCGGGTCGGTCGGGGCTTCGGGCTCGCGCGCAGGTCCTGTCGGCGTGGCGGCATCGCCACGCGCACCGTCGTGCGCGGCCGGGTCGCGCGCGAGGTCGGCACGCAGGCGCGGCAGCGCGGCGGGATGCTCGCGCTCCAGGAACGCGAGCATGCATTCGCGCACCGCGCAGCGCAGGTCGAACAGGTCGCCCGAATTGCGCGCACTCACCAGCAGGCGCACCTGGATGGCGTGCCGGTCGGCATCGGTGACCTGGGCCACGCACACGCGTCCGTCCCAGCGCGGGTCGGCCTCGCAGACCTGCTTGAGCTGCTCGCGCACTGCGGCCATCGGCGTCCGGTAATCCAGCCACAGCGTTGCATCACCCAGCAATTGCGCGGTGGTGCGCGTCCAGTTCTGGAACGGATGTTCGATGAACCACTGCAAGGGCACGACCATCCGGCGTTCGTCCCAGATGCGCACGATCACGTAGGCGCTGCCGATCTCCTCGACGCGGCCCCATTCGCCTTCCACGATGACCACGTCGTCCAGCCGGATCGGCTGGCTGAGCGCGATCTGCAGGCCCGCGATGAGGTTGCCGAACACCGGCTTGGCGGCAATGCCCGCGACCAGCCCGATGATGCCGGCCGATGCCAGGAGGGTGGTGCCGAGCTGCCGGACGGCGGGAAACGTCATCAACGCGAGCGAGACGCCCACCAGCCCGATCGCGAACTGCGCCAGCCGGCCAAGCACCCGCGCCTGTGTCTGCACGCGCCGCGCGTCGAGGTTGTCGGCGATGTCGACCGGGTATTTCCGCAGCACGCGGCGCTGGAACGCGCCGACGGCCGCGACCGCCAGCCAGGTCAGGCCGAGCAGGGCGACGACGATGAAGGCGTGCGACCAGTCGATCGCGAGATCACGCGTTGGGTCGAGATCGGGCAAGGGCATTCCGCGGCGACAGGACACGCAGGGTGCCGCGCCCACCGTGCACGCAACGTGGAACCGTGCCTCAGGCGCCGACGCGCGTGCGCACGGCGTCCATGTCGCGGATCGGCCGGACCTCCACGCAGCCGGTGCGCGCCCAGGGGAATTCCGCCGCGATGCGCACCGCTTCCTCCATGGAGCCGGCCTCGATGACGTTGTAGCCACACAGGACTTCCTTGGTTTCCGCGAACGGCCCGTCCAGCACCTGGGCCTTCCCGTCCCGGATCCGCACCGAGCGCGCCTTGCGCACGGACTCCAGCTGTTGGGAGCCCAGCAGCGTGCCCTCCGCGGCCAGTGCGTCGGCGTGGGCGAAGCAGTCCGCCATGCGGCGGTCGAATTCGCCCTCGGGCAGGGCCTCGAGCAGGCTGTCGTCGTTGTAGATCAGGAGCAGGTATTGCATTGGCGGGGTCCCGTCGGCCGGATCGGGGCATGATGCCGAAAAAATCCGCCGGGACCTGTCGATCCCGGCCCCGCTCGCCCGTCGTACCTCCTGATGCGGCCCGAAAGGGGCCGTCCACCCCAGACAGGAGCACCACCATGCGCGTCCTAGTGATCGTCAAGGCAAACGAACAGTCCGAGGCGGGGGTCATGCCCTCCACCGAACTGCTGGAGGCCATGGGCCGCTTCAACGAGGCGCTGGTCAAGGCCGGCATCATGCTGGCCGGCGAGGGCCTGCACCCGAGCTCGCGCGGGGCGCGGGTGCATTTCGACGGCACCTCGCGCACCGTCACCGACGGGCCGTTCGCCGAGGCCAAGGAACTTGTCGCCGGTTACTGGCTGTGGCAGGTGCGCTCGCTCGAGGAGGCCATCGAATGGGTGAAGCGCTGCCCCAACCCGCACGCGGGCCCGTCGGACATCGAGATCCGCCCGGTGTTCGAGGCCGAGGATTTCGGCGAGGCCCTCACCGCCGACCAGCGCGAACGCGAAGCGCGCCTGCGCCAGCAGCTGGGCCAGTGAGGAACGCCGCCATGCACAACCAGATCTTCGTCAACCTGCCCGTCGGCGACCTCGATCGCGCCATCCGCTTCTTCACCGCGCTCGGCTACACCTTCAACCCGACGTTCACCGACGAGAACGCGACCTGCATGATCCTGGGCGAGAACCTGTTCGCCATGCTGCTGGTCGCCCCGTACTTCGAGACGTTCACCGGCCTGGCGCCCGTGGATGCGCACCGCCAGGTCGAGGTGATCCTGGCCGTTCCGCTGGACAGCCGCGAGGACGTCGACGCGCACCTGGTGAAGGTGCTGGCCGCCGGCGGCACCGAATCGCGGCCGGCGCAGGATCACGGCTTCATGTACCTGCGCGCCTACCAGGACCTGGATGGACACCGCTGGGAAGCGTTCCACATGTCCGGCGATCCGCCGGCCTGAGCGTGGAGGTCCGCAATGCCATCGACGCCGTCTGGCGCATCGAGGCGCCGAAGCTGATCGCACGGCTGGCGCGGATGGTGCACGACGTGGGCCAGGCGGAGGACCTGGCCCAGGACGCACTCGTTGCCGCGCTCGAGCACTGGCCGGTCGAAGGCGTGCCCGACAACCCGGGGGCCTGGCTGATGGCGACGGCCAAGCGACGCGCGATCGACCGGTTGCGCCACGTCGCACTGGTGGACGACAAGCACCGGCAGTTCGGCGAGGCACTCGAACCCGCACCGTTTCCGGCACCCGACGACAGTGGGCGGCTGGACGACGACATCGGCGACGACCTGCTGCGCCTGGTGTTCACTGCCTGCCACCCGGTGCTGTCGACCGAGGCGCAGGTCGCGCTCACGTTGCGCCTGCTCGGCGGCCTGACCACCGACGAGATCGCGCGCGCGTTCCTGCAGCCGGAATCGACGGTGGCCCAGCGCATCGTGCGGGCGAAGCGAACGCTTGCCGAGCGGCGGGTGGGATTCGAGGTGCCGCGTCGGGACGCCCTGCCCGGGCGCCTGGATGCGGTGCTCGGCGTGGTCTACCTGGTGTTCAACGAGGGCTATGCCGCGACCGCCGGCGACGACTGGATGCGTCCCGCGCTGTGCGAGGAAGCCATGCGCCTGGGGCGCGTGCTCGCCGGGTTGCTGCCGCACGAGCCGGAGGTCTTCGGCCTCGTCGCGCTGATGGAAATCCAGGCGTCGCGCACCCGGGCGCGCACCGCGGCGGACGGGACGCCGGTGCCGCTGCTCGAACAGGATCGCGCGCGCTGGGACCGGTTGCTGATCGGACACGGCCTGGCCGCGCTGGCGCAGGCCGATCGACTCGGGGGCGCCGACGGTGCCTACGCATTGCAGGCGGCGATCGCCGCGTGCCATGCGCGTGCGCCCACCGGCGAAGCCACCGACTGGGCACGCATTGCCGCGTTGTATGCGCGACTGGCGCGGGTGGCGCCCTCGCCGGTGGTGGAACTCAACCGGGCGGTGGCGGTCTCGATGGCCTCGGGACCGGCGGCGGGGCTGGCCCTGGTCGAGGCATTGGCGGCCGAGCCCGCGCTGCGCCACTACCACCTGTTGCCGGCGGTGCGGGGCGACCTGCTGTGGAAACTCGAACGCCACGACGAGGCCCGCGCCGAGTTCGAGCGGGCCGCCGCGCTCACCCGGAACGAACGCGAGCGCGCGCTGTTGATGGCGCGCGCCGCGAAGTCCGTCGGGCGATAGGCGTCAGTAGAGGTGTTCGGTGCGTGCCAGCGACGCGACGTCCACCCGCGACGGCTCGAGCCCGGTATAGGAATCCACCGGCGACTGCGGGCCGGGCGACACGACCGCCGCGCTGTGCGAGCTTTCGTCGGCGACGACGACCGTGGTGCCGTGGCGGGTCACGTCGTACAGCAGTTCGGCGAACTCGCGCGGCAGCCGGATGCAGCCATGCGAGGCGGGGTAGCCCGGGATCCTGCCGGCGTGCAGGGCGACGCCGCCCCAGGTCAGCCGCTGCATGTAGGGCATCGGCGCGTTGTCGTACAGGTTCGAATAGTGCTCGACGCGCTTCTGCAGGATCGGGAACTCGCCGGTCGGGGTCTCATGCCCCGGCTTGCCGCTGCTGATGGTCGACACGCCGATGCGCAGGCCGTTGCGGTACACGTGGGCGCGCTGCTCGGGCAGGCTGACCACGATGACCACCGGGCCACTGGGCGACACCTCCGGATGCCACAGGAACTCGCCGGGCTCCAGCGTCGCCAGCGGCGACGGCGGCTCGATCTTGATGACCGGGACCGGTTCGGCCACCTCGACGGGATCGTGCGCCACGTCGGGCGCCACCACGCTGTCGACGGCTTCCACGGGAACCGTGGGGGCGGTCGTGGTGGATGCGGCCGGGCTCGATGCCTGCGGAGCGGCGACGTCGTCGAGCGCCGGTTCGATGCCTGCGCCGATGGCCGGAAGGGTGGCCAACGCCAGTGCCAGTGCGAGGGTGCGCAGGGCAGGATGGGCGTCGGGTGCGTTTCGTTTCTGGGTGCGTGCGTCCATGGGTCGAACGCTATGCGAACGCGGATGACGCACCGCTTGATGTTGCTGGCCGTTTGTTGAACAAAAGGCGCGAAAAAGGGCCGCGAGGGCCCTTTTTCTTCACTGCATCCAGAAGCCGCTGATTTCCAGGTAAACGGAATCCGGCGCGTGGGGAACCCTGGATCAGTCGCGGTTGCTGTCGCTGCCGCTGCGCCGGTCGTCGCGACCCTCGTCGCGCGTCGGCGCTTCCTTCGAAACATCCGTCTTGCGCTGGGTCGGTCCGTCCTTGCCGGCACGCAATGCATGCGTGTCGTCGGTGAGCCGGTCGTGGCCGGGCGGGGGCGTCGTGCGGTCCGTGGCGACGCGGTTGCGCGCGTGGTCGTTGGTGCCCATGGGTGGCTCCTGTGCTGGGGGAAGCTCGACGGTAAGCGCCTGCGCGTTACGCCGGGGTGCGCGTGGCGGCCCGCCTGCGCGCACGCAGGTCCACGCACTGGCCGACGATCGCGGTGGCGAGGATGAGCGAGTTGGTGACGATGAACACCCAGTTCCCCACCAGCCACGAATACGCGACGAATCCGGCGGACGCCGCGATCTGGCCGATGAACAGCCAATGCGACACCCCGCGTGGATCGGGGTCGCGCCACTGGCGCCAGGTCTGGCGGGCGAGGGTGGCCACCAGGATCGCGGAGGCGCCCCAGCCGAGGAGGTCGGGCATCAAGGTCATGGCAGGCAGGCAGGTGCGGAAACGGTCGCGCAGGATGGCAACCGGCCGATGACGGACGCGGGAACGGTGGCCGCCGCGGCGATAGGATGGCGCGGCCAGCAAGGGAACCCGCGCATGCCCGTCGATCGCCCGCCCCCGGCCGTGTCCGTCCGCGGCCTCGGAAAGACCTATGCCTCCGGCTTCAGGGCACTGGGGTCGGTCGACCTGGACATCCACCAGGGCGAGATCTTCGCCCTGCTCGGCCCCAACGGCGCCGGCAAGACCACCCTGATCAACATCGTCTGCGGCATCGTCAACGCGAGCACCGGGACGGTGCGCGTCGCCGGGCACGACCATGTGCGCGAGGCCCGCGCGGCCCGCAGCCTGGTCGGCCTCGTGCCCCAGGAGCTGTCGACCGATGCCTTCGAGTCGGTGCGCGCGACCGTGGCCTTCAGCCGCGGCCTGTTCGGCAAGCCGCCGGACCCCGCGCACCTGGAACGGGTGCTGCGCGAGTTGTCGCTGTGGGACAAGCGCGACAGCAGGATCATGGCGCTGTCGGGCGGCATGAAGCGCCGGGTGCTGATCGCCAAGGCGCTGGCGCACGAGCCGCGGATCCTGTTCCTGGACGAACCCACCGCGGGCGTGGACGTCGAGCTGCGCCACGAGATGTGGCGGATGGTGCGGCGGCTGCGCGACCAGGGCACGACGATCATCCTGACCACCCACTACATCGAGGAAGCCGAGGAGATGGCCGACCGGATCGGCGTGATCCACAAGGGCGAACTGGTGCTGGTGGAGGACAAGGACACGTTGATGCGCAAGCTGGGCAAGAAGCAGCTGGCGCTCACGCTGCAGGAACCGATCGCCGGGATTCCCGCGACGCTGGCGGACCTGCCGCTCGAGCTGTCCGCCGACGGCGGAACCCTGACCTATACGTACGATGTGCAGCAGGGCGAGCGCACCGGGATCGCCACGCTGCTCAGGCGTCTGGCGGAGCAGGGCCTGGACTTCCGTGACCTGCACTCGAGCGAGAGCTCGCTGGAGGACATCTTCGTCGGCCTCGTGCGCGAGCGGGAAGGGGCGGCGACATGACCATCAACGTCCACGCCATCCGCGCGATCTACCGTTTCGAGATGGCGCGCACCTTCCGGACCCTGGGCGAAAGCATCCTGGCGCCGGTGCTGACGACCTCGCTGTACTTCATCGTGTTCGGCGGCGCGATCGGCTCGCGCATGGGCCAGATCGACGGCGTCGACTACGGCGCGTTCATCGTGCCCGGCCTGGTGATGCTGTCGCTGCTCGGCGAAAGCATCTCCAACGCGTCGTTCGGCATCTACATGCCCAAGTGGGCGGGGACGATCTACGAACTGCTGTCGGCGCCGGTGTCCGCCTTCGAGGTCGTGGTCGGCTACGTCGGCGCGGCGGCGACCAAGTCGGTGATGCTGGGCGTGCTGATCCTCCTGACGGCGCGGGTGTTCGTGCCGTACGAGATCGAGCACCCCGCCTGGGTGCTGGCGTTCCTGGTCCTGACGGCGGTCAGCTTCAGCCTGTTCGGCTTCATCATCGGGTTGTGGGCCGACGACTTCCAGAAGCTGCAGATCGTGCCGCTGATGGTGGTCACGCCGCTGACGTTCCTGGGCGGCGCGTTCTACTCGATCAAGATGCTGCCGCCGTTCTGGCAGGCGGTCACGCTCTTCAACCCCGTGGTCTACCTGGTCAGCGGGTTCCGCTGGGCCTTCTACGGGGTGGCCGACGTGGCGGTGGGCGTGAGCCTCGCCGCCATCGTCGGGTTCCTGCTGGCGTGCCTGGCGGCCATCTGGTGGATCCTGCGCACCGGCTGGAAACTCAAGGCCTGACGGTCAGTCGACGGGCTCGTTGTCCACGTAACGGCCCTCGTACTGGAGGTTGCCGTACTTGTCGTAGAAGCGGCCGTAGCCATGCATCTTCGCGTCGCGGACCTCGCCCTCGTAGCGGGCGCCGCTCGGGAACACGTTGACGCCCTGGCCGTTCTGGTAGTCGTTGGACCATTCGCCCACGTACTTCGAACCGGACGGCCAGGTCTTGGTGCCGAACCCGCTCAGCCGTCCGTTGGCGAACCCGCCCTCGTACCGGCCGCCGTCGTCCCACACCGCCACGCCCTGGCCGTGCGGCTGGCCGTCCTGCAACGGGCCGGTGTACGCGTAGGCTTCGCCGTCCACGTCGACGAAACGCAAGGGGCCAGCGTCGGGCCCGGCTTCGTTCACGAGTACCTGGAACGCGCCGGCGTCGCCGGAATTGCACGACCACACGTGGTTGGAAGGATGCTGTCCGTTGCTGCGCTTCATCGCTTCGGCCATGGCGATGGCATCCGCCTCCTGCGACGTGGGCGCCAGGCCCCAGCCGTAAGCGGTGCCGACATCGCCGTCGATGGTGCGGTACGCGCCGCAGCCGGTACCGGCCCACGAGAGCACGACCGTGCAGCTGCCGCCGCGTTTCGTGCACTCATTGCCGGCGAAGGCCTCGGCCGCCGCACGGGACGGATGGTCGAAGGCGAAGCCGTAATGGAACCCGTTGTTGCGATCCACCGACAGCGCGCCGTATTTCGCGTCCTGGGCGACCGCCCCACCCGCGCCCGCGAGCAGCAGGACCACGCCGGCGACGGCGGAACAACCGATTGACTTCACTTGCATTGCCAATGCTCCCCTGGGGGCGGATGCCCAAGTCTCGAAACGACAACGAGAAGCCCTCACGGCCACGAGTCGACCCCGGCCGGCCGTGAACGATCAGCGGTCGTCGCGCAGGCCGATGCGGGGTCTCGGCTTCTCCCGGTCCGACGCGTCGGGATCGCGCGGTGGCAGCGGCGGCTGCATCGTCACCACGCCCCACCCGGGGACCCGGTGCTGCATCGTCCATTCGATGCGGCGCGAGATGCGCGCCCGCCACCGCGGCCCGGCCAGCACGGTCGCCGGCGCCGCGCGCGAAGGACTGCCCAGGGACTGCGCCGTGATCGCGCCGGTCAACGCCCCCGCGGAGACGGCCGGCGCGGCCCAGACGTTGCTGCGGTTGTCCGTGCCGGTGCCGGCGCGCACGAAGAACGGGACGAAGGTGCCGTTGCGATCCTTCAGCGCCTGGTAGTCGCCGACGAAGTACCCGCCCGCGTTCGCCGCGATGGACAGGTCGAACGGCGGGGCGACGCGGGTTTCCGCCCAGGTATTGCCACCGTTGTTCGACACGGCCAGCCAGTAATCGGTGGGCAGGGTCGTGTTGTCCGCGGTGTTGCTGCGGAAGTCGTACCAGGTGACGCCGACGGTGCCGTTGTCCAGCACGTGCACGGCGGGCGTGAACGCGGCGACGCTGGTGTCGGTGCTGACCCGCGTGGGCGCCGACCAGGTGAGCCCGCCATCGATCGAACGCGAGAAGGCGATCGCATCGCGGGTGCCGCCGGTGAAGCGCGCGTCCTGCCAGACCACGTAGAGCGTGTCGCCCGTCGGCGCCGCGGCGATCTGCGCCAGGATCGCGCCGTCGCGCACCGGCGCCCCGGTTTCCGGATCGCTCGCACCCACCGCCAGCATCTCGGCGATTTCGACCGGCGGCGCCCAGGTCGTGCCCTGGTCCGTCGAGCGCATGACCTGCACCGAAGTGCGTTCGCCAGGGCCGGAGCCGTCGATGAGCGTGAACAGGTTGACCAGCGTGCCGTCCGCGAGCACCACGACCAGGTTGCCGATCGTCTGGCTGTCGACGCCGGGGTCGAAGATCGCGCGGGCCGGCTCCCAGGACAGTCCGTTGTCCGTGGTCCGCGCGAACAGCGTGGGACCGCCGCCGCCCGCGACCAGGCGATCCCAGACCGCGTACACGTAGCCGGGTCGCGTCGGGTCCGCGGTCATCGCGTTCTTGTCGTTGAAGAACCCGGGGCCATCCAGGATCAGCGTCTCCGGGTCGCTCCAGCTCTGCCCGCCGTCCACCGACCGGCTCGCCAGCATCGCGTTGACCGAGCCGGGCTGGAACGAGCCGCCCGAAGTCGCCAGGCCCATCGCATGGACCGTACCGTCCGGCGTGATCGTCACCCACGGATCGGTGGCGCGTGCGTAGTTGCCGCCGTTGGCGGCGGTGCCGCCGCCGCAGGTCGAGAAGGGCAAGGGGCGGATCGACCAGTTGACGCCACCGTCGACGGAGAATCCCGACACGACGCCGCGCGCCGAACCGTTCGACCAGCGGTCCTGCTGCCACGCGCCGACCATCCGCAGGGGGTTGGTCGGGTCCACCGCCAGGTACGGCTCGACCTCGGCGTGGATGAACGCGGTGCCGCCGTTGGTCGGCCCGCCGCAGCTGCCGGGAAAGGGCGACAGGTTCGACACCTGGTACAGCGGGTCCGTCGACGGGGGAGGCGGGGGCGGAGGGCCTGCCGGGGGTGGATTGGCGCCGCCGCCCCCGCCGCCACCACCACCACCGCAGCCCGCGAGCGCGAGCGACAGCAGGACGGGGACGACCACGACCAGGGACACGGGCCTTGCGTTCGGAATGCGTGCGTCCATCCGGCGATCCCCCGAGTTGTCCCGGGCAGCCTAGTCCAACCGGGCGCCCGCGTGACCATGACTCAAGGCATGGTCGGCCCGGAGAGCGTTTGCTGGATCTCTTCGAGGCTGCGTCCACGGGTCTCGACGCCGCCGCGGAGCAGCATCGCGCCGGACGCCGCCATGGGAATGGAGATCAGCAGCGCGGACAGCGCGAAATGGTCGAGCATGCCCACGACGCCCAGCCCGGCGCCGAGGATGCCCCCGAACTTGGAGCTGGCGGCGATCACGCCCGACCCGGTGCCACGCAGCTGCACCGGGTAGATCTCCGCCGCGTACGGGATCAGCATCGCGATCACGCCGCTGGTCGCGACCAGGAGCGCGGCGGTCGCCCCGATGACCGCAGCCTCCGAGCGCACCCCGCCGACGGCCAGGGCCCAGAACACAAGCAGCGACAGCGTCGCCAGGCCGATGAACACGACCAGCGACCGCACGCTGCTCCAGTGGTGGTACAGCCACACCACCACGCCGATGCCGGGCAATGCCAGCAGGGCGGACTGCGTGAGCAGGGTGCTGACCGCCGACGGATCGACGCCGAATTCCACCAGGTTGATGGGCAGCCACAGGATGAACCCGAAGTTGGCCAGGCCCCAGGCCACGCCGCACGTCACCAGGCCCCAGGTGATGCGGGCATGGCGGCCGCGCAGCAGTTGGCGGATGCCGGTCACCGGATGTTGCTCGTCGATCACCGGCGCGCCCGGATGCAGCGTGTCGTCGCGTTCGATCGCCGACGCGGACCCGGCGTACCGGCGCAGCACGGCGCGCGCCTGGTCCTCCAGCCCCGCGTTCGACAGGAATCGCGGCGACTCCGGGATCCAGCGGTTCAGCAGCAGGATCAAGGCGCCGGTCGGCAGGTTGAGCAGCCACAGCACGCGCCAGCTGAAGGCAGGCTCGAGCATCGCCGCCGCGCCCGCAGCGAGCAGGTAGCCGGCCGACGTCCCCACGCCGCCCAGCGCGACCAGCAGCCAGCCGCGGTGCGCGGCCGGGACGGTCTCGGCCATCAGGGTGAAGGCGATCGGCAACATGCCGCCCGCCGATGCGCCCATCAGGAAGCACATCGCCAGGTTCCACGCGAACGTGGGCATCACGCCGCAGATGGCGGTCCCGATGAACATCAGCGCCGACAGCAGGATGCCCGCGCGCCGGCCGAACCGGTCCGCCAGCCAGCCCCATGCCACCGAGCCGACCGTGGTCCCGATGAGCGCCACCAGCGCGAGCACGCTCGCCGTCGACTGGGTGATGTCGTATTCCCGGCTCATGCCCGGCGCCACGAAACCCAGCGTCGCCGGTTTCATCACGTCCACCGCGAGCGCGACCACCAGCGCGAAGACCAGGATCCAGTGCGCGCGGTTGAGCGGCACGCCGTCTGCGACGTGGAAGTGCACGTGGCCGCGGTCGCCGCGCGCGGCCTCGCGCATCAGGGCCATCCGCGGCATCAGCCCGTAGCCGGCCAGCACCACGCCGGCGGGGATCAGCGCCATGCCCCACAGCATCCAGGCGTCCATCGGCATGCCGACCATCTGCCAGCCGGTGTGCCGCCCCATGAGGAACATCGGTGCGTGCGAGAACACGCCGGCGACGATCAACGCACAGCCGGTCCAGAACGCGACGGGATGGTGGAACCCGATGCCGCCGGGTCGCACGGAGGGTTCAGCCCTTGTCGAGCAGGAAGAACGGTTCGACCTTGCCCCGGATCTTCATCGTCATCGGGTGCCCGCGGCGATCCAGCGCCCGCCCGGCGGCCACCCGCACCCAGCCTTCACTGACGCAGTATTCCTCGATGTTGGTGCGCTCCTCGCCGTTGAAACGGATGCCGATGCCCCGCTCGAGCAGGTCGGCGTCGTAGTGCGGGCTGCGCGGATCGGTGGAGAGCCGGTCCGGGAGCGTGGCGTTCGGCGTGTCGCTGGGCGGGTCGCTGGGCGTGTCGGTCATCGTGGGGCGGTGCGTGCGTCGGGAGGCGCAAGCATAGCCCGAGCGCCCGGGGGCGCCTGCCTGCACCCCATTCACGGCTACGGCTTCAGACTCGGACGCCGGTCCACGCAAGGGAGCGGCGCATGCGCCTGCAGGGAAAGGTCGCCCTGGTCACCGGCAGCGGGCAGGGCATCGGCCGCGGCATCGCGGTGCGGCTGGCCCGGGAGGGCGCCAAGGTGGTCGTCGAGGACCTGGCCGACGATGCCGATTCGCGCGAGACGCTGCGCCTGGTCGAGGAAGCCGGCAGCCAGGGCTGCGTGCTCGCGGCCGACGTCGGCGACGTCGACGCAGTGCGCGCGATGGTCGACGAGGCCGCGCGGCGGATGGGCCGGCTGGACATCCTGGTCAACAACGCGGGCGTCGAGCGCTTCGCCCCCTTCGACGAGGTCACCGAAGCCGACTACGACTTCGTCATGGACGTCAACCTGAAGGGCGCGTTCTTCGCCGCCCAGGCCTTCGTGCGCCAGTGCAGGGCGGCGAAGCAGGGCGGCAGGATCATCAACATCAGTTCGGTGCACGAGCAGCTGCCCTTCCCGAACCACGCGCCGTACTCGGCCAGCAAGGGCGGCATGAAGATGCTGATGCGCAACCTGGCGGTCGAGCTGGCGCCGCTGGGCATCACGGTGAACAACATCGCGCCGGGCGCGATCCGCACGCCCATCAATGCCGCCGTGATCGAGGACCCGGCGTTGCTCGAGCCGCTGCTGGCCAACATCCCGCTCAAGCGGCTCGGCACGCCGAAGGACGTGGCCGGCGTCGTGGCGTTCCTCGCCTCGTCCGATGCCGACTACATCACCGGCAGCACGGTGTACGTCGATGGCGGGCTGTTGTGGGACTACACGGAGAAGCGGATCCGGTCCGACGAGGACGCCGGTGGCGATGAACGCTGAGGGCCGCGCCGCCGAACGGCTGCAGCGACGCGATGCCGAGGAGAATGCCGAACGCGTCGCCCGGGTCGCCCCGGCGGACACGCTGTCGCCCGCGGACCGGTACCAGGAGTTGTTCGTCGCGGTGCAGACGGCGCGCGTGTTCCCGGACAGCAAGACCTTCGTCGACTGTGCCCCGCTGGGCGACCCGGAAGACATCCTCGAGGCGTACCGGGCGACCCATGGTCGGGGCGACTTCGACCTCGCGCGCTTCGTCGAGGAACACTTCGTCACCGAGCACCCGCCCGAGAGCCTCTACGTCTCCGACCCGGACCGGCCGCTGCGCGACCACATCGACCTGCTGTGGGACGTATTGACGCGCAAGCCGCGCGAACACCCGACCGGCTCGTCGTTGCTGCCCCTGCCGCACGACTACGTGGTCCCGGGCGGGCGCTTCGGCGAGCTGTACTACTGGGATTCGTACTTCACGATGCAGGGCCTGGCCGAGAGCGGGCGCCAGGACCTGCTGCGTTCGATGGCCGACGACTTCGCCTACCTGATCGACACCTACGGCCACGTGCCGAACGGCAACCGCAGCTATTACCTGAGCCGTTCCCAGCCGCCGGTGTTCGCGCTGATGACGGAACTGTTCGAGGAGAAGGGCGTGTGCCATGCCACGCGCTACCTGCCGCGCCTGCGCCGCGAGCACGCGTACTGGATGGACGGCTGCGACGAGTTGCGCCCGGGCGAGGCGCATCGCTGCTGCGTGCGGATGCCCGACGGCGCGCTGCTCAACCGTTATTGGGACGACCGCGACACGCCGCGCGAGGAAGCCTGGATCGAGGACGTCACGACGGCCCGGGACAGTGGCCGCCCCGTGCACGAGGTCTATCGCGAGCTGCGCGCCGCGGCGGCATCGGGCTGGGACTTCAGCTCGCGCTGGTGCGGTGGCGACGGGGCGCTGACCAGCATCCGCACCACCGCGATCCTGCCGGTCGACCTCAACGCCTTCCTGCACAAGCTGGAGGCGCAGGTCGCCCAGCTGGCCGCCGCGGTCGGGGAGGAGGACTGCGCCGAACGCTTCGCGAAGCTCGCGCGCGAACGCGCCATGGCGATGGACAAGTGGTTCTGGCGCGAGGCGCCAGGCGGCTGGTTCGACTACGACCTGCAGGACGACAAGCCGCGCGACCTGCTGTGCGCGGCGACGGCAACGCCGCTGTATGTCGGCCTGGGCACCGCCGACCAGGCCGCGCGCGTGGCTGCGACGCTGCGCCAGCACCTGCTGGAACCGGGCGGCCTGGCGACGACCCGCAACGAGAGTGGCCAGCAGTGGGACGCGCCGAACGGCTGGGCGCCGCTGCAGTGGATCGCCATCCGCGGCCTGCGCGCCCACGGCCAGCACGCGCTGGCTGGCGAGATCGCGCACCGCTGGCTCGCCACGGTGGGCAGCCTCTACGCGCGCGAAGGCAAGCTGGTCGAGAAGTACGTCCTGCGCCCGTCGCGCGATGGTGCGCACGGGGGTGGCGGGGGCGAGTACCCGTTGCAGGACGGCTTCGGCTGGACCAACGGCGTCACCCGGCGCCTGCTGCACGAAGCCCCGCGCGATCCCGCCGGGCAGGTGCGCGCGCACCACGCCTGAGGCGCGGCGTCACGGCGGGTTGTGGTGGCGCACCTCGCGGATGGCATCGACCCACAGGTCGCGCCGGCCGGCCGATTCCGGATGCTCCATCGCGGGATCCTCGATGCGCACCACCGCGTTGCTGCCCTCGCGACCTGCGTGGTCGAAGAACACCTGCACCGTCGGTTTCACCGCCACGATGCCTTGCACCACCTCGCCGTCGTCCATCAGCAGCGACACGCGGTCGCCGATGGCGAGGTCCTTGATGGTGTCCTCCAGCCGCGCGATCCGGTCGGCGTCGGTGTGCACGCGGTCTGCAATGCGGGCCATGGCCAGCTCCAAGTGACAACCCCCGCAGCCTGCCCGCCCGCCCGTAGGAGCGGCGTGAGCCGCGACCGCCCTCAGTCCAGCAGCGGCGCCAACGCCTCCCAGACGTGGTCCCGCAACTCGTCCTGCACGCCGGCAACGGGGTGCAGGTTGTCGTCCTGGAAGTTGTCGCGCCCGGTGGCGATCGGCTCGAGCAGGAACGGCACCAGCGCGGTGTCGAACCGCTTCGCCAGCAGGGGATAGCTCGCGGCGAACCCGCGCGTGTAGTCGGGCCCGAGGTTGGGCGGCATCTGCATGCCGACCAGCAGGACCTCGGCGCGGGCGCCGTGCGCCGCGCCGATCATCCAGGCGAGGTTGCGGCGCATGGCGTCGATGGGCAGCCCGCGCAGGCCGTCGTTCGCGCCCAGCGCGATCACCACGACGGCAGGCCGGTGCCGGTCGAGCGCATCGATGATCCGCGCCTTGCCCCCGGCGGTGGTCTCGCCGCTGATGCTCGCGTTGACCACGCGCCAGCCGGGCGCGCGGTCCTCGATGCGATCGGCCGTCAGCGCCACCCAGCCCTCGTCCGTGGCCAGGCCATAGGCGGCCGACAGCGAGTCGCCCATCACCAGTACGGTGCGCGGCCCGTCGGCGGATTGGGCGGATGCAGCGAAGGGCAGCCACGCGGCCAGGAGCACCGCACCCCAGCGGATGGCCCATTGTGAAACCCGGTGGCGGCTGGCATATGGGATGGTCATCGTTCCATTTTGACAGGACATCCCGTGCCCCCTCGTGACACAGCGCCATCCGCCGGCCCCATCCTCCAGGTCGAGGCCCTCGGCAAGCGCGTCGCGCTGCCGTCCGGCGAACTGGTGATCCTCGACGGCATCGGCTTCGACATCGCACGCGGCGACAGCGTGGCGATTGTCGGCGCGTCCGGCTCCGGCAAGAGCACGCTGCTGTCGCTGCTCGCTGGCCTGGATGCACCCAGCAGCGGCCGCGTCACCCTCGCGGGCGAGCCCATCTCCACCCTCGACGAGGACGGCCGCGCGCGCGTGCGCGGCGAGCACGTCGGCTTCGTGTTCCAGAACTTCCAGCTGCTGCCTTCGCTAACCGCGCTGGAGAACGTGATGCTGCCGCTGGAGTTGCGCGGTGACCGCGATGCGGAAGGTCCGGCGAAGGCGATCCTCGGCCAGGTCGGGCTCGGCGAACGGCTGGACCACTACCCCCGGCAATTGTCCGGCGGCGAGCAGCAGCGCGTGGCCCTGGCGCGCGCGTTCGTCACCGAACCTTCGCTGCTGCTGGCAGACGAGCCTACCGGCAACCTCGACAGCCGGACGGGGCAGGGGATCATCGAGTTGCTGTTCGGCATGAATGCCGAGGCCGGCACCACGCTGGTGCTGGTCACCCACGACGAGCACCTCGCCGGCCGGTGCCGGCGCCAGTTGCGGCTGGATGGCGGGCGCCTGGTCGGCGACGACACCACGCCGGCACACGCCGCATGAGCAACGTCCCCGGGTTGGCCTGGCGCCAGTTGAAGCGCGACCTGCGCGCCGGCGACGTGCGCATCCTGCTCGCTGCGCTGGTGCTGGCGGTCCTCGCCGTGACCGCCGTGGGGTTCGTCACCGACCGCGCCAACCGCGCGCTCGCCCTCGAGGCGAACCGTCTGCTCGGCGGCGACGCGGTGGTGCGCAGCGACAGTCCCATCGAAGGCGCGATCGCCGAGGCGGTGGGCGTCCACGGCCTGCGCAGCGCCCGCACGGTGGGACTCAACAGCATGGCGCGCACCGGCGAAGGCGCGCACGCGCGGTTGCAGATGGCCGACGTGCGCGCGCTGGGCGACGGCTTCCCGTTGCGCGGCACGTTCCGGATCGTGGGTGCCGACGGCATCGAACGCGATGCTGGCGCCGTGCCCGCACCCGGTACGGCGTGGATCGCGCGCGCGGGCGCAGCAGCGCTGGAGGTCGAAGTCGGCGACACGATCGAGCTCGGCACCTCGCGGTTCGAGCTGGCGGCGCTGGTGACGGCCGAGCCGGACGCGGCCTTTGATTACTTCGACGTCGCGCCTCGCGTATTCCTCAACCTGGCGGACCTCGCCGGCACGGGACTGGTGCAGGAAGGCAGCCGGATCAGCCATCGGCTGGTGGTCGCCGGCGAACCGGGGGATGTCGAGGCGTTCGTCGGCGACGCACGCGCGGCGCTCGGCCGCGGACAGCGGATCGAGACCATCGCCGACACGCGGATGGAGGTGCGGTCCTCGCTCGAGCGCGCCGGCCGCTTCTTCGGGCTGGCGGCGCTGGTGTCGGTGGTGCTCGCCGCGGTGGCGGTCGCGATGGCCGCGCGCCGGCACAGCGAACGGCACCTGTCGGGCAGCGCGGTGATGCGCTGCCTGGGCGCGCCGCAGCGCACCCTGGTGGCGATCCACGTCGGCGAGCTGGTGCTGCTCGGGCTTTTCGCGTCGGCCATCGGTGTCGCCCTGGCGTTCGCGCTGCAGTGGGGGATCGGCGGCTGGCTGGCACAGCGGCTGGAACTGGCCATCCCGGCGGCCAGCTGGCTGCCCGCGCTGCAGGGTTTCGCCGTCGGCATGCTGGTGCTGCTCGCGTTCGGCGCGCCGCCGGTGCTCGCGTTGCGCCGCGTGCCCGCGCTGCGCGTGCTGCGGCGCGACCTGGATCCGACCGAGCCCAGCGCGTGGGTCGTCGTGCTCGCCGGCCTGGGCGGGCTGGCCGCGTTGCTGTGGTGGCAGGCCGGGTCCGCGCAACTGGCGGGCGCGATGCTGCTCGGCCTGCTGGCGGCGTTCGCCGCGCTCGCGCTGCTGGCGTGGGGCCTGGTGGTGGCGGTGCGGCGCCTGCGCTCGCGCCTGCGCGGCCCGCTGCGCTATGGCCTGGCCAACGTCTCGCGGCGCGCGGCCAGCAGCGTCGCGCAGGTCACCGCCCTCGGCCTGGGACTGATGGCATTGCTGCTGCTCACCTTCGTGCGCACCGACCTGCTGGACCGCTGGCAGCTGGCCCTGGCCGAGGACGCGCCGAACCGTTTCATCATCAACGTGCAGGACGACCAGGTGGACGCGGTCCGCGCGTTCGTCGCGGCGCAGGGCCTGGCCGCGCCCGACCTGTACCCGATGGTGCGCGCGCGGCTGGTGTCCCACGACGGCCAGCCCGTGAGCGGCGAGGACTACGCCGACGAGGAAGACGGGCGCGGCCGCCGCTGGGCCGAGCGCGAGTTCAACCTGTCCACGGCCACCGCGCTGCGCGACGACAACAAGGTGGTCGACGGCACGTTCTGGGACGCCGCGGGTGCGCCGGCGCCGGAACTGTCGGTGGAGGAGGACTTCGCCAAGGACCTCGGTTGGGAACTCGGCGACACCGTGGGCTTCGACATCGCCGGCCAGCCCCTGGAGGCGACCGTCACCTCGTTCCGCACCGTCGACTGGGAAAGCTTCCGGCCGAACTTCTTCGTGGTGGTGTCGCCGGGGGTGCTCGACGGATTCCCCGCCAGCCACGTGACCGCCGTGGCCGTGCCGCCGGGCAACGACCGCTTCACTCCGGACCTGGTGGGGCAGTTCCCCAACCTGACCGTGATCGACATCGACCAGGTGCTGGCGCAGGTGCGCCAGACCGCCGACCAGGTGTCGACGGTGGTGGAGGTCGTGTTCTGGTTCTCGTTCGCCGCCGGGCTGCTGGTGCTGATGGCGGCGGTGAGCGCCAGCCAGGACGAACGGCTGCTGGAGGGCGGGATCATGCGCGTGCTCGGCGGCAGCCGCTGGCAGTTGCGGCTGGCGCAGGCGTCGGAGTTCGCGGCGATCGGGTTGTTGGCGGGGCTGGTGGCGGCGGTTGCGGCGTCGGTGCTATCGGGCGTCATAGCCGTTGAGGTGTTCGACTTGCCTTGGGAGACGGATTGGTCGATGGCCGTGGCCGGTGGTGCGATGGGGACAGTGGCGGCGCTGCTGGCCGGCCTTTTCGCGACCCGCGAGGTACTGGATGCGCCGCCGTCCGTGACGCTGCGGCAATTGGATAGCTGAACCCGCGCGTTCGATGGTGCTGTGGAGCAAGCGGCAAGCGCTACACGGCGCTGTGACAAGTACAGCATTGTTCCTTGGCTCAGTGAAAGCCGATTGACCAGCTTCGTCACCTAGTCAACATGGGAAAGGGCAACGGAAAAGCCCGATTCGATATGACTACATGCGCGCATGCGCCGGACCGCCAAGGACAGAACCTATGCAAAGGAATGCAAAGTCATCTAGGGGCCTCAACGCTCTGAACCGGAGAGGAGTTTTTCTGACCTCGGTCACCTGCCTGTTCTGGACGACGTCACTGCTTGCGGATACATATAACTTTCCGCGAGTGAGGGTCACAGCGCAGGGGATCGATGGCGTCACGATCATTTGCCGAGGCACTGCATGCGAGGGCGTCTTGAGGGCTCTTGGCGGAACCCATTATTCAGAGTCTTCGAAGCCCTATCTCCCGGATACCGTGACGATTCCATTGAACCCGGACGAAGTGTGCGCGAACCTCAAGCAGGCACGCCCGCAAGACTGCAGCCCTAGCAACCCCCCGTCAGTCCCTGGATACAACCCGGACTGGTTGGCAAATGGTTGTGGGGATGGGACTTTCGCGTCTGATTTCGGTGAGTTCATGTCAGGTGTGTTCCTGCCTGACCACACCGGAGATTTGAACAATCCACTTCCCAATATTTCGTTCTATGGAGCATGTGCAGGGCACGACAGGTGTTAC
>JAKFFJ010000014.1:0-89440 GCA_036675265.1 Luteimonas sp.
GAGCAAGGGCACAAGTGGGTTCGGGGCTTACGCCTTAAGCGGCGAGAGCGTAGACGTCGTCGTTGGCGTCTGGGTTTTTGCAGCTGGATTAACGAGGAAAGCTACCCCCTCGGCATGCGCCAGACGATTTCGCGACCCCCGTCGAAGCCAGTGCACCCCCGGGTATGTCGTATCGCCGACTGGGCCAGTATAGGTCGCGGCCGCCGGGGCCGATAGCGCGGCCGCCGGCCCGGGAGGCATTCGTTCACGGAGGCTCCGGCCTCCGCGCAGGTATTCTGCCCGGGATGACGCCACCCCGTGTTCCAGACGACCCGCTCGCCGAAGAGCACGGGACAGCCCCTCCCCGGCGCCTGCCGCGGGGCTACCTGCTGGCGGTCGCGGTGCTGGCCGCCTCGCTGGTGCTGCTCGCGCTGTTCTGGCAACACGCGCGCGGACGGGAGCTGCGCGCCGCCGAGGTCGAGTTCCTGGCCGAATCGGACGAGGCCGTCGACCGCCTGCACGAACGCATGCTCCAGCACGAACTCGTGCTGCGTGGCGGCGTGGCCCTGTTCGGCACGGTGGCCACCCCGAGCCGGCAGCAGTGGAAGGCCTACGTCGAGGCGATCGGGATCGGCGACCGGTTCCCCGCGCTGGTCGGCCTCGGCTACGCGCCCCATGTCACCCCCGCCCAGCTGGCGGACCTGCAGCGACGCGAGCACCTGGCCGGGATGGGCCTGTTTTCCATCCGGCCCCGCGGCGTGCGCCAGGCCTACGGGCCGATCCTCTACCTGGAGCCCCCGACGCCCGAGAACGTCGAGGCGATCGGTTACGACATGTTCTCCGAGCCGGTGCGGGCGGCGGCGATGGTCGCCGCCCGCGACAGCGGCGATGCAGCGCTGACCGGCCCGGTGCAGCTGGTGCAGGACGGCGAATCCACCGTGCCCGTCCGCAGCGTCCTGATGTACGCGCCCGTCTACCGGGTGGGCGACACGCCACGCTCGCCCGCCGCCAGGCGCCTGTCGATGCAAGGCTGGGTCTACGCGCCGGTGCGGATCGACCGGATGGTGCAGGCCGCGCTCGAACCGCGGCACGGCGACCTGCGCCTGGAGATCCACGACGTGACCGGCGAGGGCGACGCGGCGCTGTACGCGGACCCGGTGCGGCCCGGCGAAGGCGCGCCGCAGTTCCGCCGTAGCCGGATCGTGCGCGCGTACGGCCGGGACTGGCGCATCGACTTCCAGTCCGGCCCGTCCCCGCTCGCCGTGCCGCGGCTGGCGTCCGTCCGCAACAACATGGCGCTCGGCGGCCTGGTCGCGCTGCTGCTGTTCGGGTTGGCGCTCCTGCTGGCGCGCACCGAATCGCGGGCCACGCGCATGGCCGAGCGCATGACCGAGAACTACCGGCGCAGCGAGCAGCGGTTCCGCAATGCGATGCGGTACTCGGCGATCGGCAAGGCACTGCTCGATGGCGAGGGCCGCATCGTCGAGGCCAACCCCGCCCTCGGGGGCATCCTGGGCCGGGATCCATCGGGTCTCGCGGGGCAACCGTTCCATGGCTTCTTCCTGGAGGCGGACGACGAGGGTCGCACCGAGGACGTTGCCGACGGCGTGGTGCGCACCACCCGGCAGTTGCTGCACGAGGACGGCCAGTTGCGGCACGTCCAGCTCACGTTCGCGCCGGTGCCCGGGAAGATCGGGCAGGACGTCGCGCGCCTGGTGCAGGTGGAGGACGTGACCGAACGCCTGCGCGCCGAGGCGCGGGTGCACGCGCTCAACCGCACGCTGGAATCGCGCGTGGCGCTGCGCACGCGCGAGCTCAGCGCGGCGAACCGCGAACTGGAAGCCTTCGCCTACAGTGTCTCGCACGACCTGCGCGCGCCGCTGCGCACCATCGAGGGCTTCAGCCGGCTCCTGCTCGAGCGCCACGCCTCGCAGCTCGACGAAGCCGGCCGGGATTACCTGGCACGCGTGCGCAAGGCCGCGGGGCGGATGGGCGAGCTGATCGACTCGATGCTCAAGATGTCGCGGCTGAGCCGGAGCGAATTGCGGCTGGCGCCGGTGGACATCGGGCTGCTCGCACGCGAACTTGTGCGTGACCTGCAGGCCAACGAGCCCGAGCGCGGCGTCACGGTCGACATCGCGCCGGGCCTGGAGGCATTCGGCGACCCGGTGCTGGTGCGCAGCCTGCTGCAGAACCTGCTCGACAACGCCTGGAAGTTCACCCGCGGCCGCGACGACGCGCGCATCGAGGTCGGGGCCGGGCCGCCGCGGCAGGACGGTGCGCGCGAGTTCTTCGTGCGCGACAACGGCGCGGGATTCCCGCCGGAATACGTCGACAAGCTGTTCCGACCGTTCCAGCGCCTGCACAGCCAGGACCACTTCGCCGGCCACGGGGTCGGGCTGGCGTCGGCCAAGCGCATCGTCGACCGCCACGGCGGCGAGCTTCGCGCGGAAGGACGCGAAGGCGAGGGCGCGACGTTCTGGTTCACGCTGCCGGGCTCGATGCCCGATCGCTGACGACGGGCAGCCGGGCGCCGGCTAGGCGTTCTTGTTGTGCCGGCGAAGCACGCGTTGCTTCTCGCGGTTCCAGTCGCGCTCACGCGCCGTGTCGCGTTTGTCGTGCGTCTGCTTGCCGCGCGCCAACGCGAGTTCGGCCTTGATCCGGTTGCCCTTCCAGTACAGGGCCGTCGGCACCACGGTGTAGCCCTCCCGCTCGACCTTGCCGACCAGCTGGTCGATCTCGTGGCGGTGCAGCAGCAGCTTGCGCGTGCGGCGCTCGTCGGCGACGACGTGCGTGGACGCCTGGATGAGCGGCGTGATCTGCGCGCCGAAGAGGAACAGTTCGCCGCCGCGCACGACGGCGTAGCTCTCGCCGATGTTCGCGCGGCCCGCGCGGATCGACTTGATCTCCCAGCCCTGCAACGCCAACCCCGCCTCGAACCGTTGCTCGAGGTGGTATTCGTGGCGCGCGCGCTTGTTGAGCGCGATGGTCTTGCCCACCGCGCCCTTGCCCTTGGCCGCAGCGCTTCCCTTATCCTTGGCCGACTTTTCACCCATCCGCCCATTCTCGCCGAAGCCGTCCACCGGCGATACCGAACCGATGCCCGAGATCCACCGCTCAGCCCTTGTCGGGCACGCCGCCGCGCGCATGTTCGCGCTGGTCAACGACGTCCGCGCCTATCCGCGGCGCTTTGCCTGGTGCGATGGCGCCCGGGTGCTGGAGGAGGGGCCCCACCGGATGGTCGCGCGCCTGGACCTCCGGCTCGGCGCCCTGCGGACGTGGTTCACCACCGAGAACACGCTGGCGCCGCCGCACCACATCGACCTGCGGCTGGTCGACGGACCCTTCCGGGCACTGTCGGGACGCTGGGAATTCCACGCGCTGGACGAATCCGCCTGCAAGGTGACGCTCACGCTCGCATTCGAACCGCTCTCGCGCCTGCTGGCGCCGGCGATGGCACTGGGCTTCCAGGCCCTTGCCGACCGCATGGTCGACGATTTCGTCCGGGTGGCCGACCGTGATCCGGGTTGAGGTGGTGCTCGCCTGGCCGCGGCGGCACGATGCGCGGCGCGTGGCGTTGCCGGCGGGCGCCACGGTCGCCGAGGCGGTGGCGGCTTCGGGGTTCGACGACGCCACGCTGGCGTGCGTGGCAGGCATGGCCATCCACGGCCAGCGCGTCGACGCCGGAACGCCGTTGCGCGAGGGCGACCGGGTGGAGTTGCTGCGACCGCTCCAGGCCGATCCGAAGGAGGCGCGCCGCAAGCGCGCCATCGTGCAGCGCCAGCGACGCTAGCGCCTAACGCTCGTCTTCGTCGCGGGCGAGGTTGGGACCGAACTGCCGGCGCGCCGCGTTCGCCAGTGCCTCGTCCTGCTCAGGGAAATGCTCGCCGTCCCAGCGCACCAGCTGGCCGCCTTCGAACCACAGCGTGAAGTTGCGCACCTCGACGTCGCCGCGGCGACCCGTGCGCTGCGTCGCGACGTAATCCCAGCGATCCTCGTGGAACGGATCGGTGATCGACGGGGAACCGATCAGGGCCTGCACCTGCTGCTTGCTCATGCCGGCCTGCAGCTGTTCGACCGCCGCCGGATCGAGGAGGTTGCCCTGGTAGATCGGCTGCTTGTAGAGCAGCCCGCACCCGGTGCAGAACAGGGCGGCGATGAGCATGGCGACGAGTGGCTGGGGCAGGCTGCGCATTCGGATCCGGGTCGGCTGGAAGCAGTCCCGATGATACACTGGCGCCGGTCCCCGGCCCGCCGGCCGGGCAGGAGTGGAGATGGAGTCCCAGGACCTGCGCAAGGCCGGATTGAAGGTCACCCATCCGCGGATGCGCATCCTCGAACTGCTCGAGCGCACCCGTCCCCGGCACATGACCGCCGAGGACATCTACCGCCAGTTGCTCGAGCACGGCGACGAGATCGGCCTGGCAACCGTGTACCGCGTGCTGACCCAGTTCGAGGCCGCCGGCCTGGTCCTCAAGCACAACTTCGAGGGCGGCCACGCCGTCTACGAACTGGACCGGGGCGAGCACCACGACCACATGGTCGACATCGAGACCGGCAAGGTCATCGAGTTCTCCAGCGAGGCGATCGAGAAGCTGCAGGCCGAGATCGCGGCGCAGCACGGTTACGAGATCGAGGAGCACGCGCTCGTGCTCTACGTGCGCCGCAAGCGCCCGTCCTAGTTCGCGTCCGCCAGCAGCCTGCGCGCCGCGGCGCGGGCCTCGCGCCCCACTTCCACGCCGCCAAGCATCCGCGCCAGCTCCTCTTCGCGTGCCTTCGCATCCAGTCGCTGGGCAGTGCTCTGCGCGACATCGCCGGGCGCGGCCTTGCTGACGCGGTAGTGCGCGTGCCCCTGGGCGGCGACCTGGGGCAGGTGGGTCACGCAGAGCACCTGGCGGCTCGCGCCCAGCGCACGCAGCTTGCGGCCCACGATGTCCGCGACGGCGCCGCCGATGCCCGAATCGACCTCGTCGAACACCATCGTCGGCACCGCGTCCAGGCCCAGCGCAGCGACCTCGATCGCCAGCGAGATCCGCGACAGTTCACCTCCGGAGGCCACCTTGCGCAGCGCCCGCGGGGGCTGTCCCGGGTTGGCCGCGACCAGGAACTCGACGCGCTCGGCCCCTTGCGGGTCCGGGCGCTCGTCGCCGGCGGGTTCGATCGCCACCTCGAAACGCCCGCCCCCCATGCCCAGCTCGGCGAGCAGCGCCGAGGTCGCCTTGCCCAGGGCCGCGGCGGCCTTGCCCCGGGTCGCGCCCAGTGTCTCGGCCGCGGTCCGCCAGGCGGCGCGGGCTTCCGCGATGTCGGTGTCGAGGCGCCGCATGCGTTCGCCCGCGCCCTCCAGCGACGCCAGTTCCGCGGCAAGCGCGTCGCGGGTCGCATGCAACGCCTCCACCGGCACGCGGTGCTTGCGCGCCAGGTCATGCAGGCGGGCCATGCGTTGCTCGGCCGCCTCGAGCGATGCGGGGTCGAGATCCAGGTCGCTGCGGATCCGCTCCAGCGCCAGCAGCGCTTCATCGAGCTGGATCGCCGCGGCGTCGAGCATGCCGTCGACATCGCCCAGGCGGGGCTCGTGCACGGCCATGCGCGCCAGCAGGTCGCGGACCTGCTGCAAGGTGCGGCCCAACGGCGCCGCGGTCCCATCCTCGCCATCCCCGCCCAGCCGTGCCACCGCGCCGTCGCAGGCCGCGACCAGGTCGGCGGCGTGCGCGTGGCGCCGATGGTCGGCAAGGGTGCGCTCGATGTCGGCGGGCGCCAACGATTCGCTGCCGAGCTCCTGCAACTGGTGCTGGAGCCACGCACTGCGACCCGCCGCGTCGCCCTGGGCCGACAGCTGCTCGTGCTCGCGCAGCAGGCCGCTCCAGCGTCGTGCCGCGGCGGCGACGGCGGCACGGCTGTCGGCGTTTCCCGCGAACGCATCGAGCAGCGCCAGCTGGCTGCCGCGGGAAAGCAATGCCTGGTGCTCGTGCTGGCCGTGGATCTCCACCAGCAGCGCGGCGAGCTCCGCCAGTTGCGCCAGCGTGGCCGGGCGTCCGTTGATCCAGGCGCGCGACCCGCCGTCCGCGCGCAGGGTGCGCCGCAACTGGCACTGGCCCGCGTCGTCCATTTCCTCCGCTGCCAGCCATGCGGCCGCGGCGGGTGCGTCGACGAGGTCGAACCCCGCCGAGAGCTCCGCGCGGTCGGCCCCATGGCGGACCATCCCGCTGTCGGCACGGGCGCCCGACAGGAAGCCCAACGCGTCGACCAGCAGCGACTTGCCGGCGCCGGTTTCGCCCGAGATCACGGTCAACCCGGCCGCGAATTCCAGCTCCGCGGCGGTAACCACGGCGAAATCGCGGATGGCGAGGTGGGTCAGCATGGAACGCGGATTCTGCCTGTCCTCGCGCGAAGCCGATAGCGGCGCGATGCACGCCCTTGCGTGCGCCGGACGCCCGGGCGTATATCGGACCGGGTGAACCCCCGCGCCCCGCAATCCATCCAGGACCCCCGCGCCAGGCAACTGCTGCGCACGCTGATCGCCCGTTACATCCGCGACGGCGTCCCGGTCGGGTCGCAGACGCTCGCGCGGCATTCGGGGCTCGACGTGAGCCCGGCGACGATCCGCAACATCCTCGCCGACCTGGAAGAGGTCGGCCTGCTCGCATCGCCCCATACCTCCGCCGGCCGCATCCCCACGTCGCAGGGCTACCGCGTCTTCGTCGATTCGCTCCTGCAGCTCAAGCCGCTCCCGGAGATCGAGATGGCGCGGTTGCGCGAGGAGCTGCCCGCGGGCGGGGGTACCGCGTCGCTGCTGGGCGGCACGTCGGAGCTGCTTTCGGCCATGAGCCGGTTCGTGGGCGTGGTCAGCGTGCCGAGGAGGGAATCCTTCGCCTTCCGCCACATCGACTTCGTCCCCGTCGGCGCGCAGCGCGTGCTGGCCATCCTCGTGTTCGCCGACAACGACGTCCAGAACCGGATCATCCATACCCGGCGCCCCTACGACGCCGGGGAACTGGAGCGGGTCGCCAATTACCTGAACCGCCACTTCGCCGGCCGGCCCCTGGCCGAGATCCGCGCCACGTTGCTGCACGACCTGCAGGCCGCGCGCGACGAGATGCAGTCGCTGCTCGCCCACACCGTGGACCTCGCCGCCGAGGCGCTGCGCCCGGAACCGGGTGCCACCTCCGGCGAGGACATGTTGCTGGCAGGGCAGACCCGCCTGATGGGCGTGCAGGACCTGTCCGACCTCGACCGGTTGCGCGACCTGTTCGACGCGTTCGCCCGCAAGCGCGAGATCCTGCAACTGCTCGAGCGCACGATCGAGGCCCAGGGGGTGCGCATCTTCATCGGCGAGGAAACCGGCCTGGCGCCGCTGGAGTCCGTTTCCCTGGTGACCGCACCCTATGCGGCGGCCGACGGCCAACTGCTGGGCGTCGTCGGCGTCATCGGCCCGACCCGGATGGCCTACGACCGCGTGATCCCGGTGGTGCAGGCCGCCGCCGACGTGCTGGGATCGGCGCTCGCCGACCGGGGAGCGGCCGGGCAGGGTTGAAACGCCTGCGCGCGACCCAATACCACCGGGTCTGGGCGGCGCAGTGCCGCGATGGAACCTGCCAGCGATGACCACCGAACCCCGGCGCGACGATGCGCCCGACAGCGACGCCCCGCGCGAGGACGACCGCCACGCGGTCGACGTCGAGTTCCTGAAGGCCGAACTCGAGCAGGCGCGCGCGGAGATGCTGCGCGACCGCGCGGACCTGGAGAACCAGCGCAAGCGGATGGCACGCGAACTGGAGTCCGCGCGCCGCTTCGCCAACGAACGCCTGCTCTCCGAACTGCTGCCGCTGTTCGACAGCATGGAAGCGGGCCTCGCCGCGGCCGCGCCGGCCGACCCGCTCCGCGCGGGGCTGGAACTCACGCTTCGCCAGCTGCACCGCATCGCCGAGGCCAACGGCCTCACCGAGGTCGCCCCCGCGGCTGGCGACGCCTTCGACCCCGAACGCCACCAGGCGATGAGCGTCGTCGACGCGCCCGGCGTGCCGGCCGGCGCCGTCGCGCAGCTGTACCAGAAGGGCTATGTCCTGAACGAACGCCTGCTGCGCCCCGCGCTGGTGGTCGTGGCGCGCCAGGACTGAACCCCGGCGCGGCCTCCGGCGCTTGAAGGCGCGCGCGGCCGGCCCCAGATCACCCGCATCGGCAAGACATCCCATCGGCGGCCCCGCCGCCCGACCCAAATCCGAGCTACCAGAGGGAGCAAGACCATGGCCAAGATCATCGGCATCGACCTGGGCACGACGAATTCGTGCGTGGCGATCATGGAAGGCGGCAAGGCCCGCGTCATCGAGAACAGCGAAGGCGACCGCACCACGCCATCGGTCGTCGCCTACACGAAGGACGGCGAGGTGCTCGTGGGCGCCTCCGCCAAGCGCCAGGCCGTCACCAATCCCCACAACACCTTCTTCGCGGTCAAGCGCCTGATCGGCCGCAAGTTCACCGATGCCGAGGTCCAGAAGGACATCGGCCTGGTCCCGTACAAGATCGTCCAGCACGAGAACGGCGATGCGTGGGTGGAGACCAGCGACGGGAAGAAGCTGTCGGCGCAGGAAATCTCCGCGCGGATCCTCGAGAAGATGAAGAAGACCGCCGAGGCCTACCTCGGCGAGACGGTCACCGAGGCGGTCATCACCGTGCCGGCGTACTTCAACGACTCGCAGCGCCAGGCCACCAAGGACGCCGGCAAGATCGCCGGCCTGGACGTCAAGCGGATCATCAACGAGCCGACCGCGGCCGCGCTGGCCTACGGCATGGACAAGAAGGGCGGGGACCGCAAGGTCGCCGTGTACGACCTCGGCGGCGGCACGTTCGACGTGTCGATCATCGAGATCGCCTCGGTCGACGGCGAGATGCAGGTCGAGGTGCTGGCCACCAACGGCGACACCTTCCTGGGCGGCGAGGACTTCGACAAGCGCGTCATCGACTACCTGGTCGATGAATTCCAGAAGGACCAGGGCATCGACCTGCGCAAGGATCCGCTCGCGCTGCAGCGCCTGAAGGACGCGGCGGAGCGCGCGAAGATCGAGCTGTCGTCCTCGCAGCAGACCGAGGTCAACCTGCCGTACGTCACCGCCGACGCGTCCGGGCCGAAGCACCTGAACATCAAGCTGACCCGGGCCAAGCTCGAGGCGCTGGTGGACGACCTGGTCAGGAAGACCATCGAGCCGTGCCGCATCGCGCTCAACGACGCGGACCTGCGTGCCAGCGACATCAGCGAGGTGATCCTGGTCGGTGGCCAGACCCGCATGCCGAAGGTGCAGCAGGCGGTCGGCGAGTTCTTCGGCAAGGAGCCGCGCAAGGACGTCAACCCGGACGAGGCCGTCGCCATCGGCGCGGCGATCCAGGGTGGCGTGCTCGCCGGCGACGTCAAGGACGTGCTGCTGCTCGACGTGACCCCGCTGAGCCTGGGCATCGAGACCCTCGGTGGCGTGTTCACCAAGATCATCGAGAAGAACACCACGATCCCCACCAAGGCTTCGCAGACCTTCTCCACCGCCGAGGACAACCAGACCGCGGTCACCGTGCACGTCCTGCAGGGCGAACGCGACCAGGCCCGGTACAACAAGTCGCTGGCCAAGTTCGACCTCACGGGCATCGATTCCGCGCCGCGGGGCATGCCGCAGGTGGAGGTGTCGTTCGACATCGACGCCAACGGCATCCTGCACGTGTCGGCCAAGGACAAGAAGACGGGCAAGGAGCAGAAGGTCGAGATCAAGGCCGGGTCCGGCCTCTCGGACGAAGAGATCCAGCGGATGGTCCAGGACGCCGAGGCGCACCGCGAGGAGGACAAGAAGTTCCAGGAGCTGGTGCAGGCCCGCAACCAGGCCGACGCGCTGATCCACGCGACCCGCACCGCCATCAAGGACAACGGCGACAAGGTGCCGGGCGAGGTGATCGGCCAGGCCGAGACGGCGCTCGCCGAGCTGGAGACCGCCATGAAGGGCGACGACAAGGCGCAGATCGAAGGCAAGACCCGCGCCCTGGAGCAGGCCGGCCAGGCGCTGTTCGCAGCCGTCGCGTCCGCCCAGCAGCCCGGCGCGGAGGCCGGCGCAGCAGGCGAGGGCGCCCAGGCCCCGCGCGGCGACGATGTCGTCGATGCGGAGTTCACCGAGGTCAAGGACGATGCCGGCCACCGAGCCGATGACAGCCGGGGGTGACCACCCGGTCGGCCGCGACATCGACGGGCAGGCAGGCGCCTGCCCGTCGCATTAGGGGAAGGGCAATCCGCCGATGAGCAAGCGCGACTACTACGAAGTCCTCGGCGTGCAGCGCACCGCGAGCGACGAAGACATCAAGAAGGCTTATCGCCGCAGCGCGATGAAGCACCACCCCGACCGCAACCCCGGCGATGCGGCGTCGGAGGCCTCCTTCAAGGAGTGCAAGGAAGCGTACGAGGTCCTGTCCGAGCCGGCCAAGCGGCGCCTCTACGACCAGCATGGCCACGCGGCCTTCGCGCACGGCATGGGCGGCGGCACGGGCGGCGGCTTCAACGACGTCGGCGACATCTTCGGCGACATCTTCGGGAACATCTTCGGCGGCGGCATGCGCGGCGGCCCGCGCCGCGGCGCCGACATCGGCTACGTGATGGAGCTGGACCTCGAGGACGCGGTGGCAGGCACCGAGCGTCGCATCGAGATCCCCACGCTCGCCGGTTGCCAACCGTGCAAGGGCACCGGTTCGGCCGACGGCAAGCTCGACAGCTGCGGGACCTGCCACGGGCGCGGCCAGGTCCGGATCCAGCGCGGCATCTTCACCATGCAGCAGCCTTGCCCGCAGTGCGGCGGGCGCGGGCAGGTGGTCACCAATCCCTGCGCGCACTGCCGCGGCAACGGGCGCATCGAGGAAGAGAAGATCCTGTCGGTGAAGGTCCCGGCCGGCGTCGACAACGGCGACCGCATCCGCCTGGCGGGCGAGGGGGAGGCCGGACCGGCGGGCACGCCGCCTGGCGACCTCTACGTCGAGGTCCGGGTGCGCCAGCACGACATCTTCCAGCGCGACGGCGACGACCTGCATTGCGAGGTGCCCATCCGGATCACCCAGGCCGCACTGGGCGACGTCGTGCAGGTCCCGACGCTCGAGGGAGAAACCGAGATCCGCATCCCCGCCGAAACCCAGAGCGGCAAGGTCTTCCGCCTGCGTGGCAAGGGGGTCAAGTCGGTGCGCAGCCGCGCCCCGGGCGACCTGTACTGCACGGTCGAGGTCGAGACCCCGGTGAACCTGACGGCGCGCCAGCGCGAACTGCTCGAGGAATTCGAGGCGACCTTCACCGGCGAGGGCGCCCGTCGCCATTCGCCGAAGGCCAGCACCTTCCTCGACGGCGTCAAGGGCTTCTGGGACCGCATGGTGTCCTGATCCGCTTGCGTGGGCCCCGCCGCAGCCGCTAGCTTGCAGGCAGTCGGGGGACGGAGAACAACTTGGACATTCGCAGCGGCGCAGGATCGCGCGTGGCGCCTCCGGTCGACGATCCCCTGTCGGTCGTGGCAGCCGCTGTTCCGGTCGCGTTGTTCGTCTTCCGTGGCGCCACGCTGGTCGGCGCGAACGACGTCGCCTGGCGGATGCTCGGATTCGAACCGGGCACGCATCACGACGCGCTGCTCGCGGCGCTCGACCCCGAGCTTCGGCTCCGGGCGCAACTCGCCGCGATCGGCGACGGACCCGTGCCCGAAGCCGGCAGGCACATGGCCCGGGCCCGTGACGGCAGCACGCCCTGCCTCGAGCTGCACATCGGGCGTTGCGTGGGCGACACCGCCACGCGCCTGGTCGCCGCCAACGACTGCACCCGCTGGCATGGCGTCGAAACGCAACTCCAGCGACGGCTCGCGTTCGAGCAGCTGCTCACCGGGGCTTCGGCGCGATTGATCCGGACCAGCGGACCGGCCCTGGACGAGGCGATCGTCTCCGTGCTGGGGGCGGTCGGCGCGTTCTTCGACGTCGACCGCGCCTACGTGTTCCTGGTCGACGAGGCGGCGGCCACCCAGAGCAACACCCACGAGTGGGTCGCCGCCGGCATCTCGCACGAGGCCCACAACCTGCAGGACGTGCCGCTTTCGACGTTCCCGTGGCTGATGGCGCAGCTGCGCGCGGACCAGGTGTTCAATGTCCCGCGCGTCGCCGACCTGCCGCCCGACGCCGTCAACGAATACGCCGAGTTCGAGCGCGAGGGCATCCAGTCGATCCTGATCGTGCCGCTGTGGCAGGGCAGCACGTTCCACGGCTTCGTGGGGTTCGACGCGGTGCGCCGGCAGCTCGCGTGGGACGACCACTTCGTGGTGGGCCTGCGCCTGATGACCCAGATGATCGCCAGCGCGCTGGAAGCGCGCACCCTGGCCGAACGGCTGCACGACCAGGCGTTCCGCGACCCGCTGACCGGGTTGCCCAACCGGAAGCTGCTCGAGGACCGGTTCTCGCAGGCGGTGGGTCGCCTGCAACGCAACGGCGCGAGCGTGCTGGTGGCGGTCGTCGACGTGGACGATTTCAAGCAGGTCAACGACACCCACGGGCATGCCGTCGGCGACCAGTTGCTGTGCGAGGTGGGGCGCCGGCTGCAGTCGGCGGTGCGCGGAACCGACACCGTGTCGCGAATGGGCGGGGACGAGTTCGTCGTCCTCGCGGAGGAATGCGGCCCCGATGCGCTCGCGCGCCTGGCCGACCGCCTGCTCGGGGCGTGCAACGCCCCGCTGGACATCGACGGCCACGCACTGCAGGTCGGCCTCAGCATCGGTGTGGCGCGCGGCGTCGCGCCGGTCGACGGGCTCGACGGCCTGCTGCGCGCGGCTGACGCCGCGATGTACCGCGCGAAGGCCGAAGGCAAGCACCGCTGGCTGGAAGCCGCCCCGCTGGGCTAGCCTGCCCGCATGGATCACTCCGACGAACTGCGCCTGCTGGTCCACGGCGCCTCCGGCCGCATGGGGCAGGCGCTGTTGCGGCTGGGACGGGGCGTGCCCGGCTGCAGGATCGTCGCCGGCGTCTCCGGTGGCAGGCCGGGGCAGCGCGTCATCGACGGCATCCCGCAGTTCGCCGCCAGCGAGCTCGCCGGCGCGCCCACCTTCGACGTCGCCATCGATTTCAGCCTGCCCGGTGCGTTCGACCGGATCCTCGCCCTGTGCATCGAGCGCGGCGCAGCGCTGGTGTCGGGCACCACGGGCCTGGACGACGGGCAATTCGCCGCCCTCGATGCCGCCGCCGCGCGGATTCCGTGCGCCTGGGCGGCCAACTTCAGCCTGGGCGTGGCGGTCTTGTCGCGCCTGGTCGAGCAAGCCGCCGCCGCGTTGCCGGGGTGGGATTGCGACATCGTCGAGACGCACCACGCGCGCAAGGTCGACGCGCCCTCCGGCACGGCCCTGGCGCTGGGCGACGTGGCCACCACCGCGGGCGCCGAGCCCCGCTACGCGAGCCTGCGGGCCGGCGACATCGTCGGCGAGCACCTGGTGCAGTTCACGGGCGCCGGCGAACGGATCGAACTGGTGCACCGCGCGACCAGCCGCGACGTCTTCGCCCGGGGGGCGCTGCACGCCGCACGCCAGTTGCACGGCCGTCCGCCGGGGCGCTACGGGCTGCGCGACCTGCTCACGGCGCCGGCCACCGCTTGACGAAGCTGACCGGGCGCTGCCGCGCGACTGGCAGCGACGCGGCGTCACCGGTAGAATTCCCGCTCGCCTGACCTCCCAGCGCCGGACCGGTCCCCACCGTGTCCGCGCCTTGCTGCAGCCCGCGTTTCCGGGCCGCCTCCACCCCAGGGCCGCCCGCATGCACCAGCCAGCCATCCTCGCCCTCGAAGACGGAACCGTTTTCGAGGGCGATTCGATCGGCGCGCCCGGGCTGTCGGTGGGCGAAGTGGTGTTCAACACGGCGATGACCGGCTACCAGGAAATCCTCACCGACCCGTCGTACGCGCGGCAGCTGGTCACGCTGACGTATCCGCACATCGGCAATACCGGCGCCACCGCGCAGGACGACGAGGCGCGCAGGGTATGGGCCGCGGGCCTGGTCGTGCGCGACGTGCCGCGCCGCCCCTCGAACTGGCGCAACGAGGTGCCGTTGCCCGAGTGGCTCGCCGCGCGTGGCGTGGTGGGCATCGCCGGCATCGACACGCGCAAGCTGACCCGGCTGCTGCGCGACGGCGGCGCCCAGTCCGGCGCGGTGATGGCCGGCGACATCGACGTCGAGGCGGCCGTCGAGGCCGCGCGCAAGTTCCCCGGCCTCAAGGGCATGGACCTGGCGCAGGAGGTCAGCACGCGCGAGGCCTATGCATGGCACGACGGCCAGCTGGACCTGGACAGCAACGCGTTCGCGCGGGCCGAGGCGCGCTACCGCGTGGTCGCCTACGACTTTGGCGTCAAGCACAACATCCTGCGGATGCTCGCCGAGCGCGGCTGCGACGTGACCGTGGTGCCCGCGCGCACGCCGGTGGACGAGGTGCTGGCGATGCAGCCCGACGGCGTATTCCTGTCCAACGGCCCGGGTGACCCGGAGCCCTGCGATTACGCGATCGCCGCGATCCGCACGCTGGTCGAACGCAAGGTGCCGACCTACGGCATCTGCCTGGGCCACCAGCTGCTCGCCCTGGCGGTCGGCGCGCGCACGCACAAGATGAAGTTCGGCCACCACGGGGCCAACCATCCCGTGCAGGACCTGGCCACCGGCAAGGTCATGATCACCAGCCAGAACCATGGCTTCGCCATCGACGAAGCCACGCTGCCGGCGAACGTGACGGTCACGCACCGCTCGCTGTTCGACGGCTCCAACCAGGGCATCGCCCTGTCCGACGCGCCGGCGTTCTCGTTCCAGGGGCATCCAGAGGCCAGCCCCGGTCCGCACGACGTCGCGCCACTGTTCGATCGTTTCATGGGGAGCATGGAACGCAACAAGGGGGAGTCATCGTGAACCGTTTCCGCATCGTGTTTTCCGTGCTGTTGGGCGTGGCGTACCTGGGTGGGGCCCAGGCGCGCGAGATCCCCGTCGGCGACTTCTTCAAGGATCCCGAGTTCACCAGCGTCTCGCTGTCGCCCACCGGCGAATACATCACGGTCTCGGTGCCGCAGGAGGACCGGACGGTCCTCGCCGCGTTCCGGGTCGCGGGCATGGAACTGGTGGGCAAGTGGGACTGGGGTCCGCGCAAGCACATCGACCGCGTCCGCTGGGTCAACGACGAGCGCTTCTTCATGTACGTCACGGAGAAGGTCGGGCGGTTCGACGCCAGGGTCGGCAACGCCGACGTCTACGCCAGCAACGTCGACGGCACGCGGCGTGCCGACATCCCCAACGGTGGCACCTACCAGATCGTCGACCTGCTGGAGGACGACCCGGACAAGATCCTGGTCGCCCGGTCCGTCGACTCGGCCTACCTGTCGAAGATGGACGTCGACGACGGGTCCGTGCGCACGGTCGCCAGCTCGCCACTGCGCTTCGGCGGGTTCGTGGTCGACCACGACGAGAACCTGCGCTACGCGGTGGGGCAGAACGAGTCGAACGAGCAGGTGATCCTCAAGCGCGTCGGCGACGACTGGGAAGTCGTCCACACCGCGGCGATGGGCGGCGTCGAACGCACGCCGCTGGGCTTCGCCGGGGACAACCGCAAGGTCATCTTCTCCGTCGACGACAGCCAGGCCCCGTCGCGGCTCGTGCTGGTCGACCCGGAGACGGGCAAGCAGGAGCCGATCAGCAGCAACCCCAACGTCGATGCCGACAACGGGCTGTTCAGCAGCGACGGCAAGCGGCTGCTCGCGGTCCGCTACCTCGACGGCACGCCGCGCTACGACTTCGTCGACACGACCGACCCCGAGGCCCTGACCTATGCCGGCCTGATCAACGCCTTCCCGGACCACGCGGTCCAGTTCGGCGGCATCAGCGACGACGGCCGGTACATGCTGGTGCGCGCCTACAGTGACATCGACCCGGGGTCGTACTACCTGTTCGACCGCGAGACGGGCAAGGCCAAGTTCCTGCTCTCGGCCATGAGCTGGATCAAGCCGGAAGAGATGTCGCCGATGCGCCCGATCTCGTTCACGGCGCGCGACGGCACGAAGGTGCACGGGTACATCACGATCCCGAAGGGCAGCGACGGGAAAGGCCTGCCGCTGATCATGCATCCGCATGGCGGCCCGCACGGCCCGCGCGACGAATGGGGCTTCAACCCGGAAGTCCAGTTCCTGGCCAACCGCGGCTACGCGGTGCTGCAGGTGAACTTCCGCGGGTCGGGCGGCTACGGCAACGCCTTCGAGCGCATGGGGTACCGCAACTGGGGCACCACCATGATCGACGACATGACCGATGCCGTGGACTGGGCCGTCGCCCAGGGCATCGCCGACCGTGACCGGGTCTGCACCTACGGCGCCTCCTACGGCGGCTACGCGGCCCTGCAGTCGATCGTGCGCGAGCCGACGAAGTACCAGTGCACCATCGGTTACGTGGGCCTCTACAGCATGGACCTGTGGATGGAGGACAGCGATGTCGCCGAGAGCGACTGGGGCCGGTCGTACCAGCGCCAGGTCTTCCCGGACAGCGCGTCCGGACGCCAGGCGCAGTCGCCCGCGTACCACGTCGACCGGATCAACGTGCCGGTGATGCTGGTGCACGGCGCCAAGGACCCGCGCGTGCCGATCTCGCAGTACGAGCTGCTGCTGGAGAACCTGACGGAAGCGGGCAAGCCGCCCGAGGTCACCGTCGTGGAGGACAAGGAGGGCCACGGGTTCTACGACTACCAGAACCAGGTGGACCTCTACACGAAGATGGAAGCGTTCCTCGACAAGCACATCGGCGGCCCGTCCACCGGTGCCGGCGAGGCGGCCGAGTAGGCCATGCCGAAGCGCAGCGACCTCAGGACCATCCTGATCATCGGCGCCGGCCCGATCGTCATCGGGCAGGCGTGCGAGTTCGACTACTCGGGGGCGCAGGCCTGCAAGGCGCTGCGCGAGGAGGGTTACCGGGTCGTGCTGGTGAACTCCAACCCGGCGACGATCATGACCGACCCGGACATGGCCGACGCGGTGTACATCGAGCCGATCAACTGGCAGGTGGTCGAGAAGATCATCGCCAAGGAAAAGCCCGATGCGTTGCTGCCGACGATGGGCGGGCAGACCGCGCTCAACTGCGCCCTGGACCTGGCCGACCACGGGGTGCTGGAGGCGCATGGCGTCGAGCTGATCGGCGCATCGCGCGACGCGATCCGCATGGCCGAGGACCGCGAGCTGTTCCGGGTGGCGATGGCCGAGATCGGGCTGGAATGCCCGAAGGCCGAGGTCGCGCGCAGCTTCGAGCAGGCGGTCGTCATCCAGGCGACCGTCGGCTACCCGACGATCATCCGCCCGTCGTTCACGCTGGGCGGCAGCGGCGGCGGCATCGCCTACAACCGGGAGGAGTTCGAGGAGATCGTCAAGCGCGGGCTGGAACTCTCGCCCGTCGGCGAGGTGCTGGTCGAGGAGTCGGTGCTGGGCTGGAAGGAGTTCGAGATGGAGGTGGTCCGCGACTCCGCGGACAACTGCATCATCGTGTGCTCCATCGAGAACCTGGACCCGATGGGCGTGCACACCGGCGACTCGATCACGGTCGCGCCGGCGCAGACGCTCACCGACAAGGAATACCAGCGGCTGCGCGACGCGTCGATCGCGGTGCTGCGCAAGATCGGCGTCGACACCGGCGGCTCCAACGTGCAGTTCGGCATCAACGCGCAGACCGGCCGCGTGGTCGTGATCGAGATGAACCCCCGCGTGTCGCGGTCCTCGGCGCTGGCGTCGAAGGCGACCGGTTTCCCCATCGCCAAGGTCGCGGCAAAGCTCGCCGTCGGCTACACGCTGGACGAGCTGAAGAACGAGATCACCGGCGGCCTCACACCCGCGTCGTTCGAGCCGAGCATCGACTACGTGGTCACCAAGATCCCGCGCTTCGCGTTCGAGAAGTTCCCCGCGGCCGACGCCCGCCTGACCACGCAGATGAAATCCGTCGGCGAGGTGATGGCGATCGGCCGCAGCTTCCAGGAGTCGCTGCAGAAGGCGCTGCGTGGCCTGGAGACCGGCAAGACGGGCCTGGACCCCACCGGCCTGGACCTGGCCACGGAAGAGGGCATCGCCAACCTGCGCCGCGAGGTCAAGGAAGCCGGTCCCGAGCGCATCTTCTACCTGGCCGACGCCTTCCGTGCCGGCATGTCGGTCGAGGACGTGCATGCACTGTCGTTCGTCGACCCGTGGTTCCTGGACCAGATCGAGGAACTCGTGGCGATCGAGGCCGAGGTCGCGGAGGCGGGCCTGGACGCCATCGATGCGCGGCGCCTGCGCCAGCTCAAGCGCAAGGGGTTCTCGGATGCCCGCATCGCTTCATTGACCGGCACCAGCGAGTCCGCGGTGCGCGCCTTGCGCAAGGCGTTCGGCGTGCGTCCCGTCTACAAGCGCGTCGATTCCTGCGCGGCGGAGTTCGCGACCACCACCGCCTACCTGTACTCGACGTACGAGGACGAGTGCGAGGCCGCGCCGACCGACCGCGACAAGATCATCGTGCTCGGCGGCGGGCCCAACCGGATCGGGCAGGGCATCGAGTTCGACTACTGCTGCGTGCACGCCGCGCTCGCCCTGCGCGAGGACGGCTACGAAACCATCATGGTCAACTGCAACCCGGAGACGGTATCGACCGACTACGACACGTCCGACCGGTTGTACTTCGAGTCGCTCACGCTCGAGGACGTCCTGGAGATCGTCGAACTGGAGAAGCCCAAGGGCGTCATCGTCCAGTACGGCGGCCAGACGCCGCTCAAGCTCGCACAGGCCCTGGAGGCCAACGGGGTGCCGATCATCGGCACCAGCCCCGACAGCATCGACCTGGCCGAGGACCGCGAGCGCTTCCAGCAGCTGGTGGAAAAGCTGGGCCTCAGGCAGCCGCCGAACCGCATCGCGCGCAACGCCGACGAGGCCGTGGCGCTCGCGCGCGAGATCGGCTACCCGCTGGTGGTGCGCCCGAGCTACGTGCTCGGCGGGCGCGCGATGGAGGTGGTGCATTCCGACGCCGACCTGGAACGCTACATCCGCGACGCGGTGAAGGTCTCCGACAAGTCGCCGGTGCTGCTCGACCGCTTCCTGGACAACGCGGTCGAGGTCGACATCGACGTCATCGCCGACAAGGACGGCAACGTGCTGGTCGGCGGCGTGATGGAACACATCGAGGAGGCGGGCGTGCACTCGGGCGACTCGTCCTGCTCGCTGCCGCCGTACTCGCTCAAGCCGGCCACGCAGGCGCGCCTGCGCGAACAGGTGGTCGCGCTGGCGCGGGCTCTCGACGTGGTCGGCCTGATGAACACCCAGTTCGCGGTGCAGGTCGACGGGGACGGCGAGGACATCATCTTCCTGCTCGAGGTCAACCCGCGCGCCTCGCGCACGGTGCCGTTCGTGTCCAAGGCGACCGGCCGGCCGCTGGCGATGATCGCCGCCCGCTGCATGGTCGGCAGGACGCTGGCGGAGCAGGGCGCGACGGTCGAGATCATTCCCCACTACTACTCGGTGAAGGAAGCGATCTTCCCGTTCGCCAAGTTCCAGGGCGTCGACCCGATCCTCGGTCCTGAAATGCGCTCCACCGGCGAGGTGATGGGCGTGGGCCGCAGCTTCGGCGCCGCGTTCGCGCGCGCGCAGGAGGCCGGCGGCATCCGCAAGCTGCCCGCGTCGGGCAAGGCCTTCGTTTCGGTGCGCGATCCGGACAAGACGCGCGTGGTGCCGGTGGCCCAGGAGCTGGTGCGCCGCGGCTACAGCCTGGTCGCCACCGGCGGGACCGCGGCGTTCCTGCGCGGGCACGGGTTCGAATGCGAGCAGGTGAACAAGGTCATCGAGGGCCGCCCGCACATCGTCGACCTGATCAAGAACGGCGAGATCGCGTACATCGTCAACACCACCGAAGGGCGCCAGGCGATCGCGGACTCGTTCTCGATCCGCCGCGAGGCCCTGCAGCACCGCGTCACGTACTCCACCACCATCGCCGGCGCGAAGGCCTTGCTGCACTCCCTGGACTTCCGGGATTCCGGACCGGTGTGGTCGTTGCAGGAACTCCACGCGGAACTCGAGGAGGCAAGCGAATGAGGGCACCCCTGACCACCCGCGGCGCCCAGCGCCTGCGCGACGAACTCGAGGACCTCAAGTCCACGAAGCGGCCGGCGGTGATCGCCGCGATCGCCGAGGCACGCGCGCACGGCGACCTGAAGGAGAACGCGGAATACCACGCCGCCCGCGAGCAGCAGGGCTTCATCGAGGGGCGCATCAAGCAGCTCGAGGCCGAGCTCTCGCACGCCCAGGTCATCGACGTGTCGACCCTCAACGCGGGCTCGCGCATCGTGTTCGGCGCGACGGTGCAGCTGGCCAACACGGAGACGGACGAGGAGCGCGCCTACCAGATCGTCGGGGACCTGGAGGCGGACATCAAGCAGGGCCTGATCGCGATCTCCTCGCCGGTGGCGCGCGCGCTGATCGGCAAGCACGAGGGCGACGTGGTGACCATCGAGGCACCCGGCGGCACGCACGAGTACGAGATCGTCGCCGTTTCCTACGCCGGCTGATGCCCGCCGCCCCGGGCCAGCCGAAGCAGGCGACGCTGCTGCTGCCGGCGCGGGCGCGCCTCGCCGGGACGTCGTTGCCCGATTCCGTCGCGCGGGCACTGGGGCGCGCGGACGTGCTGCCGGTCGGCGAGCCAGGGGAGCGTGCGCAGCTGTCGCGCCACTTCGAACTGCTGCCCCGCGGCTGGCCCGTCGCCGCGCTGACCCGCGCGCTGGACGCGGGCGACGCGCCGCTGTCGGCCTGGCTGCGCGCCGATCCCGCGTACGTGCGGCCCGACATCAATGGCGCGCGGCTGCTGGCCTGTGGCGAGGCGCTGCAACTCGAGCGCCGCGACGCGGAGGCGCTGCTGCCGGCGTTGCGGCCCCTCTTCGGCGATGCCGGCTTCCCGCTCGACGCGCCCGACCCGCACCGCTGGTACCTGCGGCTGCCGCGCGAAGCGCGCCTGCCGACATTCGCCGCACCGGCCGACGCGCTGGGCGCGGACCTGTTCGACCAGCTGCCGGGCGCCGACGACGGCGCGAGCCCCGAAGGCCGGCGCTGGCGCGCGCTGCTCAGCGAGGCGCAGGTGGTGCTGCACAACCATCCGCACAACGCGGCGCGCATCGCCGCCGGGCGACTGCCGGTGAATTCGCTGTGGTTCTGGGGCGCCGGCATCGCGCCGGACCACGTGGCCGCGCGCGCGGCCGCGGTCACCGGCGATGACAGCCTGCTTCGCGCACTGGCAACGGCCGCGGGCGTGGACGTCGCCCCGTTGGCCGACGCGTTCGCTCCCCCCGGGGAAGACACGCTGGTCGACCTGCGCGGCCTCCGTGACCCGGCCAGGCTGCACGCCGGCTGGCTTGGGCCGGCCATCGCTGCCGTGCAGCGCCGCGACCTGGAGCGCCTGGTGCTGGACTTCGAGGACGGCGCGCGCCTTGCCATCGCACCCGGGCACCGCTGGCGTGGGTGGCGCCGGCCGATGCGGGCGTTCGCCGGGTGACCCGGCTGGTCCGACGGCCCGTGCCGCAAGGCGCGCAGGCCGGTGACGCCTGGCCTGGCCACGTCCCGCCGCTGCTGCGCCGGATCTACGCGGCGCGGGGCGCGCATCGCCACGACCAGGCGCGACCGAAACTGGCGCACCTTCCGCCGCCGCACCTCATGGGCGGCATCGACGCGGCCACCGCGCTGCTGGCGGACGCGATCGCGCGCGACCGCCACGTCGTCGTGGTCGGCGACTTCGATTGCGACGGCGCGACCGCGTGCGCAGTCGCGGTGCGCGGACTGCGGATGCTTGGCGCCCGCCGCGTATCGCACGCGGTGCCCAACCGCATCGTCCATGGCTACGGGCTCTCGCCGGCGCTCGTCGACGAACTGGCCCCGATGGCGCCAGACCTGCTGGTGACGGTGGACCACGGCATCGCGTGCCACGCCGGCATCGCCGCGGCCAGGGCGCGCGGCTGGCAGGTGCTCGTCACCGACCACCACCTGCCGGGCGCGTCGCTCCCCCCGGCGGATGCGATCGTCGACCCGAACATCCCCGGCGACGGGTTCCCGACCCGGATGCTGGCCGGCGTCGGCGTGGTGTTCTACGTGCTGCTCTCCCTGCGGCAGCGGCTGCATCCGGACGGGAGCGGACCGAGGCCCGACCTGTCGACGCTGCTGGACCTCGTCGCGGTGGGCACCGTCGCCGACCTCGTGCCGCTCGATGCCGCCAACCGGGCGCTGGTCGCGGCCGGCCTGCGCCGGATCCGCACGGGCCAGGCCTGCGCGGGCCTGGAGGCGTTGATCGCGGTGGCCGGGCGCGACATCGCGCGATTCTCGGCATCGGACATCGGCTTCGCCGTGGCGCCACGGCTCAATGCAGCGGGGCGCCTGGAGGACATGTCGCTGGGGATCGAGTGCCTGTTGAGCGACGACCCGGCCAGGGCGCGCGCGATGGCCGCGACCCTGGACAGGATCAACATCGAGCGCCGCGCGGTGCAGGCGCGCATGACCGCCGAAGCGGAAGCCGTGCTTGCGCGGCTGGCGATCGACGGGCCCGCGCCGGCCGCCCTGTGCCTGTTCGACCCCGACTGGCATCCCGGTGTCGTCGGCCTGGTCGCCTCGCGCATGAAGGACCGCCTGCATCGCCCGGTGATCGCGTTCGCACCGGCGGCGCCGGGCAGCAGCGAGTTGCGTGGCTCGGCACGATCGATCCCGGGCTTCCACGTGCGCGACGCGCTGGCCGCGGTGTCCGCGCGTGCACCGGGCCTGGTGCCGCGCTTCGGTGGCCACGCGATGGCGGCCGGCCTGTCACTCGACCTGGAGCACTTCGAGGCCTTCCACGACGCCTTCCGTCGGCATGCGGCCGACACCCTGGACGCCGCGACGCTCCAGGCCGAGCTCGCCACCGACGGCGAACTCGAGCCGCACGAATTCGACGTCGCGACCGCGCGCGCGCTGCGCGATGGCGGCCCCTGGGGACAGGCGTTCCCGGAGCCGGTCTTCGACGGCGCGTTCGACGTGGCCGGGTGGCGGCAGGTGGGCGAACGGCACCTGAAACTCGACCTGCACGCCGCCCACGGGCGCATCGGCGCCATCGAGTTCGGCGGCTGGGACGGCGAAGCGCCGCCGCCGCGGGTGCGCATCGCGTTCCGGCTCGAACCGGACGAGTATCGCGGCGGGGATGCCGTGCAACTGGTCATCGTGCATCGCGAACCCGCCGGGCCGGTGGAGGCTGCGCAACCCCTGATAAAATCGCCGGCCCCCTGAAGCATTGCCGGCGCCCACCCCATGATCGAGCTCAATCCCGTCCGCCAGCGCATCGCCGACCTGACCGGTCGGCTGGATGCGCTGAGGGGGTTTCTTTGACTACGACGCCAGGGTCGAGCGCCTGGAGGAAGTCGAGCGCGAGCTCGAGAACCCCGACGTGTGGAACGACGCCGAACGCGCGCAGGCCCTCGGCCGCGAGCGTTCCACGCTGGACAAGACCGTCACCGGCATCCGGGAACTGACCGAGGGCCTGGCCTCCGCCGGGGAGTTGCTGGACCTGGCCGAATCCGAGGACGACGAGGACACCGCCAACGCGGTCGTCGACGACGTCGAGCGCTTCGCGCGCCGGGTCGACGAACTCGAGTTCCAGCGCATGTTCTCCGGCAAGATGGATTCCCATGCGGCATTCGTCGACATCCAGGCCGGGGCCGGCGGCACCGAGGCGCAGGACTGGGCCGAGATGCTGCTGCGCATGTACCTGCGCTGGGCCGAGTCGCGTGGCTGGAAGACCGAGCTGATGGAGGTGAGCGGTGGCGAAGTCGCGGGCATCAAGTCCGCGACGTTCCGCGTCGAGGGCGACCACGCGTACGGCTGGCTCAAGACCGAGATCGGCGTGCACCGCCTGGTGCGCAAGTCGCCGTTCGATTCGGACAACCGCCGGCACACCAGCTTCACGTCGGTGTTCGTTTCGCCCGAAGTCGACGACGACATCGAGATCGACATCAATCCCGCGGACCTGCGCACCGACGTGTACCGCTCCTCGGGCGCCGGCGGCCAGCACGTCAACAAGACCGAGTCGGCGGTGCGCATCACCCACATCCCGACCAATACCGTCGTGGCCTGCCAGACGGGCCGCAGCCAGCACCAGAACCGGGACACGGCGATGAAGATGCTCGCGGCCAAGCTCTACGAGCTGGAAGTGCAGAAGCGCAACACGGAGAAGGATGCGCTGGAGGCCACCAAGTCCGACATTGGCTGGGGCAGCCAGATCCGCAACTACGTGCTCGACCAGTCCCGCATCAAGGACCTGCGCACGGGCGTGGAGCGCAGCGACACGCAAAAGGTGCTGGACGGCGACATCGACGAATTCCTGGAGGCCAGCCTGAAGTCCGGGCTGGAAGCGGGCGCGAAGCGGAGCGACGCGGCATGAGCGACGACCGTACGGCCGGCGACGGCGCGCACCACGACGAGAACCACCTCATCGCCGAGCGCCGCGCCAAGCTCGGCGCGCTGCGCGGGCAGGGGATCGCGTTCCCGAACGACTTCCGCCGCACCGACTACGCAGGCGACCTCCAGTCCGACTACGCCGATGCCGCGCATTGGACCGGCGACGCGCTGGAGGCCGATGGGCGCCGCGTCGCGCTGGCGGGCCGCTTGCTCGCCAAGCGGGTCATGGGCAAGGCCGCGTTCGCGCAGGTCCAGGACGTCTCCGGCCGGATCCAGCTGTTCCTGCAGTCCGGCTCGCTCGGCGACACCTACGAAGCCTTCAAGGGCTGGGACGTCGGCGACATCGTGGCCACCGAGGGCACGCTGATGCGCACGCGCACCGGCGAGCTGTCGGTCAAGGCCGAGTCGCTGCGGCTGCTGGTGAAGTCCCTGCGCCCGCTGCCGGACAAGTGGCACGGCCTGGCCGACGTCGAGCAGCGCTACCGCCAGCGGTACGTCGACCTGATCGTGACCCCGGAAGCGCGCGAGGTGTTCGTGCAGCGCTCGCGGATCGTGGCGGCCCTGCGTCGGTGGCTCGACGCCCGCCGGTTCCTGGAGGTCGAGACGCCGATGATGCATTACCTCGTCGGCGGCGCCACCGCGAAGCCGTTCGCGACGCACCACAACGCGCTCGACCTGGACCTGTACCTGCGCGTCGCACCGGAGCTCTACCTCAAGCGCCTGGTCGTGGGCGGCTTCGAGCGCGTGTACGAGATCAACCGCAACTTCCGCAACGAGGGCGTGTCCACCCGGCACAACCCGGAATTCACGATGCTCGAGCTGTACGAGGCCTACGCCACGTACGAGGACGTCATGGACCTGACCGAGGCCATGATCCGCGACGTCGCGCTGGAGGTGCTCGGCACGACGGCGGTGACCTGGGAAGACGCGTCCATCGACCTCGGCCCGCGCTTCCGCCGCTGGAAGCTCGAGGAGGCGGTCCGCGAACTCAACCCCGGCATCTCCGCCGCCGATTGCCGCGACCGCGAGGCGCTCGCGGCGCACTGCCGCCGCCTGGGCATCCCGGTCAAGGACGGCCAGGGCTGGGGCAAGCTGCTGCTGGAACTGTTCGAGAAGACCGTCGAGGACGGCCTGGTGCAGCCGACCTTCATCACCCACTACCCGGTCGAGGTCTCGCCGCTGGCGCGCGAATCGGACACCGAAGCCGGCATCACCGACCGCTTCGAGCTGTTCGTCGGCGGGCGCGAACTGGCGAACGGCTTCTCGGAGCTCAACGACCCGGAGGACCAGGCCGCGCGCTTCCATGCCCAGGTCGCGGCCATGGACACCGGCGACGACGAGGCGATGCACTTCGACGCCGACTACATCCGGGCGCTGGAAGTCGGGTTGCCGCCCACCGGGGGTCTGGGCGTGGGCATCGACCGGCTCGTGATGCTGCTCACGGATTCGGCCTCGATCCGGGACGTGCTGCTGTTCCCGTACATGCGTCCGACAGGCTGACGCCTGCATGCTGGGAGCCGTCAGGCTATCCTCGGCCCGGTCGCGGGGATGGCGTCCACGAGGGGAAGCCTGCCAGTGAACATCGTCATCGTCGACGACCAGACCTCCGCCCGGATGATGTTGCGCAACATCATCGAGGACGCGGCACCGGACATCACGGTCCACGATTTCGGCGATCCCGAGGAAGCACTGGCCTGGTGCGGCCGGAACATCCCCGACCTGCTGGTGCTCGACTACCGCATGCCGAAGCTGGATGGGCTGGAGTTCGCCGAGCGCTTCCGCCGGCCGCCCGTGCACCGCGACGTGCCGATCATCCTGGTGACCGTGGTCGGCGACGAGCCGATCCGCCAGAAGGCGCTCGATGCCGGCGTGATCGACTTCCTGGTCAAGCCCGTGCGCCCGCGCGAGTTGCGCGCGCGCTGCCGCAACCTGCTGCAGTTGCGCCAGCAGTCGGAGACCATCAAGCAGCGCGCCCTGTCGCTCGACCAGCGCCTGCTGTCGAGCATGCGCGAGGTGGAGGAGCGCGAGCGCGAGACGCTGTCGCGGCTGGCGCGCGCCATCGAGTACCGCGACGCGGGCACCAGCGCCTACCTGGAACGAATGGCCCATGTGGCCGGGCTGATCGCCGAGCAGCTGGGCCTGCAGGAGGACGAAGTCCGGGTGATCGAGATGGCTGCGCCCCTGCACGACCTGGGCAAGATCGCGATCCCGGACGCCATCCTGCTCAAGCCGGGCCCGCTGACCGACGAGGAGACGGCGGTCATGCGTCGCCACCCGCGGATCGGCCACGAGCTGCTGAGCGGCAGCCACAACCGCTTCATCCAGGCGGGCGCGGCGATCGCCCTGCGCCACCACGAGCGCTACGACGGCAGCGGCTACCCCGACGGGCTGGCCGGGGAGGCCATCCCCCTGGAGGCCCGGATCGTGGCCGTGGCCGACGTGTTCGACGCCCTGGTCTCCCCGCGGCCCTACAAGGAGGCCTGGACGGTCGAGAAGGCCCTGGCCTACCTCTACGCCCAGCGCGGCCGGCTGTTCGACCCGCAGTGCGTCGACGTGCTGGTCCGGAACAAGGCCCGGCTCGAGGAAATCTGCGTGCGCTACTCGCGGATGTCGGAACGCCCGGGAGTAGAGTAGGGCGATGGGAACCCTCCTGCCCTGGGTCAGGCAGCGGCTGGCGCATCGCCCTGACAGCGAACACCTGCAGACGATGGTGCGCATCGCCATCACGGCGCTGTTCTGCCTGTACCTGGGCGGCGTCGTCGGCCTGGACGGCACCGACGACGCGCTGTTCTTCACCTGGCTGATCCTGGTCGGCGAACTGCTGGTGTCGCTCGGCCTCATGGCCGCGATCATCGCCAACCCGGGCGTGTCGCACGTGCGGCGCTGGATCGGCATGCTCAGCGACTACACCGCGCTGGCCGGCGTGATGTACCTCGTGGGCGAGACCGCCACGCCGCTGTACAGCGTGTACCTGTGGGTCACGATCGGCAACGGCCTGCGCTACGGCAGCGGCTACCTGCGTGCGGCCACGACGCTGGCGGCCCTCTCGTTCCTGGCGGTGATCCAGTTCACCCCGTACTGGTCGTCGCAACCGTTCCTGGCCTGGGGCCTGTTCGGCGGCCTCGTGGCCGTGCCGCTGTATTTCGCCTCGCTGCTCAAGCAGCTGACCCAGGCGATCGCGCAGGCACGCCGCGCGAACGAGGCCAAGAGCCGCTTCCTCGCCAACATGAGCCACGAGTTCCGCACGCCGCTCAACGGCCTGGCCGGCATGTCCGAGCTGCTGGCCACGACCCGGCTCGACGGCGAGCAGCGCGAGTGCGTCAACACCATCCAGGCGTCCACGCGCACGCTGCTGTCGCTGGTAGAGGACGTGCTGGACATCTCCGCGATCGAGGCCGGCAAGCTCAAGCTGACGCCGGTGGAGTTCTCGCTGCGGGAGATGGTCGATGGCATCGGGCTGATCCTGCAGCCGATGGCGCGCAACAAGCAGCTCGACTACCGCGCGCAGGTCGCCGACGACGTGCCCTCGCGGGTGCGGGGCGATGCCGGGCACCTGCGCCAGGTGCTGATCAACCTGGCCGGCAACGCGGTGAAGTTCACCGACCGCGGCATGGTGTCGCTCGAGGTGTCGATGGTCGGGGCCGCCGGCGCGCGCGTGCGGCTGCGCTTCACGGTCCAGGACACCGGCATCGGCATCCCCGCGGAGGCGGGCACCCGCCTGTTCGAGGCGTTCGAGCAGGCCGACGCCAGCCTGTCGCGCCGTTACGGCGGCACCGGACTGGGCACCACCATCGCCAAGGGCCTGACCGAGGCGATGGGCGGCACCATCGGCTTCGAGAGCCGGGAATCGGGTGGGAGCCGCTTCTGGGTCGAACTCCCCTTCGACCGGGTCGTCCCGGTCCAGGCGGCTGCCGCCGAGGCGGACACGGCCGCGGCCCCGCTGCAGCGGGAGGACGCGGAGAACGTCATCGCGTTCTCCGACCCCTTCCTGCGCCACCGCGTCCGCGTCCGGTCGATGCAATTGCTCATCGCCGACGACCACGCCGCCAACCGGATGATGCTCCAGCGCCTGCTGCAGAAGGCAGGACACAAGGTGGTGGCGGTCGAGGACGGAGAGGCCGTCCTCACGGCGCTCGAGAGCGGCAGCTACGAAGCGGCGATCATCGACCTGCACATGCCCGGCCTCAGTGGCCTGGACCTGCTGCGGCAGTTGCGGGTCATGGAGGCCGGTGGCGGACGGCGCACGCCGGTGCTGGTGCTCAGCGCGGACGTGACGCCCGAATCGATCCAGCGTTGCGAGCAGGCCGGCGCGCGCGCATTCCTGTCCAAGCCGTTGTCCGCCGCGCGCCTGCTCGACACACTGGCCGAAGTCGCGGCGACCGGCAGGGCGGCAACGCCGGCAGCGTCGGCGCGCGTGGACCTGGCGCCCATTGGCGACGGCGCGCTAGACGGCGCGGTGCTGGACGAGCTGGCGCAACTGGGGATGGGCGATGGATTCGAGCGCGAGTTCATCGAGCAGTGCCTCGCCGATGCGGGGGCGTCGATCGATGCCATCGAGCGGGCCGCCGACGCGAGCGACTGGGATGGCCTGCGCGAGCACGCCCATGCGCTCAAGGGCGTGGCGAGCAACCTGGGACTGGTGCGCGTGGCCGCCCTCAGTAGCGAGGTGATGCGCCTGGCCGAGTGGCAACTCGCGCGCGAATGGCGGCAGCACGTGGGCACGCTGCGCGAACGCCTGCGCCAGGGCAGGGCCGCGCTGGCGGCACGGGCGCAGCGGGCCGGCCTGGCCAGCGACACGGGCGCCGAGCCGCGTTGACGGATGCCGGCCGGACGAGTCCGCGCTCGTCCCCGGCCAACGGGATCAAGCGACTTCCAGTCCCGCGCGCTTCGACTGCGCCCGCACCAGCCGCTCCATGATCCGCAGCGACTTGTCCCCCAGCTGCATCGCCGTGTCCACCCAGACCTCGGTGATGCTCAGCATCTCTTCCAGCGTGACCGGCTGCGCCATGGACCGGACCCGGTGCATCGCGGCGCGTGCGTTCGGGATGCGGCGATGGGTGCGGATGACTTCCTCGACCGCCTGCACGCCCTGGCCCTTCGGCGCGAGCACGTCGACGAGGCCCATCTTGTACAGCTCTTCGCTCGAATAGACGTTGCCCTCGAGCATCAGCTTCTCGGCCTGGTGTGGCGCGATGCGCTTGCACAGGAACGAGTAGGCGCCCATCCCCGGGAACAGGTCGAACAGCACTTCGGGCAGGCCCATGCCGACGCCTTCCTCGGCGACGATGGTATGGCAGCTCAGCGCCGCCTCGAAGCCGCCGCCCAGCGCATCGCCCTGGACCAGCGCGACGGTGTGCGCACCCGCGCCGAGCCCGACGTGGAACGCGTGGACGCCGCGCACGCACTGGCGCGCATAGGCGAGCAGGGTCTTGCGGTCGCCGTTGCGGATCGATTGGCAGAACAGTTCCAGGTCGCCGCCGAGGTTGAACACGTCGGAATCGGAGGCGAGCACGACGTGGGGCAGGACGTTGCCACCGTTGCGCTGCTGCTGGACGCGGAGCCGGTCGGCAAGCACCTGCTGGTAGCGCAGGATCTCGTCGACGAGCGCGGGCTTGAAGCAGGCGCGGCCGGGCGATTGACCCAGGTCGGCGTGCATGTGGCACCAGTAAGTCCCGCGATCATGGTCGTCGATCGTGCGGAGCGTGCTGGGAGGGCGTTGGAGCAGGTGAACGGCGGACATGGCGAATTTCCCTTGTGCAGGTGGCCGCCCGGCCGGTCGCGCTTTCGGACGGCACGTCAACTGGATTTGGAGAAAGTTGCGCCGACGGGGGGATTCTATGCCCCCTTCACGGGGGAATCACAAGCCTGACCCGGGGCAGGGGCGTTCCGGCAGGGCTGCGGACCGCGGCCGCCCCCGCGGTTCAGCCGCCGGCGGGCTCGTCGCGCAACTCGCGGCGCAGGATCTTGCCCACGTTGGTCTTGGGCAGCTCGCGCCGGAACTCGACGATCTTCGGGTGCTTGTAACCGGTGAGGTTCTCGCGCGCGTGCGCCTTCACCTGTTCGGCGGTGAGGGCAGGGTCCTTCTTCACGATGACCACCTTGACCGCCTCGCCGGACTTCTCGTCCGGAACGCCCACCGCGGCGACCTCCAGGACCCCCGGGAGCATCGCGATGACGTCCTCGACCTCGTTGGGATACACGTTGAACCCCGACACCAGGATCATGTCCTTCTTGCGGTCGACGATGTAGAAGAAGCCCTTCTCGTCCATCCGGGCCATGTCCCCGGTATGCAGCCAACCGTCGGCGTCCATCACCTCCGCGGTCTCGGCCGGGCGCTGCCAGTACCCCTTCATGACCTGCGGGCCGCGGATGCACAGTTCGCCGACTTCGCCCGCGGGGAGCACCTGGCCGTCGTCGTCCTTGACGCAGGCCTCGGTGGACGGAACGGGCAGGCCGATCGATCCGTTGTACTCGGCCAGGTCCATCGGGTTGATGCAGGCCGCCGGCGACGTCTCGGTCAGTCCGTAGGCCTCCACGAGCGTCACGCCGGTGACCTTCTTCCAGCGTTCGGCCACGGCGCGCTGCACGGCCATGCCGCCACCCAGCGTGAGGTGCAGGTGGGAGAAGTCGACCTCGTCGAAGCCGGGCGTGTTGAGCAGCCCGTTGAACAGCGTGTTGACGCCGGTGATCGCGGTGAACCGCACGCGTTTGAGCTCCTTGACGAAGCCGGGCATGTCGCGCGGGTTGGTGATCAGGTAATTGAGGCCGCCGAACTTCATGAAGACCAGTCCGTTCGCCGTCAACGCGAAGATGTGGTACAGCGGCAGGGCGGTGATGATCACTTCCTCGCCGAGCTTGATGTTGGTGCCCACCCAGGCCGCGGCCTGCTCCATGTTGGCGACCAGGTTGCGGTGCGTGAGCATCGCGCCCTTGGCCACGCCGGTCGTGCCGCCGGTGTACTGCAGGAACGCGATGTCGTCGCTGGCGATCGCGACATCCGGGAGCGGGTGCCGGTCGCCGCGCGCCAACGCGTCGCGGAAGCGGATCGCGCCCGGCAGGCGGTACGCGGGCACCATCTTCTTCACGTGCTTGAGCACGAAGTTGACCAGCGCGCCCTTGGGGAAGGGCAGCATGTCCCCCAGCCCGGTCGTCACCACGTGCCGCACCGCGCTGCCTTCCAGCGACTGCTCCACGGTGCTGCCGAAGTTGTCCAGGACGAGGATGGCCGCCGCGCCCGAGTCGACGAGCTGGTGGCGCAACTCGCGCGGGGTGTACATCGGGTTGACGTTCACCACCGTCAGCCCGGCCCGCAGGATGCCGAAGGTGGCCACCGGGTACTGCAGGCAATTGGGCATCATGATCGCGACGCGATCGCCTTTCTTCAGCCCGAGGTCGCCGAGCAGGAAGGCGGCGAAGCGCCTGCTGAGTGCATCGACCTCGCCATAGGTGACCTGCCGGCCCAGGCTGGAGAATGCCGGCCTGTCGCGGTACTGCGCGATGGCCGACTGGAGCACTGCGACGACGGAGGGAAACGCGTCCGGGTCGATCTCATGCGGCACGCCTGCCGGGTAGTGGGCCAGCCACGGACGCGCGAGGGTCATCCCGGTCTCCAGTTCCAATCCCCTGGGCCGCGGCTCCATACCGCGGCGTCCGGATCGATTGAAGCACGCGCCTCGGCGGACTGGCAACATGCACCAATGGCCCGTCCCGCATGCCGCATCGCCTGGTCGGTGGTTGCCTGTGCCTTGCTCGGAGCGTGCGACGCACCGCCCCCGGAAGAAGCGCTGCGCGTCGCCGTGTCGGGGCTGGAAACAGCCGTCGAGGCGCGCGACGCGGGCGCGATCGAGGACGTCCTGGCCGAGGACTTCGCCGGGCCCGACGGCATGGATCGCACCGCGGCGCGGCGGATGGCAGCGGTGACGTTCCTGCGCCAGCGCGAGGTCGGCGTCGCCATCGGCCCGCTCGACGTGACCATTCTGGATGATCACGCGACCGTGCGTTTCACTGCCGCATTGACGGGCGGGTCGGGTGGCTGGATGCCGGAGTCGGGCAGCCTCTATCGCGTCGAGACCGGCTGGCGGCGCGACGGCGGCGACTGGCTGCTGACCAGCGCGCGGTGGGAGCGCGACCTCTAGGCGCCGGTCTGCTAGGCAGCTTTCCGCGCCGCGAGCTGGCGCAGCACGTAGTGCAGGATGCCGCCATTGCGGAAGTATTCGGTTTCCTTCGGCGTCAACAGCAACACGCGTACGTCGAACGCCACCGTGCCCCCGTCGCGGCGGGTCGCGGTGACGGTCGCGGTCTTCGACGCACCGTCGCGCAGGCCGGTGATGGCGAGCGTCTCGCTGCCATCCAGGCCCAGCGAGCGCACGCTGTCGCCATCCTTGAACTGCAGCGGGAGCACGCCCATGCCGACCAGGTTGGAGCGGTGGATGCGCTCGAAGCTTTCGGCGACCACCGCCTTGATGCCCAGCAGGATGGTGCCCTTGGCCGCCCAGTCGCGCGACGAGCCCGTGCCGTACTCCTTGCCCGCCAGCACGACCAGCGGCGTGCCAATGGCCTTGTAGCGCATCGCCGCCTCGTAGATCGACATCTTCTCGCCATCGCCGGTGCCGTCGAAATACAGGGTGTTGCCGCCTTCCTCGCCACCGAGCATCAGGTTCTTGATGCGGATGTTGGCGAAGGTCCCGCGGACCATCACGTCGTCGTTGCCGCGGCGCGAACCGTAGCTGTTGAAGTCGGCCGGCTGCACGCCTCGCGACTGGAGGAACCTGCCCGCGGGCGAGTCCTTCTTGATGTTGCCTGCCGGCGAAATGTGGTCGGTGGTGATCGAGTCGCCGAACAGCCCGAGCACGCGCGCGCCGTGGAGGTCGTCGATGCGGCCGACTTCCATGGTCATGCCCTCGAAGTAGGGCGGGTTCTTGATGTAGGTCGAATCGCCGCTCCATGCGTAGCTCTCGCCCTCGGGCGATTCGATCGCCGCCCATCGGGTGTCGCCCTTGAACACGTCGGCATAGTTCCGGGCGAACATCTCCGGGCCGACCGTCGCCGCGATGAGGTCGCCGATCTCCTTGTTGCTGGGCCAGATGTCGCGCAGGTACACGTCCTGGCCGTCGCTGCCCTTGCCCAGCGGCTGGGTGGTCAGGTCGATGTCCACGGTGCCGGCGATCGCGAACGCGACCACCAGCGGCGGCGACGCCAGGTAGTTCATCTTGACCTCGGGGTGCACGCGGCCCTCGAAGTTGCGGTTGCCGGACAGGACCGCGGCGACCGCCAGGTCGTTCTGGGCGATGCCTTGCGACACCGCCTCCGGCAGCGGACCCGAATTGCCGATGCACGTGGTGCAGCCGTAGCCGACCAGGTAGAAGCCGAGCTGCTCGAGGTCGTCGAGCACGCCGGCCTTTTGCAGGTAATCGGTGACCACCAGCGACCCGGGAGCGAGCGAGGTCTTCACCCACGGCGCCGCCTTGAGGCCCTTCGCGGCCGCGTTGCGCGCCAGCAGGCCGGCGCCCAGCATCACGGCGGGGTTGGACGTGTTCGTGCAGGAGGTGATGGCGGCGATGACCACGGAGCCATCGGTCAGCGCGTGCTCGGTGTCGTTGATGGTCACGCGCGACACCGGGCTGGCGGCCAGGTGGTCCGCCTGGTGCTGGCTGCCACCCTCGTCGTCCATCCGCCTGGCCTCGCCGCTACGCGGCTTGCGGCTCGTCACCAGCGGCTGCACGTGGGTGCGGAAATTGTCGCCGAGCTTTTCCAGCAACACGCGGTCCTGCGGGCGCTTCGGGCCGGCGAGCGACGGCTTGACGTCCGCGAGGTCGAGCTCGAGCGTCGCGCTGTACTGCGCCTGCGGTGAATCGGGTGTGTGCCAGATGCCCTGGGCCTTGGCGTAGGCCTCCACGAGCGCGATCTGCGCCTCGCTACGGCCCGACAGGCGCAGGTAGCGCACCGCTTCCTCGTCGATCGGGAAGATGCCGCAGGTGGCGCCGTATTCCGGGGCCATGTTGCCGATGGTGGCGCGGTCCGCCAGGGACAGGTGCCGCAGGCCGTCGCCGAAGAACTCCACGAACTTGCCGACCACGCCCAGCGCACGCAGCATCTGCGTGACGGTCAGCACCAGGTCGGTGCCGGTGGCGCCTTCGGGCAGCCTGCCGGTCAGCTTGAAGCCGACCACCTGCGGGATCAGCATGGACGACGGCTGGCCAAGCATCGCCGCTTCGGCCTCGATGCCGCCGACGCCCCAGCCGAGCACGCCGATGCCGTTGATCATGGTGGTGTGCGAGTCGGTGCCGAACACCGTGTCCGGGAATGCCGTCAGTTCGCCGTCGACGGTGCGCTCCATCACCACGCGCGCCAGGTGCTCCAGGTTCACCTGGTGCACGATGCCGGTGCTGGGCGGCACGACCTTGAAGTCCTCGAATGCCTTCTGGCCCCAGCGCAGGAAGCTGTAGCGCTCCTGGTTGCGCTTGAACTCGATCTGGCTGTTGATGTCGACCGCGTCCTCCCGGCCGAACACGTCCACCTGCACCGAGTGGTCGATCACCAGTTCGGAAGGGATCTGCGGGTTGATCTGGCTGGGCTTGCCGCCCAGCTTCGCCACGGCGTCCCGCATCGCGGCGAGGTCCACCACGCAGGGCACGCCGGTGAAGTCCTGCAGCACCACGCGCGCGGGCATGAAGGCGATCTCGGTCTCGGGCTCGGCCTTGGGGTCCCAGTGCGCCACCGCCTCGATGTGCTCGGGCGTGACGGTCACGCTGTCCTCGTGGCGGAGCAGGTTCTCCAGCAGGATCTTCATCGAGTAGGGCAACTTCGCCAGCAGGTTCCCCTGGCCGCCGCCGCCAAGGCGCTCGCCGAGCTTCGGCAGGCTGTAGTAGGCGTAGGACTTGCCGTTGACGTCGAGGCGTGCGCGGGTGGCGAAGGAATCGGCCATTCGGGGGCTCCGGAAGTAGACCCGCAATTATGCCGGATTCGACGTGTCCCGGCCGGGAACGGTGCTTTTCTCAGCCCAGCCGGGTGCCGATCGCGTCGAGCATCGCGCCACGCCGGAACACGAAATCCCAGGGGCTGCCGCCGAGCTGCCGCCACAGCACCGCCGAGCGCAACGCCCCGAGCAGGACCGCGCGGATTTCCGCCACCACGCCCGGTTGCGCGAGGTAGTGCGGATTGCCCTGCACCAGCACGCGAGGGCGCAGGTGGCTGACGGTGTCCGCGTAGAGGGTGCCGAGCGCGGAAAGCACCTCGGGATGGCCGCTGCCCAGGCGCTCGGCCGTCGGTGCCAGCGCCAGGATGCCCTCGTGCACGCGGGTCGCCATCGCGTCGTCCCGGCTGAAGCGACGCTCGAGCTGGGTCACGGCGAGCGCCAGGCGCGGCAGCAGCGGGTCGTCCCCGCGGTTGCCGAGGTAGTCGCGCACCGCCCGCAGGCCGGGGCGCAGGGACGCGACATCGCCGTAGACGGCGGTGGGCGAGGGCGCATCGATCCGGAACACGCTGTCCAGGGCGGTCGACACGACCTGGGCATCCGACTGCCCGGTGTCTGCGATGCGGCGCACCTCGCGCAGGGCCTGTGCCAGGCCCGCCAGGGCCAGCACGCGGTCTTCCATCGCGCTCATGCGGCCGCCACGGCGCGCGGCGCCGGCAAGCCTTCCAGCGGCGCATCGGTGGCCGCGATGACCGCGCCGCCCAGGCAGGCCTCGCCGGCGTAGAGCACGAGCGACTGGCCCGGCGTGACCGCACGCTGCGGGCGGTCGAAGCGGACCATCAGGCTGCCATCGTCTTGCACGATCACGTCGCAGGATTCCTCGTGTTGGCGGTAGCGGTGCTGCGCCGTGCAGCGGAAGTCGCCCGACGGCGGCGCGCCGGCGATCCAGTGCGCCGCCTCGGTGCGGAGCATCGTGGACATGAGATAGGGACTGTCGACCCCCTGGTCAACCGTCAGCACGTTGCGGGCCACGTCCTTGGCCACCACGTACCACGGTGCCTGGCCCTGGCCGCGCTTCCCGCCGATCCCGAGCCCGCCGCGCTGGCCCAGCGTGAAGAAGAACACGCCGGGGTGTTCGCCCAGCGGCCGGCCGGCCGGGTCCCGGATCTCGCCGGGGCGGGCCGGCAGGTAGCGGCCGAGGAACGCCCGGAAGTCGCGTTCGCCGATGAAGCAGATGCCGGTGGAGTCGCGCTTGGCCGCCGTGGGCAGGCCGGCGCCTGCCGCCAGGTCGCGGACGGCGCTCTTTTCCATGCCGCCCAGCGGGAAGACGGTCGACGACAGGGCGTCCTGGCCGAGTTGGTGCAGGAAGTAGCTCTGGTCCTTGCCGCGGTCGACCGCGCGCAGCAACTGCCAGCGGCCGTCGCCATCGCGCCCGGTGCGCGCGTAATGCCCGGTTGCGATCCTGCCCGCGCCGAGCGCGCGCGCGGCCTCCAGGAAATGCCGGAACTTGATCTCGCGGTTGCAGAGCACGTCGGGATTGGGCGTGCGTCCAGCGGCGTACTCCGCGACGAAATGCGAGAACACGCCGTCCCAGTACTCGCGGCTGAAGTCGCGGAAGTGCAATGCGATGCCGAGCCGCCCGCAGACCGCGACCGCGTCGCGGCGGTCGTCGTCGGCGCGGCAGTCGCCGCTGCCGTCGTCGGCCCAGTTGTCCATGAACAGTCCCGCGACCGCCTGCCCGGCGTCGCGCAACAACAGCGCGGCCACGGACGAATCGACGCCACCGGACATCCCGACGATGACGCCAGGCGTGGCCATCGACCGTGCGCTCACGCCCCGCCGACGTGCCGCAGCAGGTCGAGCGGGTGTCGGCGGCCACCCAGGTGGTCGTCGACCGCCTGCCACACGAGCGGACTGCGATGGCGACCTGATGCGGCGCGCAGTTCGTCGGGGGTCATCCAGAGCGCCCGCGCGATGCCGGTGTCAAGCGTCCGCGCGGGATCATGGGCTACGGGTTCGGCGGCGAAGGCGAAACGCAGGTAGTGGCGCCCGTCGTCGCCGTCGCTGGCCGGCGCCTTCCACTGGTAGGCGGCGATGAAGCCGGTGAGTCGCACGTCCCAGCCGGTTTCCTCGCGGGTCTCGCGCAGCGCGGCGTCGACCAGGCTCTCGTCCGGCTCCAGGTGTCCCGCGGGCTGGTTGAGCACGAGCCGGCCGCCGGCCGTTTCCTCCACCATCAGCAGGCGCCCGTCGGCGACGACCACGGTGGCCACGGTCACGTCCGGTTGCCAGAACCTGCCTTCGCGATAGCTCATGCGGCCATTGTCCGGTGACCGGGGCGCCCGCGTCCACGATCCCGGGCGCGCGGCCCCTTCGTATAATCGACCGATGGCAGGCAAGCGCGACCAGGGCACCCACCACGAGCACGAACGCGACCATGGCGTCCTGGTGGAAACCGGCAAGCCGGAGGTCGCCCGGCCGCCGCTGTACTCGGTGATGCTGCTCAACGACGACTACACGCCGATGGACTTCGTGGTCGAGGTCCTGGTGCGCTTCTTCGCGATGAACCTGGAGAAGGCCACCCAGGTGATGCTGCACGTCCATACGCGCGGCCGGGGCGTATGCGGCGTCTACACGCGCGAGGTCGCAGAGTCCAAGGTGGCGCAAGTGAATGAATTCTCAAGGCTCAACCAGCACCCCCTGCTTTGCACGATGGAAAAGGCGTAAAAGTGTGGAAACGAGCGCCCTCCGCCCCCATTGAAGGACGCAGCCAACCCCGCAGGGCGATCGACCAATGTTCAGCAAGGATCTCGAGTTCACCATCGGCCAGTGCTACAAGCGCGCCCGCGAGGCGCGGCACGAGTTCATGACGGTCGAGCACCTGTTGCTGTCGTTGCTCGACAACCCGTCCGCCGAGACCGTGTTGAAGGCCTGCAACGCCGACTTCCTGCGCCTGCGTGGCGAACTGGAGCAGGCGATCGACAACTCGGTCGCGCGCCTGGGCGACGACGACGGCCGCGACACCCAGCCCACGCTCGGCTTCCAGCGGGTGCTGCAGCGGGCCGTGTACCACGTGCAGTCCTCGGGCAAGAAGGAAGTCGCCGGCGCGAACGTGCTGGTGGCGATCTTCGGCGAGAAGGATTCCCACGCGGTGTACTTCCTCAACCAGCAGGACGTGAGCAGGCTGGACGTGGTCAATTACCTGTCGCACGGCATCGCGCGCCAGGAACCCGGCGAGCACCCGTCCGCCGAGGAAGCCGCGACGCCGGAAGGCGAGGGCAAGGCCGACGCGCTGGGCGAGTACGCGAGCAACCTCAACGAACTGGCGCGTGCGGGCAAGATCGACCCGCTGGTCGGCCGCGCGGAGGAAGTGGAGCGCACGATCCAGGTGCTGTGCCGGCGCCGCAAGAACAACCCGCTGTACGTCGGCGAGGCCGGCGTGGGCAAGACCGCGCTGGCCGAGGGCCTGGCCAAGCGCATCGTGGACGGTGACGTGCCGGAGGTCCTGGCCGACGCGGTGATCTTCGCGCTCGACCTCGGCGCGCTGGTCGCCGGCACCAAGTACCGCGGCGACTTCGAGAAGCGGTTGAAGGCGGTCCTCGCCGCGCTCGACAAGCATCCCGGCGCGATCCTCTTCATCGACGAGATCCACACGATCATCGGCGCGGGCTCCGCGTCCGGCGGGACGATGGACGCGTCCAACCTGATCAAGCCCGTGCTGGCGAGCGGCGAGCTGCGCTGCATCGGGTCGACCACCTTCCAGGAATACCGCGGCATCTTCGAGAAGGACCGTGCGCTGGCGCGTCGCTTCCAGAAGATCGACATCGTCGAGCCGACGGTGGGCGAGGCGGTGGAGATCCTGCAGGGCCTGCGCGCCCGCTACGAGGCGCACCACGGCGTGACCTACGCCGACGAGGCGATCCGGGCCGCGGTGGACCTGTCGGTCAAGCACATCGGCGACCGGCTGCTGCCGGACAAGGCCATCGACGTGATCGACGAAGCCGGCGCGCGGCAGCGGCTGCTGCCCGAGGCCGTGCGCAAGACGCTCATCGACGTCGAGGAGATCGAGACGATCGTCGCCAAGATGGCGCGCATCCCGGCCAAGCAGGTCAGCGCCTCGGACAAGGACGTGCTCGAGCACCTGGAGCGCAACCTGAAGATGGTGATCTTCGGCCAGGATCCGGCGATCGGGACGCTGACCTCGGCGATCAAGCTCGCGCGGTCCGGCCTGGGCAATCCCGACAAGCCGATCGGCAACTTCCTGTTCGCGGGCCCGACGGGCGTGGGCAAGACCGAGGTCACGCGCCAGCTCGCGCTGCAGCTCGGCATCGAGCTGGTGCGCTTCGACATGTCCGAGTACATGGAGCCGCACTCGGTGTCCCGCCTGATCGGCGCCCCCCCGGGCTACGTCGGCTTCGACCAGGGCGGGCTGCTGACCGAGAAGATCGTCAAGACCCCGCACTGCGTGCTGCTGCTCGACGAGGTCGAGAAGGCGCATCCGGACATCTTCAACATCCTGCTGCAGGTCATGGACCGCGGGGTGCTGACCGACACCAACGGCCGCGAGGCCAACTTCCGCAACGTGATCCTGGTGATGACCACCAACGCCGGCGCCACCCAGGCCGCACGGCGCACGATCGGCTTCACGAAGCAGGACCACAGCAGCGATGCGATGGAGGCGATCCGCCGCGGCTTCAGCCCCGAGTTCCGCAACCGGCTGGATGCGATCGTGCAGTTCCAGGCGCTGGGCGTGGACCACATCCTGCGCGTGGTGGACAAGTTCCTGATCGAGCTGGAGCTGCAGTTGCACGAGAAGGGCGTGGCGCTGTCGGTCACCCCGGCGGCACGCGAGTGGCTGGCCCAGCACGGGTTCGACCCGCTGATGGGCGCGCGCCCGATGGCGCGGGTCATCCAGGACCGGATCAAGCGTCCACTCGCCGACGAACTGCTGTTCGGCAAGCTGGCTGGCGGCGGCAAGGTGGGCGTGGACGTGGTGGACGGCGAGCTGCGCGTCCAGGTCCAGCCCGAGGCCGAGAAGCTGCTGCCCGCGACCGTCTGACCGGCGCGCGCCGGCAACAAAAAAGGCGGCCGAGGCCGCCTTTTTATTCAATAGGATATGTGGATCACTTCATGCGATACGTGATCCGGCCCTTGGTGAGGTCGTACGGGGTCATTTCGACCTTGACCTTGTCGCCGGTGAGGATCCGGATGTAGTGCTTGCGCATGCGCCCGGAGATGTGGGCGATGATCTCGTGGCCGTTCTCCAGCTTCACCCGGAACATGGTGTTCGGGAGGGTTTCGGAGACCGTGCCCTCGAATTCGATGCAATCGTCTTTCGACATGTGTACCCGTGTTGCAGGGCGCTGGAACGCGCCCGAAGCGGGCAATTGTGCCACGGCGGCGCCCTTTGGCGCAAAACGCCCGCGGCCGCCAGTCAGCCTGGGGGCATGCCCGCCAGGGCCGCGGCCGGCAGCGTGCCGAAGGCAGCGCGCCACGCACCCTGCGGGCCCTCCCTGTCGACGAGCCGGGAGATCGCTTCGATGAAGCGGGGACGCGGCCAGGCCTCCGCGCCGAGCCGCCGCAGGTGCGGGGTCTCCAGCTGCGCGTCGACCAGCGGCCAGCCCCATGCGGCAAGCCGATGGGCGAGGGCGGCCAGCGCGACTTTCGACCCGCCGCTCTCGGCACTGAACATGCTCTCGGCGAAGAACATCCGGCCGACCGCCACGCCGTAGAGGCCACCGACAAGCCGGCCGTCGGGGTCCGTCACCTCGATGCTGTGCGCATGGCCCAGTCGGTGCAGCGTCGCGTAGGCCGCCTGCATCCCGGCGGTGATCCAGGTGCCGTCCTGGCCAGGGCGCGGGGCATCCGCGCACGCGGCGACCACCGATTCGAAGCCATGGTCGGCGCGGACGCGCCAGTCGCTGCGGGCCAGGCCGCGCCGAAAGCGTCGCGACAGGTGCACCCCGTCGGTCCGGAACACCATGCGCGGGTCGGGGCTCCACCACAGCAGCGGCTGGCCGGCGGACGACCAGGGGAAGATGCCATGCCGGTAGGCATTGAGCAGGCGTTCGGGCGACAGGTCGCCGCCGATCGCCAGCAGGCCCTCGGGCATGTCCAGTGCGGCATCGACGGGCGGGAACGGTGCGCCCGGGTGCGGTGACAGCAAGGCAGGGCGCCCGGGCATCACGCGCGCTCCCGGAACGGACTGCGTGCCGACAGCACCGCCGCGTGCCGGTGCACCGCCGACGTTTCCTCCGCGCACCAGGGCCGCAGGGCCGCGGCGAAGCCGGCGTCCGCGATCCAGTGGCGGCTGCGCACCAGCGTCGGCAGGAAGCCACGCGCGAGCTTGTGCTCGCCCTGCGCTCCCGGCTCGAACCTGGCAAGGCCTTCGCGCAGGCAGTACTCGATGCCCTGGTAGTAGCAGGCCTCGAAGTGCAGCCCGGGCACGGATTCGGCCGTGCCCCAGTAACGGCCATACAGCGTGTCGCGGCCGCGCAGGCACAGGGCGCCGGCGACCGGCAGGTCGTCGCGCATCGCCAGCACCAGCACGAGGTTCCGCGGCATCGCACGTGCCAGGTGCCGGAGGAACGCCAGCGTCAGCGCGGGCGTGTTCCCGTACTCGGCGAAGGTCTGCAGGTAGAAGCCGTGGATGGCGGCAAGGTCGCGCTCGCTGGCCTCGTCGCCGTGCACGACGCGGAATTCGATGCCCGCGCGGCGCACCTTCGCCCGCTCCTGGCGGATGTTCTTCCGGTGCCGGTGGTCCATTGCGCCCAGGAATGCGTCGAAGTCCGTCCAGCCGTCGCGGTTGCGCCAGTGGTACTGGATGTCGGCGCGCGGCAGCCAGCGCGCGTCGAAGGCCGCATCCTCGTCGACCCGGTGGAAGTTGACGTGGGCCGACGACAGGCCGAGTTCGCCCGCGTGCGCCGCCACCGCCGCCTGCAGCGCCGCCCGCGCAACGCCATCGCGGGCGAGCAGCCGCGGCCCGGTCACCGGGGTGTAGGGCACCGCGCCGAGCCACTTCGGGAAGTAATCGGCGCCGTGGCGTGCATAGGCGTGCGCCCACGCGTGGTCGAACACGAACTCGCCGTGCGAGTTGTCCTTCAGGTAGCCAGGTGCCGCCGCGACGAGCGTGTCACCGTCCCACCAGGCCAGGTGGTGGGGCGTCCAGCCGTACGCGGCGCGGATGCAGCCGTGGCGCTCGAGCCCGGCGAGGAACGCATGGGCCACGAACGGATTGGCACCGTCGTGCAGCGCGTCCCACGCATCGGCGGGGATGTCGTCCAGGCGGGTGGCGACGCGCAGCGTCGGCATCGTGGCCACCCGGGCGCGCGTCAGTCGCCCTTGTCGAGGAACTTCTCGGCGTCGAGCGCGGCCATGCACCCGAAGCCGGCCGAGGTGATGGCCTGGCGGTAGTGCTGGTCGGCGACGTCGCCGGCGGCGAACACGCCCGGCACCGACGTTTCCGTCGCGCCGCCGGCCAGGCCGGAACGGATCTCGAGATAGCCGTTGTGCATCGCCAGCTGGCCTTCGAACAACGAAGTGTTCGGCGTGTGGCCGATGGCCACGAAGAAGCCATGGATCGCCAGGTCGCGGGTGCTGCCGTCCTGGGTGGACTTGACGCGCAGGCCGGTGACGCCGGCCTCGTCGCCCAGCACCTCGTCGACGACGTGGTGCCACACCGGCTCGATCTTGCCGGCCTGGATCTTCGCGAACAGCTTGTCCTGCATGATCTTCTCGGCCCGGAGCGAGTCGCGGCGGTGCACCAGGTAGACCTTGCGCGCGATGTTGGCCAGGTACAGCGCTTCCTCCACCGCGGTGTTGCCGCCGCCCACCACGGCAACGTCCTGGTCACGGTAGAAGAAGCCGTCGCAGGTCGCGCACGCGGACACGCCGCGTCCCTTGTATTTCTCCTCCGATTCGAGCCCCAGGTACTTGGCCGTCGCGCCGGTCGCGATCACCAGCGCGTCGGCGGTGTACTCGCCGCTGTCTCCCTTGAGGCGGAACGGGCGCGAGGACAGGTCGGCGGTGTGGATGTGGTCGAACACGACTTCGGTGTCGAAGCGCTCGGCATGCGCCTGCATGCGGTTCATCAGGTCCGGGCCCATCAGCCCGTGCGCGTCGCCGGGCCAGTTGTCGACTTCGGTGGTGGTCATCAGCTGGCCGCCCTGCTGCAGGCCGGTGACCAGCACCGGCTTGAGGTTGGCGCGGGCGGCGTAGACGGCGGCGGTCCAGCCGGCAGGGCCGGAACCGAGGATCAGGAGGCGGCAGTGCTTGGCGTGTGTCATGGCCGATATAATCGCATGGCTTCCGGCCGCCCGGCCGGCATTTTTCTTTCAGCGAGGCGTGCAGAAATGCGGATCGGCGTACCCAAGGAAACCAAGACCCTCGAAGGTCGCGTGGCACTGGTCCCGGCCGCCGCCGGCGACCTGGTCAAGCGCGGGCACGAGGTGTGGCTCGAGCAGGGCGCGGGCCTGAAGTCCGGTTTCCAGGACGCGCAGTACACGCAGCTCGGCGTGCACATCGCGCCCGATGCGGCGGCGCTGTACGAGAAGGGCGAGATGATCGTCAAGGTCAAGGAACCGATCGCCGGCGACCTGCAGCACCTGCGTCGCGACCACCTGCTGTTCTGCTACCTCCACCTGGCCGCCGAGCCGGCGCTCACCAGGCGCCTGCTCGACATCGGCCTGACCAGCGTCGCGTTCGAGACCGTCGAGCTGCCCAACGGCGAGCTCCCGTTGCTGGCGCCGATGTCGATCATCGCGGGCAAGATCGCAGTGCAGGTCGGCACCACGCTGCTGCACCTGCCGCAGCAGGGCAAGGGCAAGCTCCTCGGCGGCCTGCCGTCGACCGAGCGCGGCAAGGTCGTGGTGTTCGGCGCGGGCAAGGCCGGTGGCGCTTCGGCGGCGCTGGCCGCGGCCGGTGGCGCGAACGTCACCGTATTCGAGATGCGCCAGGACCGCATGGACGAGATGATGGCCCTGGGCGCCAACGTCACGGCGCTGTATCCGTACCACGATGTCGTCGCGCGCGAGGTCGCCTCGGCCGACCTGGTGATCGGCGCAGTGCTGGTCACCGGCGCCAAGGCGCCGCGCGTGATGACCCGCGAGATGCTGGTCGGGATGGAGGACGGCAGCGTGGTGGTCGACATCTCGATCGACCAGGGCGGTTGCTTCGAGACCTCGCGGCCGACCTCCTGGAAGGAACCGACCTACGTGGAGGAGGGCGTGACCCACTTCTGCGTGACCAACATGCCCGGCTCGGTGCCCCAGACCAGCTCCCAGGCGATTTGCGCGGCGATCCTGCCGTGGGTCAACAAGCTGGCCTCGGGCGACCAGTGGCGTTCCAACGAGGCGCTGATGAAGGGCATCAACACCGAGGGCGGCGAGCTGATCCATCCGGCCTTGCAGGGCATGAAACTCTAGTGCAGGATCAAGGGCCTACGATCGTTTCTTGAGGTACAACAACACGGTGGCACGGGAACTCCCGGAACGCGCCAACCCCCGACGCGCCGCCAAGGCGGCGCCGACGGCCGCCGACCCACGGCGGCAACGCCTGTGGCGCGACCTGGCGATGATCGCGATCGCGCCGCTGCTGCTCTACCTGCTGGCCAGCCTCGTCACGTTCTCGCCCCAGGACCCGGGCTGGTCCAGCTCGGGCAGCGTGACCGCGCCGCTGCACAACGTGGGCGGCCAGGTGGGCGCGCTGCTGGCCGACGTCCTGTTCAACCTGGTCGGGTACGCGGCCTACCTGCTGCCGCTGATGCTCGGCCTGATCGCATGGATCGCCCTGTTCGCGGTGGATCGGGAAGGGGACAGCGAACTCGGGCCGGCCCTGCGGCTGGTCGGCATCGTCGGCTTCCTGGTCGCGGCCACCGGCCTGCTGCAATTGCGTGTCGGTGCCGTGCCGGATCTTTCGGCGGGGGCGGGCGGCATCCTCGGCCAGCTGGTGGGCAACTCCCTTTACCGTGGTTTCGGCCCCATGGGCGGCAACCTGTTCCTGCTCGCATTGCTGCTGATCTCCACGACGCTGGCCACCGGCTTGTCCTGGCTGGCCGTGATGGACCGGATCGGCCTGGCCGTGCTGTCGAGCGGACCTTTCTTCTCGCGCCTGTTCCGGCGCGGCAGCAAGCAGGCGGGCGAGTGGCAGCGCGCGCGGGCCATGCGCGAGGAACGCGAAGAGGTCCGCCGCACCGACACCGAACAGCGCGCGGTCCGCACGCCCGTCAGGATCGAGCCACCCGCCGCACCCATCGTGGAGAAGAGCGACCGCGCCAAGCGCGAGCAGCAGATCCCCCTGTTCCATGTCGGCGACGGCAGCGGCATCCCGCCGCTCGCGCTGCTCGACGACCCCAAGCCGCAGGTCAAGGGCTATTCCGAGGAAACCCTCGAGACCCTGTCGCGGCAGATCGAATTCAAGCTGAAGGATTTCCGGATCGACGCGCAGGTCGTCGGCGCGTATCCCGGCCCCGTGATCACGCGGTTCGAGCTCGAGCCCGCGCCCGGCGTCAAGGTCAGCCAGATCAGCTCGCTCGACAAGGACATCGCGCGCGGGTTGTCGGTCAAGGCCGTGCGCGTGGTGGACGTGATCCCCGGCAAGTCGGTCGTCGGGCTGGAAACGCCGAACACGCACCGCGAGATGATCTGGCTCAGCGAGCTGCTGCGCTCCAGGGAATACGACAAGTCCGGCAGCCCGCTGACGCTGGCGCTCGGCAAGGACATCGCGGGCCGCCCGACCGTCGCCGACCTGTCGCGCATGCCGCACCTGCTGGTGGCCGGCACCACCGGTTCGGGCAAGTCGGTCGCCGTCAACGCGATGGTGCTCAGCCTGCTGTACAAGGCGTCCGCGCGCGACGTGCGGATGCTGATGATCGACCCGAAGATGCTGGAGCTGTCGGTCTACGAGGGCATCCCGCACCTGCTGGCGCCGGTGGTCACCGACATGAAGGAGGCCGCCAACGCGCTGCGCTGGTGCGTGGCGGAGATGGAGCGCCGCTACAAGCTGATGTCGGCGATGGGCGTGCGCAACCTGGCTGGCTTCAACAAGAAGGTGCGCGACGCCGAGGCCGCCGGCCAGCCGTTGCTGGACCCGTTGCACAAGCCCAACGCGGAGGCCGGGGAGGCCCCGCGCACGCTCGAGCCGTTGCCGTTCATCGTCATCTTCATCGACGAATTCGCCGACATGATGATGATCGTCGGCAAGAAGGTGGAGGAACTCATCGCACGGCTGGCGCAGAAGTCGCGCGCCGCGGGCATCCACCTCATCCTGGCGACCCAGCGCCCCTCGGTCGACGTCATCACCGGCCTGATCAAGGCCAACATCCCCACGCGCATCGCCTTCCAGGTGTCGAGCAAGATCGACTCGCGCACGATCCTGGACCAGTCCGGCGCCGAGACGCTGCTCGGCCACGGCGACATGCTGTACCTGCCGCCAGGCACCGCCATGCCCGAGCGCGTGCACGGTGCGTTCGTGTCCGACGAGGAAGTGCACCGCGTCGTCGAGCACCTGAAGCAGTCCGGCGGCGGCACCGATTACATCGAGGGCGTGCTCGAGGACGTGCAGTCGATGGGCGAGGGCGTCGTGGTCGGCCCGACAGGCCTGCCGGAGACGGGCGGCAGCGGGGCAGGGGACGAGTCCGACCCGCTGTACGACGAGGCGGTGCGCATCGTCACCGAGACCCGGCGTGCGTCGATCTCCGGCGTGCAACGCCGGCTGAAGATCGGCTACAACCGCGCCGCCAGGCTGATCGAGGCGATGGAGGCGGCCGGGATCGTGACGCCGCCCGAGCACAATGGCGACCGCAGCGTCATCGCGCCCCCGCCGCCGCCGCGCCCCTGAACCCGGAACCCCCGTGGGCGCCGCCATGGCGGCGGAAGGGCCAACCCGTGAGGCCGTATTCAGCCAGGCCGCGCGACACTTGCCCCATGCGAAACCCGGAGACGATTCCCATGCGTTCGACACCCAAGAAGGGCCTGCGCCTCATCGGCATGGCCGCGGCGCTTTGCGTCGCCGCCTACAGCACCGTTGCATTCGCAGGCGCGCGCGACGACCTCGATGCCTTCAGCAAGGGGCTCAAGGGCCTGGACGGCCGCTTCACCCAGCGGGTGTTCGATGATCGCGGGCAGCTCAAGGAAACCTCGTCTGGCCGCGTCGCGCTGTCCCGGCCCGACCTGTTCCGCTGGGAATACACCAAGCCGTATCCGCAGCTGATCGTGGCCGACGGCGACAAGGTCTGGGTCCACGACCCGGACCTGGAGCAGGTCACCGTGCGCCCGCAGGGCCCCGAGGAGCGCAACAGCCCGCTGGCCGCCTTGCTCGACCCGGCGCAGCGCGCGAAGCGCTTCAACATCGCCGAGGCCGGCAGCGACGACGGCCTGGAATGGCTGAAGCTGACCCCGAAGGACAAGGACGACGCGAACTTCCGTTCCGCGCGCCTTGGCTTCGGTGACGGCGGGCTCGAACAGATGCACGTGACCGATGCGCTCGGCCAGCGCACCACGATCGCGTTCAGCCACTGGAAGCGGAACCCCGGTTTCGCCGCCGACACCTTCGACTTCACGCCGCCCGCCGGGGCCGACGTCATCGGCGAACGCTGAACACGCGAACGGATCGAGCACGATGACGGCGGCCGCGAGGCCGCCGTTTTCGTTCGGGTAGGCCGGCGTTCAGCCCCACGCGGCCGCCTGCACGCGCCATCGACCAACGCCACCCGATAGTGGCCCCCGTAGGAGCGGCGTGAGCCGCGACAGATTTCCACGGGGAACCACGATGCGCCGTCGCACCACCCACACCATCCTCTCCCTGGCTTGCATGACTGCAGCCGCGGTTGCGTTCGCAGGCACGCCGGACGGGCGCACCGCCGACGCATCGCCTGCGCAGTCCTCCCTCCTGGACGACGCCGCGGGCGCCGCCGTCGTCGCGTCGCTGCGCAGCCAGTTCGACGGCCGCGACGTGGAGTTCAAGCTGTCGGACATCGACGCGAGCCGCGTGAGCCTGCGCGACATGGCGCTCGTCGGCGAAGGCCGTATCCGCATCGATGGCACGGGCGGCTGGCTGCCGGTGCATTTCGAGGCGCTGTACGACACCGCCACCGGCACCGTGCTGAGTCCTGCGATCACGCTCGACCGCAATCCCTCCGCGTCCCCCGACGCGCCGACCGCGGGGCTGGATCGCGCGGTTGCCTCCGCGCTGGACGAGGAGTTCGCTTCCCAGGACGTGGCCTTCGAGCTCGACTCGGCATGGCGCACCGGTGGCGGCGAGCGCTTCGCCGTGGTCGACGGCCAGGGCGTGGCGCGCTTCGAGGGTGAAGGCGAGGCCGAGGTCCGCCTGCAGGCCGTCTACGACCTGGTCGACGAGCGCTGGATCCACGTGGGCTATGCGCTTGGCGGCGAGCCGGCACCGGCCGCGCCCGCGTTCGCCGCCCGGTAGGCTCGGCTTCGGGACGCATGGTCATTCCCGCGTAGGCGGGAATCCATGCACTAACATCGTCGACGCAAGCCCTGGATCCCCGCCTCCGCGGGGATGACGAGACCGATCGCGAACGTGGCACCCCGCGCGACCACCCCCGACGCCCCCTCCCTGCTGCCGCCCGACCCGGCAGCGGAGGCATTGCGCCCGCTCGCCGAGCGGATGCGGCCGCGCACGCTCGACGAGATGGTCGGCCAGCGCCGGCTGCTCGCGCCGGGTTCCGCGCTTCGCCGCGCGATCGAAGGTGGCCACGTCCACTCGATGATCCTGTGGGGGCCGCCGGGGTGCGGCAAGACGACGCTTGCGCTCCTGCTGGCGCGGTACGCGGATGCCGAGTTCCGCGCCATCTCCGCGGTGCTGTCGGGCCTGCCCGAGGTGCGCCAGGTGCTCGCCGACGCCAGCGCCCGCTTCGCGCAGGGGCGTCGCACGGTGCTGTTCGTCGACGAGGTGCATCGGTTCAACAAGGCACAGCAGGATGCGTTCCTGCCGCATATCGAGCGCGGCACGATCCTGTTCGTCGGCGCCACGACCGAGAACCCTTCGTTCGAGCTGAACTCGGCGCTGCTGTCGCGATGCCGCGTCCATGTCATGGAACCGGTGTCCGCGGACGACATCGCCCACGCGTTGCGCAGCGCCATGGCGGATCCCGAACGCGGGCTTGGCAACCGGAACCTGCGCATCGATGACGAACACGTCGCGTTGATCGCCGGCGCCGCGGACGGCGACGTGCGACGCGCCCTGACGTTCCTGGAGATCGCCGCCGACCTGGCGGGGGAGGGGGGCACCGTCACCACCGAGGTGCTGGAGCAGGTCCTGGCCGACCGCACCCGTCGCTTCGACAAGGGCGGCGAACAGTTCTACGACCAGATCTCGGCGCTGCACAAGTCGATGCGCAGCTCCAACCCGGATGCCGCACTGTACTGGTTCGCCCGGATGATGGACGGCGGCGTCGACCCGAACTACCTGGCGCGTCGCCTGACCCGCATGGCGGTCGAGGACGTCGGCCTGGCCGATCCACGTGCGTTGCAGATGGCCATCGATGCGTGGGAGGCCTACGACCGGCTCGGCAGCCCCGAAGGCGACCTCGCGCTGGCCCAGCTGGTGCTTTACCTGGCCAGCACGGCCAAGTCGAACGCGGCCTATGTCGCGTTCAACGAGGCACGACGGGATGTCCGCGACCACGGCACGCTGGAGGTGCCGCTGCACATCCGTAATGCGCCGACGAAGCTGATGAAGCAGCTTGGCTACGGCAAGGAGTACCAATACGACCACGACATGGATGGCGGTGTCGCGTTCGGGCAGACCGGGTTCCCGGATGCACTGGGAGAGCGTTCCTACTACCGGCCAGTGGATCGTGGTCTGGAAGCGAAGCTCAAGGAGAAGCTGGATGCGATCAGGGCGGCAAGGGATGCTGCCATCCGGCAAAAGTCCCCGGAATAGCTTCCAGTTGCGGGCAGCCACCGTCGCCTATTTCGCATAATGCATCTTATGTCAGGTAACGGACGGCCGCCTGCGCCCGGCCGCCAGGGTGCCCTAGTCGGCAGTCGGCTTGTCTTCGAGGTCGGCGATCAGCGCCTTCATTTCCGCGATCTCGCGTTCCTGCGCCTGGATGATCTCGTCGGCCAGCTTCCGCACCCGTGGATCCGTGATCCGCGCTCGCTCGCTGGTCAGGATCGCGATCGAATGGTGCGGGATCATCGCCCGCATGTACGAGACATCGTCGACGGTGCGCTGGCTGCGCACCAGCCACAGGGCCGCGACGAACACCAGCGCCGCGCCTGCCACCAGCATCAGGTTCTTCGCACGGTCGGTGTACATCTTCAGCATGAAGGCGAGCATGACCACCAGCATCGTCGCGCCCATCAGCAGCGCCATGTAGCTGCGCGTCTCGCTGAAGAACACGTGGTCGCCGGAATGCGTGTTGAGGTAGGACACGGCGAACATGACGACGGTGGACGTCGCCACCATCGCCAGGAACCGGCCGTACTTTCCCTGCTGGTGGCCGCCGTGGGAGTCGCCCGGGTGTTTCATCGGCCTGGTTTCGTGCTGCATGCGTGCTCCTCGGCGCACAGCGCCCGTCAGGGATTCGACGGCAGTGTCGTCGCAGTCCGTCAATGACCCGTGACAATCGCCCTCGACCGGTCCTTCGCGCCCAGCCGCAACGCGTTGCCCACGACGGACACGGAGCTCAGGCTCATCGCGAGTGCCGCGATCATCGGGCTGAGCAACAGTCCCGTGGCGGGATACAGCACGCCGGCGGCGATCGGCACGCCCAGCGCGTTGTAGAGGAAGGCGAAGCCGAGGTTCTGCTTCATGTTCGCCACGGTCTCCGACGAGATCGCGCGCGCACGCAGGATCCCGCGCAGGTCGCCCTTGACCAGCGTGACCTGCGCGCTGGACATGGCCACGTCGGTGCCGGTGCCCATCGCGATGCCGACGTCGGCCGCGGCCAGCGCGGGCGCGTCGTTGATGCCGTCGCCGGCCATCGCCACGCGCCGGCCCTCCGACTGCAGGCGCCGGACGAGCGCCACCTTGTCCGCGGGCCGCACCTCGCCATGCACCTCGTCGATGCCGAGCCGGCGCGCCACCGCATGCGCGGTCGCCTCGCCGTCGCCGGTCGCCATGACCACGCGCACGCCTGCCGCGTGCAGGGCCGCGATCGCCTCGGGCGTGGAGGCCTTGACCGGGTCGGCCACGGCCAGCAGGCCGGCGAGCCGGCCGTCCACGGCCAGCGCCATGACACTGGCGCCTTCCTCGCGCAGCGCGGAGCCCCGTGCGTCGAGCGCCGACGTGTCCACGCCCTCCTCCGCCATGAGCGCCGCATTGCCGATCGCCAGCGACCGGCCACCGACGCGCCCGCGCACGCCGATGCCGGTGGCCGACTCGAACCCGTCCGTGCGCTCGAGCGCCAGGCCGCGGCGACGCGCCTCCGCGACGATCGCTTCGGCCAGCGGATGTTCGCTGCCCTGGTCCAGGCTGGCCGCCAGCCGCAGCACCTCGTCCGCATCGAAACCGTCCGCCGCGACAACGTCGCGGAAGGCGGGCCGGCCCTCGGTGAGCGTGCCGGTCTTGTCCACCACCAGCGTGTCGACCTTGCGCAGCTGCTCGATCGCCTCGGCGTCGCGGAACAGCACGCCGCCCTGCGCCGCGCGCCCGGTCGCGACCATCACCGACATCGGCGTGGCCAGGCCCAGGGCACAGGGACACGCGATGATCAGCACCGACACGGCGTTCAGCACGGCGTATGTCCACGACGGTTCCGGCCCGAACAGGCCCCAGGCGACGAACGCCGCCAGCGCGACACCAATGACCGCGAGCACGAACCAGTACGCCGCCCTGTCCGCCATCCGCTGCATGGGCGCACGGGTGCGTTGCGCCTGCGCGACCAGCTGCACGATCTGCGCCAGCACGGTCTCCGAACCCACCTTCGCCGCGCGGACCACCAGGCTCCCGGTGCCATTGAGCGTCGCGCCGATGACCGCGTCGCCGACACCCTTCCCCACCGGCACGGGCTCGCCGGTCAGCATGGACTCGTCCACGTGCGACGCGCCTTCCAGCACCACGCCATCGACCGGCACCTTCTCGCCCGGCCTGACACGCAGTCGATCGCCTACATGCACGTGCGACAGTTCGATGTCCTCCTCGCTGCCGTCGTCACGCAGGCGCCGCGCCGTCTTGGGGGCCAGGCCGAGCAGCGACTTGATGGCCGCCGACGTGCGCGAGCGCGCGCGCAGCTCCAGCATCTGGCCGAGCAGCGTCAGCGAGACGATCACCGCCGCGGCCTCGAAGTAGACGCCGACCCGGCCATGCTCCCGGAACGAGACGGGGAAAACGCCCGGCGCCACCGTCGCGACCACGCTGTAGGCGAACGCGGCGCCCACGCCGATGCCGATCAGCGTCCACATGTTGGGGCTGCGGTTACGGATGGACTGGAGGCAGCGCTCGAAGAACGGCCTCCCGGCCCACAGCACGACCGGCGCGGCCAATGCGAGTTCGACCCATGTCCTGGTCGCCACCGCGAGCGTCGGAAGGTACTGGCCGAACATCGCCAGGCCGAGCACCACGAGCGTCAGCGGCAGCGTCCACCAGAAGCGTCGCGAGAAGTCCCGCAGCTCCGGGTTCTCCTCCTCGTCGAGCCCGGGCATCTCCGGCTCGAGCGCCATGCCGCAGATGGGGCACGTGCCGGGCCCGAGCTGCCGGACCTCCGGGTGCATCGGGCAGGTGTACATCGTGCCCGCCGGCACGTCGGCAGGCGCCTCGGCCTTCGGGGCGAGGTACTTCGCCGGGTCTGCGACGAAGCGCTCGCGGCATCGCGCGGAGCAGAAATGGAAGGCCTCGCCCGCGTGGGTGGCATGGTGGGCCGTGGTCGCCGGGTCCACCTGCATGCCGCAGACGGGATCGACCACCTTGCCCTGCCCTGCCGGCCCGGCGACCCCGCAGCAGGCGTGTGGCTGGTCGTGCGCGTTCATGCCTCGTCTCCCGACAGCGCCGCGAGGATGGGACAACGCGCGAGGGCGCCATGGCCCGGGCACGCGTCAGTCAGCGCCTCCAGGCCGGCCTGGACGCGCTCGAGTTCAGCGATCTTGTGCCCGACGTCGGCGAGCTTCGCACGCGCCGCCGCCTTCAGCCCGGCCATGTCGTCGGCGGGGCGTCCGGACAGCGCAAGCAGTTCGCGGACTTCCGCGAGCGAAAAACCGAGCCCCTTCGCCCGCCGCACGAACTGCAGGCGGGCGACGTCGTCGTCGCCGTAGCGGCGGTAGCCGGAGGCCTGGCGGTCGGGCGGCGGCAGGATCCCCTGCCGTTCGTAGTAGCGCACCGTGTCGATGGGGACGCCGGCGCGGCGCGCGAGTTCACCGATCTGCATCGAGGCCTTTCCTGGTGGGAGGACGCCAGTCTGCAGCCTGGACCTTGGTCCAGAGTCAAGGGGTCGATCGCCGAACGCCCAGGCCGCCAAGCCTCCGCTCCAGGCGCAGCGGCGACCGGCATCAGTGGGTCGCGAACGTACTCGTGCTGCCGTCCCGGGCCAGCAGTTCCACCGCATACGGCTGGGTGCGCCCGTCGGGCGTTTCCATGCCGGGCGAGCCGAGCGGCATACCCGGCAGCACCAGGCCACGCGCGTCCGGCCGCTCGGCGAGCAGGCGCTTCACGTCGTCCGCGGGCACGTGGCCCTCGACCACGTAGCCGTCGATCTCCGCCGTGTGGCAGGACGCCTTGCCCGTGGGAATGCCCAGTTGTTCCTTGACGCCGTGGAGTGCGTGCGTATCGCGCACCTCGACCGGGAAACCGGCCTTGCGCATGTGTTCGACCCACAGGCCGCAACAGCCGCACGTCGGGCTCTTGTGGACGAGCACCAGTGGCAAGGTCGCACTGGCGCCGGGTGCCGTAGAGGTGGCCTGCCCCGCCGAGGCGTTTGCGGCGACCGGTGGGTCGGCCGCGGCCGGCCCGGATGCCGATGCGGGATCGGGACCCTGCGCGCACGCCGGCACGGCGAGGCTCGCGGACAGCAGGAGCAGGAGGCGCGGTGCGTGGTTGGTCTGCATGGTCGTGTTCCCCTTCAGTGTCCGTGGTCGCGGCCGGTTCCGGCCGCTTCGTCGGACGGCACCGGGTGTGATTCGACGGTCCCGTCCGCGTGGCGATGTTCCATCATGCCGGGCGCGGCATCCGCACCGCGTGTCGACTCTCCGCCGCCGTGCGCGTGGCCGCCACTGGCGGCGACGAGTTCGGAATAGCGCGCCTCGCCCATGCCCGGCAGCACCTGCAGGAAGGCCACCAGGTTCCAGATGTAGGGATCATCCATGCTCCGTCCCCAGGCAGGCATGCCCGATGCCTTGATGCCGTGCTTGACGACCCAGAACGCCGCGGCGGCATCCACCGCCGCGCTCGTGAGGTCCGGGGGCGCTGGCAGCAGGCCGCGGCTCAACTCCGTGTCGCGGATGCCGGGGGCCAGGTGGCACGTGGCGCACATCGCGTCGTAGTTCCCGGCGCCCTGCTTGATGCGTGCCGGGTCGTCCAGGTCGGATGGCACGTCGAGGCGGCTCGCGCGCGCGGCGATCGACCGTTCGCGCACGAACTCGAGCAGCCCGCGCACCGGACGCGTGTGGGGATCGTCCGCGCCTACATCGTAGGCACCGAACCACAGGACACCGCCCAGTGTCAGCACGGCGGCGACCAGCAGCACGGGCACCCACAGCGCCGACCGGCGCGTCGGCTCCGTCGGTCCGCGCATCAGAACCACACCCGCACGCCGGCGACCACGCGCGTGTCCTCGATGGCGTCCGACGCGTCCCGCCGGAGGTCGGCCGTGCCGCCGAACGCGCGCTCCCAGGCGATGCCGACGTAGGGCGCGAACTCGCGCCGGATCTCGTAGCGCAGCCTCGCGCCCACTTCGGCCTTCGACAGTCCCGACGCGACACCGTGCCGCGCGTCGTCGTCGCCGTGGAATTCAGCGCCGGCCACCCACTGCAGCACCAGCCGGTTGGTGAGCAGCGTCTCGTACTCCGCCTCGACCTCGAAGGAGACGTCACCCGCACCACCGAGGTACGCCGTCGCGTCGACTTCGAACTTGTAGGGGGCCATGCCGGTCACGCCGACGGCCAACGCGTTCGACGACGGCCCGTGCCCGAAGGCGTGGCGCACGCCGACGAGCGCGTCCCACCACCGGGCGACGGCGCGGCCATAGAGCACCTCGACCTCGCCGGCCTCGACCGATCCGTCGGCGTGCTCGCCCTCGCTGCGCAGCCACATGCGATCGACGTCGGTGCCGATCCACGCGACGGCTTCCCAGCCCAGGCCGGTTCCCGCCTCGTCGGCGTCCCAGGCTTCGAACCGGTCGAGCAGCCAGTACGAATGCACGGCGTTGTCGTGGACCGTGTGCCCGGCCACGTCGGGAAAGGCCGCTGCACGATCGGCCGGCGTCACCGGCGGGACGGGCTCGCGGGGTGCCACCGTGGCCGGCATGGCATGGCCGGCATGCGGATCGGCTTCTTCGGCCTGCGGCACCACGTGCCCGGCGTGCGGATCTGCTGCTTCGGCCTGCGGCATTACGTGCCCGGCGTGCGGATCTGCCGCTTCGGCCTGCGGCATTACGTGCCCGGCGTGCGGGTCGGCCTGTTCGGGTTCCGGCATCACGTGGCCCGCATGCGGGTCGGCCTGTTTCGCCTCCTGCGGGTGCGCCGCATGGTCGTGGTCCTGGGCCGCGACCGGGGACGAGGCGAGCCACGCCGCGACCATCACGCCGAGTACGGCAGCCGGCCGGCTCATTCGCGCACCTGCACTTCGCGGAACATGCCCGCTTCCATGTGGTACAGCAGGTGGCAGTGGTACGCCCAGCGACCCAGCGCGTCGGCGCGGACGCGGTAACTGCGCTTGCTGCCGGGCGGCATGTCCACGGTGTGCTTGCGCACCTGGAAGTTGCCGTCGGCGTCCTCCAGGTCGCTCCACATGCCGTGCAGGTGGATCGGGTGGGTCATCATCGTGTCGTTGACGAGCACGATCCTCATGCGCTCGCCATAGTTCAACCGCAGGGGCTCGGCGTCGGAGAACTTCAACCCGTCGAAGGACCAGGCGAAGCGTTCCATGTGCCCGGTGAGATGCAGTTCGATCGTGCGGCCCGGGTCGCGTCCGTCCGGGTCCTCGAACGTGCTGTGCAGGTCGGCGTACGACAGCACCCGGCGCCCGTTGTCGCGCAGTCCGATGCCGGGATCGTCGAGCTTCGGCACCGGCGCCATCGTCTGCATGTCCACCAGCGGATTGCCTTCCTCGCTCGGGGGGTGCGCTTGCATGCCGCCGCCGTGGTCCATTCCCGCCATGCCGTGCATGTCGTGCCCGCCCTGCATGGCCGCCATGTCGTGGCCGGCGTGTCCGGCCGCGCCCGCCATCCCGCCGTGGCCCATGTCCGCCATGGTCAGGATCGGTCGCGGGTCCACCGGCGGAATCGGCGCGCGCAGGCCCTCCCGCGTGGCCAGCGTGCCGGACACGAACCCGGTGCGGCCCAGGTCCTGGGCGAAGATCGTGAAGGCGTCCTGGCCGCTCGGCTCGACGATGACGTCGAAGGTCTCGGCGGTCGCGATCCGCAGCTCGTCGACTGTCACCGGATGCACGTACTGCCCGTCGGCGGCGACCACGGTCATCTTCAGCCCCGGAATGCGCACGTCGAAGTGCGTCATGGAGGAGCCGTTGATCACCCGCAACCGAAGCTTTTCCCCGGAGCGGAACAGGCCGGTCCAGTTGCCGAGCGACGTGGTGCCGTTGAGCAGGTAGGTGTAGGTGTTGCCATTGACGTCCGACAGGTCGGTCGGCGTCATGCGCATCTCGCCCCAGGCCTTGCGATCGCGCAACGTCGCTGCCAGCCCGCGGTCCTGCACGTCGTCGACGAAGTCGCCCACGGTCCGCTTGGACAGGTTGTCGTAGTCGGACATCTTCTTCAGGCGCGCGAACAGCGCCGCCGGATCGAGGTCGGTCCAGTCGGTGAGCATGACCACGTAGTCGCGGTCGTACGCGAACGGCTCCGGCTCGAGCGGGTCGATGATCAGCGGTCCGTACAGGCCCGCCTGTTCCTGGAACGCCGAGTGGCTGTGGTACCAGTAGGTGCCACCCTGGCGAACGTCGAACCGGTAGTGGTACGTCTCGCCCCGCCCGATGCCGTCGAAACTCAGCCCCGGCACGCCGTCCATGTTCGCGGGCAGCAGGATGCCGTGCCAGTGGATGGAGGTCTGGTGCCCGTGGATCGAACCGGGTGGCAGGACGTTCGACACGCGCAGGTTCACCGTCGTGCCTTCCCGCCAGCGCAGCAGTGGCGCCGGGATCGATCCGTTGACTGCGATCGCCGGCCGCGTGCGGCCGGTGAAGTTGGCGGCGACTTCGCCGATGGACAGGTCGAACTCGGTGCCCGACAACACCGCTGGCACGCCGGCGGCGCCCGTCGCGCGCACATGGCCGGGCCAGAACCCGAGGCCCGCGATCGCGCCGCCGGCAGCGAGGCCCTGCACGAAGCGGCGCCGCGAGGGCACGGGCGGCCCCGCGGCCGACCGGCCGGATTCGTCGAAGGACATCCAGGGGCTCCACGGTGATGACGCGGGCCATGGTATCGCGGGCAAGAAAAAACCCGCGCATCGCTGCACGGGTTTTCGCTTGGCTCGCTGGCGTCCCCACGGGGATTCGAACCCCGGTCGCAACCGTGAAAGGGTTGTGTCCTAGGCCTCTAGACGATGGGGACGAGGCGAAAAAAATACCCGGGAATCTGTGGGGATCCGCGGGTTCCTGGTGGAGCCAGCCGGGATCGAACCGGCGACCTCTACAATGCCATTGTAGCGCTCTCCCAGCTGAGCTATGGCCCCACGCGCTGGAAAACGGAAATTCTAGGGACCGGCTCGAAGGGCGTCAAGGTCCGCGGGCCGTGGCCGCGCTCGGACAGGTAGTTCAGCCACTTGCCGAGGAAGGTGTTCATCTGCAGGCGATGGTCCATGATCGCCGCCGGCGGCGGGTACAGCCCGATCACGTCCTGCCAGCGGCGGCCCACGTAGCAGTGGGTCGCCTCCGCCTGGCGCGCGTCCCGGTACAGGCGCACGTGCGCGGAGGGGTCCGGCTCGCCGGTGACCGGGTCGACCAGCGCGTAGCTGAGCCGCAGCTCCACGGTGTAGGCATGCCGCGCCTCGATGTCCAGGTGCACGTCCAGCCCGTCGCCCACCGATGACACGTGCCGGCCAAGCGGCATCGCCGCCGGGGCGAACAGGTGCTGCAGCAATGCGTGGTTCTCAGCGTACAGGCCCATCAGCCAGCCGAGGCGGCTCAGCCGGGGGATGCGCAACGAACGATGGGCAAGGGCCTGCGACATGCGATCGATGCTACACGCCGGTCGTCGATCCGGGCAGATTGACGGCGCGCCGGGCGAGGCCTAACGTTAAGTTTCCCCGCGGTCAGAACATCTCGCGGTTGATGCCCAGCGCCTCGAGCACGCGGCTGGCGATTTCCTCGATCGATGCATGCGTGGTGCTCAGCACCGGCACGCCTTCGCGCGACAGCATCTCCTCCGCGGCCGCCACCTCCCGCTGGCACGTTTCCAGCTGTGCGTACTTCGAATTCGGCCGCCGTTCCTGGCGGATCTGCTGCAACCGCTCCGGGTCGATGGTCAGGCCGAACAGCTTCTGCTTGTACGCCCGCAGCTTCGCCGGCAGGCGCTCGGTGTCCAGGTCGTCCTCGGTCAATGGATAGTTCGCCGCGCGGATGCCGTAATGCAGCGCCAGGTAGACACACGTCGGGGTCTTGCCCGCGCGCGACACGCCCACCAGCACCAGGTCGGCGTCGGCGAAGTCCATGCTGATGCCGTCGTCGTGGGTGAGCGCGTAGTTCATCGCGTTGATGCGGCGGTGGTAGGTGTCGAAGTCGGCGATGCCGTGGGCGCGGCCGACCTGGGGCTCGCGCGCGGCCCCAAGTTCGTGCTCCAGCGGCGCGATGAAGGGTTCGAAGACATCGAGCATCAGCGCGCCGCTCCCGGCGAGGATCCGGTTGAGCTCGCTGTCCACGCAGGAATTCACCACGATCGGGCGCGTGCCGTGGTCCTCGCCGACCTTCCGGATCTCCTCCGCGGCCACGCGGGCCTTGTCGGGGGTGTCCACGAACGGGATCCGGTCGGTCACGAAAGAGACGTGCCCGAACTGGGTCAGCAGGCTGTGGCCGATGGTCTCGGCGGTGATGCCGGTGCCGTCGGAGACGTAGAACACGGGACGGACGGGCATGCGCTTGGGGTCCCCTTTCGCGAAGCGGCCGCTGCGGAAGGTGCGGCCTGCGCCTAAAATAGCGGTTTGTCACGGAGACCGCCCCCTTGGCCGCCAACATCCTCTGGCTGAACGACCTGCGCCTGACCGACCTCGCCCAGGTGGGCGGCAAGAACTCCTCGCTCGGCGAGATGATCGGGGAGCTCTCGGGGCTGGGCGTGTCGGTGCCGGGCGGCTTCGCCACCACCGCCGACGCGTTCAAGGCGTTCATCGCGCACAACGACCTGCACCAGCGCATCTACGACCGGCTGGGCAGCCTCGACGTGGAGGACGTGCGGGCGCTGACGGCAGCGGGCGGCGAGATCCGTGGCTGGGTGGTCGAGGCGCCGCTGCAGCCCGACCTCGACCGCGACATCCGCACCGCCTACGCGCGGCTCTGCGGGCAGGCGGGCGCGGCCGGCATCGCCGTGGCGGTGCGTTCGTCGGCCACCGCCGAGGACCTGCCGGACGCGAGTTTCGCCGGCCAGCAGGAGACGTTCCTCAACGTGACCGGCGCGGACGACGTGGTGCACAAGGTCAAGGAAGTCTTCGCCAGCCTCTACAACGACCGCGCCATCGCCTACCGCGTGCACCACGGGTTCAAGCACGAGGACGTGTTCCTGTCGGCCGGCGTGCAGCTGATGGTGCGCTCGGACGTGGGCGCGTCCGGCGTGCTGTTCACCCTGGACACCGAGTCGGGCTTCCGCGACGTGGTGTTCATCACCTCCAGCTACGGGCTGGGCGAGATGGTCGTGCAGGGCGCGGTCAACCCGGACGAGTTCTACGTCTACAAGCCGACCCTGCGCCAGGGCAAGCCGGCGATCCTGCGCCGCTCGCTCGGCAGCAAGCAGCTGCGCATGGTGTATTCGGACACGCCCGGCGAGCGCGTGCGCACCGAGGACGTGCCCGCCGACCTGCGCGCTCGCTTTTCGATCACCGACGAGGACGTCCACGAGCTCGCACGGCAGGCGCTCACCATCGAGCAGCACTATGGCCGCCCGATGGACATCGAGTGGGGCAAGGACGGCCACACCGGCAAGCTCTACATCCTGCAGGCGCGACCGGAGACGGTGAAGTCCCGCGGCAAGGCCACGCAGATCGAGCGGTATGCACTTTCCGAGCGTGGCGAAGTGGTCTGCGAGGGACGCGCGATCGGCCAGCGCATCGGTAGCGGCACCGCGCGCGTCGTGCGTTCGCTGGAGGACATGAACCGGGTGCAGCCCGGCGACGTGCTGGTCGCCGACATGACCGATCCGGACTGGGAGCCGGTGATGAAGCGCGCCGCGGCGATCGTGACCAACCGCGGCGGACGCACCTGCCACGCGGCGATCATCGCGCGCGAGCTCGGCGTGCCGGCGGTCGTGGGCACGGGCAATGCGCTGGACACGATCGCCGACGGGGCCGAGGTGACGATCAGCTGCGCGGAAGGCGACACCGGCTACATCTACGCGGGCGCCCTGCCCTTCGAGCGCACCACCACGGACCTGGGCAACATGCCCGAGGCGCCGCTGAAGATCATGATGAACGTCGCGAACCCGGACCGCGCGTTCGATTTCGGCATGCTGCCCAATGCGGGCATCGGCCTGGCGCGGTTGGAGATGATCATCGCCAGCCACATCGGCGTGCATCCGAAGGCCCTGCTCGAATACGACCGCCAGGATGCCGCCACGAAGCAGAAGATCGACGCGCGCATGGCCGGCTATGCCAGCCCGGTCGACTTCTATGTCGACCGCCTGGCCGAGGGCATCGCCACGATCACCGCGTCGGTCGCGCCCAAGCCGGTGATCGTGCGCCTGTCGGACTTCAAGTCCAACGAGTACGCCAACCTCATCGGTGGCAAGCGCTACGAGCCGCACGAGGAGAACCCGATGATCGGCTTCCGTGGCGCCAGCCGCTACGTGTCGCCGGACTTCGCAGACGCCTTCGCGCTGGAGTGCCGCGCGGTGCGCAAGGTGCGCGAGGACATGGGCCTGGACAACCTGTGGGTGATGATCCCGTTCGTGCGCACGCTGGACGAGGGGCGCAAGGTCGTCGAAGTATTGCGCGCCAATGGCCTGGAACAGGGCCGGGACGGATTGAAGATCATCATGATGTGCGAGCTGCCGTCGAACGCGTTGATGGCCGAGGAATTCCTCGAGATCTTCGACGGCTTCTCGATCGGCTCCAACGACCTCACCCAGCTCACGCTCGGACTGGACCGCGATTCGGCGCTGGTGGCCAACCTGTTCGACGAACGCGACCCGGCGGTCAAGAAGCTGCTGGCGATGGCGATCGCCACCGCGAAGGCCAAGGGCAAGTACGTCGGCATCTGCGGCCAGGGCCCGAGCGACCACCCGGACCTGGCGTTGTGGCTGATGGAACAGGGCATCGATTCCGTGTCGCTGAATCCCGACACGGTGGTGGACACCTGGCTGGCGCTGGCCAGGAGCAAGGCGGGCGGCTGACCGACCTGGCCGCCTAGGGCATCCGGATCCCGCTGAAGGGGCCCATGAACGTGCGGTAGTGGCGCAGCTCGGCGATGGAGTCGTGCACGTCGCTCAACGCGGTGTGCCTGGCTTCCTTGCCGGCGCCGGCCAGGATTTCAGGCGACCACCGTCGCGCGAGTTCCTTCAGCGTGCTCACGTCCAGGTTGCGGTAGTGGAAGTGCTGCTCCAGCCGCGGCATCAGCCGGTGCAGGAAACGCCGGTCCTGGCAGATGGAGTTGCCGCACATCGGCGACTGACCGGCCGGCACCCAGGCCTCCAGGAACGCGATGGTGCGCTGTTCGGCTTCCGCCAGGGACACGCCGTCACCCAGCACCCGCTGCCACAGCCCGGACTTCGCATGCTGCGTGCGGTTCCACTCGTCCATCGCCTCGAGCGCGGCGAGCGGATGGCCGATCGCGAGCTCCGGTCCTTCGGCGAGGATCTCGAGCTGCGCGTCCGTCACCACCGTGGCGATCTCGAGGATCGAGTCGACCCCCGTGTCCAGGCCGGTCATCTCCAGGTCGATCCAGATCAATCGCCCGGACGGACCAGCCGGTTGGGGGGGATGTGACGCCATGTCGCCTCCTGCGCGCGTACGGCATCCATGATGCCCGCACCAGGGAGGCGGCTACAAGGCGCCGGGCTTGCCGCGCTTGCGCCGGAACCATGCCGTCAGGCGCGGGCCCGCCTCGTCCGCGAGCAGGCCGCCCTCCACCGCCACGCGATGGTTGTGGCGCGGGTCGGCGAGCAGGTCGAACACGCTGCCGGCGGCACCGGTCTTCGGGTCGCTCGCCCCGTATACCAGGCGCGCGATGCGGGCATGCACCATCGCCATCGCGCACATCGCGCAGGGCTCCAGGGTCACGTACAGGGTGCTGCCAAGCAGGCGGTGGTTGCCGATGCGACGGCCGGCTGCGCGCAGCGCGACGATCTCGGCGTGCGCGGTCGGGTCGTGCTCGACGATGTTCCGGTTCCAGCCCTCGCCAAGCACCTCGCCATCGCCGGACACCAGCACCGCGCCCACCGGTACCTCGTCGTCCTCGCGCTCGGCCCGCGCCGCAAGTTCCAGCGCATGCCGCATCCACCCCTCGTCGCGCTCGATATCCATGATCAAAAGCCTTTAGCCACGGATTTCACAGATGACACAGATAAAGGAAAAACAAATTGAAAGGCTCCATCTGTGTTCATCCGTGAAATCTGTGGCAAAAAATGCTTTGGCTATTCCCACTCGATGGTGGCCGGTGGCTTGCCAGAGATGTCGTAGACGACGCGCGAGACGCCGCGCAGCTCGTTGATGATGCGGTTGGAGACGCGGCCCAGGAACTCGTGCGGCAGGTGGGCCCAGTGCGCGGTCATGAAGTCGACGGTCTCGACCGCGCGCAATGCGATCACCCACTCGTAGGCGCGCGCATCGCCCACCACGCCGACGGACCGCACCGGCAGGAACACCGCGAACGCCTGGCTGACCTTGTCGTACAGGCCCGCGCGCCGCAGCTCCTCGATGAAGATATGGTCCGCCTTCGCCAGCAGCGCCGCGTACTCGCGCTTGACTTCGCCGAGGATGCGCACGCCCAGGCCGGGCCCCGGAAACGGATGCCGGTAGACCATCGATTCGGGCAGGCCGAGCTCGACGCCCAGCCGGCGCACCTCGTCCTTGAACAGTTCGCGCAGCGGCTCGACCAGGCCGAGGTTCATGTGCTCGGGCAGGCCGCCGACGTTGTGGTGGCTCTTGATGACATGGGCCTTGCCCGTCCGGCTGCCGGCCGACTCGATGACGTCGGGGTAGATCGTGCCCTGCGCCAGCCACTTCGCGTTGCGCAGCTTGCCGGCTTCCTCGTCGAAGATCTCGACGAACAGGTTGCCGATCACCTTGCGCTTGGCCTCGGGGTCGGCGACGCCTTCGAGCGCGTCGAAGTAGCGGTCCGCCGCATCCACCCGGATCACCTTGACGCCCATGTGCTCGGCGAACATCGCCATCACCTGGTCGCCCTCCTGCCAGCGCAGCAGGCCGGTGTCGACGAACACGCAGGTGAGCTGGTCGCCGATCGCCTTGTGCAGCAGCGCGGCGACCACGGACGAATCCACGCCGCCGGAGAGGCCGAGGATGACCTCGTCATCGCCGACCTGCGCCCGAACGCGCTCGACCTGGTCCTCGATGATGTGCGCGGCGGTCCAGAGCGTGCGGCAGCCACAGACCTCGGTGGCGAAGCGGCGCAGCAACGTCTGGCCCTGCAGCGTGTGCGTGACCTCGGGGTGGAACTGGACGCCGTACCAGCGGCGGGATTCGTCGGCCATCGCGGCGACCGGGATGCGGTCGGTGCGCGCGGTGACGACGAATCCTGGCGGCGCCTCGGCGACGTGGTCGCCGTGGCTCATCCAGACGTCGAGGCGCGGTTCGCCGCCATGGTCGCTCAGGCCACCGAGCAGCGCGTCGTGCGCGACCAGTTCCACTTCCGCATGGCCGAACTCGCGTGCGTCGGCCGCCTCGGTCTTCCCGCCCAGCTGCGCGGCGAGCGTCTGCATGCCGTAGCAGATGCCGAGGATGGGCAAGCCGGAATCGAACACCTCCCGTGGCGCGCGCGGCGCGCCTGCCGCGGTCGTCGATTCGGGGCCACCTGACAGGATGATGCCCCTGGCGCCGAACGCGGCGATCTCGGCCGGGTCGTGGTCCCAGGCCCAGATCTCGCAATAGACGCCGATCTCGCGGATGCGGCGCGCGATCAGCTGCGTGTACTGCGCCCCGAAGTCGAGGATGAGCAGCTTGTCGCCATGGATGTCGGTCATGCGCCGCTTCACCCGGCCCTGTAGTTCGGCGGTTCCTTCGTGATCTGCACGTCGTGCACGTGGCTCTCGCGCTGGCCGGCGCCGGTCACCTTGACGAACTGCGGCTTCTTGCGCATCTCCTCGATGGTGGCGCACCCCACGTAGCCCATGGTGGCGCGCAGCCCGCCTGCGAGCTGGTGCACGACGCCGCTGAGCGGGCCGCGGTACGGCACGCGCCCCTCGATGCCTTCCGGCACCAGCTTGTCGGCGTCCGACGCGTCCTGGAAGTAGCGGTCGCTGGATCCTTTTTCCATCGCGCCGAGCGAGCCCATCCCGCGATAATTCTTGTAGCTGCGTCCCTGGAACAGTTCGGTCTCGCCCGGGGATTCCTCGGTGCCGGCGAACAGGCCGCCGATCATCACCGTGCTCGCGCCGGCCACCAGCGCCTTGCCGATGTCGCCCGAGTAGCGCACGCCGCCATCGGCGATCAGCGGGATCCGGTCCTGCAACGCCTCGGCGACCATCGACACCGCGGTGACCTGCGGCACGCCGACGCCCGCGACCACGCGCGTGGTGCAGATCGAGCCAGGCCCGACGCCAACCTTGACTGCATCCGCGCCCGCGTCCATCAATGCGAGCGCCGCATCGCCGGTGACGATGTTGCCGCCGACGACCTGCAACTGCGGGAAGCGCTTCTTCACCCAGGCCACGCGGTCGACCACGCCCTGCGAGTGGCCGTGCGCGGTGTCGACGATCACGACGTCCACGCCCGCCGCGGCCAGCGCCTCGATGCGCTGCTCGGTGTCGCCACCGACGCCGACCGCCGCGCCCGCGAGCAACCGTTCGCTGCTGTCGTACGCGGCGTTCGGGTTGTCGGACTTCTTCTGGATGTCCTTGACCGTGATCAGGCCGCGCAACGCGAACGCGTCGTTGACCACCAGCACCTTCTCGATCCGGTGCCTGTGCAGCAGGCCGATCACTTCGTCGTCGGAGGCGCCCTCCTTCACCGTGACCAGCCGGTCCTTCTTGGTCATGATGTGGCGGACCGGGTCGTCGAGCTTCTTCTCGAAGCGCATGTCGCGGCCGGTGACGATGCCCACCAGGTGCCCGTCCCCGTCGACGACGGGAACGCCCGAGATGTTGCGCGCGCGGGTCAGGCGGAGCACTTCGCCGATGGTGGTGTCGGGGCGGACCGTGAACGGTTCCCGGATCACGCCGGCCTCGAACTTCTTGACCGTCGCGACCTCGGCGGCCTGGCGCTCGACCGACATGTTCTTGTGCAGGATGCCGATGCCGCCCAGCTGGGCCATGGCGATGGCCAGGCGCGCCTCGGTGACGGTGTCCATGGCCGCGGCGACGATCGGCAGGTTGAGGCGCAGCTCGCGGGTCAGCCGGGTGGCAAGCGAGACGTCCCGGGGCAGGACGGTCGAATGCGCGGGGACGAGCGAGACGTCGTCGTAGGTGAGCGCTTCAGCCTGGATGCGCAGCATGGGCCGGGTCCGGGGGAGTGAAGCGCGCCATTGTAACCCGCGGCCCCGCGCCACCGGTCATTGCACGGGGTCGGACGCCTCGGCCGCTTCCAGCGTGTTCTGCATCAGGGTCGCGACCGTCATCGGCCCCACCCCGCCGGGCACCGGCGTGATCCAGCTGGCACGCGCCGCCGCCGCCTCGAACCCCACGTCGCCGACCAGCCGCCCGTCGTCCAGGCGATTGATGCCGACGTCGATGACCACCGCGCCGGGCTTGACCCATTCGCCCGGGACGATGGCCGGCTTGCCCACCGCCACCACCAGGATGTCCGCGCCGCGCACCGACGCCTCCAGCACCGCGGGCGGGGTGAACTTGTGGCAGGAGGTCACCGTGCAGCCGGCGATCAGCAGTTCCAGCGCCATCGGCCGGCCCACGTGGTTGGACACGCCCACGATCGTCGCGCTCGCGCCGCGCACGGGGCGGTCGGTGTACGCCAGCAGCGTGGTGATCCCGCGCGGCGTGCACGGGCGCAGCCCGAACTGGCGCAGGGCCAGGTGGCCGACGTTCTCCGGGTGGAAGCCGTCGACGTCCTTGCGCGGGTCGATCCGGTGGATGAGCGCGGCGCCGTCGCGCGGGGTGCCGTCGGCCCGGTCGGGCAACGGCAGCTGCACGAGGATGCCGTGGACCTGCGGGTCGGCATTGAGCCGGTCGACCAGGGCCAGCAGGTCCGCCTCCGGGGTGTCGGCGGGCAGGTCGAAGTCGATCGCGCGGATGCCGACCTTCTCGGCGGCGCGGCGCTTGTTGCGCACGTAGACGGCCGAGGCGGGGTCGTCGCCCACCAGCACCACGGCCAGCCCGGGACGCGACCGGCCGGCCGCCAGCCGCGCGTCGACCAGCAGCGCCAGGTCGTCGAGCAGGTCCTCGGCGATGCGCTTGCCATCCAGGATGCGGGCGGTGCGGGTCATGCGGCGTCGGCAGCCCTGCGTTACAGTCGGAGCCGCCCATTATTGCTCAGTTGCTTACTCAGGGAGACCGGCATGGCGATCCAGGGGGCATGTCCGAAATGCGGCAAGCGCGTGCTGCACGTCAATGTCGAGAACGTCGTCGGCATGGTGGCCGGCGAGAGCAAGGCGCGCTGCCTGAGCTACAGCTGCATCCACTGCAGCGCGGTGCTCGGGGTGCAGATCGACCCGCGCGCCAAGCCGCGGGCCCGCTCCGGCGCGCCCAGGTCCCCGGGCTGACCCTCATCCTCAGCCGGCGCCGCAGGCCGCCGCGATGTCCTGGTAGCCGGGGAACGGCCGGCCGGGGGCACACACGGCGCAATCCGGGTCCGGCAACAACCGGGTTTCGCGGAAGCGCATCGCAAGCGCATCGAAGTGCAGCAGGCGGCCACGCAGCGGCTCGCCGATGCCGAGCAGCAACTTGATCGCCTCGGTGGCCTGCAGCAGGCCGACCACGCCCGGCAGCACGCCGAGCACGCCGGCCTCGGCGCAATTGGGCGCGGCTTCCGGTGGCGGCGGTTCGGGGAACAGGCAGCGATAGCAGGGCGCCACGCCGCGGTGGCGTCCCGCATCGAAGACGCTGGCCTGCCCTTCGAAGCGGTGCACCGCGCCGTACACCAGCGGCTTGCCCAGCTTCACGCAGGCATCGTTGAGCAGGTAGCGGACGGCGAAGTTGTCGGCACCGTCGACCACGACGTCCACGCCTTCCAGCAGTTGCTCCACGTTGGCGGCCGTCGCCCGCGCCTGCACCGCCTCGATCCTGGTGCGCGGGTTCAGCGCGGACAGGGTGGCGGACGCCGAGGCGACCTTGGGCGCGCCGATGCTCGATTCGGTATGCAGGATCTGGCGTTGCAGGTTGCTGCGGTCGACCAGGTCGTCGTCCACGAGGCGCAGGCGCCCCACCCCCGCGGCCGCCAGGTAGAACGCGACCGGCGATCCCAGGCCGCCCGCCCCCAGCAGGAGCACGGTCGAGGCTTCCAGGCGGCGCTGTCCCTCGAGGCCGACGTCGGGCAGGCGCAGGTGGCGCGAATAGCGTTCCAGGAAGTCCCGGTCGTCGGGGCCGCAGGTCGGCAACGCCTCCGCGATCCAGCGCGCGGTCCCGCCTTCCACCGAGGCGACGCACGTGTAGCCGGCATCGCGCAAGGCATGGGCGGCCTGCAGGGACCGGCCGCCGCCCTGGCAAATGAGCAGGACGGGTGCCGAGCGATCCGGCAGCGCCGTCGCGGGCGCGGCCTCGAGGTCCGCGCGCGCGATGCCCACCGCGCCTTCGGCCATGCCCAGCGCGCGCTCGTGCGGCTCGCGCACGTCGACCAGCACCGCGCCGGCGCGCATGCGCGCGAGCGCCTCGGCCGGGGTGATCGATTCGACGTCCATGGCGCGAGTATCCGCCAAGGCGCTCACGACAACGGCAACACGTCGACCACCGCGCCCACCGGCAGGTTGCAGGCGCCTTCCGGCAGCACCAGCAATGCGTCGGCGCCGGACGCGGCACGGAGGCGGTGCGAACCGGTGACGGGATCGGGGGTCGCCCACAACGCGCCATCGTCGCGCGCTTCCAGCCGCGCCCGCTGGAACTCACGGCGCGGATGGGGCTTGTACAGCGGCGCCGCCAGGCGCGCGCGCCATGCGGGCCGCGGGTCGGTGCGTCCCTGCAAGCCGTCGACCAGCGCGCGACCGAACGCCAGCCACGTGGCCAGGACCGACACCGGGTTGCCCGGCAAGCCGAGCAGCCGAGCCTGGTCCAGGCTGCCGAACAGCACGGGCATCCCCGGCTTCATCCGCACCTTCCAGAAGTGCGGCGTGCCGAACTCCGCCAGGACCCGCGGCACGTGGTCCTTGCCGCCCGCCGAGACACCGCCGCAGGTGAGCACGACGTCGAACGCACACCCTGCATCGCGCAATGCGACCTCGATCCGGCGCGGATCGTCCGGCAGCGCGGGCCACAGGGTCGGTTCCAGCCCCTCGGCGCGCAGCAGGCCGGCGAGCAGCTCGCGGTTGGAATCGTGGATCTGCCCCGGGGCGAGCGGCAGGCCTGGCGGCACCAGTTCGTCCCCCGTGGTGAACACGGCCACCGTCGGCCGACGCGCGACCCGCAGCGTGTCCAGGCCCAGGGCGGCGGCGAGCGACACCCGCACCGGGGACAGCACCTGCCCGGCGCGCAGCACCGTCTCGCCCGCGCGCACGTCCTCGCCGGCGAGGCGCACGTTGGCGCCCGGGCCCATGTCGCCCGGGATGCGCACGCGTTCGCCTTCGCGGTGCACGACCTCGAGCATCGCGACCGTGTCCGCGCCGGACGGCAGCGGCGACCCCGTGGTGATGCCGAGGCATTCGCCGGCGCCGACGTGCTGGCCGGTCGCGATCCCCGCGAACTGCTCGCCGGCCAACCGCAGTCCGTCGCCACCTTGCGTGGCGAGGTCCGCATGGCGGAATGCGTAACCATCCATGGCGCTGTTGTCGAACGACGGCAACGCGATCGGGGCCACCAGGTCGGCCGCAAGCACGCGTCCATGGCAGCGGGGGACGGCCAACGATTCCGTTTCGAGCCGGTGTGCCCTGGCCACGTCGCGGACGATCGCCATGGCGTCCTCGAACGCAAGGCGCGTCGGCACGCCGTCGTAAAGGCCGGCGCCCGGCGTCTGGCCGCTCATGCCATGCCTGCCCGCGCCAGGTCCACCGGCGTATTGAGGTTGCCGAAGCGCACGCCCGCCAGGCGTACGGCCGGCATCCCCAGCGTCGCCTGCAGGTCGCGGACCGACAGCGCACCGTGTTCCAGGGCGCGCGATGCCGCGCCGCGCAGGACGTCGACGCGCCAGAACGCGACCAGCGGCTGGGGACCGTCGTCGTCTTCCGCCCAGGCGCCGGCGCCCACGGCCGCCGAGCGGAGGGTGGGCAGGAGGCAGTCGTTGCAGTCGACGAGATCGACCGGCAGCGTCAGCAACCAGGGCGTGCGGCAGGCGCGCGCCAGGGCATCCAGCCCCGCCATCGGGCCGGCGCCGACAACGGCGTCGGGCACCGCCGCGATCCCATGCTCGAGGTAGCGCGGGTCGCCGCCGTTGGCGCTCACCAGCAATGCGTCGACGCGCCCCGCGAAACGCCGCTGCCAGCGCAGGACCTGCGGGACGCTGGCGCGCTCGAGCCAGGCCTTGTCGCGGCCGCCGAGGCGGGTGGCGGCGCCGCCGGCGAGGATGCCGAGGGTGACCGCGGCCGGCGATGTCGCTGGCATGGCGGGATCGCGGCTCACGCCGCGCCCTACTTGCTTCGCTTGACGTGCCGCAGCAGGCGGCGCTTGCGCTCGACCTGGCGGTCCGTCAATACGTTCTTGCGGTCCTTGTACGGGTTGTCGCCTTCCTTGAACACGAAGCGCACCGGCGTGCCGACGAGCTTGAAGCGCTTGCGGAAGAAATTCTCGAGATAGCGGCGGTAGCTTTCGCTCAACGTGCGCAGGCGCGTGCCATGAACGATGAACGTCGGCGGACTCTCGCCACCCGGATGGGCGAAGCGCAGCTTGGCCACGTGCCCGCGCACGACCGGCGGCGGGTTCGCCTCGTAGGCCACTTCCAGCGCCTTGGTGACCTCGCTGGTCCCGAACTCGCGCGTGGCCGAGGCATGCGCGCGATGGATCGCCTTGAACAGTTCGCGCAGGCCCGAGCCGTGCAGCGCGGAGATGCGCACCGCTTCGGCCCAGTCGACGAAGCCGAGCTTGCGCGACAGCAGCGACTCGGCCTGCTCGCGCTGGTAGGTGGTCAACCCGTCCCACTTGTTGACGGCGATGACCAGCGCGCGCCCGGCATCGAGGACCGCGCCGAGCACGCTGGCATCCTGGTCGGTGACGCCCTCGCTGGCGTCGATCAGGATCACCGCGACCTGGCACTGCTCGATCGCCTGCAGCGTCTTGACGATGGAGAACTTCTCGACGGCCTCCTCCACCCGTCCCTTGCGACGCAGGCCGGCCGTGTCGACCAGCCGGTACTGCCGGCCGTCGCGCTCCAGGTCCACCGCGATCGAATCGCGGGTGGTGCCGGGCACGTCGGAGGCGATCATCCGTTCCTCGCCGAGGATGCGGTTGACGAGCGTGGACTTGCCGACGTTCGGGCGCCCGACGAAGGCGACGCGAACGCGCCCGGGCGCATCGTCGAGGACCGCCGCATCGCCGTCTTCCGGCAGCCGCTCGAGCACCGTCTCCAGCAGTTCGTCGATGCCCTGGCGGTGTGCCGAGGACGTGCCCTGCATGTCCTTGATGCCGTAGCGCGCGAACTCGCCGTAGGCGGACTGCGTGTCGATGCCGTCGATCTTGTTGACCACCAGCAGCGTCGGGCGCGCGGCCTTGCGCAGCCATGCCAGGATCTCGTCGTCCAGCGCCGACGGGCCTTCGCGGCCGTCGACGACGAACAGGATCAGGTCGGCCTCGAGCGCGGCCGCGCGCGCCTGCTTGGCGGTGGCGCCGGCCAGGCCCTCGTCGATCCCGGCGATGCCGCCGGTGTCGACGAGGACGAACGGGCGCTCCGGCTCGAGCCGGCACACGCCATAGTTGCGGTCCCGCGTCACGCCGGGCTGGTCATGGACCAGCGCATCGCGGGAGCGGGTCAGCGCATTGAACAGCGTCGACTTGCCGACGTTCGGCCGTCCGACAAGGGCGACGAGGGGAAGCATCGGCTGGCGGGTGTCACTGCACCCGGTAGGCGCTGACCCGGCCCTCGATGTCCTGCACCACCAGGATGCCGTCGGCCACGCGCGGTGCACTGCGGATCGCCTCGCCGGCGTCCACCCGCGCCGCCAGTGCGCCGTCGGACAGCTGCAGCCAGTGCAGGTAGCCCTGGTAGTCGCCGACGACCGCGTGCTCGCCATGCACGGCTGCGCCCGACAGGTTGCGGCGCGCGAGCGCGTCCTGCTGCCAGATCGCCGAACCCGAGGCCTTGTCCAGGCCCCAGACAATGCCGTCGCGGTCGGCGACGACGATCTTGTCCGGGCCCAGGCCGACGCGTCCCGCGCCGCCATGGTCGACCGTCCACAGCGGACGTCCCGACGGGGCGTCCACCGCCACCGTCTGCTCGCGGTAGCTGCTCGCGAACAGGGTGGCGCCATCCAGGACCGGTGCGCCGTCCACGTCCGCCATGCGCTCGAGCTCGGAACGCCCTTCCTGCTGGGCGACGGGCAACTGCCAGAGCACCCGGCCGTCCTGCAGCGCCAGCGCCGCCAGCGTGCCGTCGTCGTTCCCGACGAACACGTAGCCGGGGCCAATGACCGGCGCATCCGCGCCGCGCACCGTGAGGGCGGGCGCCTGCGGGGCCCAGAACCAGCGACGCTCGCCACTGGCGGCGTCGAACGCGGTGATGCGGCCATCGTCGCTGCGCACCAGCACCGCGCCCTGCCCGATCGCCGGCGGGGCGGTCACTTCCGCGCCAACCTTGCCGCGCCAGCGCTCCGCGCCGGTCGCCGCGTCCAGCGCCAGCACCACGCCATCGAGGCCGCCGACCACCACCAACCCGTCCCCCACGCCCGGGCTTGCGGCCAGGCGCAGGTTGTCGGGCGCGACATGCCATGCCGCTGCACCGGACTGCAGATCGAAGGCACGGACGCCGCCGTCCAGGCCCGCCGCGTACACGCGGCCATCGGCGATCGCGGGGCCCTGCCCCGTGCCGGTGCGGCCTTCGCCGTCGCCGACGCGCGCGGACCACAGCGGCGTGACGGTCACGGTCGGCGCGTACTCGGTCAATGCGGCCGGCGCCGTGGCTTCGTTGTCGTCGCGGTCGAACCAGCCGCCGATGGTGCTGCACCCGGCCAGCAACATGGTGCCGAGTACCAGGGCCGGCAGGCGCAACGACGTCGGATTCGGGCGTGGAATGGGGTTCATCGATGCGGGTTCCCTGGAATGGAATTCGTCTGGGCGTGGCGCAGGAGTGCCGGCGTCAGCCGCGGGTGTCGTCGCCGGCGGGCGGTGTCCCGCCGACGGCCACCAGCTTGATCTCGAGCAACTGGCGCTGCGGGGACCCTGCCTCCAGCGCGGCCAGTGCCTGCTCGTACGCGGTCCGCGCGGCTTCGCGCCGGCCGAGCGCGGCTTCGGCGTCGCCGCGCAACTCGAGCGTGGCCGGCTGGGCGGCATCGGTGAGCAGGGCCAGGGCGTCTTCGGCCTTGCCGGCATCGACCAGCAGGCGCGCCAGGCGCAACTGCACGATGCGGGCGAGCGCGGGGTCTTCCGGCGAGACACCCTGCAGCGTCTCGATCGCCGCGTCGACCTGGCCGGCCGCGACCTGCGCCTGGGCCAGCCGCAGTGCGCCAAGCGTCTCGTACGGTGCCTCGTCCAGCCCGGCGACAAGGGGTGCCGCCGTGGCCGGGTCACCGGCCTCGATGGATTCGATCGTGTCCTGGTAGGCCTGGCCCGCGGCGACGCGCTGCGCCAGTTCCTGCTGCTGCCACCACTTCCAGCCGAAGATCGCGCCGAGTCCGAGCACCACGCCGGCAACCAGCGCCGCGCCGTTGTTGCGCAGCCACGCGAGGACGCGTTCGCTTTGTTCTTTCTCGTCGAGCAACTCGTCCATGCGGTTCCGTCATGCGGTCAAGGAACGATCCGGACCGCGTCGCGGCCCGGATCGGCAATGGGATGACCCGCAATGCCCGCCTTGGGCCTGGACCGTGGACGCGATTGCGGGACGCTGGCCCGCGGGGCAGGCCCCCGGGCGCCCGACGCGCGTCAGTCGTGGACCGGCGCGAGGGAGCCGTCAGAGGATACCGTAAAGCGCGCGACGTTCGCGCGCTGGAACGCGTCCAGCTCGAGCGGCTGCCCGTTGCGTTCCACCGCCACGGCATCGGCATTGCCGATCACCATGGCGCCCACCTCGCGCAGGTCGAAGCTGCGGGTGGTGCCTGCGCTGAGCAGGCCCTTCTCGATGACCTGGCCGTCGCGGCCGGTGACTTCGACCCAGCTGTCGCCGCCAAGATCCAGCGAAAGCGTCGGCGACACGGGCTGCGCGGCGGCGGACGGACCCATCGACGCGATCATCGGGGTGCGTTCGAGCGGCACGGCCTGGATCGCCTGGCCGGGGCCGTCAGCCGGCACCGCGGAGACCGGGACGTCGAGCGGCGCGACGTTGCCCGCGGGCATCGACATCTGGGTGCGCGTGCCCATCCAGACCGACCCGACGATGGCGACGGTGATCGCGATGTACGCGGCGCGGCGGCTGAACTGTTCGAGCAGGCGCTGGTGGCGCGGCACGAAGTTGTGGGTGACCAGGGCCGGCGGCTCCACGGGTCCGACCCGGGCCGCCTCGAGCGTCGTGGCCGTGCCGATCCCCAGCAGGCGCGAGTAACTGCGCAGTTGCCCGCGCACGAAGACCGGCGCGCCCAGGCGCGCCCAGTCCTCTTCCTCGAGCGACCGGACGACCCGGACGGGCATCTTCAGGCGCTCGGCCACGTCTTCCAGGCGCAATCCGGCGGCTTCCCGCGCGCGGCGGAGACGTTCGCCGCAGCCGCGGTCGCCTTCTGGCGCGGCTTGATTTGGATGCATCGTCACTGGTCCCCCGCTTGGGCCGGATGGTCCCCGAACTCGGCCCGCATGCGACTCATATAACGCTCGGCGGCAACCTTGTCGCCTAGCACGTTCTCGATTTGTGACGCAAGTTGTAACGCAGCGGCATCCGCGGGTCCAGCGGCAAGGCGCCGCTGCGAAAAGGCGCGGGCCTCGAACGCGTCACCGCGCCGGTAGGCCAGCTCGGCCATGGCGCCCAGGGCGACGACGCTCAGCGGGTCCAGCTCGAGCGCCGCCCGCAGGTCCCGCTCGGCCCGGGCGAGTTGCCCGGCCCGGCCGGCGCAGTCGCCGGCGTTGGCCAGGGCGCCGGCGCGATCGCGGTAGGCGGGGTCGGCCAGGGCGCGGTCGAACCAGGCCAGCGACTCGGCGGGCCGCCCGTTGGCGCACAGCCAGGTGCCGTAGTTGTTGAGGTGGGCGCCCCTGGGCGCCAGTTCGGCGGCACGGGCGAAATGGGCGCCAGCGCCTGGCGTGTCGCCGCGTCGCCCGGCCACCACCGCGAGGATGGCGTGCGCGTCCGCCGTGCCCGGCGCGAGGGCAAGGACGGCTTCGGCGTGTTCCGCGGCCTCGTCGAGCTTCCCGGCCTGCAGGCGGTGCTGCGCCAGCAGCAGTCGGTCGCGAATGGCGAGCACCGGCACCCGGCCGCCGTCGCTGACCTCGATCACCGGTGCGGTCTGGGTGTAGTCGCCCCGCGAGACGTCCGGGCGCACGAAGGACAGGCGGCTGCAGGCGCCGAGTGCCATCGCCAGCCCCAGCGCGGCCACCAGGACGGTGCTGGCCCTAGGCAGCGGCATCGGCGCCCTCGGTGGTGCGTTCGAGATGCTTGCGGAATTCCGCCTGGCGACGGGTGCGGTCCGCCACCTGGCCCTTCAGCTGCCCGCAGGCCGCATCGATGTCGTCGCCCCGCGTGCGCCGCACGGTCGCCAGCACGCGCGACTCCTGCAGCAGTTTCTGGAACGCGCGGATGTCGGCTTCGTCGGAGCGTTCGAAGCGGGTGCCCGGGAACGGGTTGAACGGGATCAGGTTGACCTTCCCCGCGTCCTTCATCTGCACGGCGTTGTCGAAGGCGCGCATCAGCCGCGCCAGCTCGCGCGCATGCGCCGGCTGGTCGTTGACGCCCTTCATCAGCGTGTACTCGAAGGTGATGGACGAGCGCGGCTTGCGCTTCACGTAGCGCTGGCACGCCGCCATCAGTTCGGCGATGGGGTACTTCTTGTTGAGCGGGATCAGCTCGGTGCGCAGCGCGTCGTTCGGGGCATGCAACGACACCGCCAGCGACACGTCGCTGGCCTGGCCGAGCTGGTCGATCTCGGGCACCAGGCCGGACGTGGAGAGCGTCACCCGCTTGTTGGCCAGGCCGTAGCCCAGGTCGTCGCGCATGATGCTCATCGCGCGCACGACGTTGTCGAAGTTCATCAGCGGCTCGCCCATCCCCATCATCACGACGTTGGTGAGCTTGCGCTGGCGGTGCGGCACGTTGCCCAGGTGGCGGGCGGCGACCCAGACCTGGCCGATGATCTCGGCCGTGGACAGGTTGCGGTTGAAGCCCTGCGTGGCGGTCGAGCAGAACTGGCAGTTGAGCGCACAGCCGACCTGGCTGGACACGCACAGGGTGCCGCGGCCCTTGTCGGGGATGAACACCGCCTCGATGGCGTTCTTCGGGTCCATGCCGAGCAGCCACTTGTGGGTGCCGTCGGCGGATGCCTTGTCGAAGATCACCTGCGGCACGTGCACCACGGCGTGCTGTTCGAGCTTGGCGCGCAGCGCCTTGCCCAGGTCCGTCATCGCCGCGAAGTCCGTCTCGTGGCGATGGTGGATCCACTTCATGACCTGGTGCGCGCGGTAACGCTTCTCGCCGAGCACCTGCTCGAAGAAGTCTTCCAGTCCGACCCGGTCCAGGTCGAAGAGGTTGGTTTGCGTGCCCATGGCCGGGATGATCGTCGCTGTCCGGTCTAGCGCGCGTGCACGTCGGTGGCCGCGAAGAAATACGCGATCTCGGTCGCTGCGTTCTCCAGGCTGTCCGAACCATGAACCGCGTTCGCGTCGATGCTGTCGGCGAAGTCGGCGCGGATCGTGCCCGCGGCAGCTTCCTTCGGGTTGGTCGCGCCCATCAGGTCGCGGTTCTTCAGCACCGCGCCCTCGCCTTCCAGGACCTGGACCATCACCGGGCCGGAGATCATGAACTCGACCAGCGCGTTGAAGAACGGGCGCTCGCGATGGACCGCGTAGAAGCCTTCGGCCTCCCTGCGGGACAGCTGGGTCATCTTGGCGGCCACGACCTTCAGGCCGGCCTTCTCGAAGCGGGAATAGATTTCGCCGATGACGTTCTTGGCGACGGCATCGGGCTTGACGATCGACAGGGTGCGCTCCAGCGCCATGGGGTGGTTCTCCGGGGGCTAATGACTTGCGACTGAAAAAACCCGCAGGGGCGCGGGTTTAGCCAACATGGCTCGGGTAATTCTAGCGGATTGCGACCCGTGAAGGCAGGCGGCAGGCAGGCGTCCGCGTTGACGGCCGGCGCCGGCTGGGCCACGATTAAACAAGCGTTTGATTCAGGATCCCCGGATGGCCGCCACGACCCATTTCTCCACCAAGGACCGGATCCTCGGCGCTGCCGAGGAACTGTTCGCCCAGCATGGCTTCGCCGGGACCTCGCTGCGCCAGGTCACCAGCCGGGCCGACGTCAACATCGCGGCGGTCAACTACCACTTCGGCAGCAAGGAAAACCTCGTCAACGAGGTGTTCCGTCGCCGCATGGACGACATGAGCCGCCGCCGGCTCCACGCGCTGGAGGCGGCGCAGGCGGCGCAGCCGGGGGAACTCGAACCGGTGCTGGCGGCGTTCGTCGAGCCTGCGCTCGCGATGGCCCAGGACCGGCACGGCGGCGGTGCGTTCATCCGCGTGATCGCGCGCGCCTATGCGGAAAAGAACGACAGCCTGCGCAAGTTCCTCTCCGACCAGTACGGGCACGTGCTGCGCGAGTTCGCCCGGGCGATTGCCGCCTGCGTGCCGGAGCTGAGCAAGGAAGAGCTCTATTGGCGCCTGGATTTCCTGGCCGGCGCGCTGACCTATGCGATGGCCGATTTCGGCCTCATCAAGCGCCCGGCCAACACGGCCGAGGCCACCCACCGCGAACGCGCAGCCCGCGAGCTGATCCGCTTCGCCGCGGCCGGCTTCAGGAGTTGAGAGCAAAAGCTTTCGCCACGGATTACACAGATGACACAGATGGGGCAAAAGCGAAATTTGATCTGCTTGATCTGTGTTCATCTGTGAAATCTGTGGCTAGAAATGCCTTTCACGAGGGGTGCCGAGATGGGTGAGCGGTTGCTGGTGCGGCGGGCGGCGGTGCTGGGGGCCGGGGTGATGGGGGCGCAGATCGCGGCGCACCTGGTCAACGCCGGGGTCGACACGGTGCTGTTCGACCTGCCCGCGAAGGACGGAGACCCCGATGGCGTGGTCCGCAAGGCGATCGCGAACCTGGGCAAGCTGTCCCCTGCCCCACTGGCCGACAAGGCGCTGGCGTCGCGCATCGTGCCGGCCAACTACGACACGGGGCTCGCGCTGCTGGGCGAGTGCGACCTGGTGATCGAGGCGATCGCCGAGCGCATGGACTGGAAGCAGGACCTGTACCGCAAGGTCGCGCCGCACGTGCGCGACGACGCGATCCTGGCCAGCAACACGTCCGGCCTGGGCATCAACGCGCTGGCCGACGTGCTGCCCGAGGCGCTGCGCCCGCGCTTCTGCGGCGTGCACTTCTTCAACCCGCCGCGCTACATGCACCTGGCCGAACTGATCCCGGCACGCGACACGGCGCCCGCGGTGTTCGAGGCGCTCGAGGCATTCCTCACGACCACCCTCGGCAAGGGCGTGGTGGTCGCCCGCGACACCCCCAACTTCATCGGCAACCGGATCGGCGTGTTCTCGATGCTGGCCACGATGCACCACACCGACGCCTTCGGGCTGGGCTTCGACGCCGTCGACGCGCTGACCGGGCCGGCGATCGGCCGCCCGAAGTCGGCAACGTACCGGACCGCGGACGTGGTGGGGCTGGACACGATGGTGCACGTGATCGGCACCATGGCCGGCACGTTGCCCGACGATCCCTGGCACGGGCACTTCGCCGCGCCGGCATGGCTCAAGGGCCTGGTCGACAAGGGCGCGCTGGGCGCGAAGACCGGGGCCGGCGTCTACCGCAAGCAGGGCAAGGCGATCCAGGTGCTGGACCTCGCGGCGGGCGACTACCGCGATGCCGACACCACGGTCGACCCGGGCGTCGCCGCGATCCTGAAGGAACGCGACCCGGGGAAGAAGTTCGCCGCGCTGCGCGACAGCGACCATCCGCAGGCCCGCTTCCTCTGGGCGATGTTCCGGGACCTGTTCCACTACAGCGCATTCCACCTGGACGACATCGCCTCCACGGCGCGCGACGTGGACCTCGCGTTGCGCTGGGGCTACGGCTGGTCGCTGGGCCCGTTCGAGGCCTGGCAGGCCGCGGGCTGGAAGCAGGTGGCGGACTGGATCGCCGAGGACATCGTCGCGGGACACGCGATGAGCGACGCGGCGCTGCCCGACTGGGTGTTCGACGGGCGCGACGGCGTGCACGGTGCCGAGGGCAGCTACAGCCCGGCGCAGGACGCCAAGCTGCCGCGCTCGTCGCTGCCCGTGTACCGGCGCCAGCGTTTTCCCGATGCGCTGTTGGGCGAACGCGCCGACCCGGGCGAGACCGTGTTCGAGAACGACGGCCTGCGCGCGTGGACCGATGGCGATGGCGTGCTGGTCGCGTCGTTCAGGACCAAGCTGCACACGATCAACGACGCGGTCCTGGACGGGCTGCAGGCCGCCATCGGCATCGCCGAGCGCGACTTCCGCGCGATGGTGGTCTGGCAGCCGAAGGAACCGTTCTCCGCGGGTGCGGACCTGGCGGGCGCGCTCGGCCTGCTGCAGGCGGGCGACGTGGCGGGGTTCGAGGCGATGGTCGCGAACTTCCAGGCGACCAGCCAGCGCATCAAGTACGCACTGGTGCCGGTGGTCGCCGCGGTTCGCGGGCTGGCGCTGGGCGGTGGCTGCGAATTCCAGATGCACGCCGCGCATGCGGCGGTGCACCTGGAGAGTTACGTCGGCCTGGTGGAGGCCGGCGTCGGCCTGTTGCCCGCAGGCGGCGGGTTGAAGGAACTGGCGGTGCGCGCGTCGGCGGCGGCCGGGCCGGGCGGCGACGTGCTGGCGCAACTCAAGCCTGCCTTCGAGGCGGTCGCGATGGCGAAGGTCTCCACGTCGGCCGTCGAGGCGAAGGGACTGGGCCTGGTGCGACCGGGCGACTCGATCGTGATGCACGCGCACGAGTTGCTGCACGTCGCGCGCAGCCGTGCACTGGCCATGGCGGAGGCCGGCTATCGCCCGCCCCTTCCGGAACGCCAGGTGCAGGTCGCGGGCGATGTCGGCATCGCGACGCTGCGCATGCTGCTGGTCAACCTGCGCGAGGGCCGCTTCATTTCGGCGCACGACGAGGAGGTCGCGACCCGCATCGCCACCGTGCTTTGCGGCGGCGAGGTCGATCGCGGTTCGCTCGTCGACGAGGACTGGCTGTTGCGGCTGGAGCGCGAACACTTCGTGGCCCTGGCACGACTGCCGAAGACCCAGGATCGCATCGCCCACATGCTCAAGACCGGCAAGCCGCTGAGGAACTGACGATGACCCGCCAACTGCAGGATGCCTACATCGTCGCCGCGACCCGCACGCCGGTCGCCAAGGCCCGCGGCGCGTTCCGCAACACGCGCCCGGACGACCTGTTGGCGCACGTGCTGGGCGCGGTGGTCGCGCAGGCGCCGGGCATCGACCCGGCGCTGATCGCGGACGTGATCGTCGGTTGCGCGATGCCGGAGGGCGAGCAAGGCATGAACGTGGCGCGCATCGGCGCGCTGCTGGCCGGGCTGCCGCATGGCGTGCCGGCGCAGACGATCAACCGGTTCTGCTCGTCCGGCCTGCAGGCCGTCGCGCTGGCCGCCGACCGGATCCGGCTGGGCGAGGCGGACCTGGTGCTCGCCGGGGGGACCGAGTCGATGACCATGGTGCCGATGATGGGCAACAAGGTCGCGCTGTCGCCGTCGGTGTTCGGGAAGGACGAGAACGTGGCGATCGCCTACGGGATGGGGATCACCGCGGAGAAGGTCGCCGAGCAGTGGAAGGTTTCGCGCGAGGACCAGGATGCGTTCGCGCTCGCCTCGCACGAGAAGGCGCTGGCGGCGATCGCCGCGGGCGCGTTCCGAACCGAGATTTCGCCGGTCACCGTGGTGGCACGGCAGCCCGACCTGGCGGGCAACGTGGTCCGCGTGCGTGAAACGGTGGTGGCAACCGACGAGGGGCCGCGGGCGGGGTCGACGCTGGAGGCACTGGCGAAGTTGAAGCCGGTGTTCCGCAACGGTGCGGCTGGGGGGAGCGTGACCGCCGGCAATGCGTCGCAGATGAGCGACGGGGCGGCGGCGGTGATGCTGGCGTCCGAACGCGCGATCAGGGAATACGAGCTGACGCCGCTGGCGCGGTTCGCGGGGTTCGCGGTGGCGGGCGTGCCACCCGAGATCATGGGGATCGGGCCGATTGCCGCGATCCCCAGGGCGCTGGCCATCGCGGGGATCTCGCAGGACGACCTGGACTGGATCGAGTTGAACGAGGCGTTTGCGGCGCAGGCGCTCGCGGTCATCCGCGATGTCGGCCTGGATCCGTCGAAGGTGAATCCGCTCGGAGGCGCCATCGCGCTGGGGCATCCGCTTGGGGCGACGGGCGCGGTGCGGACGGCGACGATCGTGCACGGGATGCGGCGCGAGAAGCTGAAGTACGGGATGGTCACGATGTGCATCGGGACCGGCATGGGGGCGGCTGGAATCTTCGAAGCGGTTTGAGGCGCTTCGTGGGGCCACGTCGCCCGGTCAGGACGTGCGCTCGCGCCAGTCTTTCCAGGCATCCATGGCCTGGAGCCACCAGTAGCGGAGTTGGGCGGCGACGAAGCCCGCGGGCTTGAGGGCGGAAACGAGGCCGTAGTCGCAGAGTTCGCGCCAGCGGGTGTCGCCCTCGGCGATGGCGGAGGCGAGGAGTTCGCCGGCGAAGGTGGTGGGAGCGACGCCGTGGCCGCCGAAGGCCTGGGCGACCCAGAGGGTGTCTTCGACCTGGCCGAGTTGGGGCATCTCGTGGCGGGCGTAGCTCATCAGGCCGGACCAGGCGTGGTCGATGCGGATGTCGTGGAGCTGGGGGAAGACCTTCAGGAGGTCGCCCTTGAGCAGGCGGGCGACGGCTTCCGGGTCGCGCTCGCGGACGGAGATGCGGCCGCCCCAGAGGAGCCGGGTGTCGGCCATGGGGCGGTAGTAGTCGAAGGCGAACCGGGTGTCGTAGACGGCGGCGCGGGTCGACATGACGGCTTGCAGGCGGTCTCCTAGGGGTTCGGTGGCCATGGCGTAGGTCGCGATGGGGAGGACGCCTGCGTCGACCCGGTCGCACAGGCCGGCGAGGTAGCCACCGCAAGCCAGGACGACGCGGCGGGCGCGGACGCCGCCGGACGGGGTGTCGACGCGCCAGCCATTCCCGTCTCGATGCAGCGCGGTCGCAGGTGATTGTTCGTGGACCCGGACGCCGAGGCCTGCCGCGGTGCGGGCGATGCCTTGCAGGTACTTGAGGGGATGGAAATGGAAGGCGCGGGGCTCGAACAATGCGTCGGTGTAACGGGCGGTGTGGAGTTGCGCGCGCAGGGTGTCGCGGGGGACCCATTTCCACTCGACGCCGAAGTGTTCGCTGAGCAGCCGCTGGCGGGCGCGGAGCACTTCGGGATCGCGGAACCAGTTCGCCCAGAGCACGCCGGCATCGGTTCGCTCGCAGTCGATGCCGTACCGCTCGATGCGCGAGCGGATCAGCTCGACCGCGTCGGTGGTGCCGGCGTACAGGGCGCGGGCGCGCACGGGACCGAGGTCCGCCAGCAGCCGGTCTTCCCCGCGCGAGAACCCGCCGAACACGAAGCCGCCGTTGCGCCCGGAGGCGCCGCGCCCGACACGCATGGCCTCCAGGAGCACCACGTCGCCCTGCCCGCGTTCGGCCAGTCCCAGCGCGGTGTTGACGCCTGCAAGGCCGCCGCCGATGACGCAGGTGTCGCACGCGACGATGCCTTCCAGCACGGCGTGCGCCTGCGCCGTGTCCGCCGTCGCGCGGTAGTAGTCGACGGCGTCCAGCGTCAGCCCAGTGCGGTGACGCCCAGTTCGAGCAGCGCCCGCTCCATCACCTCGCGCGCCTTCTCGCTCAGCGCCTCGTGGTCCAGTGCGTGGCGGATGGTCGCCTCGACCAGTCCGATGTGCGTGCCGCAGTCGAAGCGCGTGCCCTGGAAGCGGAACGCGTCCACGGGGGCTTCCCGCAGCAGTGCGGCGATCGCGTCGGTCAGCTGGATCTCGCCACCGGCCCCCGGCGTGGTGGATTCCAGCAAGGCGAAGATCCTCGGGCTGAGGATGTAGCGCCCGACGACCGCCAGGGTGCTGGGCGCGTCTGCCGGGGCAGGCTTTTCGACCATCGACTGGATGCGTCCCTGGCGCCCGTCGAACGGTCGCGTGGCGACGATGCCGTAGCTGGCCGTCTGCTCGCGGGGCACGTCCTGCACCGCGATCTTGCTGGCGCCGTCGGCCTGGGCCGCGTCGGCCATCTGCTTCAGCGCGCCGGCGCCGTTTCGGTTCCAGATGAGGTCGTCCGGCAGGATCACGGCAAAGGGCTCGTCGCCGATCACCGGCTTCGCGCACAGGACCGCGTGCCCGAGGCCCAGCGCCTCGGCCTGGGTCACGAACACCGCGCGCACGCCCTCGGGCAACACGTTGCGGACGAGGGCAAGCTGCTCGGTCTTGCCCGCGCGCTCGAGCTTCTGCTCGAGTTCGTAGGCCTTGTCGAAGTAGTCGGCGACCGCGTGCTTGTAGCGGTTGGTGACGAACACCAGCGTGTCGCAACCGGCTTCGAGCGCCTCGTCCACCGCGTACTGGATCAGCGGCCGGTCGACGACCGGTAGCATCTCCTTGGGGACTGTCTTGGTGGCGGGGAGGAAGCGGGTGCCGAGTCCGGCGACGGGAAACACCGCCTTGCGAATCCTGGGATGGATTGTCATCAAGTCTTCCGTGCATGGCGCGCCGGGAACGCGACGATGGTGGAACTTGCCACCTCGTCGGCGCGCCCGGACGGCGCGAAGTCAGGCACTGCCTGGCGCAACAGGATGGCCAGCGCCTCGACGTCGTAGCGCATGCTGGCCGTGCGCATGTCCACCAGCGCGCTGCCGATCGCCTCGGCCGAGATGCTGCGCTGGTCGGCCTGGAGGATCTGCGGATGCGAGGTGGGCCGGTAGGCCTCCTCGGCGTGGAACAGCGTCTCGTGCAGCTTCTCGCCCGCCCGCAGGCCGGTGTAGGTGATGGCGATGTCGCGTCCAGGCTGCTTGCCCGCCAGCCGGATCATCTGCTCGGCCAGCACGCGGATCGGCACGGGTTCGCCCATGTCGAGGGTGTAGATCGCCTCGTGCGAGCCGATCGCCGATGCCTGCAGGATCAGCTGGCAGGCCTCGGGGATGGTCATGAAGTAGCGGCTGACCTCGGGGTCGGTGACGGTGACCGGCCCGCCCGCGCGGATCTGCTCGCGGAACAGCGGCACCACGCTGCCGGCCGAATCGAGCACGTTGCCGAAGCGGACCGTCACGAACCGGGTCGAGCGCCGGTCCGCCAGCGACTGGCACGCCATCTCGGCCAGTCGCTTGGTCGCACCCAGGACGTTCACCGGGTCGACCGCCTTGTCGGTGGAGATCAGCACGAACGTGCCGACGGACGCATCGCGGCAGGCGCGCGCCACCGTCTCGGTCGCCAGCACGTTGTTGCGGATCGCTTCGCGCAGCTGCCGCTCGAGCAGCGGCACCTGCTTGTAGGCGGCCGCGTGGAAGACCGCCTCCGGCGAGGAATTCGACAGCGCGTACGCGATGACCGCCGGGTCGCCGCAGTCGCCGAGCAGCGGCACGAACTCGATGTCCGGGAAGTCCCGGCGCAGCTCGGTCTCGGCCGTGGTGAGGGCGAGTTCGTCGATCTCCAGCAATGCGATCCGGCGTGCACCGTGCCGCGCGCACTGCCGGCACAGTTCCGCGCCGATCGAGCCGCCCGCGCCCGTGACCATGACCGAGCGCCCGCCCAGCCACTCGCGGATCGCCTTCCAGTCCGGCAGCACCGGCTTGCGGCCGAGCAGGTCCTCGATGGCGACCTTCTTCAGTTCACCGGGCAGCGAACGGCCTTCCAGCACGTCCCGCAGCCTGGGCACCATGCGGAACGGGACGCCGCTGCGTTCGCAGGCCTCGACCACGCGCTGCAGGGCACTCGCGTCCACCGACGGCATGGCGATGACCAGCAGCCGCGCCGCGGTCTCGCGTGCAATCTCGGCCACGTCCGACACCTTGCCCAGCACGGGAATGCCCTGCACCTTGCTGCCCCGCAGGCGCGCGGCATCGTCGAGGAAACCGACCGGGTGGTAGGCGCCGACCCGGTGCATGTCACGCACCAGTGCCTCGCCCGCCTGTCCAGCGCCGACGATCAGCACGCGGACTGCGTTGCCCCCGTCCTGCTTGCGCTGCGCATCCTTCCAGGCGCGGTACAGCAGCCGCGGCGTGCCGAGCATGCCGACCAGCACGAACGGATACAGGATCAGCACGACCCGCATGTCGGGCCGCAGGGAATTCGAGAGGAACAGGGCAAGGACGATCATGACCCAGCCGATCGCGCAGGCCTTGGCGATGTTCCAGAGGTCGGGGACGCTCGCGAAGCGCCACAGGCCGCGATAGAGCCCCGCCTGCCAGAACACGACGCCCTGCGCGAGCAGCACGATCCAGGTCTCGGGCGTCCACAGCGGCAACGCCGGCGGCGCGGGCAACAGCGCCTGCCGGAACTGGTGCAGGCCCTGCCAGCACAACCAGACCATGGTCAGGTCGTGGACCACCACGGCCCACCGCGGCGTGCCGCTCGACCATCGATCCCGCCAGGAACTCATTCCTTGTTCTCCATTGCGGCCAACCCGTCGCCGCGCCGCAGCAGCCACCAGGCCAGCGAGCCGGATGCGTATGCAAGCGATAACGGAATAGTAAGGGTGGTGACGGCCATGTCACGGAAAAACCACGCCAGGGCCGCCATCACCGCGGTCCATGCCGCGAATGCGAGGGTGACCGGGACGTGCCCGCGACGCCGTGCCGCGTGCTGGAACGCGTGGGTCACGTGCGCCTGCCACCAGCGCTCGCCGTTCAGCATCCGGTGGCAGAGCGTGAGCCCGGTGTCCACCAGGAACGCGCTGAGGGGCAGCAGCGACAAGGCGAGCGCCCGTGGATCGGCCGCGGTCGCCATCGCCACCAGGCCCCCGATCGCGAACCCCAGGGTGCCGCTGCCCACGTCGCCCAGGAACAGCCGCGCGCGCGGGAAGTTCCAGGGCAGGAACCCGAGGGTGGACGCCACCAGGGCGATGCCCAGCGCGATCCCGATGGGCCCCGCGAGCCATGCCAGCACCAGCGCGACCAGGATGGCCTGGGTCGACGCGAGGCCGTCGATGCCGTCCATGAAGTTCCAGGCGTTCACCAGCACGACCGTCGCGCCGAACGCGACCGCGGCGACCAGCGCGTCGCCGGACTGCACCCAGCCGCCGAGCGCGAGCACGGCACCGGCGACCACGTGCACCGCGAGCCTGGTCCAGGCCGACAACGGGCGGTGGTCGTCGATCCAGCCGACCAGCGCCACCAGCCCGAGCCCGACACCGAACCCGGCCAGGAACGGCCCCTGACCGGGCATGCGCCAGGCGAGCACTGCCGTGGCCGCCAGCAACGCCACGGCAATGGCCGCTCCACCCCCACGAGGCGTCGGCGCGACGTGGCTGCGGCGCTCGCCGGGCTGGTCGAACAAGGCCTTGCGGCGCGCGTATCCGCGCACCATCCACGCGCCCACGGCGCCGAACAGCAGGTGGAACAGGAACCAGCTCGTGGACGACACGGGTCAGACCACGGCGTAGTTGAGCAGGGGCTTCACCGAGCCCCACTCCTTGCAGCTGGGGCATTGCCAATGGTGCGCACGCGCGCCGAACCCGCAGCGGGTGCATCGGTAGCTGGGGTTGCGCACCAGCAACTGGTCGGTGATGTGGCCCAGGTCCTGCAGCGTCGCCACGGGATCGGCCCCCTCCGCCAGGCTGAGCTCGATCAGGGCCGCCTCGCCGCGCACGGACGGCCGGTCCTTCAATTGCTGCGCCAGCCACGCGCGCGCGGCGGCAACGCCCTCGCCCGCCTCGATGATCCGCGCCAGCGCAAGGACCGGGGCGATCCCGCGGTAGTGTTCGGTCATCTCGCCGAGGAAGGCACGCGCGCCGGACGTGTCGCCCGTCCGCTCGTAGCACGCCAGCAGCGCCGGCAGCAGCTCGGGGAGGTAGTCCGGGTCGTGCCGGGCAACGCGCTCGAATGCGCGGATCGCGGCCCCGTCATTGCCGGCGTCGACCTCGATGCGTCCCTCCAGCAGCCCCGCCCGCACCGAGTTCGCGTCCGCTTCGTATGCGCGCCGCACCGCATCGCGCGCCGCGGGCACGTCGCCCGCCGCGCGGTGCCGGTCGGCCAGCTCGCACTCGAACTGGGCGACCAGCTTGCCCATGGGTTCGCCGGTGGCGGCCTCGTAACGGGTGGCGTTCTCGATCGCCTTGGGCCAGTCGCGCTCGGCCTGGTAGATGCCGATCAGGTGGCGCAGCGCATGCGGTGTGATGTCCAGCCGCACCAGGTCGCTGAACACCGTCTCGGCGCGGTCCAGGAGTCCCGAGCGCATGTAGTCCTCGCCCAGCGCGAGCATCGCCTGCACCTTCTGCTGGTCGCTCAACCCCGGCCGGGAGACCAGCGCCTGGTGCAGCCGGATCGCGCGGTCGACCTCGCCTCGGCGCCGGAACAGGTGGCCGAGCGCGACCTGGGTCTCGAACGTCTCCTTGTCCAGCTCGGCGATCCGCAGGAAGACCTCGATCGCCTTGTCGGGTTGCTCGTTGAGCAGGTAGTTCAGGCCGCGGAAGTAGGTCGTCGACAGCCGGCTGACCTGGCTGTCGCTGTGGCGCTCACCGCCGCGGCGGCCGACGACCCAGCCGCTGACGGCCGCGATCGGCAGCAGCAGGAAGAACCAGAACCACTCGCTGACGAAGGCCGTCACCCGCGTGCGCCATCACGCCGGCGCCGCGGCCAGAGCACGCTGGCGGCCAGTGCCAGCCCGCCGACGACCACGCCGATGAGCAACGACACGATCACCGCCACGCCCAGCGTGGTGGGCAGTTGCGCGAAACCGAGGTCCAGCCGGACGGTCTGGTCGTTGAGGCCGCCGATGGCGATGCCCGCCGCGAGGCAGGCCAGGGCGATCAGGAGGCGAAACAGGCGCATGCCAGGCGCAGGCTCAGGCGGCAGGCTCGACTGGAACCGCGTCGCTCACACGCTCGCGCAGCTCCTTGCCGGGCTTGAAATGGGGGACATGCTTGCCGGGCAGCGCCACGGCGTCGCCGGTCTTGGGGTTGCGGCCGGTCCGCGGGGGCCGGTAATGCAGGGAGAAGCTGCCGAAGCCGCGGATCTCGATCCGTTCGCCGTTCGCCAGCGCGCCGCCCATCATTTCCAGCAACGCCTTGACCGCGAGGTCGACGTCGTCGGACTTGAGGTGCTGCTGGCGCTGGGTCAGCGTTTCGATGAGTTCGGACTTGGTCATGCCGCTCCGTGCGTCCCCGTGTTGGTGCTGAAGCAGTGGACGGCCCGGCACCTGCCGGGCCGCCACGTTGTCGCTTGATGCTCGTGCCGCGCGTTACTCCGACTTGCCGCCCAGCTGCTCGCGCAGCAGCGCGCCCAGCTTGGTGGTGCCGCTGGCCGCATCGGCCGACCGGTTGTACTCGGCCATCGCCTCGGCGGTCTCCGCCTCGTCCTTGCCCTTGATCGACAGCTGCAGCGAGCGGCCCTTGCGGTCCATGCCGATGAACTTGGCCTCGATGCTGTCGCCGACCTTCAGGTGCTGGCTGGCGTCTTCCACGCGCTCGTGCGAGATGTCGCGCGCGGCCACGTAGCCCTCGACCCCGTCGGCGAGATCGATGGTGGCGCCCTTGGCGTCGACTTCCTTGACGGTGCCGGTGACCTTGGTGCCCTTGGGATGCGAGGCCATGAACTGGCCGAACGGATCCTGCTCCATCTGCTTGACGCCCAGGCTGATGCGCTCGCGCTCCGGATCGACCGCCAGCACGACGGCCTCGAGGGTGTCGCCCTTCTTGAAGTTGCGGACGATGTCCTCGCCGGTGGTGTTCCAGCTGATGTCCGACAGGTGCACCAGGCCGTCGATGCCGCCGTCCAGGCCGATGAAGATGCCGAAGTCGGTGATCGACTTGATCTGGCCTTCCACCTTGTCGCCCTTCTTGTGGATGGCCGCGAAGGTCTCCCACGGGTTGGAGGTGACCTGCTTCATGCCCAGCGAGATGCGGCGACGCTCCTCGTCCACGTCCAGGATCATGACCTGGACCTCGTCGCCGACCTGCGCGACCTTGGACGGGTTGACGTTCTTGTTGGTCCAGTCCATCTCGGACACGTGCACCAGGCCCTCGACGCCCGGCTCGATCTCGACGAACGCGCCGTAGTCGGTGACGTTGGAGACCTTGCCGAAC
>JAKFFJ010000033.1:0-4618 GCA_036675265.1 Luteimonas sp.
GACCTTGCAGCGCAACATCGATGCCGCGCTCGACGACGTCGACAACAAGCTCGACACGCAGGCGCTGAAGCGGCGCGCGCGCATCGTCGCCGGCGACCTCGACAACATCGTGTTGAAGACGCTGGCCAAGAAGCCGGAACAACGCTATCCCTCGGTCGAGGCGCTGGCGCTGGACCTGGAGCGGTATCGGCAGGGCAAGCCGGTGCAGGCACGCCCGCAGGGCGTTGGTTACCGGCTGCAGAAGTACGTCTCGCGGCATCGCTGGGCGCTGGCCACTGGCGTGCTGGTGGCGGCCGTGCTGTCCTCGGCGCTGGCGATCGTGGCGTGGCAGGCGCGCCAGGCGGTGCGTGAAGCCAACCGTGCCGCGGCGATGCAGGACTTCGTCACCGGGCTGTTCGAGACCGCCGGCAACGCCCCGCGTGGCGCGTCGGTCGACCTGCGGGCGCTGCTCGATGCCGGCATCGCCCGCGGCAACCGCGAACTGGCGATGGAGCCGCGTTCTCGCGCCGAGGTGTTCGGCATGGTGGCGCGGCTGCGACTCGGTCTGGGCGACGATCGCGAGGCGATGGCGCTGCTGGAACGCCAGGCCGCGATCCTCGATACGCTCGGCGACGTGCCGACCAGCCTGCAACTGGAGGCGATCACCTTGCGCGGCCGCGCGTTGCACCAGCTCGGCCAGCAGCGCGACTGCATCGACACCATGCAGCCCTGGCTGGCCACCGCACGCCGCGAGCAGGCGCAACTGTCGCCGCAGGTCGCCGAGTTCTATTCGCGGCTGGCGCGTTGCCGGCGCGCGCTCGGCGAGCGCAACAGCGCGCGCCAGTTGTTCGAACGCTCATTGGGCCTGCGTCGCGACGTGCTCGACGACAAGGTCGGCGTGGTCGAGAACCTGGTCGACCTCGCCAACCTGCACGCCGACGCCGGCGATCCCGATGAAGCGATGCGCAAGCTGCGGGCGGCGTTGTCGCAGCTGCAGCAGCAGGTGGGATACCGGCATCCGCTGGCGATCGAGATCCAGCGCCGGATCGGCATGCTGCAGCGCGGGCAGAGCGATACCACGGGCGCGGCGCAGTCGTTCGATGCTGCCCTGGCGCTCGCCACCGACCTGATGGGCGAGCGACATCCGACCACGCTCGCGCTGCGCCGCCAGCGTGCCGGCGTCTACATGGAGCAGGGCTGGTTCGACACCGCCGAACGCGAACTGCGCAGCACCAACCGCCTGCTGATCGAGCGCCTGGGCAACAAGCACGCCGACGTCGGCGCCAACTTCCACGCGCTGGGCCTGGTCGCCTGGGAGCGCGGCAATCTCGAGGCTGCGCTGGCAGACCTGGCGCGCGCGGTGGCGATCTGGCGCCCGCTGTCCGATCACACCCAGTTCGCACGCGGACTGGCCGACTACGCCCAGGTCCTCAATGCCGCAGGGCGCTCACGCGAGGCGATGCGGGCCATCACGGAGGCACGTGCAGTGCGTGTCGCGCAACTCGGCAAGGACAATCCTCGGGTCGGCGACCTCGATCGCATCCACGGCGAGATGCTCGCCGCCAACGGCGAACATGACGACGCACTCGAGCGGCTCGACGAGGCGGTGCGGCTCACCGGTGGGGGCTACGGCCCGGACCACGTCCGCACGCGCGAGGCCGAGTTGTCCTTGGCGCGCGAGCAGTTGCGGGATGGCGATGCGCAGAGGCAGGCGCGGGCCCTGGCGAAGATCGAGGCGATCGCCGCGCTGGAGGGAGACGACCTGGCGTCGAGGAAGCAGCGCTGGCGTGCCGGCGCCTATGCCGCCGAGACACACTGCCGCGCCGGGCTCGAGACACAGGGCCTCGGAGAACTCGACGCGATCGAACGCGAGATGCAGCTGTCCCTGCCCGAAGGCGGGCGGATTCCCCGCGAAGTCGCGGCCATCCGCGCCGCGTGCACCCTGCTGGCGAAGCGCTGACGCCTGCGAGGCGACGTTTGCAGGAGCGACTTCAGCTGCCAGCTGCTTGTCGAAGACGGCGGGAGCTCGTGGCCGAGGCAGGGATTGCGATGTGCGGCTGCGAGCGGAATGCCCATGCCTGCTGCGCGGAACGAGCCCGCCCCCGCACGATCATTCTTCCAACAACGACGGCTGCAACGGCTCGATCCGTGCTTCGCCGCGCGTGATCTTCTTGAACTCCGCGCGCGACACCGACACGTAGCGCTCATTGCCGCCGATCTCCACCTGCGGCCCCTCGCGCACCGCGAGCCCCTTGTCGTTGACGCGCACCGTCATCGTCGCCTTCTTGCCGGTGTGGCAGATGGTCTTGATCTCGGTCAGCTCGTCGGCCCAAGCCAGCAGGTACTGGCTGCCCTCGAACAACTCGCCGCGGAAATCGGTGCGCAGGCCGTAGCACAGCACCGGGATCCGGCGCGCATCCACGACTTCGCCCAGCTGCCACACCTGCGCCTTGCTGAGGAACTGCGCTTCGTCGACCAGCACGCAGTCCAGCGGCCCATGCGCGGCGATGTCGAGGTCGGCCCAGGCCTTGAGGTCGTCGTCGCGGTCGAACGCGATGCCCTGCGCGCTCAGGCCGATCCGCGACGCCACCATGCCGCTGCCGCCGCGATCGTCCAGCCGCGGCGTCAGGATCGCCACGCGCATGCCGCGCTCGCGATAGTTGTGCGCGGACTGCAGCAAGGTCGTGGTCTTGCCGGCATTCATTGCCGAGTAATAGAAGTACAGCTTGGCCATGGCTCAACACGTGCGCGTCGTGGAGCCGACATGCTAGCAGCGCGCGGGCAACCGCTTGCCACGCGCGCGTGAATCGTGGCGGTGTTCCGGACGCGGCTTCAGGCGTGCGCCTGCCGGTCCGGCGCCGGCCTGATCCGCCGATGCAGCTTGATGCCCAGCCCGGCCAGCGTGCACAGGATGATCAGCACCAGCGCAAACCTGGCGACGCCGTCGCTGCTCTGCGCGCGGAAGATCGGGCCGTCCAGTACGGTCCATGCAAGCACGGCGCACATCGCCAAACTCAGTCCGGTGTCGAAACGACGCAAGTGGTTCGCCCAGCGATCGCTGGCGATCGCGGCGGCGAACAGCACGATGTGCAGGACCAGCAGCGCCAGCACCCACGGTGCCTGCCTGTGCAGGAACGACTCGGTATAGGTGAGCGCCTCATACGCCGCGGGCGCCGCGCGGCCGCCCCAGAAGAAGTCCAGCACCCACCGTGGCTCGAGCAGCACCAGGACGCCGCACACCATGCCGACCAGCGCCAGCACCATGGCCGCGCGTCCGCCCGGCGTGCGATCGCCTGCGCGCGGCTTCCATTGCTCGCCTTGCGGCCGCCGGCGGCGGGCCCAGGCCGCCGCGGCGAAACCGGTGACCAGCACGCCGGGCCACCACAGTGACGGAATCACGATGCCGCCCCACCAGTGCCCGATCGCCTGGAGCAGGTCCCATCCGGAATCGATCGGTTGCTGCAGGCTGGCCAGCAGGCCCGCGCTCCAGATGATGGCCAGGCCGACCAGGGTCGCGCGCACGAAGCTGCGTCCGTCGGCGGGGTCGATGATGGTCAACCCCGGACGATAGCGCGCGGCCACGTCGACGGGACGTCCGAAGGCGCGCAGGAAGTCGACCGCCATGGCGGCATCGACCTGGCGCCCACTGGCGTCGGCCCGGTCCTGCAGGCCTTCCTCGATCAGCGCGCGCAGTTCGAACGCGACGTCGTTGCGCTGCCGGCGAGGCAACTGCACGGCGACGTCGGCCACGTACGCCTCGATCACGTCGTTCGCATTCATCGTCATTCCTCCTTCAACAGGCGCGCCATGGCGTCGTTCATGCCCTGCCACGACTCGGTGAGCTTCCTGAGCAGTTTTCGGCCGTCCGCATTCAGCGCGTAGTACCGACGCGGCGGCCCGTCCTCGATCTTCCATTCGCTCTTCAGCACGCCCTGCGCTTCCAGGCGGCGCAGCAGCGGATACAGCGTGCCCTCTTCGATCGGCATGCCGGTATCGGCCAGGGCCTGCCGCAGTTCATAGCCGTAGCGCGGAGCGCGCAGCTGCGAAAGCGTGGCCAGCACCAGCACGCCGCGCCGCAGCTCGAGTTCCAGCTTGCCGAAGGCGTCCGTATCACCCATGGGCCGCACAGTACTGTACACCGCACAGTATGTCAATCATTTTCTTGCCACGGACTTGCCGCGTTGCGGGCCTCGCGGCGTGGGCGCGGTGGCTTGGATCACACACCGCGGGCGATGCCGGCAAGCCGGACCGACGCCCGCCTTACAATGGCGTCCGCTTTCGATAGTCGATCCGCAGTCCATCCATGCACGGCCTCAATCCTCCGCAACGCCAAGCCGTGCTCCACGTCGAAGGTCCGCTGCTGGTGCTCGCCGGTGCCGGCAGTGGCAAGACCCGCGTGATCGTCGAGAAGATCGCGCACCTGGTCGCCAGTGGCCGCATGCCCGCGCGACGCATCGCGGCGATCACCTTCACCAACAAGTCCGCGCGCGAGATGCGCGAGCGCGTCGCCAAGCGGATCAAGGGCGATGCCGGCGAAGGCCTCACCATCTGCACCTTCCATGCGCTCGGCCTGAAGATCCTGCAGATCGAGCACGCCAAGCTCGGGCTGAAGCGCGGCTTCTCGATCTTCGACAGCGAG
>JAKFFJ010000049.1:0-4379 GCA_036675265.1 Luteimonas sp.
AATGCTTGCCCACCTGCGCGCACGAGCCGACCGTCGCCCAGGTATCGACCATCGTGCCGGCGCCGATGTAGGCGCCGATGTTGACGAAGCTCGGCATCAGCACCACGTCCTTGCCGAGGTAAGTGCCGCGGCGCGCCACCGTGCCCGGAAGCACGCGCACGCCGAGCTTGCGGAACTGCGATTCGCCGAAGCCGGTGAAGCGCAGCGGGATCTTGTCCCAGAACGGACCTGCGTCAGCTTCGATCAATTCCATCTCGCGGGTGCGGAAATACAGCAGCACCGCCTTCTTCAGCCACTCGTTGACCTTCCAGCCCCCCTTGCCGTCAGGTTCGGCGACGCGGAACTCGCCGGTCTCCAGGCCTTCGATCACGCGCTCGACCGACGGACGCGTCGCCCAGTCGATTTCCTGCGGGGTCAGCGCCGTGCGCCGTTCCCACGCGCTCTCGATGTGGAACTTCAGCTCCTCGATGCCCGGCCCTTCCGGCTGCTTGCTTCGGGAGGCGGTCTTCTTCGCTGCGACCTTGCGTGGGCTCATTGGTGCTCTCCGTCAAATGTGGCCAGCAGCGCCGAACGCAGCGCCTGCTGTTGCGTGTCGTCGAGCGCGGCGTCGCGTTCGTCGGTGATCTGGAACACGTCCTCGGCGCGCTCGCCGAAGGTCGCGATGCGTGCGTCGTGCACGCGCAGGCGCTGCGCGCGCAGCACCTGGGTGACGTCGGCGAGCAGGCCGGGCCGGTCGGTGCAGACCAGGCTCAACAAGGTGCGGCGACGGCCGTGCCCGTCAAACGGCGGGGTCGCGCTGAAACCGACCTGCGGCGCGATCCGGAAATGGCGCAGGTGGCGCGGCTGCGCGCGACGCGCGGGCCTGATCGTGTCGAGGTCGGCGATCGCGAGCGCGGCACCCAGGCGCCGCTCCACGTCGGCGGCGGTGACGATGCGCTGGCCGTCGGCCGGCAGCACTTCGAACGTGTCGAACACGTTGCCGTGCGGGCCATCGAGCAACCGCGCCTGCTGGATCGCCAGGCCGCAACGGTCGAGCGTGGCGACGATCGCGGCGAACAGGCCGTCGCGGTCGGGCGAATGCACGAATACTTCGAGCGCACCTGCCTGCGCGCCGAGCGTACGAGCGCTGACCCGGGTGGCACCCGGCTGGCTGCTGCGCAAGACGGCGGCCTGCCATGCGACCTGGTCGGGACGACCGCGCAGGAAACTTTCTTCCGGCATCGCCGCGAACAGCCGCTCGGCTTCCGCGTTGTCGACACCGAAGGCGGCGAGCTCTTCACGCGCGGCGATGCGGGTTTCGGCGATGCGGTCGGCGGCGGCGACCGGGTGTTCGAGGCCACGGCGCAACGCCAGCCGCGTCGCGGTGTACAGGTCGGCCAGCAGCCGGTCCTTCCACGTGTTCCACAACTTCGGCGAGGTGCCGGCGATGTCGGCGCACGTCAGCAGGTACAGCAGGTCCAGGCGTTCGCGATCGGCGACCTGCGTCGCGAAGCGATGGATCACGTCGGGATCGCTGATGTCCTGTTTCTGCGCGGTGACCGACATCAGCAGGTGTTTCTGCACCAGCCATGCGACCACTCCGGTGTCGGCCTCGGACAATCCGTGCGCATCGCAGAACTCGCGCGCGTCGATCGCGCCGAGTTCGGAATGGTCGCCACCGCGGCCCTTGGCGATGTCATGGAACAGGCCGGCGAGCAGCAGCAGTTCCGGCTTGCGCAGGCGCGGCCACACTTCGTGCGCCATGGCGAAGCGTTCGTCGGCCTCGCCCGCGGCGAAGCCGGCGATGTTCTTCAACACCGCCAGCGTGTGCTGGTCGACGGTGTAGACGTGGAACAGGTCGAACTGCATGCGCCCGGAGACCTTCGAGAACGCCGGCAGCCAGCGCCCGAGCACGCCGAGGCGTGCCATCCGCGCCAGCGTCTCGACTGGTTGCGGTCCGCGCAGCAACGCCATGAACTGCGCGCGCAACGACGCATCGGCGCGATCGAACGGCAACAATTGCGGCAAGGCTTCGGCCAGCGCACGCGCGGTGTGCGAATGCAGGCCACGAATGCGCGGATGCGCGGCCCATGCCGCGAACAGCGCGAAGACATGGGCGACGTCGGCGTGAGGCCACGCCGGGTCGTGTGCAGCGAGGTAACCGCGGCGCAATTCGAATTCGACATCCAGCGGTTCCGGCGACGCCTCGCCTTCCAGCTGTTCCTCGAAACGCTGCAGCAGGCGATCGTTGATCCGCCACACCAATGCCGCGCTGCGGTAGAAGCCCTGCATCATCTGCTCGACCGCGAGGTTGTCGGCGCTGTCGACGTGGCCGAGGCGGGTCGCCAGGGTTTTCTGGTGGTCGAAGCGCAGGCGCTCCTCGCGCTTGCCGGCGACCAGGTGCAGGCCGAAGCGCAGTCGCGACAAGGCGCGCCGTTCGCGCTCGAGCGTGGCGAATTCGTCGCTGCCGAGCTGGCCGAGCGCGACCAGCTGCTCGAGGTCGCGCGCGCCGAGCACCCGCAATGCCATCCAGCGCAGGGTCTGCACGTCGCGCAGGCCGCCCGGGCCTTCCTTGAGGTTGGGTTCGAGGTTGTCGGCGGTGTCGCCGAAGCGTGCATGGCGGGCGCGTTGTTCCTCGCGCTTGGCGAGGAAGTAGTCGCGCGGCGGCCACACGCGCTGCGGGGCGATCGCCTCGTCCAGCGCGCGGATCGCGGCGGCATCGGCCGCCAGCGGCCGGGCTTCCATCTGTGCGGTCAGGACGGTGATGTCGTCGCGCGCAGCCTCGGTGCATTCGTCGATCGAGCGCACCGCGTGCCCGACCGGAAGGCCGGCATCCCACAACAAGGCGAAGTAGCGTGCCAGCGCCTCGTGCTGCGTCGTTTGCGCAACTGGCGCGGCCAGCACGAGCAGATCGATGTCCGATTGCGGGAACAGTTCGCCGCGGCCGTAACCGCCGACCGCGAACAGCGACAGCGGCGCATCGGCCGGGACGCAGCGCTCCCAGGCCTCGCGCACCAGCGCGTCCGCCGACTGGGTGCGGGCGCGCAGCAGGGTATCGATGTCATCGTTGCGGTCGAAGCGTCCGGCCAGTGCGCGGTCGCTGTCGGCCAGGGTCGCGCGGGCGGAAGCGGCCCATTCCATGTCGGTGCATGCCGGATCGTTGCGTACGGCATCGCCGGCGGCTATCGGCAGGTTCGCCGCCGAAATGGGCACGGCGGCAGCCGGTTTGCTCATAGGTCGTTGTCGTCGCCCGGCACCCGCGTCAGGATTTCAACGCCGTCCCCGGTGACGACGACGGTGTGTTCCCACTGCGCGGACAACTTGCGATCCTTGGTGACCACGGTCCAGCCGTCGGGCAGCAGCTTGGTGTGGCGCGTACCCTCGTTGATCATCGGCTCGATGGTGAAGGTCATGCCCGGCTCCAGCACCAGGCCTTCGCCGGCACGGCCGTAGTGCAGCACCTGCGGGTCTTCGTGGTAGATCCGGCCGATGCCGTGGCCGCAGTACTCGCGGACCACGCTGAAGCGCTGGGATTCGGCGTACTCCTGGATCGCGTTGCCGATGTCGCCGAGGGTCGCCCCCGGTTTCACGGTGCGGATGCCGCGGAACATCGCCTCGCGGGTGGTGTCCACCAGCCGCTTCGCCATCACCGACGGGGTGCCGGCGTAATACATGCGGCTGGTGTCGCCGTGCCAGCCGTCCTTGATGACGGTGACGTCGATGTTGACGATGTCGCCGTCCTTCAACACCTTGGCATGGCTGGGGATGCCGTGGCAGATCACGTTGTTGACCGAGGTGCAGACCGTCGCCGGGAAGCCCTTGTAGCCGACGTTGGCCGGGATCGCCTGCTGCACGTTGACGATGTGGTCGTGGCAGATGCGGTCCAGTTCCTCGGTGGTCACTCCCGGCTTCACGTACGGGGCGACGACCTGCAGCACTTCGGCGGCCAGGCGGCCGGCGACGCGCATCTTCTCGATGTCTTCGGGGGTCTTGATGGTGATGGGCATCCAGGGATTATCGCCCATCTCGTCGTAGACCAACTCCCAAAGCTGCTTGACCGCGCATCCCCGTGTCTTGCGTAAGCAGAAAGTGCTTCCTGAATTTTGTCCGGAGACACTGCCATGGCTTGCGCAACGCCTTCGCTCGGGAATGAAGCCTCGCCGTTCCGCACGTCGCGACGGCAGGTGGTGGGCGGCCTCGCGGCGGGCATGGGCTTACTGCTGCCGTGGATCGCCCTCGCCCAGAAGGAGTCCCTGAGCCGTCGCGGTACACCGCTACTGGCACTGGGCCCGTTCTACCCCCTGGATCGCCCGCCGGAGGAGGACGCGGACCTGACCCGCATTGCCGGCCGCCCGGGGCAAGCGCAGGGCACGATCATGGAACTGACTGGCCGCGTGCTC
>JAKFFJ010000064.1:0-86688 GCA_036675265.1 Luteimonas sp.
GTGCGGTCAGGATCAGCTCCGGGTGGTAGCCCAGCACCGTCGCCTTGTGCGTCAGGTAATACGGGTCCACGCCGATGCAGTGGCCGCCGACCAGGCCGGGGCGGAACGGCAGGAAGTTCCACTTGGTTCCCGCCGCGGCCAGCACGTCGCTGGTGTCGATCCCCATCTTGTTGAAGATCATCGCCAGCTCGTTGACCAGGGCGATGTTGACGTCCCGCTGGGTGTTCTCGATGACCTTGGCCGCTTCGGCCACCTTGATGCTCGGCGCCTGGTGGGTCCCGGCCGTGATGATCCGCCGGTACAGCGCATCGACGAAGTCGGCCGTTTCCGGCGTCGACCCCGAAGTGATCTTGACGATGTCCGCCAGGCGCCGCTGCCGGTCGCCGGGGTTGATGCGCTCCGGGCTGTAGCCGCACGTGAAGTCGCGGTTGAACGCCAACCCGGACCCGGCCTCCAGCAGCGGCACGCAGACTTCCTCCGTGGTGCCGGGATAGACCGTCGATTCGTAGACCACGACGTCGCCGCGCTTCAGGAGTTTTCCCAGCATGGCGCTGGCCCGCTCCAGCGGGCTGAGGTCCGGACGATTGGCGACATCGACCGGCGTGGGCACGGTGACGATATAGACGTTGCAGTCCCGCAGCGCCTCGGCATCTGTCGCGAACGAGAGCCTTGCCGCGGCTGCCAGCTCTTCGGCCGACGACTCCCGCGTGCGGTCGTTACCCGATTCCAGTTCGCCGATGCGCCGGGCATCGATGTCGAAACCGACGGTGTCGAAGTGACGGCCGAACGCCACGGCCAGCGGCAGCCCGACGTAGCCCAGGCCGATGATGCCGATCCGGGGGGCGCGGTCAGACACCATGGTACGACCGGTACCAGGCGACGAAGTTGGGGACGCCTAGCTCGACCGGCGTTCCGGGGCGGTAGCCAACTGCCGCGGTGAGGTCGCCGACGTCAGCCGACGTGTCCGGGACGTCGCCGGGCTGTAGCGGCAGCATTTCGATCTTCGCCTTGCGACCGATCGCCTCTTCCAGCAGTTCGATGTACCGGAGCAACTGGACGGGCCGCGCATTGCCGATGTTGTACAAACGGTACGGCGCACTGCTGGTGGCCGGATCGGGGCAACTTCCCGACCAGTCCGCATTCGGGCGGGCGGGCGCATCGAGCGCACCGATGACACCGGCGGCAATGTCGTCGATGTACGTGAAGTCGCGGCTGTGGCGGCCGTGGTTGAAGACCTTGATCGGGCGGCCTTCGATGATGTCGCGGGTGAAGCTGAAGAACGCCATGTCGGGCCGGCCCCAGGGGCCGTACACGGTGAAGAACCGCAAGCCGGTGCAGGGAATGCCGTAGAGGTGCGCATAGCTGTGCGCCATCGCCTCGTTGGCCTTCTTGGTGGCCGCATACAGCGTGAGGGGGTGTTCGGTGGACTGGTGTTCGGAAAACGGAAGCGTCGTGTTCCCGCCGTAGACCGAACTCGTCGACGCAAACACCAGGTGTTCGACCCCGTGGTGCCGGCAACCTTCCAGGACGTGGAGGAATCCCGTGACGTTGCTGGCGACATAGACATGGGGATTCTGCGCCGCGTAGCGCACACCCGCCTGCGCGGCGAGGTGGACGACGCGCTGCGGCTTGTGCTCCGCAAACGCGGCTTCCACGGCTTCCCGATCCGCGAGGTCTGCATGGATGTGCGTGTAGCGTCCGTGGCCTTGGAACCTGGCAAGCCGCGCCCGCTTCAGCGCGACATCGTAGTAGTCATTGAGGTTGTCCAGCCCCACGACGTCGTCGCCGCGCTCGAGGAGCTTCAGGGCGACGTGGGACCCGATGAAGCCAGCCGTACCGGTGACAAGGATCTTCATCGTGCTTCCAGCCATCCTGCAAGGTCGGCGGCGATGCGTTCAGCTGCATGGCCGTCCCAGAGCTCGGGCCGACGACCGGCTTTCCCACCATTGGACAGGATCAAGTTGAACACCTCGTGGATTGTTCCGGGGTCGGTTCCGACGACATGGTTCGTGCCCTCACTGACCGTGACCGGCCGTTCGGTATTGTCGCGCAGTGTCAGGCAGGGGATGCCGAGTGCGGTGGTTTCTTCCTGCAGGCCGCCGGAATCGGTCAGGACGAGCCTTGCCTCGCGCACCAGGCCAAGCATTTCCAGGTAGCCCAGCGGCGGCATCGGCAGCACGTCGCCACGGGCCAGGAAGTCGCCCAGCCCTGCTTCGCGGATTCGCGCTTCGGTGCGGGGGTGCATGGGGAACACGATGGGCGTGCGCGTGGCCAGCTGGCCCAGCGTGCCCAGCAGGTCCGCAAGCACGGCGGGATCGTCGACGTTGGAAGGCCGATGCAGGGTCAGCGCCGCGTAGCCGTCGGGCGTTTCCAGGAAAGCGGCGGCGGACCGATTGGTCGCGGCGCAGGCCTGCGTGATCGTCTCGACGGCAGGCACCGCGCGCCCGAGGTTGTGCTGCAGGGTGTCGATCATGACGTTGCCGGCGAACACCACCTTGTCGCGTGCGATGCCCTCGGCCAGCAGGTTGTCCACCCCTTCCCGCTCGGTGACATACAGCCGGTCGGACAGCTGGTCGGTGAGGATGCGATTGATTTCCTCGGGCATGGTCCGGTCCCGCGAGCGCAGGCCGGCCTCCACGTGGACCACGCGCACGCCCTTCTTGGCCGCCACCAGGGCACAGGCGATCGTGGAGTTGACGTCCCCGACGACCAGCACGCAATCGGCCCGGCCGTCGTCCAGCACGGGCTCGAAGCGCTGCATGACCTGCGCGGTCTGCTGCGCATGCGTGCCGGATCCGACCTCCAGCGAAACGTCGGGGGCGGGGATGTCGAGCTGCCGGAAGAACGCCTCGTTCATGGCGTAGTCGTAGTGCTGCCCGGTGTGCACGAGCCTGGCGTCGACCCTGCCCTGCCCGCCGAGGGCGCGCATGATGGGGGCGATCTTCATGAAGTTGGGGCGGGCCCCGACGACGCACAACACGACCGGGCGCACTTTGCTGTTATCCGTCACCGCGTTCCCGGCCTCGCATCATGTGTGCTCCGACGTCTCGATGGCGGTGCCCGGCCCGCACGACCAGGATGCCCGCCAGGACCGCGGCCACGGTGGCGAGCGATACGGTCCGCATCGGATAATCCACCCAGGAATGGCCGAGCAACGCGGCCAGGCCAGTCACCGCGACCACGGCTTGTGCGCGGTCCGGTTTCCGGACGCGCAATGCCCTGGCGGCAGCCCATGACAACGCAAGCAGGGCCGCAGCGAGGACAACCATCGCGACCAGGCCGCCTTCCAGCCACCACTGCACGAACTCGTTGTGCGCGTGGTTGATGTAATAGGGACGAAGCAGGATGGGCGGCGCGGCCTGTTCGAACGCCGGCACGAACGCGCCGATGCCCGCACCGAGCGGCGAATGCGCTGCGCCGATGTCCACGGTCGTGGCGCGAAATACGGACCTGAGCTCGTCGACGGCGTCGACCCGCATCCAGCCGAGCGTGCCCCAGACACCCAGCGCGATCAGCCCCAGCGAACCGGCGAGTCCTGCCTTGGCGCGCCAGTCGCGACGCACGCTGGCCGGATCGAAGAACCCGAGCGCGAGTGGCACGGCCGCGACCGCGAACACCGCGATGAGGACCGACGCCCGGGAATTTGTCAGCGGCAGCGCACACAGGGCGAACAACGCGACGAATCCGTACAGCCATGGCGTCCAGGCTTGCCGCAGGCCCTCGCCTGCGCGGGCAGCCGAGGTCAGCATCCCGGTCAGTGCGACGATGATGGTCAGCACGAGCGAGATGCCCTGGTGGTTCTGGTTGGCGAACACGCCATTGAGTTGTGCGGCCCAGCGTGGGAACGGGTTGAGCAGGCTCTCGCGGGGGACGCCGAGCTGGGCGAATCCCAGCAGCAGGCTGAAGAGTCCCAGCAGCATGATCGTCAACAGGAGGCGGCGGTGGACCGTCCTCCCCGTCGCCAGCGTCGCGGCGAATGCCGCCAGTGGCGGCAGCAGGAACAGCAATGCGGCCCTGGTGGCGGACGGGTCCAGCGACCAGCGGAATTCGGGAACGCCGCCTGCGGCCGCGATGTCGTCGGCGAGCTGCTGGCGGGCGTCAGGCCATCGCCAGACGCCTTCGGGCAAGGGCATCAATTGCAGCAGCGGGACGATCGCGATGAGCGCGGCGACCGCGATGGCGCCATTGCGGAACGCATTGGCGCGCTGGCCCGAAATCGCCCACAACCCCCAGGCCAGGATCGGCAGGGATAGCAACTGGACGGTGGTGTCGTCCCACCCACTGATCTGGGAGCTGCCGCCGGTGACGAACGCGAGGACCAGCAGCCACTGGAGCGCGTGTCCAAGCCAGCGGGAGTCACGGCGATCGTCGACGGTCGTCTGCATCAATCCGGATCGAGGGCGCGGCACTGCTGGCCATCGCAGCCATTATGGGCGCAAAAACAAGAACGGGCAGGTCGATGACCTGCCCGTTCGGGATGGCTGGTGCCCTGGCGTTACGGGCTGACCGGCGGCGCCTCGTCGTCATCGTCCAGGTTCTGGTCGATGGCAAGCGCGGTGAGCGCCACGACACCGGCGACGATACCGACCGTCATGCCCGCCGAAGCGGCGACGCCCGTGGTGGTGACGACGTAGCCGGTCGCGGGAACCGTGTGGGTGCCTGCGCCGAACGTCGCGATCGTGCCGTCGGAATAGGCCAGGGTCGCTGATCCACCGGGCGGCACCATGATCGACTGGCCGGCCACGACGGTCTGGCCGTTCGCTGCGCTGACGAAATCGCCGGAGTCGGAGCTCACCATCACGTCGCCCTGGAAGGTCAGGGTCGGCGTGGTCTGCGCAAAGGCTGCGCCCATAGCGAGCGACAGAACGAGGGCGGTCAGGAGGCTGGTGAACTTGCGCATGGCACTCTTCCTGGTGTGCGGGGGATGAAGCGGTGTACGCGAGCCTAACAGGGGCGGCTGCGACAGGGCAAGGCAAATGTCAAGTCGTGGCCTTCACGTCGTTCAGGCAGGGAGCGATATTCGCGGATCGGCGGTGATGGAAACGTCAATTCCTGTCGACCGCGGACAGGGGGCCTGTCCGGAGCCGGAGGTCGTCGACCCAGAGGTCTCCGGAGACGCTGCTGGCCGATCCCGGTGGCGCGGGATTGTCCAGCCGCAGCCGTTGCCCGGGGCACCCGGTTTCCGGGACGAGGAAGTCCATGGATGCCGTGCGCCAGTCGAAGGTCCCCTCGATCGGCGCTCCGATGGCCAGCGGGTTGGGTTGCCCCTCGCAGGTGAGCGTCCAGCGCAGCCCTTGGTCGCTGCGCAGCGATACCGCCCGCAGGCGCATCGAGAGGCGATACCGGCCCGGCTGGAGGGCCAGCGCCTGCTCGAGGTCAGCCAGGTCGACCGGGCGGCCGCTGAAGACCATGTGCGCGGCTTGCCCGCGGGCGCCGGCTGCCGGCTCGAATTCGGTGTAGCTGCCCGGACGCAACCCGGTGCGCCAGTCGAACCCCTGCTGGGAAGGCGGCCTTTCGAAGTCGCCGTTGTAAAGCATGGGCAGGGCCTCGCCGGATGCGAGGTCCAGGCTGCTGGCCCAATAGCTGTAGGCAAGCCCCCACTCCCCTGCCGCCATCAGCGCGTCGAGCCAGTAGGACAGTTCGGCTTCTTCGATATGGCCGGACTCGCGCAGGGCGGCGAACACCGCGCCGGCGCCGGGGCGCTGGATGCCGGCCCGCAGCGCGCCCATCATCCCGCCCCGCCAGTCGGCCCCCCCCCTCAAGCGGGCGGCCAATGCCTCCGCGAACGCCGGGTCGTCCGCCCACTGGGCCATCAGGGGAAGCAGTGTCTGTTGCGTGTCCGTCTCGAGCCTCAGGACGACGTCCAGGTGTTCGAGCGCGGCGGCGTAGTCGCCCGTCCGGAGCAGCTGCTCCGCGAGCCAGGTGTGGATGCGGAGGTCACGCGGATCGCGTCGCGAGGCGATCCGGTGCATCGCGTACGTCGCCTCGGCATCGCCCTTGTCGCGCAGCGCGACGGCAAGGTCCGCGAATGCGTCGCCATCGAGCGGCGCCTGCTGGAGCCGCTCGCGGGGCGTCAACGCCTCGCGATCCCCGGGCGCCGGCGTGCTGGCCGCCAGGACGTGGTAACCGAGCAGGCCGACCATCGCCAGCAGGGCGAGCCCCAGCAGGATGCGAGGAGCGCTCACGCCTCCGGCACCAACGTCATGGCGCGGACCAGCAGCTGGTCCTCGCGCCAGGTGAAATCGAGCCCGAACCGGCCCTGCTCCTGGTCGATCCGGTAGGCCGCATCCAACCTGGCGCCGTCGGCCGCCAGGTGCCATTTCGGCGCCTGGAGTTCGAACGGGAGGGTACGTCCGCCGTGGCGATCGTGCAGCGCAGTGCGGACCTGCCGGGCGTGCTCCAGGGTGCGCAGGTCGTTCCAGACGGCAGGCGACGCCGCCGCCGTGTCGCTCAGGTAGGCGATGACCTGGTCGGCGCGGCGGCGAGCCTGGTTCATGCGGTCGAACGCATCCGGGACCGATGCGGGTGCGGGCGCCCGCGGCGGAGGCGGGCCCGCCTGCTGGACGGCTGCCACCAGGATGGGTGCGACGGGGACGGCCGCGCTCGGGGCAACGGTCTGTGCCTGGCGCACGACGACCGGTTGCGGCACGGGACGTCGGGGCGGAGGAGAGTCGGCGACCGCGACAGGGCTTGCCGTTGGCCTGGGCGACGCCGGCCTTCCTGGCGCCGGCGCCTGTACGGGCATCGGCGTCGCGGCAGGCCGCACGGCGACGACTGGTGCGTGCGCCGGTGCGTGCGCCGGTGCGGGTGCGGGTGCGGCTGTCGGGGTATCGCGCACCGGCGACGGCTCGATGGTTTCGACGCGCGCCTGCGCATCGACGGCTGCGACCGCCTCGACCGGCGCTGCGCCGACCGTTTCGACCAGGCCTGCCCGGATTTCGTCCGGCTTGCGCTCCGACGTGGCTGCGGCGAGCGAAGGACGGAGGTCCCGCCATTCCGGCGGCTCGTCCTGGCGCATCGCGATCAGCACCAGGAGGCCGACGCAGCCGAGCAGGACCAGCAGGGTGGCGTTGCGGGAGCGGTTGCCTCGCGGAACCGGGGCATGGACCGACGTGGGCACCGCCTGGTATTCGCCGCCATGGCGGCCCCCGATCGCGGTGGCTGGCACCACGGATGCGTCGTAGGTCGCGCGCGCCTGCGGGGTCTTCAGGTGGCCCCAGGCGCGGTTGACACGCGAGGCGTAGACCGTTTCCCAGGTGTCGTTGCCGCTCCGGTCCGGGTGCAGCCATTGCTGCAGCAGGCGGTGGTGGTCGCGTGCCTGTGCGTGGGAGGCGCCGCGCTCCAGGCCGAGCACGCGATAGTCGTCGGCGCCTTCGTGGAAGAGGATCTGCTGGAGATAGAACCGGACCGCCTCGAGGACAGTGGCCTCGTCTTCGCCGGTGATCATCGCCGCGGCCGCCACCTGGTCCCGCGCACCGGTTGCGACGCGCAACAACTGCCCGATCCCGTCCGGCAACGGGCGGCCCAGCAACGCAGCGCGCCGGGCGGGCGCGCGGTGCAGCCAGAGCGCGAGCTCGAGGGCTTCAGCGGCGGTGGCGGTCATCCCCTGCCGAGTCGTGGCGTCGAAGCACCGTAGGCATAGTAGGACTCGTATCCGTACCCGTATCCGGTGGCCTTGGCATCGTACTGGGTCAGCAACGCGCCGATCACGCGGGCGCGGGCCGACAGGAGGCGCTTGAGGGCGACCTGCGCCGTGCTGATCCGGGTCTTGCCGGCCTGCACCACCAGCAGGGTGCCGCTGGCGGCATTGGCCAGGATCGGCGCGTCGGCAATGCCGAGCACGGGCGGTCCGTCGATGATCACCTGGTCGAACTTCTCCGATGCGACGGCCAGCAGTGAGACGAGGCGCGAGCCGGACAGCAGCTCCGCCGGGTTCGGCGGCAGCGCGCCGGCGAGGATCACCTTCAGGCGTTCGTCTGCGGTGTCGATGATGACGTCGCTCGGCCCGGCCGACCCTGCCAGGAGGCTGCTCAATCCGTTCTCGCCGCGCATGCCCAGCGCACGATGCAGCGACGGGTTGCGCAGGTCGGCCTCGATCAGCAGCACGCGCTTGCCCAGCTGGGCGAAGTTGCGCGCAAGCGTGAGCGCGGTCGTGGACTTGCCTTCGGCCGGCACCGGGCTGGTGACCAGCAGCACCCTGGGCACGCCCTGGTCGGTGGAGAACTGCAGCGCCGTGCGCACCGAGCGGTAGGCCTCGGCGAACGCGGACCGCGGATCGACGAACGCCTCCTGTGGCGACTCCTTGCCCAGCTTCGGGATGATCCCGAGCAACGGCACCCGCAGGCGCTGCTCGACGTCGTCGGGCGTCTTCAGCGTGTCGTCCAGGAATTCGAGCAGCAGCGCGAGCAGCACGCCGAGCATCAGGCCGAGCACCAGGCCGAGGGCCAGGTTGCGCGACAGGCTGGGCTTGTAGCGACCCTGCGGCACCTGCGCACGGTCGACCACGGCGATGTTGTTGGCGGTCACGCCGCCCGCGACGCCGATTTCCTTGAAGCGCTGCAGCAACCCGTCGTAGAGCTCGCGGTTGGTGTCGACCTCGCGCTTGAGGATGTTGTAGCGGATGCTGCGCTGGTCGACGTTGAGGGTCTGGTTGCGCAACTCGTCGATCTTCGCGACCAGCATCGCCTCCTGGGCCTGCGCCGCGGCGTACTCGGACTGGACCGACGCGCGGATCGCAGCGAGCTCCTTGGAGATCGACTGGTCTAGCGCGTCGATCTGGCCCTGCAGCTGCTGCATGGCCGGGTACTCCGGCTTGAAGACCTGCAGTTGCTCCTGGTACTCGGCCTGGAGCTGGGCACGCTGTTGTTGCAGCGTCCTGATGATCGAGTTGGCGAGCATGTCCGCGGGCAGCGCCGCGCCATTGGAGGCCGTCGCCTGGGCAGCGCGCGACTGCGCGGCGATGCGCTGCGCCTGCACCGACGCCAGTTGCGCGTTGAGCTCGGACAGGTTCTGGCCGGCCAGCGACTGGCCGTCGCCGGTGTTGACCAGGCCTTCCTGCTGGGCGAACTCGACCAGTGCACGCTCGGACTGCTCCAGCCGCCCCTTCATTTCGGCCAGCTGGTCTTCCAGGTAGTTGCGCGCATACGACGACGCGCCGAACCGCCGCTCGATCTGCGAGGCGATGAAACCTTCCGCGAGCGCGTTCGCCACCCGGGCCGACAACTCGGGCACCTGGCTGTCGAAGTGGATGCGGACCAGCTGCGAGTTGCGGACCGGCTCGATCTCCGTGCCGGCACGCACGAAGCCGGCCGCGGCACGCAGCTCGCCGGCGCGCGTGGCTTCGTCCACGTCGCCTTCCTCGTCGGCCGGATCCGGGCGCAACAGGCCGGTGACCCGCTCCCACCACGACGGGGGCGTCAGCGTGTCGATCCGTCCGGCCAGGTTCAATTCGTCCGCGACCCGTTCGGCCAGCGCGCGGCTCTTCAGCAGTTCGTACTGGGTCTGGTAGAAGTCGCTGGAGGCACCTGCCTCGACCGAATTCATCCCTTCCACCTGCAGGACTTCCATGACCTCGCGATCGATCTGCAACGTCGTCGTCGCGCGATAGATCGAGGGCATCAGCAACGTCGCCAGGAGCGCAAGCGCCAGGACGCCCGCCATCACGCCCAGGACGAGCCAGCGGCGCTTGAGCAGGATCCGCCAGTACGCGAGCAGGTCGATCTCGTCGTCTTCCTGGCGGCGCTCGTCGCGATACAGGTCAAGCGCGAGCGCGCCCTGCACCGGGTGTGACATCGCGCCGCCATGCCCCCCCGGGACCGGCAGGCGCTGCCCGTCATCGCCCGGGCCCGGCGCCGGCAACTTGTCTTCAGACATCGGTCAGGGCTCTCGTCAGTACCAGCTGAACACACCAAGGATCGGGATCGACTCGATGATGCGGCGGAACGCGGTCTTGCTGCCCGACTGCTCGATCACGACGATGTCGTCCCCGTAGATCATCGGGTCTTCCATCCGGCCGCCGGTGATTTCCCCGAGGTCGTAGACCGCGGCCATGCGCTTGCCGTCCACGGTGCGGAACAGCACCACGGCGCTCGGGTCGGCCAGGTCGGTGACGCCTTCAGCCATCGCGACGGCCTGGAGCAGCGTGGTCTTGCCGGTGATCGGATAGATGCCCGGCTTTTCCACGGCGCCGCCGAGCGTCACGCGCTGGCTGGTGAACTCCTTGACGAACACGCTGACCTGCGGGTCCTGCAGGTAACCCTCGGCCAGTTTCTCGGCGATGGCATCCTCAAGGTCGGGGATGGTCTTGCCGCCGGCCATGACGCCACCGATGAGCGGCAGCGAGATCTGGCCGTTGGAGTTCACCCGCACTTCCTGGGTCAGCTCGTCGACGCCGAAGACGCTGACCTCCAGCAGGTCCTGTGCACCGATCCGGTAGTCGGTGCCGCCCTCGTAGGCGCCGGACGCGGACGTGGTGTCGGGGGCCGGCAGCAGTTGCCCGGCGACCGCATTGCGGGGCGCGCCGCTTGCGCAGGCGGCCAGCAGTGCCACGAGCGCAGCCAGCGCGAGGAACTTGAACCAGGTCGTGCAGGAAAGCTTCATGCGTTCATCGACCTCGTGTGCATTGCGTCCGATTATGCAGCCCCACGCAGCCGCTGCCAAAAAGACGGCTCGCGCGATGCCGCGGGCAACGGCTGGCCTTCGGGCAAGCCGGGCAGGTCCTCCGGCGCCACGTTGTCCACGATGCCCTGCGGCCGGGTGCTGACCAGGTGGTCGGCCTCGATGTCGCCCAGCAGCTTGGCCGCCGCCTCCCGCGCCTCCGCCAGCAGCGGCGGACGCCGCTTCGGGTGGTGCGCGTCGGTGGCCAGGAGGTGGGTGATGCCTTCGCCCAGGAACCGCTCGCCCCAGTACTTCACCCGGCGGCCGAAGCGGCCGGTGATCGCGCCGGCGGTGACCTGCATCCAGGCGCCGCGGTGGGCGAGGCGCTCGAAGACGTCGTAGTGGCCTTCCACCCAGGTCAGCCGCTCCGGGTGGGTGATGACCGGGACGATGCCCTGCGCCATCAGCATGAACACCGAGTCCTCGAACCTGGGGGGCGCGACGTGGTGCGGCGGCTCGAGCAGCAGGTAGCGCGAACCGTTGAGCGTGGGCACCCTGCCCGCCCTGATGCCCTCGGGCAGCGAGGGATCCAGGTGGACGTCGGCGCCGATCACCAGCTTCAGCGGGATGCCTTCGCGGTTCAATTCCGCCTGCAGTTTCGCGATCGCGGCGCGGATGCCGTCGGCGGTGTTCTCGTACAGCCCCGGGTAGATGTGCGGGGTGCAGGCGACCGTGTGCACCCCGTCGGCGACGGACATGCGCGCCATCTCCAGCGACATCGCCAGATCCGTCGCGCCGTCGTCGATGGCAGGCAGCATGTGGCAGTGCAGGTCGAGCATCGGCGGCATCGTAATCACCCAACGTGAACAGGTTGCATGCAGGGCCGTCACGCGACCAAAAGAAAACCCGCCTTGCGGCGGGTTCCCGTACATGGTGCCCAAGAGGGGACTCGAACCCCTACGACCGAAGCCGCTACCACCTCAAGGTAGTGCGTCTACCAATTCCGCCACCTGGGCTTTGACTCGAAAATTCTAGCGGCCGGCCGGCGGCTCCGGCTGGGGCTCGACGGCGTCGGCAGGCGCGGGTTCATCCGTGGCCGCGGGCGCTGCCGTGTCCGCAGGCGCGTCGGTCGCCGGGGCGTCCTCGGCGGGCGCGGCAGGCACTGCCTGCTGGACCGGCGCGGCCGGCACCTGCGCGGCGTCGTCGGCCTGGACCGCCGGCACCTCGGCCATGACGCCCAGGTCGGTCTGCGCGGCGACCGGGCGCGAGACGTTGGTCGCATGCCAGGCCATGTACATGCTGATGATGAAGAACACCACCGCCAGCCACTTGGTGGCCTTGCTCAGGAAGTTGCCCGCGCCGGTGGCGCCGAACACCGTGGCCGACGCGCCCGCGCCGAAGCCGGAGCCCGCCTGCGCGCCGGCGCCGCGCTGCATGAGGATCAGCGCGATCATCGCGATGGCGATGAGGACGTAGACGACGTTGAGGACTACGAGCATTGGGGGAAACCGGTTGTCTGGTGGGGCACTGGATCCCCGCCTTCGCGGGGATGACAGCTCAAACCGCGGCCGCGGCCACGATGGCGAGGAAGTCGGCCGCCACCAGCGAGGCGCCGCCGACCAGGCCGCCGTCGACGTCGGCCTGCGCGAACAGCGCGGCGGCGTTGTCGGCCTTGACGCTGCCGCCGTACAGGATCGGCAGCGAGCCGGCAATTCTAGCATCGCGGGCTGCCACTTCGCCACGGATGAACGCGTGGACTTCCTGCGCCTGCGCCGGGGTGGCGGTACGGCCGGTGCCGATGGCCCAGACCGGCTCGTAGGCGACCACGGCGCCCTCCAGGACCGTGGGGCCGCCTGCGGCGAACACGGCATCGAGCTGCTCCTCGAGGCGGTACCAGGTCTGGCCCGCTTCCCGCTCGTGCAGGGCCTCGCCGACGCAGAGGATGGGGATGAGCCCGGCCTGCCTGGCGGCCAGGAGCTTGCGGGCCACGATCTCGCTGGTCTCGCCGTGGTACTGGCGGCGCTCGGAATGGCCGACCAGGCCGTAACGCGCGCCGACGTCCACCAGCATGTCCGCGGCGACCTCGCCGGTGTACGCGCCGCGGGCGTGGGCGCTGACGTCCTGGGCGCCGAACGTGAGGCCGCGCCCGCCGTAGCTGGCGACCAGGTCGCCCAGGTAGGGCAGCGGGGGCAGGACCACGCGCTCGACGCCCGCCGGGGCGTCCACGGCGGCCAGCTCGTCGACCAGCGCATGGGCGAAGGCGCGGTCGCCGTGGAGTTTCCAGTTTCCGGCGACGATGCGACGGCGCATGGGGGCTTCCCGGGTTCGTGGCGAATCGTGAAGGATACCGGATGACATCCCGGATTCCGGCGCGTTGCGCCTGCAACCGGGCTACTTCAGCTTGATCTCGCGCAGCCGTTCCTCGAGGTAGCCCTGCGCGGTGATCGGCTCGGGATAGCGGCTGGGGTTGTCGGGCGTGATGCACGAGGGCAGCACGTCGATCAGGAAGTCCGGGTTCGGGTGCAGGAAGAACGGGGTGGAGTAGCGCGGCTGGCGCGCCTTCCCGCCCGGCGGGTTGACCACGCGGTGGGTGGTGGACGGATACACGTGGTTGGTCAGGCGCTGCAGCATGTCGCCGATGTTGACGACGATGGTGTCGGCGTCCGCCGTGAACGGCACCCACTCGCCCTTGCGCGACTTCACCTCCAGGCCCTCCGCGCTGGCGCCGACCAGCAGGGTGATGAGGTTGATGTCCTCGTGCGCGCCGGCGCGGACGTTGGGGATGTCCGGCGTGGTGATCGGCGGGTAGTGGATCGGCCGCAGGATCGAGTTGCCGCTGTCGGTCTTGTCGGCGAAGTAGCGCTCGGGCAGGCCGATGTGCAGGGCGAGCGCGGACAGCACCCGCGAACCGAGTGCGTCCAGCGCCTGGTACAGGCCGTAGCCGACTTCGCGGAAGCGCGGGACCTCGGCCGGCCACAGGTTGGGCGCCATGTCCGCGGCGTACTTCGAGTCGCGCGGGATCTCGCGGCCGATGTGCCAGAACTCCTTGAGGTCGGAGTACTGCGCGCCCTTGGCGGTCTCCACGCCGAACGGCGTGTACCCGCGCGCGCCACCGCCGCCTTCGACGTGGTACTTGCGCTTGGTCGCTTCCGGCAACGCGAAGAACTGCTGGAACACGTCGTAGGCGTCGTCGATCAGCGACTGCGCGATGCCGTGCCCGCGGATGCCGGCGAAGCCCCACTCGCGATAGGCGGTGCCGAGCTCGTCGACGAACGCGTCGCGGTCGCCGTCGAAGCGGCGGATGTCGAGCGTGGGGATCGGGGTCGAAGCCATGTGTCGTTGTCTGCCGTTGTTTGATCGTTTCGCCGCCATGGCGGCGAATGCATTATCCGGCCGCGATTCGCACGGCTTCTGCCAACCGCTCCACCGTCGCCGCCACCAGCCCCGGATCGTCCGCCTCCACCGTCACCCGCACCACGGGCTCGGTCCCCGACGGCCGCAGGAACGCGCGTCCCCGGCCCTGCACCGCCGCCTGTGCATCGGCCAGCGCCGCCTGCACGGGCGCGGCTTCGGTCGGGCGGGCGCCGTTGGTGTAGCGCACGTTGATGGTCTGCTGCGGCACCTTTTCCATGCCCTGCAGCAGTTCGGGCAGCGACTTGCCGGTGCGCTGCAGCACGTGCAGGACCTGCAGCGCGCTGACGATGGCGTCGCCGGTGTTGGCCCGGTCCAGGCACAGCAGGTGCCCGGAGGCCTCGCCGCCGAGCACGCCGCCGTGCTCGTGCAACGCCTGGTGCACGTAGCGGTCGCCGACCTTCGCGCGCAGGAACGGAATGCCCTTCTCCTGCAGCGCGCGCTCGAATCCGTAGTTGGTCATCAGCGTGCCGACCACCGGCCCCTTGAGGCGGCCACTGTCCTGCCAGGCGCAGGCGAGCACGTACAGCAGGTCGTCGCCGTCGCGCACCCTGCCCTCGCGGTCGACGAACAGCACGCGGTCGCCGTCGCCGTCGAACGCGATGCCCAGGTCCGCGCCGATGGCCCGCACGTGCGCGGCCAGCGCCTGCGGATGGGTCGAGCCGACGCCGTCGTTGATGTTCAGGCCATTGGGGTCGATGCCGATCGCGTCGACCTGCGCGCCGAGTTCGCGCAGCACGATCGGGCCGATCTGGAACGTCGCGCCATGGCCGCAGTCCAGCGCGATGCGCAGGCCGTCGAGGCTGAAGCCGCGCGGGACCGAATTCTTGCAGTGCTCGACGTAGCGGCCGACCGCGTCGCGGGTGCGCACGGCCTTGCCGAGCTGTTCGGACGGCACGGTGCGGAACGGCTGCTCCAGCGCGTCCTCGATGGCCTGCTCCGTGGCGTCGTCGAGCTTCTCGCCCTCGGCCGAGAAGAACTTGATGCCGTTGTCGTGGTGCGGGTTGTGCGAGGCGCTGATGACGATGCCGCCGTCGGCGCGCAGCGAATGCGTGAGGTGCGAGACCGCGGGGGTGGGCATGGGGCCCATCAGCTGCACGTCCACGCCCGCGGCCACCAGCCCGGCCTCGAGCGCGGCCTCGAACATGTAGTTCGAGATCCGGGTGTCCTTGCCGATGATCACCTGCGGCTTGCGCCACTGGTTGCGCGGCAGCGCGTGGCCGTACGCGTTGCCCAGGCGCAGCACGAAGTCGGCGGAAATGGGCGCCGTGCCCACGCGCCCGCGAATGCCGTCGGTCCCGAACCAGCGACGCGTCACGCCGTCACCTCGATGTCCTCGGCCGGAGTCGGCTGGCGCATCAGCAGCGCGAACAGGTGCGCCAGCCGCTCGCGCAGTTCGCGGCGGTCGCAGATCTGGTCGATGGCGCCGTGCTCGAGCAGGAACTCGCTGCGCTGGAAGCCTTCCGGCAGCGTCTCGCGCACGGTCTGCTCGATGACGCGCGGGCCGGCGAAGCCGATCAGCGCTTCCGGCTCGGCCAGGTTGATGTCGCCCAGCATCGCCAGCGACGCCGACACGCCGCCGGTGGTCGGATGGGTCATCACCGAGATGTAGGGCAGGCCCGCGGCGCGCATCTTCTCGAGCACCGCCGCGGTCTTGGCCATCTGCATCAGCGAGAACAGGCTTTCCTGCATGCGCGCCCCACCCGTGGCCGAGAAGCACACCAGCGGGCAGCGCAGCGCCAGCGCGCGCTCGGCCGCGAGCGCGAACCGTTCGCCCACCACCGAGCCCATCGAGCCGCCCATGAAGGCGAAGTCGAACGCGCAGGCGACCAGGTCGCGGCCGGCCAGCTTGCCTTCCATGGCGATCAGCGCGTCGCGCTCGCCGGAGGACTTCTGCGCGGCCTTGATCCGGTCGGAATACTTCTTCTGGTCCTTGAACTTCAGGATGTCGGTGGGGCCGAGGGCGGCGCCGATTTCCGTCGTCGAGTCCGGGTCGAACAGCGCCAGCAGCCGGATCCTGGCGCGGATGGCCATGTGGTGGTTGCACTTGGGGCAGACCTCGAGGTTCTCCTCGAGCTCGGGCCGGTAAAGGACCGCACCGCACTTGCCGCACTTCTCCCACAGCCCCTCGGGCACGCTGCGCTTGCGCGCGGCGCCGGAGTCGGTGCGGATGCGCGCGGGCATGAGTTTCTTCAGCCAGCTCATTCGTTGGGGGCCTCCGGGGAACCCCGGAATTGTAATCCCTCGTTTTTGTAGGAGCGGCGTGAGCCGCGAAAGGCCAGGTCGCGGCTCACGCCGCTCCTACAAGTCCAGGGCTTGGCGCATTGGTCGGAGGAACGCCGCGGCCCGGGCTGCGGCGTCCCCCGCATCGGCGGCCTCCGCCAGCGCGGCGACCAGGGCGCTGCCCACCACGACGCCATCGGCCTCGCGTGCCATCGCCGCGGCGCCCGCGGCATCGCGGATGCCGAAGCCGGCCACGACGGGGACGGGGCTGTGGCGCCGGACCTCGCGCAGGCGTGCGCCGGCGGCGCCGGCATCCAGGCGGTCGGCGCCGGTCACGCCGGCGAAGCTGACGTAGTAGAGGTAGCCCGCAGCGAGCGCGCCGAGCAGTGCCAGGCGCGCATCGCCCGTGGTCGGCGCGGCCAGCAGGATCAGCGCCAGGCCCGCGTCGGCGAACGCCGCCCGCAGCCCGCCGGCCTCTTCCGGCGGCAGGTCGACCAGCAGCACGCCATCGACGCCCGCTGCGACGGCCCGTGCCGCGAACGCCGCGTATCCACTGACCTCCACCGGGTTCAGGTAGCCCATCAACACGATGGGCGTGTCGGCGTCGCGCTCCCGGAAGGCGCGCACGCTGTCGAACACGTGGGCCAGTCCCGCGCCACGTGCCAGCGCGCGTTCGGAACTGCGCTGGATGACGGGGCCGTCCGCCATCGGATCGGAGAACGGCATGCCCAGTTCGATGACGTCCGCCCCCGCCGCCACCAGCGCGTGCATGACCGGGACGGTCGCCTCCAGCGATGGGTCGCCCGCCGTGATGAAAGGCACCAGCGCCTTGCGCCCGGCGGCGGCGAGCGCGTTGAAACGGGTGTCGATGCGGTTGGCGTGGCTCACAGGCGCTCCGTCGGTTCCAGGGCGGCGGGTGCGGCCGGCGCTTCCGGCAGGTACTCGCCCTTGCCGATTTCCCAGCGCCAGAACGCCCAGCCCAGGGCCGTCGCCATCGCGGCACCGAGGGCCAGCCACAGGGCATCCCCGCTCAGCAGTGGCGAGATGACGCCGGCCACCAGTGAATGCAGCACCAGGCCGGTGAAGGCCTGCAGCGACGAGGCCGACCCGCGCTGGCGCGGGTACATGTCCAGGATCGCCAGGGTGAGGATCGGGAACACCAGTGCGATGCCGAACGCGTTGAGCATCATCGGCAGCACGGCGAGCGGCAACTGCGGCACCGGCACAAGCAGGTTGTAGAGCACGTTCGCCACCGCCGCGATGCCGCAGCACAGGAACCCGAGGTTGGCCAGCCGCGCGCCGGTCATCCGGCCCGCCGCGCGACCGGACACGTACGCGCCCAGCATCATCCCGCCGATGGTGGGCACGAAGAACCACGCGAAGTCGTTCTCGCCCAGGCGCTGGCCATCGAAGCCGCGCAGCAGGTCGAGCACGAATGCCGGCGCCGACGCGATGTACAGGAACAGTGCCGCGAAATTGAAGGCGCCCGCCGCGGCCAGGCGCTGGAAGCGCGGGTTGACCAGGATCCTGGCGTAGTCGCGCACCATCGTCTTCGGATGCAGCGCGATGCGGTCCGCCGGCGGATGGGTCTCCGGCAGCCCGAACCACACGGCCGCCAGCAGGACCAGCGCGAACAGCACCAGGAACCAGAAGATGGTGGGCCATGCGCTCCAGCCCAGGATCCAGCCGCCGATGATCGGCGCGATGGCCGGCGCGACACCGAAGATCATCGAGACCTGGCTCATCAGGCGCTGGGCATCGTCGCCGTGCAGCACGTCGCGGATCACCGCGCGCCCGACGATCAGCCCGACGCCCGCCGACAGCCCCTGCAACGCGCGGTACGCCAGCAGGGTCGCGAGGTCGGTGGCCAGCGCGCAGCCGACCGAGGCCAGCGCGAAGACGGCCAGGCCGGCCAGGATCACCCGCCGCCGGCCGACCGCGTCCGACAGCGGCCCGTGGACGATGCTCATCAGCGCGTAGGCGACCAGGTAGACGCTGATCGTCTGCTGCATCGCCACCTTGTCCGCGCCCAGCTGCGACCCGATCGCCGGGAACGCCGGGAAGATCGTGTCGATGGAGAAAGGCCCGAACATGGCCAGCCCGCCCAGCAGCAGCGCCAGGCGGCGGATGTCCGGTGAATGGGGTGGCGACATGCCCACATTGTGACGGGTGACGGGCCCCAAGGGCCCTGCCCCTCCCCGTGGCGGCTCCCACAGGGGGCAGGCATGATCCGGCCATGACCTCGACCTTCGTCATGATCCTGGACTTCATGGGGACGTTCGCGTTTGCCCTCAGCGGCGCGCTGGTCGCGGTGCGGCATCGCCTCGATCTCTTCGGCGTCCTGGTGCTGTCGTTCGCCGCCGCGGCCGCGGGCGGCATCACCCGGGACGTCTTGCTGGGCGCGACGCCACCGGTGGCCCTGGTCGATTGGCGCTACCTCGGCGTGTCCAGCGTGGCCGGGCTCGTCACGTTCTATCGCCATGCCGACGTCGAGCGCTTCCGCAACCCGGTCCAGGTCTCCGATGCGGTCGGCCTCGCCCTGTTCGCGGTCGTCGGCGCGAGCAAGGCATTGACCGCCGGTGTGGGCCCGGTGGGGGCCGTGCTGCTCGGCGTCCTGACGGGCGTGGGCGGCGGCATCGTCCGCGACGTGCTTGTCGCGCAGGTGCCGGCGGTGCTGCAACGGGAGCTCTATGCCGTCGCGGCGCTGGCCGGCGCCCTTGTGTTCGTCGCTGCGCGATTGCTGGCATTGCCGCCCGCCGCTGCCGCGGTCGCTGGCGCGGTTGCCTGCTTCGCCCTGCGCTGGATGGCGATCCGCCGCGGCTGGCGCCTGCCGGTCGCCGACTGATCGCTTCCCCCTGTGGGGGCCTATAATTGGGGGGCAGCACGCGGTGGGAGAAGCGGTTGGCCATGTCCCTGCATGGCGCCGCTGCCGAAGGCGCAACGCCCGGAATCGCTCAGGCCCCACGACCGCCGCGGTGCACACACTCTGGAGAGACCGGACCGCGCGAGCGGCGCCCGGCGCCGAAGGGGCAAGAAGCCGGATCCTCCCCCGCGGCTTCCAAACTCTCAGGCAAAAGGACAGAGGGGCTTGCTTCACCCAACGCCCCCGCGGCAACCGCCGCGCCATCGACGTCCTTCGCCATGTCCAAGACCAGCGCTGCCTCCCTTCGCGAGCTCGAGCACCACGCCGCCTTCGTCGACCGCCACATCGGCCCCAACGATGCGGAGATCGCGACGATGCTGTCGGCGATCGGCCACGACTCGCTGGAGTCGATGACCGATGCCATCGTGCCCGCGTCGATCCGCTCCCGGTCGCCGCTCGCCCTGCCGGGCGCGATGACCGAGGTGGAGGCGCTGGCCAGGATCCGCGAGCGCGCCGACCGCAACCAGGTCTTCCGCAGCTTCATCGGCCAGGGCTATTACGGCACCCACACGCCGAACGTCATCCTGCGCAACATCCTGGAGAACCCGGCCTGGTACACGGCGTACACGCCCTACCAGGCCGAGATCTCGCAGGGCCGCATGGAAGCGCTGATCAACTTCCAGACGATGTGCGCCGACCTGACCGGCATGGAGATCGCCAACGCGTCGCTGCTGGACGAGGCGACGGCGGCCGCCGAGGCCATGACGCTGGCGAAGCGCTCGTCGAAGGCGAAGTCGAACGTGTTCGGCGTGTCGCGTGGCGTGCATCCGCAGTCGATCGAGGTGGTGCGCACGCGGGCCGAGCCGCTCGGGATCCAGGTCGTGGTCGCGGACGACGCGGACCTGGCCACGCTCGATGCGTTCGGCGTGCTGCTGCAATACCCCGACACCTTCGGCACCGCCAACGACTACGCCGCGCTGGCCGAAGCCGTGCACGCGCGCAGCGGCGTGGTCTGCGCCGCCACCGACCTGCTGGCGCTGGCACTGCTCAAGTCGCCTGGCGAATGGGGCGCGGACATCGTGGTCGGCAACACCCAGCGCTTCGGCGTGCCGTTCGGTTTCGGCGGCCCGCATGCCGCGTTCATGGCCTGCCGCGACGCCTACAAGCGCTCGATGCCGGGGCGCCTGATCGGCGTGTCCGTCGACACCGAGGGCAACCCGGCCTACCGGCTGACCCTGCAGACCCGCGAGCAGCACATCCGCCGCGAGAAGGCGACCTCCAACATCTGCACCGCGCAGGTCCTGCTGGCCGTGATGGCCTCGATGTACGCGGTCTACCACGGCCCGGAGGGCCTCGTGCGCATCGCGCGACGCACCCACCGGCTGGCGGCGATCCTGGCCGCGGCGCTGCGCAAGGCCGGCGCGCAAGTCGCCGGCGGCTTCTTCGACACGCTGCACGTGACCAACGTGGATGCGGCCGCGATCCATGCGAAGGCACGCGCGCACGGGATCAACCTGCGCACGTTCAGCCCGCTGGCCGAAGGCGACCGCCACCTGGGCATCAGCCTGGACGAGACGACCACGCGCGGCGACGTGGTGGCCATCGCGTCGCTGTTCGGCGCGGACGTGGGCGACATCGACGCACTGGACCGCGACACCGACGACGCGTTGCCCGCCGCGCTGGCGCGCACCTCGACGTTCCTCACCCACCCGGTGTTCAACACGCACCACAGCGAGCACGAGCTGCTGCGCTACATGCGCGCGCTGGCCGACAAGGACCTGGCGATGGACCGGACCATGATCCCGCTGGGGTCGTGCACCATGAAGCTCAACGCGACGGCCGAGATGATCCCGGTCACGTGGCCGGAGTTCGGCAACATCCATCCGCTGGCACCCGACGAGCAGGTGGCCGGCTACCGGCAGCTGATCGACGAACTCGAAGCCATGCTGGCCGAGTGCACCGGCTACGACCGGGTGAGCCTGCAGCCCAACTCCGGCGCCCAGGGCGAGTACGCCGGGCTGCTGGCGATCCGTGCGTACCACCGCTCCCGCGGCGACGACCAGCGCGACATCTGCCTGATCCCCGAGTCGGCGCACGGCACCAACCCGGCGTCGGCGCAGCTGTGCGGCATGCAGGTGGTGGTCACGCGTTGCGACAAGGACGGCAACGTCGACATCGACGACATCCGCGCGAAGGCCGAGAAGTACGCCGACCGCCTCGCCGCGATCATGCTCACCTACCCGTCCACGCACGGCGTGTTCGAGGAGGACGTGGTGGGCATCTGCGAGATCGTCCATGCGCACGGCGGCCAGGTGTACACCGACGGCGCGAACATGAACGCGCTGGTCGGCGTGGCCCAGCCCGGCAAGTGGGGTTCGGACGTGTCGCACCTCAACCTGCACAAGACCTTCTGCATCCCGCATGGCGGCGGCGGCCCCGGTGTCGGGCCGTGCGCGGTCAAGGCGCACCTGGCGCCGTTCCTGCCATCGGCCGAGCCGCGCGACGCGGGCGTGGCGGCGGCCGGCGTCGGCATGGTGAGTGCGGCGCCGTTCGGTTCCGCGTCGATCCTGCCGATCAGCTGGATGTACATCACCCTGATGGGCGCCGAGGGCCTGCGCCGCGCGACCCAGGTCGCGCTGCTCAACGCGAACTACATCGCCAGGCGCCTCGCGCCGCACTACCGCACGCTGTACACCGGCCGCAACGGGCTGGTGGCGCACGAGTGCATCCTCGACGTGCGCCCGCTGGAGAAGACCAGCGGCATCGGCGCCGAGGACGTGGCCAAGCGGCTGATCGACTTCGGCTTCCACGCGCCGACGCTGAGCTTCCCGGTGGCGGGCACGCTGATGGTGGAGCCGACCGAGTCCGAGAGCCTGGCGGAACTCGACCGTTTCATCGACGCGATGATCCAGATCCGCGAGGAGATCCGCGCGATCGAGGACGGCCGCATGGACCGGGAGGACAACCCGCTCAAGCACGCGCCGCACACGGCCGCGCAGGCAACGTCGGCGGAGTGGACGCGCGGCTATTCGCGCGAGCTGGCGGTGTTCCCGCTCGAGTCGCTGCGCCGCCAGAAGTACTGGTCGCCCGTGGCGCGCGTGGACAACGTGTACGGCGACAAGAACGTGTTCTGCAGCTGCGTGCCGATCAACGCCTTCCAGGGCGAGATCGAGGCCTTCAGCGAGCCGAACGTCATGTAGGAGCGGCGCCATGGCCTTCGTCGACCGCTATGCCACCCCCACCCGCGAGCGTGCCGACGTCGACGCGATGCCGGGCGCCGTGGTCGTCGAGTTCGGCACTGACTGGTGCGGCCATTGCCAGGCCGCGCGGCCCTGGGTCGAGGCGGCCTTCGACGCGCATCCCGGCGTGCGCCACGTCAAGGTCGAAGATGGGCGCGGACGCCGCCTCGGGCGCACGTTCGGGGTGAAGCTGTGGCCCACGCTGGTGTTCCTGCGCGACGGCGTCGAAGTCGCGCGGGTCGTGCGTCCCGTCGACGCGACGGCGCTGTCGCACGCATTCAAACTGGTGGCGCAAGGCTGAATGGCCGGAGCGGCTGAACGCTTCAGCCAGCAGTTGGACAGGGACGTGCAAACCCCGGTTTTTTGCACCTTCCCGTAACGCATCCCCTAGGAAGCTGGTCGCGTCCGATCCCATCCGTGCGGATCGGGCACCTTCCCCAACAGGAGCAGCTCCCATGGCGAACAACCAGAACAAGAACCAGGGCAACAACCAGAACACCCGCAACCAGCAGCAGGGCCAGCAGGCCCAGGGCCAGCAGCAGAACCAGACCCGCACCGCGGGCAGCCGTTCGGGCCAGTCCGAGACCATGCAGGGCCAGTCGGGCCGCAACCAGGGCTCGCAGTCCTCGCAGTCCTCGCAGTCCGGTCGCAACCAGGGTTCCGACCAGTCCGGTCGTGGCCAGGGTGGCAGCGACCGCTAACCGCAGCGACATGCGAATCGACGGGCCGCCTCGCGCGGCCCGTTTTCCTTCCCCTGACGGAACAGACCCCATGAAGAAATCCGAATTCGATACCGCGCAGGTCCACGAACTGCTTTACCAGGCGCTCGAGACCGAGCTCGGCGGCGTGCAGGTCTACGAGACGGCGCTGCGCTGCGCGGTCAACGACGACCTGCGCAATGAATGGAACGAGTATCTCGACGAGACCCGCCGGCACGTGCAGGTCCTGACCCGCGTCTTCGAGACGCTCGGCATGGACACGGACACGATGACGCCGGGCCGCAAGGTCGTGAAGCACCAGGGCGAGTCGCTGGTGGAAGCCATGGAGATGGCACTGGCGGCCGGCGATCCCGCCGCGGCGGAACTGGTCGCATGCGAATGCGTCGTGCTCGCCGAGACCAAGGACCACAGCAACTGGGAACTGATCGGCCTGGTCGGCGAAAAGGGCCAGGGCGACACCGCGAAGGTGCTCAAGGCCGCCTACGACTCGGTCGAACAGGACGAGGACCACCACCTGTACCACACGATGGGCTGGTGCCGCGAACTGTGGATCCAGTCACTCGGCTTCCCCGCCGTGCTGCCGCCGCCGGAGGAAGTGCGCAAGGTCGAGACCGCCATCGGGGCCTCGCGCGCCGAACAGGCGCGCGACCAGATGCCCAAGCACTGAACCCTGCGCGTCAGCCGCCGATGTGGCGGTCGAAGAACGCGAGCATCTCGGTGTAGAGGCGCTCGTTGTTCTCTTCCTTGTAGAACCCGTGCATCTCGCCCGACTGGATGATCATCCCTTCGGGCTCGTTGCCGGCCGCCTTCAGCGCCGCATACATCGCCTCGGTGTTCTCGGGCGGGCAGCGCGGGTCGCGCGCACCGGCCGCCAGGTACACCGGGATGTCGATCCGGTCGGCATGGGTGACGGGCGAGACGGCGGCCCACTCGGCTGGGGTGTCGCCCAGCGCCTTCGTCAGGTACCGGCGGCCCGCCTCGCTCTGGCCGGTGTCGCTCTCCTCGAACTGGATGCCGACGTCGTACGCGCCCACGTAGCCGAACGCGCACTTGTACAGCCCCGGCGCGCGGGCCGGCGCCATCATCGCGGCGTAGCCGCCGAAGCTGCCGCCGTAGATGCAGATGCGCTCGGGGTCGGCATGGCCCTCGGCGATCATGTGCCTGGTCGCATCGATGATGTCGAACATCAGCTCGTCGGCCCAGTTGCCCCAGGCCATGTCCTCGAACTTCTCGCCGAACCCGCCGGACCCCCGGAAGTTGACCTGCATGACCGCGTAGCCGCGGCTCGCCATCATCTGCGCTTCCGGGTTGAAGCCCCAGTGGTCGCGCGGGCCCATCGGGCCGCCGTGCGGGTTGACGATCATCGGCAGGTCCTTGCCGTCCGAGCCGTGCGGGATGGTGAGGTAGCCGTGCAGCGTCAGGCCGTCGCGCGCCTTGAACGAGAACGGCTTCACCGAGGCCATCCGGTCCGGGTCGAGCCAGCGGCGGTTCTGCATCAGGAACCGCGCCTTCTTGGTCGCGCGGTCGTACAGGTACAGCTGGCCGGGATTGCGGTCGCTGTACACCGACACCACGATCTTCGAGCCGTCCGCGGTCGCGCTGGAGAAGTCGACCATCTGGCCGGGGAACGACGCGGCCAGCGACTCGTACAGCGCCGCGTCCGGGTGCGACTCGTTGGTCAGGGTGACGCGCGGCGCACCGGCCTCGGTCGCGATGCCGATGACCGTATCCATGTCCGATGCGTGGATGTAACTCGAAGGGTCCGACACCGGGTCGTGGAACAGCAGCTCGAACTCGCCGGTCACCGGGTCGAACGTGCCGAACTGGGTGGTGCCCTTGTCCACCGAGCGGGTGGCGTAGATCGTGCCGTCGCCGGCGGTCCCGCCGATCGACAGCTTGGCGCCGGTGTCGGACGACCTGTTGAGCAGCGTCCACTTGCCATCGTCGCCGCGCTTGTAGAGCTCGGTTTCGCTGGCGTAGTTGCCCGCCTCGTCCTCGCTGTCGAAGCAGACGGCGAAGCGCGGCTCGCGATCGGCGCCCAGCGCGATCTGGCAGTTCTCGCGCGGCGCTTCGGCCAGCGTCCGCCAGCGGCCGGCGGTGGTGTCGAACAGCACGACCTCGGTGTTCACGCCGTCGCGTGACCGCGGCTTGGTGACCTCCATCAGCACGTTCTCGTCGTCGTCCTCCAGCGTGTCGAGCAGGCTGAAGCGACGGTTGCCGACCGACTTGCCGCGCTGGGTGACGTCGCGCGTCCCGTAGAACACCAGCGGACGCGGCATGCTGCCGTCGGCGTTGACGCCGAACCACTCGCCCGTGCCGAACGGCTGGGCGAAGTGGCCGATCTTGCGGATCGCGGTGAAGATCAGCCGCTCCGGGCTGGTCCAATGGAAGGCGCCGACGCTCTTCTCGTCGGGCAGCTGGTTGACCTTGAGGAGCGCCAGGTCCTCGGTGCGCAGCACCACCAGCACGTCCTGCTCGTCCTTCTCGACGGTCATGGCCAGGTACTCGCCGGTCGGCGAGATCTTGACGCTGCTGTAGGTCGGGTGGCGCACGAAATCGGCGATGGTCGGCTTCGCCGCCGGTGCGGCGTTCGGCTCGGCGGCGTGCGCCCGGCCGGTGCCGGCCACGGCGGTCGCCATCAGGGCGGCCGCGGCCAGGCCCTGGACAATGATCTTCATCTCGGTGTTCCCCCGGAAATCCGCTGGATGTTCCCCGGGGGGAGCGTACCCCATCCCCCCGCGGGCACGGGACTTCGTGGCATTCATCTCGGTAAATGCCGCGGCGCCCGGTACCCTATGATGCCCCGCTTACCCACCGGAAAAACGACCCCATGACCATCAGGACCGTCGCCAGGCTGTTCGGCATTTCCCTGCTCGTCGCCGGCTTCGCCGCCGCCGCGCAGACGCCCGAGGGACGCTGGAAGACCATCGACGACGAGACCGGCAAGGTGAAGTCGATCGTCGAGGTCACGCGCGCGCAGGACGGGACCCTGCAGGGCAGGGTCGTCGAGATCCTGCACTCCGACAAGGGACCCAACCCCACCTGCGACAAGTGCGGTGGCGCCAACAAGGACAAGCCCATCAAGGGGATGACCATCCTGTGGGGCATGCGTGACCAGGGCGGCGGCGCATACGCCGGCGGCCGCATCCTGGACCCGTCCAAGGGCAAGACCTACAAGTCCAAGCTCGAGATGCTGGGTGACGACCGCCTGGGCGTGTCGGGCTGCATCGCGTTCTTCTGCCGCCAGCAGGAGTGGGTCCGCGAGTGAGTCGCGAGCTCGTCGTTTCGTGCGCCCTGCCCTACGCCAACGGGCCGCTGCACCTCGGGCACCTGGTCGGTTACATCCAGGGCGACATCTGGGTCCGCGCGCAACGGCTGGCGGGCAACACCGCCTGGTTCGTCTGTGCCGACGACACGCACGGCACCCCGATCATGCTGGCCGCGCAGAAGGCCGGCACGACGCCGGAGGCCTTCATCGCCGGCGTGCAGGCCGGGCATGAGCGCGACTTCGCCGACTTCCTGGTCGCCTTCGACCACTACGACTCGACCCACTCGGCACGCAACCGCGCACTGACCGAGGCGATCTACGCAAAGCTCGACCACAACGGCCACGTGCGCCGGCGTTCGGTCGAGCAGCTGTACGACCCGGTCGAGGGCATGTTCCTGCCGGACCGCTACGTGCGCGGCACCTGCCCGCGTTGCGGCACGGCCGACCAGTACGGCGACAACTGCGAGCACTGCGGGGCGACCTACGCGCCGACGGAGCTGCTGGACCCGCGTTCGGTGGTGAGCGGCGCGGCGCCGGAGCTGCGAACGTCGGAACACTTCTTCTTCGCGCTGGGCGACTTCGAGGGCTTCCTGCGCGAGTGGCTGTCCGGCGACGTGGCCGTGCCGGGCGTCAAGGCCAAGCTGCGCGAATGGCTCGATGCCGAGGGCGGGCTGCGCCCGTGGGACATCTCGCGCGACAAGCCCTACTTCGGCTTCGAGATCCCGGGCCACCCGGGCAAGTACCTGTACGTCTGGATCGACGCGCCGATCGGGTACCTGTCGAGCTTCCAGGCCCTGTGCGAGCGCGAGGGCCTGGATTTCTTCTCGTACCTGGCGCGCGACAGCAAGGCCGAGCTGCACCACTTCATCGGCAAGGACATCGTCAACTTCCACGGGCTGTTCTGGCCGGCGGTGCTGCACGGCGCGGGCTTCCGCGCGCCCACGCGCCTGCACGTCAACGGCTACCTGACGGTGGACGGGGCAAAGATGTCCAAGTCGCGCGGCACCTTCGTGATGGCGCGCACCTACCTGGATGCCGGCCTGGACCCGGAGGCGCTGCGCTACTACTTCGCCACCAAGACGGCCGGCGGCGTGGACGACCTGGACTTGAACCTGGCGGATTTCGTCGCGCGCGTGAACGCGGACCTCGTCGGCAAGTTCGTCAACCTCGCCAGCCGCTGCGCGGGCTTCATCGACAAGCGCTTCGAGGGGCGCCTGGCGGATGCGCTGCCGGACCGTGCGATGTACGAACGGTTCGTCGCCGAGGTCGGGCCGATCGCCGCGGCATACCAGCGCAACGAGGCCGCGACCGCGCTGCGCATGGCGATGGCGCTGGCCGACGAGGCCAACCGCTGGATCGACGAGCGCAAGCCGTGGGTGATCGCGAAGCAGGCGGAGTCCGACGCCGAGCTGCAGGCCGTGTGCACGCAGGGACTGAACCTGTTCCGCGTGCTGGCCGTCGCGTTGAAGCCGGTCCTCCCGCAGGTCGCCGCGCGCGCCGAAGCCTTCCTGCGTGCGCCGGTCACCCACTGGGCGTCGGTCGCCAGGCCGCTCGTGGGCACCGCCATCGAGCGCTACCAGCCGTTGTTCACCCGAATCGACCCCAAGCAGATCGAAGCCATGACCGAAGCCAGCAAGGAATCCCTGAAGCCCGCCCCTGGAGGCGTCGCCGCCGTGGCGGCTCCAACGGGGCAGGCGTCCGTGGGAGCCGGCACCCCGGCGAACACCGTGGGCATCGAGGACTTCGCCAGACTCGACCTGCGCATCGCCCGGGTCCTCGCCTGCGAGTTCGTCGAAGGGTCCGACAAGCTCCTGCGCTTCGAGCTCGATGCCGGCGACCTCGGCAGGCGGCAGGTCTTCTCGGGCATCCGCGCGTCCTACGGGGAGCCCGGCAAGCTCGTCGGCCGCAACGTGGTGTTCATCGCCAACCTCGCGCCACGCAAGATGCGCTTCGGCATCAGCGAAGGCATGATCCTGTCGGCCGGCTTCGACGGCGGCCGCCTGGCCCTGCTCGACGCCGACCAGGGCGCCGCACCCGGCATGCCGGTCCGCTGATTGGTCATTCCCGCGGAGGCGGGAATCCAGTGCCCATCGGAATGCCTGCTACGCCACCGCTGGATCCCCGCCTTCGCGGGGATGACGCGGTGGAACGCATCGACCGCCTGCTGCCGCAGACCCAGTGCGGGCAATGCGGGTTCGACGGGTGCCGGCCGTACGCGGAGGCGATGGCGCGGGGCGAAGCCGGCCCCGAGCGCTGCCCGCCCGGCGGCGATGCCGGCGCGCTCGCGCTGGCGCGGTTGCTCGGGGTGCCGGCGGTGCCCTACGACCGCACCCGCGGCGCGCACAAGCCCCCGCAGGTCGCGCTGGTGGTGGAGGAAGACTGCATCGGCTGCACCAAGTGCATCCTCGCCTGCCCCGTCGACGCGATCGTCGGCGCGGGCAAGCACATGCACGTGGTGATCGAGCCGCTGTGCACCGGTTGCGAGCTGTGCATCCCGGCGTGCCCGGTCGACTGCATCGCGCTAGTGGCTGTCGGCTAGCAACGACTGCAATGGCGCGAGCTGGGGCGCGTAGCGCTTCCAGCGGCCGATCGAGGCGCGGTTGAGGGGTTCGCGCACCTGCACGGCGCTCGCGGTGGCGACCGCGGACGGGTTCCGCTCGAACGCCAGGCAGGCGTCGTCCCACGGCAGGCCGCAATGCGCGAGCAGCCGCCGGGTCTGCCCCGCCTGGTCGTCCACCAGGGCCTCGTAACGCAGGTCGAGGATCCTGCCGGGCAGCACCGCGTGCCAGTGCGCCATCAACCGTTCGAACTGCAGCACGTACCGGCCGGTGTCCAGCAGGTCGAACGCGTAGTCGAAGAACGGCGAATCGGTGGCCAGCAGCTGCCGGAAGTTGGCGACGCAGGTGTCCAGCCGCTCGCGGCGCAGGCAGACGATCCGCGCGTGGGGCAGCGCGCGCGCGATGAAACCGAGGTACAGGAAGTTGTGCGGCAGCTTGTCGACGAAGCGCGGGGCACCGGTCACCGCCAGGCGCGGACCGCGCAGGTACCCGGCGCCGACCCGCGCCCAGTCCAGCCCGCGCGCGCCGGCGACGGTCGACGGATCGAGCGGCAACGGCGTCCCACTGCCGGACGCGCGTTTCAGCACCCGCGCGAAATCGAACCGCTCGCCGGCCGATCGCACCTGCGGATGGCTCGACAGGATCCGGTCGACCAGCGTGGTGCCGGTGCGCGGCATGCCGACGACGAAGATCGGGTCCGTCGCAGGGTCGCCGGGCGTGTCCCCGGGCATGGGGCGGACCTGGCGCAACGCGTCGAACATCGCCTGGTCGCGCGCGAAGTCGTACGGGCGCCGCGCGCGGTGCGCGGCCTTGCCCGAGGCCAGGTGCGCGAATGCCGCCGGGTGGTCGCCCAGGTCCTCGAGTTCCTTCGCCAGCGCCAGCTCGAGGTAGAGGCGCGCGTCGGCGTCGCCGCCATGTCGTGCGAGAAGCCCGCGCAACCGGTCGAGATGGTGGTCGCCGGCGGTCCACCGGCGTGCCTGCGCGAGCGCGAGGTGCGCGCGCCAGCGCGTGGGGTCCAGGCCGATGCAGGCCTCGTAGGCGTCGGCCGCCGCGTCGAGTTCCCCCGCGAAGGTGAGCAGCGTCGCCAGCGTGAAACGCAGCCCCGCATCGTCCGGCGCCAACGCGACCGCGCGGCGGGCGGCGGCAAGCGCGTCGATCCAATGGCCCGCCCGCACCAGGGCCTGCGCGAGCTGCGCCGGATGGTCGGGCCGCGCCGGGTCCAGCGATTCGGCCTGTCGCAGGTGCGCGATGGCGTCGCCGGCGCGGCCGAGCCGCAACGCCGCCACGCCCGCGAGCGCATGCGCCGCGGCGTTCTCCGGCAACGCCTGCAGGACGTGGCGCGCCCCGGCCAGCGCCCGGGCGGCGTCGCCGCGCGCGAACGCCTCGACGGCTTCGCGGTAGCGCGCCGCCGGATCGCTCATCGGGCCTTGGCGGGCCCGTCGCAGGCGCTGCAGATGCGCTCGACCGTGTAGCCGCGCTCGCGCAGTCCCTGCACGACGCCATCCTCGCCGAGCAGGTGCAGCGCGCCGACGACCACCAGCGTGTCCGCGCCGCCCGGCGCTTCCAGCCTGGCGGCCAGCTTCGGCAGCCAGGCCTGGTTGCGGTCGACGTTGATCCGGCGGTACAGCTGCGGGAACTCGCGCCGCATGTCCGCCACGAGCCCGTTCCAGAGCGCCTCGGCACGGCCCGCGCGCCAGTCCGCGTGCAGGCGTTCGAGCTGGTCGCTGCCACCGGAGGCGTCCTCCAGCGCGTCGGCCAGCAACTGCACCTGTTCGCCGGGATCCATGCCGTCGAACAGGGCGACTTGCTGCGCGCCGGTTTCCAGCCCGCCGACCGGCTTGCCGGCTTTGGCCGCAAGCGCCATGAAGTGGCGATCGAGTCCCAGCTCGGCATCCAGCCCCACCGACGCCATCTGCAGCAGCGACACGGTGAGCCCGGCGAACCACGGCTCGAAGCGCTGCAGCACGTCCGCGTCGATCGGTGTGCCCGGCGGCTGTGCGGCCGCCCAGGCGTCGAGCTTCGCGGCAAGCTCGGGACCGATCTGTGCGTCCAGCGTCGTGCCGTCCGTGCGCAGGCCGGCCTGCAGCATGCTGGCCGCGAGGGCCGGCGATTCCATTTCCGCCGGCGAGAGTTCGAACAGGAGCGATTCCGCATCCGCCAGCGCGGCGTCCACGTCCTTCGACAAGGGATAGTCGCCGGGCTTGAGCAGGTGGAACGAACCGAGCAGGTACAGGGCGTTGTCGCCGTCGGACACCTTCCAGAGCAGCGGCACCGGCGGCGGCGACGCGGCCTGCGCGATCGGCGTGGCGACCGCGAGCAGCGTGGACAGCACCAACAGCGGCAACTTGCGCATGCGAATTCCCCGAAGGTCAGTGGCCGGCGGACGCATAGGCCTTCTCGCCGGCGGTGATCGCCAGGTCCAGGCGGTTTTCCGGCGGAGGCAGCGGGCAGGTGGCGAAGGCGGTGAAGGCACAGGGCGGGTTGTAGGCGCGGTTGAAGTCCACCGTCACGCGACCGTCGGCGCCGGGCCTGGGCACGTACAGGTAGCGGCCGGCGCTGTAGCTGCCATGGCCGCTGGTGCGATCGGCGAAGATCAGGAACAGCTCGTCGCCGCCTTCGTCCAGCGCCTCGATCCGGTAGTCGCGCCCGTCGCGTTCGAACACCACCACGCCGGGATTGGCCATGTCGTCCAGCGACCCGATGATGTTCGCGATCGGCATCGTGCGCCCGTCCGGGTGCGGCTCGAAGCGTGCATCGACCACCCAGTCGCGCCCGCCGGGCCAGTGGTCGATCCGGGTGAAGCCGGTGCGCGTGGGCGCGTCGGCGTGCTTGACGCGCAGCGCCAGCCGGCCGTCCCGTTCGATGACCGTGGCGCGCCCCTTGCCGGCGTCGAACGACAGCACGCTTGCCCCGCCGGGGTCGGCGTCCGTGCGCAGCGGCGCCGCGCCGGCCAGCGGCGCGTCGTCGAGCTGCAGACCGTCGGCACCGGGGTCGGGCGTGAACACCACCGCGCCGTCGTCGTTGCGCAACACGCCCAGGTGCGCGGGCCCCATGGCGATGCGGATGCCGTTGTCCTCGTCGCTGCCGACGCGGTGCGCACCCCGCTCGATCCAGTGCAGCCCGACCAGGCTGGCCCAGCCGTCGGGGGCCAGCAGGCGCTCGCGGCGCGTGTCGCGCCACGCCCGCTGGTCCGCCTCGAACGCGGCCTGCGCGGCGGCCTGGGCCGCATCGGCGTCGGCGTCGGTTTCCTCCTCCATCCGGTCACACCCTCCCGGCACCACGGCCGACAACAGCAGGATCGGCACCAGCAGCCACGTCTTCATCAGCGCCCCCTCAGGAACCAGCGGTCGATCTCGGCCAGCGTGAAGCGCGCCCACGTCGGGCGGCCATGGTTGCATTGCCCGGAGCGTTCGGTGGCTTCCATCTCGCGCAGCAATGCATTCATCTCGGGAACCGTCAGCCGGCGGTTGGCGCGCACGGCACCGTGGCAGGCCATCGTCGAAAGCAGTTCGTCGCGGGTCGCCGCGACGCGCCGCGTCTGGCCGTGCTCGCGCAGGTCGGCCAGGACGTCGCGCAGCAGCGCCTCGATGTCGCCGTGGGCCAGCAAGGCGGGCACGCTGCGGAGTGCGAGCGCCTGCGGCCCGGCGCGGGTGACCTCGAACCCCAGCGCCGCGAGCGTCTCCGCCTCGCGTTCGGCGACGTCCGCCTCCCGCTCGGAGACCGCGAGCGTCGCGGGCACCAGCAGCGGCTGCGTGCGCAGGCCCTGCCCGTCGTGGGCGGTCTTGAGTTTCTCGTAGCCGATGCGCTCGTGGGCGGCGTGCATGTCGACGACGACCAGGCCCTCCGCGTTCTCGGCCAGGATGTAGATGCCGTGGAGCTGCGCGATGGCGAAGCCCAGTGGCGGGATGTCGGTGCGCGCCTCGCCGGAAGGTTCCTGGCTGCCGAGATCGTCGTTGCGGCCGTAGAGCGCGTCGTAACCGCGGAGCGCCTCGGCGACCTGGAGGCCGAGGGGGCCCTGGTGGCCGGATTGTTCACTGTGGGAGCCGCCATGGCGGCGAAGCTCGGGCGAAGCGCTCGCCGCCATGGCCGCTCCCACAGGGGCGTAGGCGGCGCCTGCATGGGCTTCGGCACCGGCGCGCGTGCCGGCCAGCGCCTCGTGCAGCGTGCGATAGGTGAAGTCGTGCACCAGGCGCGCGTCGCGGAAGCGGACCTCGTGCTTGGCCGGGTGCACGTTGGCATCCACGCGCCGCGGGTCGAGTTCCAGGAACAGGACGTACGCGGGCTGGCGGCCGTGGAACAGCACGTCCGCATAGGCCTGCTTCACCGCGTGCGCGATGCTGCGGTCGCGCACCGCGCGGCCGTTGACGTACAGGTACTGCTGGTCGGTCGTGGCGCGGTTGTAGGCGGGCCGTGCGATCCAGCCATGCAGGCGCAGGCCCGCGCCGGCGTGGTCGACATGCATCGCGTTGGCGGCGAACGCATCGCCCAGCGTTTCGCGCAACCGGGCATCGGACAGCAGCGCCTGCTCGAGCATGTCCTCGCCCTCGCCCTTCCAGCGGCGCGACGGCTTGCCGTTGTGCGACACCCGCAGCTCGACGTCCGGACGGGCCAGCGCCAGCGAGCGCAGCCAGTCCTCGATGTGCCCGAGCTCGGTGCGTTCTGCCCGAAGGAACTTGCGGCGCGCCGGCACGTTGTAGAACAGCTCGCGCACCTCGACCGTGGTGCCGCGCGGATGCTGCCGCGGCGCGACGTCGGCGACGCGCCCGCCTTCGACCGACAGCGCCGCGCCATGCGCGTCAGCTTCGCGGCGCGAGGCGAGCAGGAACCGGCTGACCGACGCGATGGACGGCAACGCCTCGCCGCGGAACCCGAGCGTGGCGACGCCTTCCAGGTCGTCGAGCGAGGCGATCTTGCTGGTGGCGTGGCGCTGCACCGCGAGCACGAGTTCGTCGGCCGGGATGCCCGCGCCGTCGTCTCGCACGCGCACCAGGCGGATGCCCCCCTCCTCCAGGTCGATGTCGACCCGCCGGGCACCCGCGTCGAGGGCGTTTTCCACCAGTTCCTTGACCACCGACGCCGGGCGCTCGACGACCTCGCCGGCGGCGATCTGGTTCACGAGCGTGTCGGGGAGGGCGCGGATCGGCACGGGCCCATCGTATCCGCTGTGGGAGCCGGCATGCCGGCGAAGCGCTTCGCCGCCGTGGCGGCTCCCACAAGGTTCCCTAATGGCTGCCGGCGGCGATGCCGACGCCGACGCCGGCGCCACCCTGGGCGGCGCGCAGGGCGTACAGCGTGCCCGGAGGCGGCTGGCGCTCGAAATAGATGTTGATGCCGTCGAGCACCGCGCTGGCCAGCTTGCGCTGGAACGCCGGGTCGCCCAGGCGCTGCTCTTCTGCGGGATTGGAGATGAAGGCCGTCTCGACCAGCATCGACGGCATGTCCGCGGTGCGCAGCACGGCGAAGTTGGCGCGCTCGATGTCGCGCTTGTGGATGTTGCCCACCCGCTGCAGGCCGGCGAGCACCTGCGACGCCGCGTCCTCGGACGCGCGCATGTTGCCGCTCTGGGTGAGGTCGAGCAGCACGGAGTTGAGGGTGTTGCTGGCCTGCGCGACGCGCACGCCGCCGATGAGGTCGGCCGCGTTCTCCTTGTCGGCCAGCCAGCGCGCGCGCTGCGACGACGCGCCCTTGAGCGAGAGCACGTACACGGAGGAACCGTCGGCGCTGCGGTTTTCCGCGGCGTCGGCGTGGATCGAGACGAAGATGTCCGCGTCGGCTTCCCGCGCCAGTCGCGCCCGCTTGTAGAGCGGGATGAACACATCGGCGTCGCGGGTCAGGTACGCCTTCAGTCCGGGCGTCGCGTTGATCTGGCGCGCCAGCTCGCGGCTGATGGCGAGGGTGACGTCCTTCTCGCGGCGGCCGCCCTTGCCGATCGCCCCGGGATCCTGCCCGCCATGCCCGGCATCGATGGCGATGACCAGCGGGCGCGCCGGCTGCCGCGGCTCCGGGCGCGGCGGCGGCGCCGATGCGACCTGCTGCCGCGGCGGTTGCCTCACCGGTGCGGGGACACCGGTCGCAACGGTCGCGGGCACCTGCACGGTCGCGGTCGCCGCGGGGGGTTCGACGGCCGGCGGCTTCGCCGGTGGCCGCACATCCGGCAGCCGTGCGATCAGCCGCGCGGTCGCGGCCGCCGATGCGGCCGCGGGATCGACGGCAGGCGTCCCTGCAGCGTCCGCCTTGCCGGTGAGGATGGCCGCGGCGAGTGCCGCCTCGTCGCGCGTGGGCGGCGCGGGCACCGTCGCCACCGTCGCTTTCGCGGGGCCGTCGCCCGGCCATTCGAGCACCAGCCGCTGGCCGCCGGGTGTCGATTCCAGGCGTGGTTCCAGCACCGCGACGGGGGCGGCCAGGTCGAACACGATGCGGGTCGTCCCGGGGACCGGGTGGCCGGTGCGCACGGCGCGGACCAGCCCCTGGCCCGATGGCAGCGCCAGGCGCGATGGCAGGGCCACCCCGGCCAGGTCGACGACCAGCCGATCGGGGCCCGCGAGCGTGAGCAGGGAGTACTCCGCCGGCACGTCCAGCAGGATCTCGGCGCGCGTGCCGGTCGGGCCGGTGGCGACGCTCATCCCCTTGATTTCCTTGGCGAATGCAGGCGAAGCGAGCAGCACGACGGACAGCATGGCGCCGCCGAAGATTCGCCACAGGCTCGTTGCCATGGTTCGCATGTGCCGGATTCAAGCACCAACCAGCCGGGGCGTCAAGCCGATTTTCCCTTATGAATCCGGGGCCTGTGGCGACTTCCTGTCAGCGGGGCGCAGGAAGGTCCCGCAACTGGCCTTCCTGAACGAGCCGGGCCAGCCAGGCCGTGCCGGCCGCCGTCCCTGCCGCCAGCGCGGCGTCCCGGCCGTGGCCGGCGATCGCCAGGGAGACCTGGAGGTCGGCGCCGGGCAGCGCACGTGCCCCGCGTTCGGGCCATTCGACCAGCCAGAGCGCGGCGTCGGCACCGTCCAGCCCGAGGAATTCGAGTTCGCCGGCGTCGCCGATGCGGTACAGGTCCAGGTGCAGCGCTTCCGCGCCGTCCGCAAGCGCGTAGCGCTCGACCAGCGTGTAGGTCGGGCTGCGGATCGCACCCGCCACGCCCAGCGCGCGCAGCCACGCGCGTGCGAGCGTCGACTTGCCCGCGCCGAGGTCGCCGCGCAGGTGCACCACGGCCGGCGCGGGCGCGGTGGCCGCCAGCGCGGCGGCCAGCCGTGCGGTCGCCTCGGCATCGGGCAGGTGCAGGCGCACCGCCCCGTCGTCCGTCACGACTCCGTCCCGGGATTGGCCAGGCGGCGCAACCACGGCAACAGGTCGGACGGCAGCATGCCGCGCTGTCCATGGTCGCGGGCCGCACTGTCGCCGGCGCCCGCGTGCAACGCGACCCCGGCGCTGGCGGCGGCGATCGGCGCGAGGCCCTGCGCGCGCAGCGCGGCGACGATGCCGGTGAGCAGGTCGCCCATGCCGGCAACCGCCATGCCCGGGTTGCCCGCATCGAGGATCCGCGGCGGGCGTCCAGGTGCAGCCACGACCGTTCCCGCGCCCTTGAGCACCACCACGACGTCGTGCCGGACGCACAGCGCGCGCGCCGCCTCGAACCGGTCGGCCTGCACCCGGCGCGCATCGGTGCCGAGCAGGTTCGCCGCCTCGCCCGGGTGCGGGGTGAGGATCGTGCCCGGCGGCAGCGGGCGCGGCCGCGCGGCGAGCAGGTTGAGCGCGTCGGCGTCCAGCACCAGCGGCTTGCCGGCCGCCAGCGCGGCGCCGAACATCACGCGCCCCCACGGCTCGGTGCCCAGGCCGGGCCCGAGCGCGACCACGTCGGCGCGGTCGAGCAGGTCCGCGACGTCGGCCACGCGCTCGACGCCGTGGCCCATCGCCTCGGGCCGCCGCGCGAGCAGCGCGGGCAGGTGCGCGGCGCGCGTGGCGACTTCCACGAGGCCGGCACCGGCCCGCATCGCCGCCTCGGCGCAGAGGATCACCGCGCCGCCGCGGCCATGGTCGCCGCCGATGCACAGCACGCGCCCGAACTGGCCCTTGTGGGCGTCGCGCTGCCGCGGTTGCAGCCAGCGGCGCAACTGCGCGGGCGACAGCAGTTCGGCGACGGCGCCCTCCTCGGCCAGCAATTCGGGCGCGAGGTCCAGCGGCGCGAGCTCGAGCGCGCCGGCGAGGTCCAGCGCCGGGCCGGTGCGCAGGCCCGCTTTCGGCGCGATGAATTCCAGCGTGCGCGTCGCGCGCACCGCGGCGCCGGGCGCACTGGCGCGCGACACGTCCACGCCGCTGGGCACGTCCAGCGACAGGCGCGGCGCGGGGTGCAGGTTGATGGCGTCGATGAGGCGCGCGGCCTCCGCCTCGGGCGCACGGTCCAGGCCGATGCCGAACAACGCGTCGACGACGAGGTCGGCCGGCGGGAGCATGCCGTTCAACGATGTGCCGTCGAACACCTGCGGCTTGCCGCCGCGGCCGAGGCAATCCTCGAGCGCGCGCCGGGCGAGTTCGCCACGGGGTTCGTCTCCTGCCAGGAACACGAGCCTCACGTCGCGCCCGGCGTCGAGCGCGTAGCGCGCCAGCACGTAGCCGTCGCCGCCGTTGTTGCCGGGGCCGCACACCACCACGATCCGTTGCGCCTGCGGCCAGTGGCGCAGCGCGCAGCGCCAGCCCGCACGCCCGGCGCGGCGCATCAGTTCGAATGGATCGCCGCCCTGCAGCGCGGCGGCGCGCGCCTCGATCCGGCGCAGCGAGGCGGCGTCGTGCAGGGCGGGCAACGGCCCGCGCGCGGGATCGTGCAGCGCCGGGCGCGGCGCCATCGCCGCGGGCACCGCCGCGGTGGTTGCCCGGGTCGAATTCATGGGCGCGATTCTATACTTGCGCGATGAACGCTCCTGCCGCCCCGGCGCGTCCCGCGGCCGCCGAACGGGACGCGCGTCCCGTTCTCGACGACCCCGCCGCGCTGGCGCGGCGGATCAAGGCGCTGGCGCGCGAATCCGGCTTCCAGCGCTGCGGCATTTCCGGCATCGAACTGGGCGAGGACGAGGCCCACCTGCGCGACTGGCTGGCCCGCGGGCTGTACGGCTCGATGGACTGGATGGCGCGCCATGGCGAGCGCCGCGCCCGGCCCGCCGAGCTGGTGCCGGGCACGCTGCGGGTGCTCTCGGTGGGACTGGACTACGGCCAGGACGAGGCGGCGGCGTGGGCGAACCTGGCCGACGGCGAACGCGCCTACGTGGCCCGTTACGCGCTGGGCCGCGATTACCACAAGCTGATGCGGCAGCGGCTGCAGCGGCTGGCGGACAAGGTGGCCGCCGAGATCGGCCCGTTCGGCCACCGCGTGTTCGTGGACTCGGCGCCGGTGCTGGAGCGCGCGCTTGCCCGCAACAGCGGCCTGGGCTGGATCGGCAAGCACACCTGCCTGGTCGACAAGGACGGCGGCTCCTGGTTCTTCCTCGGTGAGGTCTACCTGGACCTGCCGCTGCCGGTGGACCCGCCGGCGGCGATGCATTGCGGGACGTGCGCGCGGTGCATCGACGTGTGCCCCACGGGCGCGATCACCGCGCCGCACCGCCTGGATGCGCGCCGGTGCATCTCCTACCTGACGATCGAGCACGAGGGGTCGATCGATCCGGAACTGCGGCCCTTGATGGGCAACCGCATCTTCGGCTGCGACGACTGCCAGCTGGTGTGCCCCTGGAACAAGTTCGCCCGGCGCACGGACGAACCCGACTTCCGCGCGCGCAATGCGCTGGACACCGCATCGCTCGCGGCGCTGTTCGCGTGGACCGAAGAGGAGTTCCTGTCACGCACCGAAGGCTCGGCCATCCGCCGCAGCGGCCACGCGCGCTGGCTGCGCAACATCGCCATCGCCCTGGGCAACGCCCCGACCACGCCGGACGTCCTCGCCGCGCTCGAATCGCGGCGCGACATCGAAGACCCGGTCATCCGCGAACACGTCGAATGGGCCCTCGCGCAGCACCGGGAAAAACAAAACTGGCCACGGATTTCACAGATGGACACAGATAAGGCAAAAGCTTCTTAAATTTGATTTGCTCTTGCTTGATCAGTGTTCATCTGTGTCATCCGTGGCAAAAAACTCTTCAGCTCTTGAGGTGTTGCAGCAGTACGCGGGTGACGGGGTCGTCGGGCGTCGTGGTGCCAGCGAGGGCGGGCAGGAGCTTGTTGGCGAGCTGCTTGCCGAGTTCGACGCCGAACTGGTCGAACGGGTTGATGCCCCAGAGGACGCCCTGCAGGTAGGTGCTGTGCTCGTACAGCGCTAGCAACGCGCCGAGTGATCCGGGGGTCAGCGCGTCGAGCAGCAGCATCGTGCTCGGCATGCCGCCCGGATAGTGGCGATGCAGGTCGTCGCTCGGCTGGCCGTTGGCGAGCGCCTCGGCCTGGGCCAGCAGGTTGGCGTGCAGCGCATCGCGGTTCGCGTCGTGGGGATGGCCGGGATCGGCGACGCCGATGAAGTCGGCCGAGAGCGTGTTGGTGCCCTGGTGCAGCGCCTGGAAGAAGCTGTGCTGGACGTCGGTGCCGGTGCCCCCCCACCACACCGGGACGGTGTCGCCCGAGACCGGCGTGCCATCCACGCGCACGGACTTGCCGAGGCTTTCCATCACCAGCTGCTGCAGGTACGCCGGCAGCAGGCGCAGGCGCTCGTCGTAGGGCAGCACCGCGTGCGTGGTCGCGCCGAGGCCGTTGCGGTTCCAGACCGCCGTCAGTGCATGCAGCACCGCGAGGTTGGATCCGGCAGGGGCCTGCAGTGCATGGCGATCGAACGCGGCCGCACCCGCGAGCAGCGCCTCGAAACGATCCATGCCGATGGCCAGCGCGATCGGGAAGCCGACCGCGGACCACAGCGAGTACCGGCCACCGACCCAGTCCCACATCGGCAGGATGCGCCCGGGGTCGATGCCGAACGCGGCAGCGCGCTCGACATTGGCGCTGACGCCGAACAGGCGGGCGTCGACGCGCCCGCCGGACCCGCCGAGCCAGTCGCGCACGATCGCGCCGTTGAGCAGCGTCTCCTGGGTGCCGAAGGTCTTCGACACGAGGATCGCGGCGGTGCGCGCGGGGTCCAGGCCCGCAAGCACCCGTTCGGCTGCCGTGCCGTCGACGTTGGACAGGAAGTGCAGGCGGAAGCGGGCGCCAGGCATCGCCAGCGCATCCACCACCAGTCGCGGGCCGAGGTCCGAGCCGCCGATGCCGACGCTGACGACATCGGTGACATCCGTCGCGGCGAGCGCGTCGACCAGCGCGCGCATGCGCGTGCGCGCGGCGTCCGCGTCGGCATGGGCCTGGCGCGCGACCGGCGTGTCGACGGGCAGCCCGCGCAACGCGACGTGCAATGCGGCGCGTCGCTCGGTGGGATTGACGCCTTCGCCGCCGAACTGCGCGTGCAGCGCGCCCGGCAGGTCGGCGTCGGCCGCGATTCCCAGCAATGCGTCCAGTGCGTCCCGGTCGTAGCGCTGGCGCGCGAAGTTGGCCCGCAAGGGGCCGGCGGCAACCGCCAGGGTATCGATGCGGCGTGGTTCGGCGGCGACGAGGTCCGGGATGCGGCGCGCGGTGGAACGGCGCACGTGGTCGTGCAGGGCGGCGGCGAGGTCGCGGATGGCCGCCCCTTCGCTGCGGCGCATCAGGCCGCTTGCCTGGGGATCGAATCGTTGGTGTGGGTCAACCGGTTGTCGCGGTCGACGTACACCAGGGTCGGCTTGTGCGCGTCCGCCTCGGACGCGTCGCAATGGCCGTAGGCGCAGATGATGACCAGGTCGCCGGGCTGCGCGCAGTGGGCGGCCGCGCCGTTGACCGAGATGATGCCGCTGCCTTCCTCGCCGCGGATGGCATAGGTGACGAAGCGCTGGCCGTTGTTGACGTTGTAGATGTGCACCTGCTCGTACTCGCGGATGCCCGAGATGTCGAGCAGGCGCCCGTCGATCGCGCACGAGCCCTCGTAGTGGAGCTCGGCGTGGGTCACGGTGGCGCGGTGGATCTTGGCCTTGAGGACGTTCAGGTGCATGGCGTGGGGCGCGTGGGCGGGCGCGGCCGTCTGGGAAACCGTGATTCTATCAAGGCCCCCTGAATTCGAGGTTGTCGATCAGGCGCGTCGTGCCGAGCCGCGCGGCCGCCAGGGCCACCCAGGGACCGCCCGGGGCCGGATCGGCGAGGCCGGGGCCCCGGACCGCGACGTAATCCACGTCGAACCCCGCGTCGGCCAATCGTGCCCTGGCGCCGGCCTCCACCGCGTCCACCGGGTCGCCGGCCAGCACGCGCTCGCGCATGGCCTGCAGCGTGCGGTGGATCTCCGGCGCCCGCGCGCGCGCCGCGGCGTCCAGGTACTGGTTGCGGGAGCTCATCGCCAGGCCATCCGGCTCGCGCAGCGTCGGCGCCGCCACGATCTCGACCGGGAACGCCAGGTCGGCCGCCAGGTGCCGGATGACGGCGAGCTGCTGGTAGTCCTTGCGCCCGAACACGGCGACGTCCGGCTGCACCTGGTTGAACAGCCGCGCCACCACGGTGGCGACGCCGTCGAAGTGGCCCGGGCGGTGCGCGCCCTCGAGCGCGTCGGTCACGCCGGGGACGCGGATGCGCACCGCTTCGTCGATGCCGAGCGGGTACATCGTCCCGACCGAAGGGCACCATGCCAGGTCGCATCCGGCCGCATCGAGTGACGCGACGTCGGCGTCGGGCGTGCGCGGATAGCGCGCGAAGTCCTCGCCCGGCCCGAACTGCGTCGGGTTCACGAAGAGGCTCGCGACCACCCGGTCGGCCCGCTCGCGCGCCAGCGCCACCAGCGACCGGTGGCCCGCGTGCAGGTTGCCCATCGTCGGCACGAACCCCACCCGCAAGCCCTCGCGCCGCCACGCCGCCACCCGCGCGCGCAACACTGCCAGTTCCGACACCGCCTCGATCATGTGAACCCCAAAAAGCGTTTGGCCACAGATTTCACAGATGACACGGATCAAGCCAAAGCAAAATTATTTCTGGCTTTGCTCTATCTGTGTTCATCTGTGAAATCTGTGGCCAGCTTTTGCGTTACGCGTATGAATGCTGGGCATCGGGGAACGTGCCGGCGCGCACGGCGTCGGCGTACGCGCGGACGGCGCCTTGCACCGACCCGCCTTCGGCCAGGAAATCCTTGACGAACTTCGGGCGGCGGTGGCCGCTGTCCAGGCCCAGCAGGTCGTGCAGCACCAGGACCTGTCCATCGCATTGCGGGCCGGCGCCGATGCCGATGGTGGGGATCGCGAGGGCGCCGGTGATCGCCGCGGCGAGCGGCGACGGCACGCATTCGAGCACGAGCAGCGAGGCCCCGGCCTGCTCGACCGCGCGCGCATCCTCGCGCAGCTTCGCGGCGGCCGCTTCCTCGCGTCCCTGCACCTTGAAGCCGCCCAGCCGCAGCACCGACTGCGGCGTCAACCCGAGGTGGGCGCACACCGGGATTTCGCGCTCGACCAGGTGCCGGATCACGTCGAGCTTGTGGCCGGCGCCTTCCAGCTTGACCATGCCCGCGCCCGCCTGCAGGCAGCGCACGGACGCCTCCAGCGCGCGTTGCGGCGAGGCATCGGCCTGGAACGGCAGGTCGGACACCAGCAGTGCGGTGGACAGCCCGCGCGCGACGCAGGCCGTGTGGTACGCGATGTCGTCGACGGTCACCGGCAGCGTGCTGTCGCGCCCCTGCACCACCATCCCCAGTGAATCGCCGACGAGCACCAGGTCGACGCCCGCCGCGTCGAGCGTGCGCGCGAACCCGGCGTCGTAGCAGGTCAGCATCACCAGCCGGCGGCCGTCGCGCTTGGCGTCGGCGAGCATCGGCACGGTCCAGCGGCGAGCGTCGGCGTGGGTGGACATCGCCCTAGCCTACGACTTCGATGTCGCCGCTCGCCATCACATCGGGCGAAAGCGCACGCAAGGCATCGCGGGCCGGCCCGATGCCCGGAATCACCGCGTCCGGGGCCACGTCCACCAGCGGCAGCAGCGCGAAGGCGCGCTCGTGCAGGTGCGGATGCGGGACGCGCAGCCCCGGCTCGTCGATGACCGCGTCGCCGTAGAGCAGCACGTCCAGGTCCAGGCGGCGCGGCCCCCAGCGGTCGCTCCCGTCGGCGGCGCGGATCCGCCCGAAGGCACGCTCGACCGACAGCAGCCGGTCGAGCAGCGCGTGCGCCTCCAGCGTCGTCTCGAGCGCCGCCGCGGCGTTGATGAAGTCCGGTTGGTCGACGTTGCCCCACGCCGGGGTGCGGTACAGCCGCGAGGCGCGCAACAGGCGCGTTTCCGGGAGCAGGTCGAGCCCCACCAGGGCCGCGCGGAGGATGGCGATGCTGTCGCCCTCGTTGCCGCCCAGCCCGACGATCGCGATGACCGGCGCCACCGGCCGGATCACTCGCCGGCCGGTGCGTGCGCGCCGGTGCGGCGGCGCCGGCGACGCCGCCGGCGCGGGGCGCCGCCATCGTCGGCCGGCTCGCCTTCCTGGCCGTCCAGGGCGGCGGCCTGCAGTGCTTCCTCGATCTCGCCGGGATGCGTCTGCAGTTCGCGCCAGAATTCGACGTCGGCGGCATGCTCGCCGGATGCCGCCAGGCGCAGCACCAGGAAGTCGTAGGCCGCGCGGAAGCGCGGATGCGCCAGCAGCCGGTGCACGCGCTTGCGCTGGCGCAGCGCGAAGCGCGGCTGCAGCAGCCAGATTTCCTGCATCGGTACCGAAAAGCGCCGCGGCAACGCGACCACGGACAACTGGTGGACCATCACCCGGTCGGCGGCGCGACGCTGCGCCTCGACCGTATGCACGCCCTGCGCCTGCAGCGCCATCTGCGCGCGGCAGTAGGCCGGCCAGAGCAGCAGCGCGAACAGGAACGCGGGCGACACGGGCTCGTCGCTGGCGACGCGCTCGTCGGTGCCGCGCAGGCCCTCGAGCAACATCCGGCGCAACGCGCCGCTGCGGTTCGCCGCGAGCGCGGCAGCGGTCTCGGGCAGCAGTGCCGGCAACAGGCCATGCCGCTCGAGCTCGATGAAGCTGGCGACGGCATGGCCGGACAGGAACAGCTTGAGGCATTCCTCGAACAGCCGCGCCGGCGCGGATTCCCGCAGCAGCGGTGCCAGCCTGGGGATGGGTTCGGCCGTGCCGGGTTCGATGTCGAACCCGAGCTTCGCGGCAAGCCGCGCGGCGCGCAGCATCCGCACCGGGTCCTCGCGATAACGCGTTTCGGGATCGCCGATCAGGCGCATCACCCGGTTGCGCACGTCCTCGAACCCGCCGGTGTAGTCGCGCACCGAGAAGTCCTCGATCGCGTAGTACAGGGCGTTGGCGGTGAAGTCGCGGCGGACCGCGTCCTCTTCGATGTTGCCGTACACGTTGTCGCGCAGCAGGCGGCCGCCCTCGTGCAGCTCGCGGTCGCCGCTGCCGTCGTCGATGTTGGCGCGGAACGTGGCGACCTCGATGATCTCGCGGCCGAACACCACGTGGGCGAGGCGGAACCGGCGGCCGATGAGGCGGCAGTTGCGGAACAACTGGCGCACCTGTTCCGGCGTGGCGTCGGTGGCGACGTCGAAGTCCTTCGGGTGGCCGCCGACCAGCAGGTCGCGCACGGCGCCGCCGACCAGGTAGCCGGCAAAGCCCGCGTCGCGCAACTTGTAGAGCACGCGCAACGCGTTCGGACTGATGTCCTTGCGCGAGATCGAATGCTGGTCGCGCGGCACGAGCCGGAGTTCGGCATGCGGCGGGCGTGGCGGGTTGGGCTGTTCGCCCGGGGGGGTCTGTAGGCTGGTTGGCATTCGGGCGGCATCGCCGCTGGGAGGTGGGACCGAGGGTCCGGTCGTCTGGCCGGGACGGGCGTTGCCGTTGCTCCCCGCAAGGGCGCCCACTATACTAGCAGGCTCGCCCGCGGCCCTTGGCCACCGGCGGTCCGGCGTCCACCGGAAGTTCCCCTGCTCCCTTCGTCTAGAGGCCTAGGACGTGGCCCTCTCAAGGCTAAAACACGAGTTCGAATCTCGTAGGGAGCGCCAATCACGAAGAAGCCCGGCCCCGGCCGGGTTTTTTCTTGCCCCGGTTTTTTCGCACGGGTTCGCGCGCAGGTCGGCGCGCGCTTAGAATTGCGCGTGTACCAACCGCGGAACCACGGCAAATGCCCTTCGTCGTCACCGAGAACTGCATCAAGTGCAAGTACACCGACTGCGTCGAGGTGTGCCCGGTCGACTGTTTCCATGAGGGGCCCAACTTCCTGGTGATCGACCCGGAGGAGTGCATCGACTGCACGCTGTGCGAACCCGAATGCCCGATCGGCGCGATCTACCCGGAGGACGACGTGCCCGCCGGGCAGGAGCCCTTCATCGCGCTCAACGGGGAGCTGGCGAAGGACTGGCCGGTGCTCACCGCGCGCAAGGATGCCCCGCCCGATGCGAAGGAATGGGAGGGGCGCCCGGACAAGCTGCCCCTCCTCGAACGCTGACGTCGGTTCAGCGGCCGCCGAGCGACGCCTTCAGCGAGGCCATCAGCGTGTCGGGACCGGCGCCTTCGGCCGGCAGGCCGCGGGGGTCGACGGCGGACACGTAGGTCCCCGCCTCGACCGCGACGACCCGCACGAGGAAATTGCTGCCCATGTAGCTGACGTCGTAGGCGCCCAGCAGTTCGGCGCGCGTCGCGATGACGAGCCCGTCGACGGCCTCGAGCGCCTCGCCCACGCGGGCGAACGCCTGGTCGCGGGGAAGGGCGACGTTGAAGCCCGTGCCCGAAGGGGTCGGTCCGTCGGCGGCATTGGCGCTCGACCCGGTCTCCGAACGCAGGGTCGACTGGGTCCCCGCGGGCGCGAGCACCGCAGCGGAGGTGTCGGGCAGGTCGAGGTCGGGCGGCACCTCGAGCGGGCGCGCTTCGTCGTTCATGGCGTACGGGCCCGCGTCCTTGCGGAACCAGCTGCAGCCGGACGCGGCGATGACGGCGACGGCCAGCGCGGAGAGCAGCGCGGTGCGCGCGGCCGGGTGCAGGGAAGTGGTGGCGGGTTGGCGCATTCGGGTCTCTCCAGTGGGCAGGTGTGTACGGTGGATGCGGGCGTTGGCCATGGTCACGCGCGTGCGCGTTGGCCGGCTTGCGGTCGACAGGCGTGCTCGAGTGCGTTCGCGGTGGCCGCGATGTGCGCGGCCGCGTCGCGATGGGCCGCCGACAGCGGCAGCAGCGGCAACCGGAGGCCATGGCCGACGCCCCGCAGCCCGAGGATGGCCTTGACCGGGATCGGGTTGGGCTCCACGCCCAGGAACTCGAAGACGGGCTGCATCCGCCCGTCCAGCGCGCGTGCATCGTCGTCGCCCTTCCGCGCCAGGTCGCACAACATGCGGAAGGCGGCCGGGACGATGTTCGAGGCCACCGACACCACGCCGTCGGCGCCGGCGAGCAACGCCCGGCAGGCGGTGGGATCGTCCCCACTGAGCACCGCGAACCCGGCGTCGGCCAGCGGCAGCAACGCCGACATGCGTTCGGGCTCGTTGCGCGCCTCCTTGATCGCGATGATCCGCGGATGCCCTGCCAGTGCGGCGACGGTGTCGGGCAGCAGGTCGCAGCCGGTGCGCCCGGGCACGTTGTAGAGCACGATCGGCAGCGCACCATCGTTGGCGACGGCGCGGAAATGGGCGATGAGTCCGTCCTGGGTCGGGCGGACATACGGGGGCGTGACGACGAGCGCGGCGTCCGCGCCGAGCACCGCGGCGCGGCGCGTCTGCTCCATCGTCTTGACGGTGTTGGACAGGCCCGTCCCGGCCAGCACCGGCACGCGTCCGGCCACCTGCTGGACCGCGGTCCGCAGCAGCGCGTCGAACTCGGCGTCGAACAACGCGGCGGCCTCGCCGGTGGAACCGGCCACGACCAGCCCCTGGGTGCCAGCCTCGAGTTGCCCGTCGATGAGCCGGCGCCAGGCGTCGAGGTCGAGTTCGCCGTCGGTCGTGAACGGCGTGGCGAGCGCGGTGATGCTGCCGGTCAGTCGCAAGTCGTCACCCTTGGATCGGTCGTGGCGGCCCTGGCGGCCGTGGCAACCAATGATGATACGCCCGGCACGCGGCGCCGATGACGCGGCCTTGACGGCCGTGCTTCCGGCGGGACGTTCCGGCCGGCGCGTTCCCTTGCGGCGCCGAAGCACGGCCAAGTATGCTGGCCGCGATCCCGGCGCCTGCCGGGGCGCCCCCCGCTGCGGAAGCCGCCTTGACCGACAATGCGCCACGGCCGCCGTCGCCGACCGAGAACCACCTGCTGATCAACGCGTACACGACGCATCCGCAGTCGCCCCTGCTGGCGGTGACCCGCCGCATCGCCGACAGTGGCTGCAACCTGGTCGATACCCGCCTGAGCACCGTCGGCCGGGACGTCTCGGTCTCCGCGCTGGCCACCGGGTCGTGGGACGCCGTGGCCAAGCTCGAGGCGATGCTCACCCGGCTCGAGCGCGAGGAAGGCCTGAAGCTGGTCTGGTACCGCACCGGCCCCAAGCCCGTGCAGTCCAACCTCCTCCCCTACGTGGTCGAGGTCGTGGCCGCCGACAAGCCCGGCATCCTGTTCCAGCTGGCCGATTTCTTCGACCGCCAGGGCATCACCATCGAGAGCCTGCACTGCTCGCGCTACCGCGCCATGCAGACCGGTGCCGACATGTTCTCCGCGCAGGTGACGGTCGGGATCCCCTCGGACATGCACATCGCCGCGCTGCGCGACGACTTCCTGGAGTTCTGCGACCACCTCAACCTCGACGCGATCATGGATCCGATGAAGTTCTGAGGTCATGCAAAGCAAATGATCGAAGCCGGCAAGAAGCTCCCCAGGTCCACGCTCGCCCTGCCGATCGCGCTGTCCAGCGGCAACACGACCACGCTCTCGGACCTGCTTGCCGAAGACGGCGGCCATTGGCTGGTGCTGTACTTCTACCCGAAGGACAGCACGCCCGGCTGCACCACCGAGGGCAACGACTTCAACGCGCTGCTGCCGAAGTTCCGCAAGCTGGGCGCGACCGTCATCGGCGCCTCGCGCGATTCGCTGAAGTCGCATGGCAACTTCCGCGACAGGCAGGGCTTCCACTTCGAGCTGGCCAGCGACCCGGACGAGGCGCTGTGCAGGGCCTTCGACGTCATCCGGCCCAAGAAGCTCTACGGCCGCGAGTTCATCGGCATCGAGCGCAGCACCTTCCTCATCGACCCGGACGGCGTGGTGCGCGCCGAATGGCGCAAGGTCAAGGTCCCCGGCCACGCCGAAGCCGTCCTGGCTACCTTGAAACAGCAAAGCAAAAACTGAGAACTGGCCACAGATGAACACAGAAAGAGCGGATAGGGCGAAAGCCAGATCCAATAAAAGCTTGATCCGCTCCTTCCGTGAAATCTGTGGCTAAAGAGGCTCTTCCGCTCTTCAACCGCAACGGGACTCGAATGACCAAGGGCAAGCGGTGCTACGTGCTGGACACGAACGTGCTGATGCACGACCCGACCGCGCTGTTCCGGTTCGAGGAGCACGACGTGTTCCTCCCCATGCAGGTCATGGAGGAACTGGACAACTCCAAGAAGGGCACGTCGGAGGCCAGCCGCAACGCGCGACAGGTCAGCCGCTTCCTCAATGAACTGATCGAGACCCACGGGGCCGACAAGGTCGCCGAGGGCATCCCGCTGACCCGCCCCCAGGCGGTGCAGCTGCGGGGCGCCGGCAGCGGCGGTTGCCTGCGCTTCCAGACCTCGGACTTCGATGCCGGCAAGCGCTTCGGCAAGGTCATCCCGGACAACCACATCCTCGGCGCGATCCTGTCGCTGAAGGAAAGCCAGCCCGACCTGCCCGTGGTGTTCGTGTCCAAGGACATCAACCTGCGGATCAAGGCGTCGATCGCGGGCATCGCGTCGGAGGATTACGAGAACGACCGGGCGCTGGACGACTTCAGCCTCCTCTACACCGGCGCCACCGAGTTGCCGGCGGACTTCTGGTCGCGCCATGGCAAGGATTTGCGCTCCTGGACCGAGAAGGGCCGCACGTTCTACGAGGTCGCGCGCAGCCAGGACGCCGAGGGCGCCGACGACAGCTGGTACCCCAACCAGTTCCTGTACCTGCCCGGCGACGAGGAAACCGAACTGAAGGTCGCGCGGGTCGGCGAGGACAAGGTGACGCTGCAGATCGTCGACGACTTCCGCACGAACCAGCACGCCGTGTGGGGGATCACCGCGCGCAACCGCGAGCAGAACTTCGCGCTCAACGCGCTGATGGACCCGGAGATCGACTTCGTCACCCTGCTCGGCACGGCCGGCACCGGCAAGACGCTGCTCGCGCTGGCGGCGGGCCTGGCGCAGACGATGGACCAGCAGCGCTACCGCGAGATCATCATGACCCGCGCCACGGTCAGCGTCGGCGAGGACATCGGCTTCCTGCCCGGCACGGAAGAGGAAAAGATGACGCCGTGGATGGGCGCGCTGACCGACAACCTGGAGGTGCTGACCCACAACCAGGACGGCGGCAGCTGGGGCCGCGCGGCGACCAACGACCTGCTGGCCTCGCGCATCAAGATCCGCTCGCTCAACTTCATGCGCGGGCGCACGTTCCTGTCGCGCTACCTGATCCTGGACGAGGCTCAGAACCTGTCGCCCAAGCAGATGAAGACGCTGATCACCCGCGCCGGGCCCGGCACCAAGATCGTCTGCCTGGGCAACGTGGAGCAGATCGACACGCCCTACCTGACCGAGACCACGTCAGGCCTCACCTACGCGGTCGACCGCTTCAAGGCGTGGAACCACAGCGCGCACGTCACCCTGCGCCGCGGCGAGCGTTCACGCCTGGCGGACTACGCTTCCGAGGTGCTCTGACCCGGCTCGCGGGTCGTCTCGATGTAGCGCAGCGCGGCGGCCAGGTCCGGGAAGTGGACCGCCGGCGCGTCGTCGCGCACGACCTCGGCGCGCGCCAGCTTCTGCAGGACCCGCTGCGAGGCGCCGCTCAGCAGCACGCGCACGCCGTGCCGGTGCATGGACTGGATGCTGGTCTCCAGCCGCTTCAGCCCGGTCGCATCGACGAACGGCATCCGGTCAAGCCGCAGCACCAGCCACGTTGGCGCATCGCGCGACCACGACAATGCACGTTCCAGCGAGTCGACCGAGCCGAAGAAGAACGGGCCGTCGATCGAGTACACCGCGACGTCCCGCGGCAGCGCCGCCAGGCCCGCGGCCGCGACTTCGGCGCGCACGCTGGCCGGGTCGTGCGCCACCACTTCCACCGACGCGCTCATGCGGCGCATGAACTGGAACAGCGCGAGGATCACGCCGATGTTCACCGCGACCACCAGGTCGGTGAGGATGGTGAGCGCGAAGGTGATCAGCAGGATCGCCACGTCCGCGCGCGGCGCGCGGCGCGCCATGCGCAGGAAGCGCGGCGCTTCGCTCATGTTCCAGGCGACCACCCAGAGGATCGCCGCCAGCGCGGCCAATGGCACGTGGCCGGCATACGGCGCCAGGAACAGCAGCACCAGCAACAGCGTGAGCGCGTGGACGATGCCGGCCAGCGGGCTGGTGCCGCCGTTGCGGATGTTGGTGGCCGTGCGGGCGATCGCGCCGGTCGCGGCGATGCCGCCGAACAGCGGCGAGAGGATGTTGGCGACGCCCTGGCCGACGAGTTCCTGGTTGGAATCGTGCCGGGTGCCCGCCATGCCGTCGGCCACGACCGCGGACAGCAGCGACTCGATTGCGCCGAGCATCGCGATGGTGAACGCCGACGGCAGCAACAACAGCACCAGGTCGAAGGACATCGGCGGCAGGGCCATGCGCGGCAGGGTGCGCGGGATGGCGCCGAACATGGACTCGATGGTGGCGACGCCACGCAGGTCGAACGCCGTGACCGCCGCGGTCGCGGCCACCATCGCCAGCAACGGTCCCGGCACGCGCGACAGCCCGGGGATGCGCGACCCCCACATCGCCAGCAGCAGGCTGCCCAGGGCCAGCACGGTCGTGGCCGGGTGCAGCGCGGGCAGCACCTGCAGCAGCCGCCACGCCTCCAGGTAGAACGCGCCCTCCACGACCTCGGGCAAGCCGAAGAAGTAGCGCCATTGCCCCACCCAGATGATCACCGCGATGCCGGCGGTGAAGCCGACGATGACCGGGTCGGGGATGAAGCGGATCACCGAGCCGAGCCGCGCCAGGCCGAGCAGCACCAGCATCACGCCGGCCATCAGCGTGGCCAGCAGCAGCCCGCTCACGCCGAACTGCGCGACGACTCCCGCCAGGATGACGATGAAGGCGCCAGTGGGTCCTGCGATCTGGATGCGCGACCCACCGAACAGCGACACCGCCGCGCCGGCGATGATCGCCGTGTACAGGCCCTGCTCCGGCTTGACCCCCGAGGCGATCGCGAAGGCCATTGCCAGCGGCAGCGCGACCACGCCCACCACCACGCCGGCGACGATGTTCCGCGCCCAGTGGGTGCGGGCGAACAGGCCTGCGCGCCAGGCTTCCGCCGCAGCGATCACCGCCCGTCCCGGGCCTTGCCCGGGAGCCGCACCCGCCTGGGGGGATGACGCATCGGCACGTGGCGATTTTATCGCGCCGGCGCGGTGGTTTTGTACAGTGGCTGGTCGCCTTCCGGAAGCGCCGCCATGCACCGCCCCGTTTCGGCCCTCACGATCGCCGGTTCCGACTCGGGCGGCGGCGCGGGCATCCAGGCCGACCTGAAGACGTTCGCCGCGCACGGGGTGCATGGGCTGTCGGCGATCGCGGCGCTGACCGCGCAGCACACGCGGGGCGTGGCCGCGGTGCACGTTCCCCCGGTTGCGTTCCTGCGCGCGCAGGTGGATGCCTGCTTCGACGACTTCGAGATCGGCGCGGTGAAGCTGGGGATGCTGGCGGACGCGACGGTCATCGCGGCGGTGGCGGATGCACTGCAGGCGCACCAGCCGCCGTCCCTGGTGGTGGACCCGGTCATGGTGGCGACCTCGGGCGCGCGGCTGCTCGACCCCGGTGCGCTGGACGCGCTGCGCACGCGCCTGCTGCCGCTGGCGACGGTGTTGACGCCGAACATCCCGGAAGCGGAACTGCTGCTCGGCCGCACGATCGACGACGCCGCCGGCGCGGACCACGCGGCACGCGACCTGCTGGCGGCGGGCGCGCAAGCCGTGCTGCTCAAGGGCGGGCACCTGCACGAAGGCGAGCGCGTGGTCGACCGCTATCGCGATGCCGGCGGCGCCAGCCACGACATCGTGCACGCGCGGATCGAGGTCGAAGGCCACGGCACCGGGTGCACGCTGGCATCGGCGATCGCGGCCAACCTGTGCCTGGGGCATGCCCCGGCGGAAGCGTGCCGTCGCGCGGCGGACTACGTGGCGGACGCGCTGCGCCGGGGGACAAGGCCGGGGCGCGGGCGTGTCATGGTGCTCGACCATTTCGGCGCGGCGGCGTCGCTCGAATGAACGCTGCGGAGGTCGCGGTCGAGGCGGCGGACGGCCATCGGTGGAAGCTGCTCGCGCGCGTCCCGGGAGCGCCCGTCGGATCGCTGCTGTGGCTGCCGGCGCTGGGCGTTGCGGCGCGCCATTACCTCCCGTTCGCCGAAGCCCTGGCCGCGCGGGGCGTGGCCACCTTCCTGCACGACTGGCGCGGACACGGCAGCAGCACCCTGCGCGCCGGGCACGACAGCGACTGGGGCTACCGGGCGTTGCTGCTCGCGGACCTGCCCGCGGCGGAACGCGCGGTCGAAGCGGCCCTGCCGGGCGTCCCGCGGATCGTCGGCGGCCACAGCATCGGCGGCCAGCTCGCCTGCTGCCGGCTCGCGCTGGCGCCGGCGAGCGCACGGCGACTGTGGCTGGTGGCCAGTGGCGCGCCGTACTGGCGCGCGTTCCCCTTGCGGCAGCGCTGGTGGCTGCCGCTGGTCTATCGCTTCCTGCCGTGGCTGGCGGACCGTCGCGGCGCCCTGCCCGGCCGCCGGATCCGCTTCGGCGGGCAGGAGGCGCGCGGCGTGATGCGCGACTGGGCGCGGACCGCGTTGTCCGGGCGGTACGCGGGCAAGGGGATCGAGGCCGACATCGAGGCAGGCATGCGGACGGTCGAAGTGGCTGCCAGGGCGGTGGTGTTTCCCGACGACTGGCTCGCGCCGGCCTCGTCGCTGCGGTTCCTGCTGTCGAAGCTGCCGCGGGTGGACGCCGACGTGCACGTCCTCGACGCGCGCGCGCTCGGCACCGCCGCAGACCACTTTTCCTGGCTGCAGCGGCCCGACGCGGTGGCGCAGGCACTGGTCGCCCCCGGCAAGCAGGGTGCCGGCGACGCGTAGGGCCTAACGGGCGTCGCCGCGCAATGCCTCGAGGATCTTCATCCCGCCGCGGCCGTCCGCGGGCACGTGCCCCAGCCGCTGCTGCTCGCGCCGGATCGCCTCGCGCGACCGGCTGCCCAGCATCCCGTCGACCTCGCCGATGTCGTGGCCTCGCGCGAGCAGCAACGACTGCAACTCGCGGCGCTGCGCGCGCGACAGCCCGGGATCGTCCGTCGGCCATGGCGTCTGGAAGGGACCGGCGCCGCGCAGGCGGTCGGACAGGTGCGCGATCGCCAGCGCGTAGCTGATGGCGGCGTTGTACGAGTAGATCGCGTCGAAGTTCTTGAACACGAGGAATGCCGGGCCGTCCTCGCCGGCGGGCAGCAGCAGGGCCGCGCGCGTCTGCCCGGGCAGGTCGACGGGCTCGTCGCCGACCACCTGGATGCCGTGCTTGAACCACTCCGACAGCGTGCGCCGTTTCTCGCGCCCGGCGAGGCTTGCATCGAAGCCGTCGGGCAGTGCCACCTCGACGCCCCAGGGCTCGCCGGTCCGCCACCCCGAGCGGTCCAGGTAGTGCGCGGTCGACGCCAGGGCATCCGGCACGCTGCCGACCAGGTCGCGCCGCCCATCGCCGTCGAAATCGACCGCGATGCGCTCGAACGTCGACGGCATGAACTGGGTGTGGCCAAATGCGCCGGCCCAGGAACCGCGCAGGTCGCCGGGCTCGATGTCGCCCTTCTCCAGGATGCGCATCGCGCTGAACAGCTCGCCGCGGAAGAAGTCCTGGCGCCGCCCGAAGCACGACAGCGTCGACAGCGACTGCAGCAACGGGCGCTCGCCGAACTTGCGGCCGTAGTCGCTCTCCACGCCCCAGACGGCCACCACGGTGGCGGGATCGACACCGTATTCGCCGGACACCCGTGCGAGTACGTCCGCATGCTGCCGGAGCATCGCGCGACCGTCGGCGATGCGCTCGTCGTCGACCAGCCCGGCCAGGTAGTCCCAGATGTCGGTCTTGAATTCGGGTTGCGCATCGAGCAGCTCGACCACGGACAGGTCGGGCGCGAGCCCGTCGACCTGCGCATCGAAGGCCGCGGCCGACACGCCGGCCGCGACGGCATCGTCGCGCAGCCCGGCCATGCAGGCCTCGTAGCGCGCCGCATCGGCGGCCGAGAGCGGTGCGGGTGCCGGCGCCGGCGCCGGTTTCGTCGGCTCGGAAGACGCCTGGCCCGACGCCGCGGGTGCCGCGTTCGCGTGGGTGGGGTCGGGCGTGCCCGGCGCAGTCTGCGCGCACGCGGGCATCGCGATCGCGATGAGCAGCGCGACGGAAAGGCTTCGCTTCATGCGGGTGCTCCGGCCGACTCGGGCCGGCAGGATGCAACCCGGCGCATGAACGTGGCAGCAAGGTGCGCCCCGGTGCCCGGGCGCACCACGATGGGCGCCCACGAAAAAGGCCAGGGAATGTCCCTGGCCTTTCGGTTCAACTGGCGCGCCCGGAAGGATTCGAACCTCCGACCCCCAAGTTCGTAGCCTGGTGCTCTATCCAACTGAGCTACGGGCGCGCAGAACGAGAATTATGCCGGGAGGCCCGGCGACCGGTCAACGTTCCGGATGCCGGAACCTGCTGCCGGGGTGATGGCGGAGACTGAGGGATTCGAACCCTCGATGGAGCTTTTGACCCCATACTCCCTTAGCAGGGGAGCCCCTTCGGCCTCTCGGGCAAGTCTCCGTGTGCGGTGCGCGGCGGTCGATGCACGCCGGCGGCGCAGGATAACGGTTCGCCCGGCGTGCGGCAAACGCCCCGCGGCAAACTTCAGGCCGTGCCGCCCTCGTTTCCCGACGGCTGCTCGCCTTCCGCGGGATGCGCGTCCTCGCCGCGCTGGATGCGCTGGTAGATCTCCTCGCGATGCACCGCGACATCCTTCGGCGCGGTGATGCCGATGCGGACCTGGTTGCCCTTGACGCCGAGCACCGTGACGGTCACGGAGTCACCGATCATCAGGGTCTCACCGACGCGCCTTGTCAGGATGAGCATGGGGGAACCTCCTGTCCTTGATCGGGCATCTTACCGGCCGCCAGAGACTGGCAACAAGGCAATTAGTCACGCCTCCCGGAGGCCGTTCAGCCGCCCAACCGGGCGCCGACCCATGCCGCGACGTCGTCGAGCGCAGCCGCGAGCGCGGGCCCGTCCTCGCCTCCGCCCTGCGCCAGGTCGGGCCGGCCGCCGCCCTTGCCGTTGATCCGGGCGGCGACACTGGCGAGCAGCTCGCCCGCCCGCACCTTGCCCGACGCGGCACCGCTGACGCCCGCGACCAGCGCGGCCTTGCCGTCGTTCGCGCCGGCCAGCACGATCACCGCGTCGCCGAGCTGCTGCTTGAGCCTGTCGACCGCGTCGCGCAGTGCCTTCGCGTCGAATCCTTCGAGCCGGGCCGCGAGCACCTTCACCCCGCCGACGTCCACCGCCGCGCCGGCCAGGTCGCTCGTGGCGCCGGACGCGGCCTTCGCCCTTGCCGCATCGAGTTCGCGCTCGAGCTTCTTCTGGCGCTCGAGCAGCGCACGCAGCTTGTCGCCGACATCCGCGGCGTTGCCGCCAAGCAGTTGCGCGGCCTCGTGCAGTCGCTGTTCCTCCCGCGCCACGTGGTCCAGCGCGCCCTGTCCGCTCACCGCCTCGATGCGGCGCACGCCCGCGGACACGCCGCCCTCGGACACGATCTTGAACAGGCCGATGTCGCCGGTGCGCGCGACATGCGTGCCGCCACACAGTTCGATGGACCCCTCGCCCATGCGCAGCACGCGCACGCGCTCGCCGTATTTCTCGCCGAACAGCGCCATCGCGCCGAAGTCCAGCGCTTCCTGCATGCCCATGTGCCGGACTTCGGCCTCGTGGTTGGCGCGGATCTCGGCGTTGACCCGGCGTTCGACCTCGGCGAGCTCCGCCGGCGTCATGGCCTGCAGGTGCGCGAAGTCGAAGCGCAGCCGGTCGGGCGCGACCAGCGACCCCTTCTGCGTGACGTGGTCGCCCAGCACCGCACGCAGCGCGGCGTGCAGCAGGTGCGTTGCCGAGTGGTTGAGCACGGTGGCCGCGCGGCGCGGCGCGTCGATGGCGGCGACGACATGGTCGCCGACGCGCAGGGTGCCGGCCTTGAGCTGGCCGACGTGGCCGTGGAACTGGCCAGCGAGTTTCTGGGTGTCGGTGACCTCGAACAGCACGCCTTCCTCGGCGAGCTGGCCCGCATCGCCCACCTGGCCGCCGGATTCGGCGTAGAACGGCGTGCGGTCGAGCAGCACCACGGCTTCGTCGCCAGGCTCGATCGACTGGACGGGGCGGCCATCGCGCAGCAGGGCGGCGACGACGAGCCCGCCGGCGTCGTGCTTGTCGTATCCCAGGAATTCGGTGGGTTCCAGCTTCGACACCAGTTCCGCGGGCAGGGCGACGCCGCCGCCGAACTTGCCGGCGGCGCGCGCCGTGTCGCGCTGCCGCTGCATGGCCGACTCGAAGCCCGCCATGTCGACCTCGAGCCCGCGCTCGCGCGCGATGTCGGCCGTGAGGTCGACCGGGAAGCCGTAGGTGTCGTAGAGGCGGAACGCGTCCTCGCCCGGGATCACGGGCGTGCCGGACGCGCTGCTGCGCGCGGCGACGTCGTCGAAGATGCGCATGCCCTGCTCGAGCGTTTCGTCGAAGCGCGCCTCCTCCGCCTGCAGCGCGCGCTCGACCAGCGACTGGCGCGCGACGAGTTCGGGGTAGGCCTCGCCCATCACCTCGACCAGCGGCGCAACCATCTTCCAGAAGAAGCCGCCGCGCACGCCGAGCATCCAGCCGTGGCGCAACGCGCGCCGGATGATCCGGCGCAGGACGTAGCCGCGGCCCTCGTTGGAGGGCAGGACGCCGTCCACGATCAGGAACGCGCAGGCACGGATGTGGTCGGCGATGACCCGCAGCGACTTGTCGTCCAGGTCGCCGGTGCCGGTGTGGCGCGCGGCCGCGGCGATGAGGTGCCGGAACTGGTCGGTCTCGTAGTTGCTGTGCACGCCCTGCAGCACGGCGGCCAGCCGCTCGAGCCCCAGGCCGGTGTCGACGCACGGCGCGGGCAGCGGCAACAGCGTGCCGTCGGCCTGGCGGTCGAACTGCATGAAGACGTTGTTCCAGATCTCGATGTAGCGGTCGCCGTCCTCGTCGGGTGAGCCCGGGGGGCCGCCTGCGTACGCCGGGCCGTGGTCGTAGAAGATTTCCGAGCACGGGCCGCACGGGCCGGTGTCGGCCATCTGCCAGAAATTGTCGGAGGCGTATGGCGCGCCCTTGTTGTCGCCGATGCGGATGATGCGCTCGGGCGGCAGCCCCACGTCATCGCGCCAGATCGCGTAGGCCTCGTCGTCCGTGTGGTAGACGGTGGCGAGCAGGCGCTCCGGCGGGAGCTTCCATTGCCCGGTCAGCAGTTGCCACGCCCAGAGGATGGCGTCCTTCTTGAAGTAGTCGCCGAAGCTGAAGTTGCCCAGCATCTCGAAGAAGGTGTGGTGGCGCGCCGTATAGCCCACCTGGTCCAGGTCGTTGTGCTTGCCGCCGGCGCGCACGCAACGCTGGCTGGACACCGCGCGGGTGTAGCTGCGCTTCTCCGCGCCGAGGAACACGTCCTTGAACTGGACCATGCCGGCGTTGGTGAACAGCAGCGTCGGGTCGTTGCCCGGCACCAGCGGGCTGGACGGGACGATCGCATGGCCGCGTTCGTGGAAGAACGCGAGGAAGTCGCGGCGGATGTCGTTGCTGCTGGGCTTGGCTGCGGCGTTCATGCGGATGCGGGAGGTCGTGGCCGCAGGAATAAAAGGGCCGCAAAGCGTAGCAGGCCCGCGGGGGCCGGGCCCGCGTTGCCTCAGTCGTCCGGGTCGAAACGCGTCGCCGCGCGGACCTGGTCGCCATTGAAGCCGCGACGATAGAGCAGTTCCGCGGCCTTGCGCCGCCGGAGGGGATCGTCGGCGACGCCTTCCCCCAGGCGACGCCGCACCAGCTCCCGCGCGTTCTCCACCCAGTCGCCATCGAAGGCGTCCATCGCCGCGGCAATGATGTCCTGGCCCAGGCGATGGGTCCCGAGTTCGGCCCGGATCCTGACCGGGCCATGGCCGGACGCGGCGCGGCTGCGCACCAGCAACTCGGCGAAGCGGGCATCGTCCTGCCAACCCGCCTCCCCGAGCTTGCCCACGGCGGCCACCGCGGCGTCCTCCTCGACGCCGCGGGCCGTCAACTTGCGCGTGAGCTCGAACCGCGAATGCTCGCGACGGGTGAGCAGGGACAACGCACGCTGCGTCGCGGTCGGCTCGGGCTTCGGGCGGCGCGCCCGCCGCCGGCCCGATGGCCCGTTGGCAGGTGTATCGCTCATCCGCCCCTGCTCATCCGCTCCTGGGCGACGCCGACCGGCGGCGCTTTCGCTCGCCGGGGACGCCGCTGTCTGGTCGGACGGGGCGACGCACGGACCGCGAGGAGTCCCGGCCGGGCGTCGGCCCCGTCACGTCCGGTGCACCCCTGTCGATGGCGACAGGGGCGTCAGTCATCTCCATCGGGGGCGTCTTCGCCTACGGCATCCGCGGCGGCTTCGCCCACCGCGGCAGGCGCGAGCCGCTCGCGCAGCTCCGCCTCGAGCCGCTTCGCCACCTGCGGGTTGTCCTTGAGGTACTGGCGCGCGTTTTCCTTGCCCTGGCCGATGCGCTCGTCGTACGCGCTGTACCAGGCGCCGGACTTCTCGACCAGCTTGGCGTCGACGCCCAGCTCGATCAGCTCACCCTCGCGCGAGATGCCCTCGCCGTACAGGATCTCGGTGATGACCTGCTTGAACGGCGGCGCCATCTTGTTCTTGACGACCTTGATCTTGGTCTGGTTGCCGATGATCTCGTCGCCCTTCTTGATCGAGCCGATGCGGCGGATGTCGAGGCGAACGGACGCATAGAACTTCAACGCGTTGCCGCCGGTCGTGGTCTCCGGGCTCTGGCCCGGCATCATGATCCCGATCTTGTGGCGCAGCTGGTTGATGAAGATCACCATGCAGTTGCTGCGCTTGATGTTGCCGGTCAGCTTGCGCAGCGCCTGGCTCATCAGGCGGGCCTGCAGGCCGGGGAGCTGGTCGCCCATCTCGCCCTCGATCTCGGCCTTGGGCGTGAGCGCGGCCACCGAGTCGATGACCACCATGTCGACGGCGTTGGAACGCACCAGCATGTCGGCGATCTCGAGCGCCTGCTCGCCGGTGTCCGGCTGGCTGACCAGCATGTCGTCGATGTTGACGCCGAGCTTCTGCGCGTAGATGGGGTCGAGCGCGTGCTCGGCATCGATGAAGGCGGCGGTGCCACCGGCCTTCTGGCATTCCGCGATGGTCTGCAGGGTCAGCGTGGTCTTGCCCGAGGATTCGGGCCCGTAGATCTCGACCACGCGGCCCTTGGGCAGGCCGCCGATGCCGAGTGCGACATCCAGCATCAGCGAGCCGGTGCCGATGACCTCGGCGGCTTCGACGGTGCGGTCGCCCATGCGCATGACCGAACCCTTGCCGAACTGCTTCTCGATCTGGCCCAGTGCGGCGGAAAGGGCGCGCTTCTTGTTTTCGTCCATGGTTCGGTCCTCGGAGATTGATCTTGGTTGGGATCGGGATGCGTTGGCGACAAAGCTAGAGTGCGGCGGTCGCGCAGCCTGAGACTGCGCGGGCTTCGACGTTACGGACTTGCCCCAGCCCTTCGAAGCCGGCTTGCGACCCTGCTTGCGGTCGGGAATTCCCGCGCCATCGCCGCTCACCGACCCACCCGCCCGGGATTCGGCCGCACGAGGCCGCAATACAGCCCCTCGATGGCGAAGTCCTGGTCGGGGCCGACCTCGATCGGCGCGTAGTCGGGATTGCGCGGCAGCAGGCGGACCCGGTCCGCACCGAGCTTGAGCAGCTTGACCGTGATCTCGTCGTCCACCCGGGCCACGACGATCTGCCCGGAACGTGCGTCCGCCGTGCGGTGCACGCCGATCAGGTCGCCGTCGAAGATGCCCTCCTCGCGCATGGAGTCGCCCTTGACCTTGAGCAGGTAGTCCGGCGACGGGGAGAAGAACACGCGGTCGAGCAGCACGTAGTCCTCGGCCACGGGCCCGGCCCCGGAACCGATCGGCGCACCCGCGGCGACGCGCCCGAGCACGGGCAGCCGCAACGCGTTCTCGTCCGACGCCGGCGCTTCGGCCGGCGCGTCGTCGTTCGCCTGGCTTGCGAACAGGTCGGCTTCCCCCTGGATCGCTTCCGGCGGCAGCAACAACCGGATCCCGCGCGCCTTGCCCGGCAGGCGCCGGATGGCACCCGCCTGCTCCAGCGCCTCGAGGTGGTACTGCGTGGCCCGGACGCCGGAAAAGCCCATGGCCCGGGCGATCTCGGACTGGGAAGGCGGCATGCCGTCGCGGGCAAGGCCGTCGGCGATCAGGCCGAGGATGGTGCGCTGGGTGTCTGTGAGTTCCATGGTTAGTAGTAATACTACTAACGATCGCCCCGCGTCAACGGGTCCGGCAGCACGCGCGCGGCTACTGCGCGGCGACGGCTTCCAGCCCCCGCAGCGCGGCCGCCACGGTCTGCCTGCGCACGTCCTCGCGGTCGCCGTCGAACGCGAACTTCTCGGCGATCGGATACCCGCCCCGCCGCTTCCAGGCGATCCACACCGTGCCGACCGGCTTGTCCGGCGTGTCGCCCGTGGGACCGGCGATGCCGGTCACCGCGACGGCCACCGTCGCGCCGGAATGCACCAGCGCACCCGACACCATTTCCACCACGCATTCCCGGCTCACCGCGCCGTGGACTTCCAGGGTCAGCGGATTGACCCCGAGCATCGCCTGCTTGGCCTCGTAGCTGTAGGCCGCCATCCCGCAGTCGAACCACTCCGAACTGCCGGCCACGTCGGTGACCGCCTTGGCGATCCAGCCGCCCGTGCAGCTCTCCGCGGTCACCAGCACGTGCCGCGATGCGCGCAGCCGCTCGCCCAGGCGGGCGGCGGCTGCGTGCAGGTCGGCGTCGCTGGGGGCCGCCATCGACCTCAGTACATCACGCGGAAGGTCACGCCGTAGGTGGCAGGCGCCCCGAGGAACGCGTTGTAGCTGTTGAACGGATTGCCCGGCACGGGCGAGACGTTCTGCAACGGGGCGTCGAACCCGACCTGGTAGTAGTCCTCGTCGAAGATGTTCTGGCCCCACAGCTCCACGGTCCAGGTGCGGTCCGCCGCGCCGATGCCCAGCCGCGCGTTGACCACGGTGAACGCCTCCTGGTGCTTCTCGTCGTCCAGGTCCGACCCGGTGTTGAAGTCCGACTGGTACTTGGCGCCGATGCTGAAGCGCCCGCGCAGGCCTGCCGAGAAATCCCACTCGTAGCTGGTCGCCGCCGAGGCCGACCAGTACGGCGCGAAGCTCACGCGGTTGCCCGGCAGCTTGTACAGCGCGCCGGTCGGCTCGACGAAGTCGCCGCCGGGGATCGTGTCCCCGTAACGCGTATCGGCGTAGCTCAGGCCGCCCTGGAACATCAGGCCGTCGAAGCCGCCCGGCTGCCACAGGAGCTCGGTATCCACGCCCTTCGACACGACCTCGGGGATGGAACGCACGACGAAGCTCGTGCCCAGGAAGCTGTTGAGCTGGAAGTCGTCGTAGGTCTGGTGGAACAGCGTGGCGTTGAGCAGCAGGTTGCCGTCGAGCCAGGTGGTCCTGGCGCCGAGTTCGAAGCTGTTGACGAACTCGCCGGGGAACGACGTGTCGGCCACCGGGATGATGCCCGCACCGCCACTGGAAAGGCCGGTGCTGGACTGCACGCGATCCAGGTTGAAGCCGCCGGCCTTGTAGCCGCGCGCCGCCGACGCGTACGTCATCAACTGCTCGCTCCAGCGGTACGCCGCCTTGAGCGTGCCGGACCATTCCTTCTCGTCGCGGTCCTGGTGGGTGACGCGCCCGTTGTGCAGCGGGTTGGCCCACGGCAGGCAGCTGTAGCCGATCACCTGCGGGATGACGGCGGGCAGTGCCGAGGCCGGCACGCCGCGCGACATCAGCGCCGCGGCAAGCCGCGCCTGCCCGCCCGGCCCGAGCAACCGAGCGCAGCCGGGGCTGCCGTTGGGGTTGCTGTAGACCGAGTCGAGTTCCTTCTCCTCGCGGGTGAAGCGCGCACCGAACGTCAGGTCGAGCGCATCGGTCGCATGCCAGGTGTTGTTGGTGAAGAACGCCAGGCTGCGCGAGTCCTGCTTGTACTTGTCGTTGGCGCCGAAGCCGGCGAACACCGTCCCCGGGGCGAGGCCGGTGGCCTGCGCGAGGAAGGTCTGCGGGCTGAAGGCCGGGTTGGCCAGCGCCGGGTTGACCAGCGACAGCAGCGCGATCGACAGGTAGGGCTCGTAGTGCGCGCCGATGCGGTAGGTCTCGTTGCGCTTGAGTTCCTCGTCGGCGAAGAACATGCCGACCATCCAGTCCACCGAAGCGGTGGCGCCGGTCAACCGCAGTTCCTGGCTGAACGTGTCGAATGCGATCAGCGATTCGTCCTCGTCCGCGTTGCGGTAGAGGATGTCGGCGGTGGTGAAGTCGAAGTCCAGGCCGTTGATCGCGTCCCAGTCGCGGAACGCGGTGATCGAGGTCAGCGTCGCGTTGTCGAACCAGGGCGTGTACCAGTCGGCCTGGAGCGAGACACCCGCGTCCTTGATGTCCTGCTCGGTGTCGCGGTTGCTGTAGGCAACGCGGTCGAACGGCGTGCCGTCGTCCGGGAACACCGGGCCGCCGGGCTGGGTGCCGTTGCCGCCCGTCAACGCATTGATGATCGACGAGGTGGCGCCCACCGTGGTCTGCACCGCCGCGCAGCAGTTCTCCTCGCGGCTCGTGTAGTCGCCGATGAACAGCAGTTCCAGGTCGTCGTTGGGCTCGAACAGGAACTGGCCGCGGACGGTGTGGAAGTTCTGGTCGGCGTCCTCCTCCAGCGTGCGCGGGCCGCCGCCGGTGACCACGTCCATGAAGCCGTCGCGACTGCGCTGGGCACCGTAGATGCGGAACGCCGCGTTGTCGCTGATCGGCGTGTTGAACGACGCGGCCACGCCCAGTGCGTCGTAGTTGCCGGCGGTGAGCTCGCCCTCGACGCGGGTCGTGTAGTGCGGGCGGCGGGTCACGACGTTGATCACGCCGGCCGACGTGTTCTTGCCGAACACGGTGCCCTGCGGGCCCTTCAGCACCTCGATGCGCTCGATCTCGCCGAGGTCGCCGAAGCCCACGCCGTTGCGGGGACGGTAGACGCCGTCGATCACCACGCCGACCGAGGACTCCAGGCCGGGGTTGTCGCCGACCGTGCCGATGCCGCGGATGCGCGCGGTGGTCTGCACGTCGCTCTGGGTACTGGTGACCGTCAAACCGGGGACCAGCAGCTGCAGGTCCTTGATGTCGTGGATCCCGTTGTCCTCGATGACCTGCGCGTCGAGCGCGGTCACCGAGATCGGCACGTCCTGCAGCGCTTCCTCGCGCTTCTGCGCGGTGACGGTGATGGTGGCCAGGGTGGTGGCCTCTTCCTCCTCCGCGGCGGGGGCCGTGCCGGCCTCCTGGGCGTGCAGCGACACGGCGGTGAACGAAGCCAATGCCGCCACTACGGCGGATGCGAGCAATTTGCGACCGGGCCTTGCGACCGACATGGTGTCCCCCTTCCAGGATGTGATTGACGCCGACGGCCCGCCCCTGCCTCCCGCTGGCCTGCCGCCGTGGGGGGACGCGGCAAAGCCAGGCCGGGTGCGGCCGTGGCGCGACCGTAGCACAACGCCATACGGCCGGGAATGGTGCTTCCGGCATGGGCGTGGGCCGGCCGCCCGGGGGCGTCGGGCAAAAAAAAGAACCCCGGCCGGAGCCGGGGTTCCCTCGGCACATCTTCCCTGGAGCGGGTCAGTAGGCTGCTGCAGCCGACACGGCTGCCGCGGCATCGACGATGCCGTTGCCGATCGCCTTGTCGTTGCTGCCGGGGAAGGCGCGCAACGTGCTCTTGAGGATCGACTCGACCTGCGCCGGCGTCAGCGGCGTGCTGCGGACCGACTGCATCAGCGCGATGGTGCCCGCCACGTGCGGCGCCGCCATCGAGGTCCCCGCCATGCAGGTGTAGTTCTCGGTGGTCGGACCGTCGGTGCCCGCATTGCCGGTGGACACGACCAGCGTGGTGCAATCCGGGCTGTCTCCGCCCGGCGCGGCCACGTCGATGGTGCTGCCGTAGTTGGAGTAGCTGGCACGGGTACCGGCCTTGTTGGTCGCGGCCACGTTGATCACGTTGTTGCAGCTGGCCGGGGAGAACCCGGCGGCGTCGGCATTGCTGTTGCCGGCGGCCACCACCACGGTGGTGCCGCGCGAGACGGCGGCGTTGATCGCGTTCTGGTAGGTGCTCGAGCACGAACCGCTGCCGCCCAGCGACATGTTGACGACTTCGGCCGGGTTGGCATTGGCCGGGACGCCGGCGACGCTGCCGCCCGAGGCCCAGCTGAGCCCGTCGACGATGTCGGACGTGTAGCCGCCGCCACGACCCAGTGCGCGCACCGGGACGACCTTGGCGCCGTAGGCCACGCCGATGACGCCCTTGCTGTTGTTGCCGATCGCGGCGACGGTGCCGGACACATGGGTGCCGTGCCAGCTCGAATCGTCGCGGCGGTAGTAGTCGCCCGCGTCGTGCGCATCGGCGTCGCGGCCGTTGCCGTCGCCGGCGATGCGGCTGGTGCTGATGAAGTCGTAGCCCTGCAGGATGTTGCCGAGCAGGTCGCTATGGTCGGTGTAGCCGGTGTCGATCACCGCCACCACGACGGCGCTGCCGTTGGTCGTGTTCCACGCCTGGTCGGCCTTGATGCCGCCCGCGCCCGACTGCATGCCCCACAGGTAGGTGCCGTAGTGGGTGTCGTTCGGCGTTGCCAGCGGCTGCATGATCCGGTCGACCTCGACGTACTCGACGTTCGGGTCGGCGGCGATCTGGCGCATCAGGCCCTCGGCCTCGACGCGGTCCAGCGGACGGTTCGCCCGGACCACCACGCCACCGACGGACAGCGTGCGCACGCGCTCCAGGCCCAGGGCCCTCGGGTTGGCATTCGCCGCGCCGGCCAGGTTCTTCTGCTGCGCGGCGGCACTGGTGCCGTCGCGGTACTTGACGATGAACTGGTCAAAGCCCGCCTGGTCCGCGGCGTGCAGGCCGGCGGTGTCCACGCGGCCGGCGGCAGCGGCGGAAGCGGAGAATCCAGCGGTGAGAGCGACCGCCACGGCAGCGGCGAGTGCGCGCTGGTGCAACTTGTTCGACTTCGACATCGGGTCAGGCCCCTTGGCAAATTGAGAAAAGTTGGGAAGTTGACTGCGTACCCACGCGGTGCCGGTGCTCCGGACCGTTTTCGACGTTAGGCAGAAAATTCGGCCAGTCACAAGCGGTTCATCCTTAACAGTTCAGGGGCCCGGGCCGACCCCCGAGGCATCGTCGTTTTTTGCCGGGAAAACCGCTGCCGCCGCGAAAGGGGACGCGCGTCAGGGCGGCCAACCCCTTCCGGGAAAGTGGGATGCCGGTCACAGTCGTTGTTGCGGAGCCGCACGCTGGCGCGCGAAACCCCGCCCCCGGAGCCCCCCTCGCCGCCCTCCCCTACACTTGTCCGGACCCATGAGCGCAGATCCGTCCCCCAACCACACCCCGCTCATGCGCCAGTTCTTCGCCGCCAAGGCGGGGCACCCGGACATCCTGCTGTTCTTCCGGATGGGGGACTTCTACGAGCTGTTCTACGACGACGCGCGCAAGGCCGCGCGCCTGCTGGACATCACGCTGACCCAGCGCGGCAGCTCGGCCGGCCAGCCGATCCCGATGTGCGGCGTGCCCATCCATGCCTACGAGGGCTACCTGGCGCGGCTGGTGGCGCTGGGCGAGTCCGTCGCGATCTGCGAACAGGTCGGCGACCCGGCGACGAGCAAGGGCCTGGTCGAGCGCAAGGTCGTGCGCGTGGTGACGCCGGGGACGGTCACCGACGAAGCGTTGCTGGAGGAGCGGCGCGACACCCTGCTGCTGGCGGTGGCGCGCGGCCGGCAGGGGTTCGGGCTGGCCTGGATCGACCTCGCCGCGGGACGGTTCCTGGCCAACGAGGTGGCGTCGGAGGATGCGCTCGAGGCGGAGCTGGCGCGGCTGGAACCCGCCGAGGTGCTGGCCCCCGACGACGAGGGCACGCCGGCGTGCGTGCAGCAGCGCACCGGGCTGCGCCGTCGGCCGCCGTGGCTGTTCGACGCCGACACCGGACGGCGGCAGCTGCTGCAGTTCTTCGGCGTCCACGACCTGACCGGGTTCGGCCTGGCGGACCTGCCCCTGGCGACCGCCGCCGCGGGCGCGCTGCTCGGTTACGTGGAGGAGACCCAGAAGCAGCGCCTGCCGCACCTCACCGGCGTCGCGGTCGAAGCGTCCGACGGGGCCATCGCGATGAATGCCGCGACACGACGCCACCTCGAGCTGGATTCGCGCGTCGACGGCGACGTGCGCAACACCCTGCTCGGCGTGCTGGATTCGACGATCACGCCGATGGGCGGACGGCAGCTGCGGCGCTGGCTGCATCGCCCGCTTCGCGACCGGCGGGTGCTGGGCGAGCGGCACCATGCCGTGGACATGCTGGCCCGCACTGGCGTGGAGGCGTCGCTGCGCGAATGCTTCCGCGCACTGGGCGACCTGGAGCGGATCCTGTCGCGCGTGGCCCTGCGCAGTGCGCGGCCACGCGACCTGTCCACGCTGCGCGATGGCCTGGCGCTGCTGCCGGAGGTGCGCGCGTTGCTGGCGCCGGTGGATTCGCCGCGGCTGCAGGCGCTCGCTGCGGCGTGCGGCGAGCACGAAGCACTTGCCGCGTTGCTGGCACGCGCGATCGTCCCGCAGCCGCCGGTGCTGGCGCGGGACGGGGGCGTGTTCGCCGACGGCTTCGACCCGGAACTCGATGAACTACGAACGCTGTCGACCCACGCCGACCGGTTCCTGGTCGACCTGGAGGCGCGCGAGCGCGAGGCGAGCGGGATCGCATCGCTCAAGGTCGGCTACAACCGCGTGCATGGCTACTTCATCGAGATCGGCAAGGCGCAGGCCGCGAAGGCGCCGACGCATTACACGCGCAGGCAGACGCTGACCGGCGCCGAACGCTACATCACGGAGGAACTGAAGGCGTTCGAGGACAAGGTGCTGTCGGCGCGCGAGCGGTCGCTGGCGCGCGAGAAGCAGTTGTACGAGGAGCTGCTCGATGCACTGGGCGGCGCGCTGGAGCCGCTGCGGACCTGCGCGGCCGCCCTTGCGGAACTGGACGTGCTGGCCTGCTTCGCCGAACGCGCGCAGGGGCTGGACTGGTCCCGGCCGGACCTGTCGCCGCACCCGGGCATCCGGATCGAACGGGGCCGGCATCCCGTGGTCGAAGCCGTGCGCGCGGAACCGTTCGAACCCAACGACCTGGTCCTCGATTGCGCGCCCGACCACGCCGGGCGGCGGATGCTGGTGATCACCGGCCCGAACATGGGCGGCAAGTCGACCTACATGCGCCAGAACGCGCTGATCGTGCTGCTGGCGCACATCGGCAGCTTCGTGCCGGCGTCGGCCGCGACGATCGGGCCGATCGACCGGATCCTCACCCGCATCGGTGCCGGCGACGACCTGGCGCGCGGGCAATCGACCTTCATGGTCGAGATGGCCGAGACCAGCTACATCCTGCACCACGCCACCGACGAGTCACTGGTGCTGATGGACGAGATCGGCCGCGGCACGTCGACCTACGACGGCCTGGCGCTCGCCGATGCGTGCGCGCGGCACCTGGCCTCGGTCAACCGCAGCTACACGCTGTTCGCCACGCACTACTTCGAACTGACCACGCTGGCCGAACCGGGCAGCGGCATCGCGAACGTGCACCTGGACGCGGTGGAGCACCACGACAGGGCGGGCGGCGAGTCGCTGGTGTTCATGCACACGGTCAAGGACGGGCCGGCGGACCGCAGCTTCGGCCTGCAGGTCGCGGCGCTGGCGGGACTGCCCCGGCAGGTCGTGAAGCGGGCGCGGGCGCGGCTTGCGGAGCTGGAGGCACAAGGGCGCGATGCACCGCGCCCGGCGATGTCCGCCGAGGCGCTGGACGCACCGCGGCAGATCGGACTGTTCGCGCCGAACCACGCGGCACTCGAGGCGCTGGCCTCCCTGGATCCCGACGAGCTGACACCGAAGCAGGCGCTGGAGGCGCTGTACCGGCTGAAGTCCCTGGGTTGATTCCACCGTCATCCCCGCCTTCGCGGGGATGACGAAAATCAAAGGGCGTCGATGTCGCCGAGGGCGCGGATCAACCTGCGGGCACGTTTGTCTGGCTTCCCTTCAGGGGCACGGTAACCGGCGCGTTCGGCCGCGCGCGTCGCCCGCAATTCATCGCGCGCCTTCCGCGATGACTCGGACTCCTCGTACAGCGTGCGCGCGACAGTCGCCGGTCCGCGCTTCTCGCTGAGCCCGCGCACTTCCACTTCGAACACCTCTCCGGCCTTGTCGATGCGCAGCGCATCGCCGACGCGCACCGATCGCGCGGGCTTGGCGCGCTGCCCGCCGACTTCCACCTTGCCGCCCTCGATCGCCTGCCGCGCCAGGCCGCGCGTCTTGTGGAAGCGCGCGGCCCACAGCCAGAGGTCCAGGCGCACGCTGGCCGCGGGGATGTCAGCGGGCATCGGCAGCCACCCCCGCGTTGCCCCCGCGCAACGCCGCCAGGCGGCGCGCCAGTTCGACGCTGCGCGGCGCGGCCAGACCGCCCCAGCGCAGGTCCAGTGCGGCGAGACGCTCGCCCGCCCCATCGATGTCGCCGGCCGCGACCAATGCATCGACTTCCGCCAGGGCGGCGTCGACTTGCGTGGACAGGGTTGCCCGGCAGGCGGCCAGGCTTTCCGCGGACGCAGCGGGTGCCGCCGGCGGATCGAGCGCGTCGAGCGCCTTCGCGAAACTCCGCCGGTCCGGTGGCGCGTGCTCGGCGCCACCCATCGGCACGCTGTGCAGGCCCTGGATGCAATGCGCCGCCATCGATGTCCGGCTGATGCCTTCCATCCGCCGGTTGGGCAGGTCGCGCGCCCCGGTGACCCACACCAGCCGGCCACGCTCCTGCAACAGCGCCAGCAGGTCCGCCGGCGGCGGCGACATGGCCTCGCCCCCGAGCGGGTCGCTGCCGGCGCCGAGCAGTGCGCCGCGGAAGACGTCGGGGTAGCCGATCGCCAGCCGCAGCGCGGCGCGCGCGCCGCCGGAGAACCCGCCGGCGTACACGCGCGAGGGATCGATGCCATGCAGGCGCACGAGGTTGTGGGCGGCATGCAATGCCAGCGGCAGCCGTCGCTCCAGTGTGCCCTGGTCGTTGCCGCCGCGGCGGGCCGACACCAGGATCATGCCGTGCCGGTCGAGCGCATCGCGCCAGGCGCGCGGCGCCGGATCGCGCTCGTGCGGCGAGATCCAGACGAGCAGCGCGTAACGCCCGCCCGGGGGCGGCGTGCGCGGCAGGGTGACGTCGTATTGCGCCTCGCCGACCACCACCGGTTGCGCGGGGACGGACACCTCCCCGGTCGCGAGGAAACGCTGCAGCCGGTCGAAGGTGATGGGCGTCTGCGTGCGCCGCGCGAGTTCGAGCGACGTCGCGAGCGGCGACGGCTCCGCAAACGTCGCGGCGCCGTCTTCCGCGGCCATCCCCGGCGCGCCCGCGGCCAGCAGGCTGGCAAGCAGCACGCGGGCGCGCCATGGCGTCTGGGGTCGGGCCATGCGTCCATGCTGGCACCAATCCCCGCAAACGAAAACGGCCGCCATGCCCCCGGGGGCGTGGCGACCGTGGTCGTCTGCAGCCGTTGCGCGCCCGGTCAGGCGCGAAGGATCACTCCGCGGCGGCGGCTTCGGCCTTGGCGCGGGCGTTGCCGGCCAGGTCTTCCCGGATGCGCGCCTTCTTGCCTTCCAGGCCACGCAGGTAGTACAGCTTGCCGGCGCGGACCTTGCCGCGGCGCTTCACCTCGACCGAATCGATCGCGGCGCTGTGGCTCTGGAACACGCGCTCGACGCCGAAGCCGTGCGAGATCTTGCGGACGGTGAACGCCGAGTTGAGGCCGCCTTCCTTGCGCGCGATGACCACGCCTTCGTAGGCCTGGATGCGCTCGCGGTTGCCTTCCTTGACCTTGACGTTGACGACGACGGTGTCGCCAGGGCCGAACTCGGGCAGCTGGCGCGTGACCTGCGCGGATTCGAATTCCTGGACGAGGGTGTGGATCGAGGGCTTGTTCATGGGGACGCCTGTGTGGCTTGCCTGTTGGTGTGGTTGTGGCGCGAGTGCACGTGGACCCGCGTCCTGGCAGGGGTGGAGCGTGAAGCGAAGCCGCGCATTATAGCGGCAAATTTCCCTGCATGGCTAGGGACTTAACGCCCGCCGGAACGCTTCCAGCAGCGCCTTGTCTGCGTCGGACAGCGCCAGGGCGGCCAGCAGGTCCGGGCGTCGCAGCCAGGTCCGGCCCAGTGCCTGCTGGCGCCGCCAGCGGGCGATCTCCGCGTGGTTCCCGGACAACAGCACCGGCGGCACGTCGCCCAGCGGGTGCGAGACGGGCCGCGTGTAGTGCGGGCAGTCCAGCAGCCCGTCCTCGAAGCTGTCCTGGACGGCGGACTCGGCATCGTTCAGGGCCCCGGGCTGGAGCCGGGCCACCGCGTCGACCACGACGGCCGCCGCGGGTTCGCCCCCGGACAGCACGTAGTCGCCAATCGACAGTTCCTCGTCCACCTCGGCCTGCACCAGGCGCTCGTCGATCCCTTCGTAGCGGCCGCACAGCAGCACCAGGCGCTCGCGCGTGGCCAGCTCCCGCACCTTCGCCTGGTCCAGGCGCGCGCCCTGGGGGGTCAGGTAGACGACCCGGGCCGGTGCCGGATCGGCCTCGCGGACGGCCTGCAGGCAGGCCAGCAGCGGCTCGACCATCATCACCATCCCGGGACCACCGCCGAACGTGCGGTCGTCGACTTTCCGGTAGTTGCCTTCGGCATGGTCCCGGGGATTCCAGCCGTGCAGCGACAGCAGGCCGCGCTCGACCGCCCGACCGGTCACGCCGAACGCCGCGCACTGCGCGACGAATCCGGGGAACAGCGAGACGACGTCGATGCGCATGGAGAAACCCGTAGGAGCGGCGTAAGTAGGAGGGGCGTAAGCCGCGATCAGAAACCAGGATCCCAGTCGACCGTAATCGTGCGCGATGCGAAATCCACGGTCTTCACGAACTGCGGCTGCACGAACGGCAGCATCCGCTCGCGGTCGCCCTGCACCACCAGCACGTCGTTGGCGCCGGTGGCGAGCAGGTGCGAGACCGTCCCCAGGTCGGCGCCCTCGAGCGTCACCACGCGCAGGCCCTCCAGGTCGATCCAGTAGTACTCGTCCGGGCCCGGCGGCGGCAGCGCGGCGCGGGGCACCAGGATTTCGGTGCCGCGCAGCGCCTCCGCGGCGTCGCGGTCGTCGACGCCGGGCAGGCTGGCGACGACGCCCTTTGTGGTCTCGCGCCCGCGCACGCCGTCCAGCGTGCGCTCGGCGCCGCGCGCATCGCGCAGGACCCAGGGGCGGTACTGCAGGATCGCGCCCACCGGGTCGGTGAACGAGTCGACCTTCAGTTCGCCGCGCACGCCGAACGCGCCCAGCACGCGGCCCAGCAGGACCATGCGCGGACGCGCTTCGTCGTTCATCGCGGGCGGCCGGTCGCGCGCAGGCGCGACCGCGGCATCAGGCGGCGGCGGGCGCCGCGGACGCGGAAGCCGCGCTGGCTTCCTTGTACAGGTTGCGCACCTTGTCGCTCATCTGCGCACCCTTGCTGACCCAGTAGTCCGCGCGCTCGGTGTTGAACTCGACGCGTTTCTCGGCACCGGCGGCGACGGGGTTGTAGTAACCCAGGCGCTCGATGTTGCGGCCGTCGCGCGCGGCGCGGCTGTCGGTGACGATGATGTGGTAGAAGGGGCGCTTCTTGGCGCCGCCACGGGTCAGGCGGATGGTGACCATTGCTGCTTTCCTGTGTTGCCCAGTCGGCTGGATGCCGAGGTAAGCCGGCAATTGTAGGGCATCCGCAGGGCACTGTCATTCCCGCGAAGGCGGGAATCCATGGCGCATCCGGGGACTGGATCCCCGCCTTCGCGGGGATGACGGCCGCTTACCTGAACGGCATGCCGCCGCGGCCGCCCATCATGCCCTGCATGCCCCGCATCATCCCCTTCATGCCGCCCTTGCCGAACTTGGCCATCATCTTTTCCATCTGCTGGTAGGACTTCAGGAGGCGGTTGACGTCGGCCGGGGTGGTGCCGGAGCCGCGGGCGATCCGGGCCCGCCGGGAGCCGTTCAGCAGCGCCGGGTTGCGCCGCTCGCGCGGGGTCATCGAATTGATGATCGCGATCTGGCGCGGCACTTCCTTGCCGGTGACCTGGTTCTTCACCGCGTCCGGGATCCTGCCGACGCCCGGCATCTTGTCGAGCAGACCCGAGATGCCCCCCATGCCCTGCATCTGCTCGAGCTGGTCGCGCATGTCCTCGAGGTTGAACTTCTTGCCCCTGGCCACCTTCTCGGCGAGCTTCGTGGCCTTGTCCTTGTCGACCTGCTGCTCGACCTGTTCGACCAGCGACAGCACATCGCCCATGTCGAGGATGCGGCTGGCCACGCGCTCGGGGTGGAACACGTCCAGCCCGTCGACCTTCTCCCCGGTGCCGATGAACTTGATCGGACGGCCGGTGACGTAGCGCACCGACAGCGCCGCGCCGCCGCGCGCGTCGCCGTCGGTCTTGGTCAGCACCACGCCGGTGAGCGGCAACGCCTCGCTGAAGTGCTTCGCCGTGGTCGCGGCATCCTGGCCGGTCATCGCATCGACGACGAACAGGGTCTCGACCGGGTTCGCGACGGCGTGCAGCGCCTTGATCTCGGCCATCATCGCGTCGTCGATGCTGGTCCGGCCGGCGGTGTCGACGATCAGCACGTCGACATGCGACTTGCGGGCGTCGTCGATCGCGGCCCGGACGATGGCTTCGGGCGCCTGCCCGGCGGTGGACGGGTGGAACTGCGCGCCGACCTGCCCGGCCAGCGTCTGCAGCTGCTCGATCGCGGCGGGCCGGTAGACGTCGGCGGACACGACCATGACCTTCTTCTTGCGGCGCTCCTTCAGGTGGCGTGCCAGCTTGCCGACCGTGGTCGTCTTGCCCGCGCCCTGCAGGCCGGCCATCAGGATGACCGCCGGCGCCGGCACGTTGAGGTCGAGCTCGCTGGCCTGCGAACCCATCACCGTGGCCAGTTCGTCGCGCACGACCTTGACCAGGGCCTGGCCGGGGGTCAGCGACTTCAGGACTTCCTGGCCGACCGCGCGCACCTTGATCCGCTCGATCAGGGCCTGGACGACCGGCAGCGCGACGTCGGCCTCGAGCAACGCGATGCGCACCTCGCGCGTCGCCTCGCGGATGTTCTCCTCGGTCAGGCGGCCGCGGCCGCGCAGGCGCTCGATGGTGCCGGACAGGCGCTGGGTGAGGGATTCGAACATCGGGACGTGGACCTGGTGTCGGCGGAAGGCAGCCGCGCATTCTACCAACCGCGCCGGGTGCCCCGGCCCTGTGCCAAACTGAATCGATGACGATCGTTGCCGTCGCCTCAGCGCTGTACGTGCTCGCCGCCGGGCTGCTGGTGGCACAGGTCGCGCGTGGCACCCCGGCGACCCGGGGCTGGCTGCTGGCGGCCGTCATTGGCGTCGTCCTGCACGCCGCGCACCACGCGCGCGACTGGCAGGTGGCCAGGGCCGCGGACCTGCATTTCTTCGCCGCGCTGTCGCTGGTCGGCCTGGGCATGGCGGCCCTGACGGCGCTGTACGGCGCTTCGGGGCGGATGCGGGCGCTGGGCGTGGTGGTCTTCCCGCTGGCCGCCGCCACCTTGCTGGGTGATGCCACCACCGCGAGCACGGCCACGCCCGTGGGCGACTGGCGCCTGCAGCTGCACGCCTGGTGCGCGTTGCTTGCCTACGCCACGCTGGCGGTCGCCGCGTTGCTGGCCGTGATGCTCTGGATGCAGGAACGCGCGCTGCGCCGTCGCGACTACCACCGCTGGCTGCGGGCGTTGCCGCCGCTGACCGAACTCGAATCGCTGCTGTTCCGCACCATCGCCGTGGGCTTCGTGCTGCTCAGCGCCACGCTGCTGACCGGCGCGCTGTTCGTGCACGACATGTTCGCCCAGCACCTCGCGCACAAGACGGTGTTCAGCGTGCTGTCGTGGCTGGCGTTCGGCGTGCTGCTGCTCGGGCACTGGCGTCGCGGCTGGCGCGGGACGACGGCGGTGCGCTGGACGCTGGTGGCGATGGCCCTGCTGGTCGTCGCGTTCTTCGGCAGCAAGTTCGTGCTGGAGCTGGTGCTGCAGCGCGCGTAGGAGGGGCGCCAGCCGCGACCACGCAGGATCAGATCGCGTCGATCGCGTCCGCCAGCCGCTCCACCGCAACGATCTCCATTCCCTTCACCACCCCGCCCTTCGGTGCGTTCGCCCGCGGCACGATCGCGCGCTTGAAGCCGTGCGTGGCCGCTTCCTTCAGGCGCTCCTCGCCGTTCGGCACCGGGCGGATCTCGCCCGACAGGCCGACTTCGCCGAACGCGATCGTCTTGTCCGGCAACGGCTGGTCGCGCAACGAGGACAGCACGGCCAGGAGCACGGGCAGGTCCGCAGCCGTTTCCTGCAACCGGATGCCGCCGACGACATTGACGAAGACGTCCTGGTCGCCCGTGGCCACGCCGGCATGCCGGTGCAGCACTGCCAGCAGCATGGCGAGGCGGTTGCCTTCCAGGCCCACCGCGACGCGGCGCGGGTTCGACAGGGGCGACGAATCGACCAGCGCCTGCACCTCGACCAGCAGCGGCCGCGTGCCCTCGCGGGTGACGGTGACGCAGCTCCCGGGCTGGCGCAGGCTGCCGCCCGACAGGAAGATCGCCGACGGGTTGGGCACTTCCTTCAACCCCTGCTCGCCCATCGCGAACACGCCCAGTTCGTTGACTGCGCCGAAGCGGTTCTTGAACGCGCGCAGCACCCGGAACCGCGAGCCGGACTCGCCCTCGAAGTACAGCACCGCGTCGACCATGTGCTCGAGCACGCGCGGGCCGGCGATGCCGCCCTCCTTGGTGACGTGGCCGACGAGGAACACGGCGGTGCCGGTCTCCTTCGCGTAGCGCACCAGGCGCGCCGCGGATTCGCGCACCTGGCCGACCGATCCGGGCGCGGCGGCGAGCGATTCGGTCCAGAGCGTCTGCACCGAGTCGGCGACGATCAGGCGCGGCTGGGTGGCCGAGGCGTGGCCGAGGATCTTCTCGACCGAGGTCTCCGCCAGCGCGTTGACGCCCACCAGCGGAAGCCCGAGCCGCGACGCCCGTCCCGCGACCTGGGCCAGCGACTCCTCGCCGGTGACGTAGAGCCCCGGCAGCGTGGCGGCCATGCGCGCGACCGCCTGCAGCAGCAGCGTCGACTTGCCGATGCCGGGATCGCCGCCGACCAGCACCACCGCGCCCTCGACCAGGCCGCCGCCGAGCACGCGGTCGAACTCCGCAATGCCGGTGGAGACCCGCGCGTCCTCCTGGTGGCGGACATCGGCCAGCGCCATCACCTGTGGTGCATCGGCCTTGCCGGTCCAGCCCGCACGCCGCGTGGACGCGACGCTGCGCGCGGCGGCGGGCTCGACGACGAATTCCGACAGCGTGTCCCAGGCGCCGCAATCCGCGCACTGGCCCTGCCACTTCGGATGGTCCCCGCCGCATTCGCTGCAGACGTACGCGACCTTTGCCTTTGCTGTCACTTTCCCGGCCATCGAACCCCCGATACGAGCGTCCACTCTAGCGCCGGCCCGTCGCAATCGCGGAGACGGCTTGCGCGGGGTCGGAAGCCCGCCTAGATTCCAGTCGGACTCCCGGGGAAGGCACCACCATGCGAAAACACGCCTTGCTGGCGGCATGCCTGCTGTTCCTGGCGGGGTGCGCGACCCAGCCACCGATGTCGCCGGAACCCAGTGCGGCTGGGGTGGCGCTCACGCCGCCACCGCCACCACCTCCGCCGCCGCCACCGCCACCCCCTCCGCCGCCTCCGGCCCCGCCGCCGCCCGCTGCGCCACCTTCGGAGGCGGCAGCCGTCGCTGCCGCACGCGCGGCCGCGGCGCGCGCGTCCGCCAGCCGCGAAGCTTCCGCGCGCCAGGGCGCTGCCGCCGAGGCCGCCAGGCGTGTCGCTGCATCCCGCTCCGCAGCCGCGCCGCCCCGGTCGCCACGTCCGGCCGCGGCCCGCCCGCCCATGGACCCGGACAAGAACTACGCGCGGATGCGCGTCTTCTACGCAACCGACCGCGCGCCGGCACCCGACTTCCACGCCGTCGACCAGGACGAAAAGTACACCGGCGGCCGCGGCCCGATGGCCTACGGCCAGGCGTTCGTCAGCATCCCGCGCGGCCACGTGCGCGGGGAGCTCGAGGCGCCATCGGTGTTCCGCCTGGAGTTCCGCGAGGATCCGTCGCGGCACGTCGTGCTGCTGGAGACCATCCCGCAGCCCAGGGACGCCTTCCTCAAATCGCTCCGCACCCGCGTGCAGCAATCCAGCGGCAAGAGCGCCTTCCTGTTCGTGCACGGCTACAACGTGGCGTTCGCCGACGCGGCCAGGCGCACCGCGCAACTGGCCTACGACCTGTCCTTCGACGGCGCGCCGATCTTCTTCAGCTGGCCGTCGCAGGCGTCCCTGTCCGGCTACACCGTCGACGAGGCCAACATCGAGTGGGCCACCCCACACATCAAGCAGTTCATCGTCGATGCCGCCGAACGGTCCGGCGCGGAAAACCTGTACCTGGTCGGGCACAGCATGGGGACCCGCGGGCTGACGCGCGCGCTCGCGCAGCTCGTGCTGGAACGGCCCGACCTCAAGGGCCGGTTCCGCGAGATCATCCTGGCCGCCCCGGACATCGACGCGGATGTCTTCCGCGACCAGCTGGCGCCCGCTTTGGCGCAGGCCGGCGAGCGCGTCACCCTGTATGCCTCGTCCAAGGACCTCGCGCTCCAGGCGTCGAAGGAAGTGCACGGCTACGCGCGGGCCGGGGACAGCGGAGGCGGCATCGTCGTGGTGGAGGGCATCGACACCATCGACGCGTCGAACGTCGACGACAGCATCATGGCGCACTCGTACTTCGTGGAGTCGATCCCGGTCATCCGCGACATCGCGCAGATGATCCGCAGGCAGTTGCCCGCCGACGACCGCGCGACGCTGCGGGCGGTGCGGACGGACGACGGGGTGCACTGGTTGCTGGAGGGGCAGTAACCCGAACAAGCGGAAGGCCCGCGCGTGGCGGGCCTTCGAGGGGGCTTGCCGGAGATAGGAATCGAACCTACGACCTACGCATTACGAATGCGCCGCTCTACCAACTGAGCTACTCCGGCGAAGGGTGAGGATTCTAGCGGGTCAGTCGACCAACTGCACCCGCAGTTCCCGCGGCAGGGCGAAGACCATGTTCTCGGGTTCACCGGCCAGCTCCCGGGCCTCCCCGCCGCCCAGGGTCCGCAGGCGATCCAGGACCCCCTGCACCAGCACGTCGGGCGCCGACGCGCCGGCCGTCACGCCGATCCGGTTGCGTCCGGCCAGCCAGGCCGGGTCGATCTCGTCGGCGCCATCGACGAGGTAGGCCGCCACGCCGTCGCGCTCGGCCAGTTCCCGCAGGCGGTTGGAGTTGGAGCTGTTGGGCGAGCCCACCACCAGCACCAGGTCGCATTCGCGGGCGAGCACGCGCACCGCGTCCTGGCGATTCTGGGTGGCGTAGCAGATGTCGTCGTTCTTGGGGCCCTGGATCGCGGGGAAACGGGCCTGCAAGGCACCGATGATGCTGCGCGTGTCATCGACCGAGAGGGTCGTCTGCGTGGTGTACGCGATGTTCTGCGGCTGCGATACCTGCAGCGCGGCGACGTCGTCCAGGTCCTCGACCAGGTAGATCCGGCCATTGCCGTGCTGGGCATTCCACTGCCCCATCGTGCCCTCGACTTCCGGGTGCCCGGCATGGCCGACGAGCACCATGTCGCGGCCGGCGCGGCACTGGCGCGCGACTTCCAGGTGGACCTTGGTCACCAGCGGGCAGGTGGCGTCGAACACCTTCAGCGCGCGGCGGGCGGCTTCCCCGCGTACGGCCTGGGAGACGCCGTGCGCGGAAAAGATGACGGTGGCGCCGTCGGGCACCTCGTCCAGTTCCTCGACGAAGATCGCGCCGCGCCCACGCAGGTCTTCCACGACGAACCGGTTGTGCACGACCTCGTGGCGCACGTAGATCGGCGCGCCCAGGGTCTCCAGAGCGCGCTTGACGATCTCGATCGCGCGGTCGACGCCGGCGCAGAAGCCACGGGGATTGGCGAGCAGGACGTCCATGCCGCGAATTCTAGTCCCGGGGCGCTGTACGGGCGCCGATCAGGCCGAACAGGGCGATGCCGATGGCCCCGGCGACGATCGCCGAATCGGCCACGTTGAACGCGGGCCAGTAGTGGTCGCGCCAGTGCCACTGGATGAAATCGACCACGTGGCCGAAGCGCAGCCGGTCGATGACGTTGCCGACCGCACCGCCGATGACCAGGGCGAACGGCAGCGCGGTCCGCCAGTCCGACCGCGGCGTGCGATGCAGCCAGACCACCAGCACCGTGCAGATCACCGCGGCCAGCACCGCGAAGAACCACTGCTGCCAGCCGCCGGCATCGGCGAGGAAGCTGAAGGCCGCACCGGTGTTGTAGGTGCGGTACCAGTTCCAGAATCCGTCGATCACCGGGATCGCCTGGTATTCGGGGAGCGAGGTGAGGACCCAGTACTTGGTCCACTGGTCCAGCACGAGGACCACGGCCGACAAGGCCAGCCAGGCGAGCGCATTGGGTCTTGGATGTCGCGTCATTCGGTGGCTCGTCATTCCCGCGAAGGCGGGAATCCATGGTGGGTGGGTGGGTCCCCGCCTTCGCGGGGACGACGGATCAAAAGTACTGCCGGTCCTCGCCCGGGCCTTCGATGTTGCCGACGCAGCGCGCGCAGAGTTGCGGATGCGCGGCGATGCGCCCGACGCTGGCCTGGTGGTGCCAGCAGCGGATGCACTTCGGCTTGTCGGTAGGCGCGGCGCTGACCTTCAGCTCGCTGCCCTCCCCGGGCTGCACGGTGACGTCGCCGCTGATCAGCAGGAAGCGCAGTTCCCCGGCGAGCGGCTGCAGGCGCGCGAGGTCCGCGCCGGGACCACAGGACACCGTGATCTCCGCTTCCAGCGCCGCGCCGATCGTGCCGGCCGCGCGCATGGGCTCGAGCACGCGCGACACCTGTTCGCGCAGCGCCAGCAGGCGGTCGAAGTCGGCCGGGGACAGCGGCACGTCGTCGCCCAGCGGCGCGAGGCCCTCGTACCAGGTGGCGAACAGGACGTTCCCCTCGCGCTGGCCCTCCGCCGGGGCCGGCATGTGCCGCCACATCTCGTCCGCGGTGTAGGCCAGGATCGGCGCGATCCAGCGCACGAACGCCTCGGCGATGCGGTACATCGCCGACTGCGCGCTGCGCCGCCCGCGCGAGTCCTCCGGCATCGTGTACAGCCGGTCCTTGGTGACGTCCAGGTACAGCGCGCCCAGGTCCACGCTGCAGAAGTTCACCAGCAGCTGCACCACTTCGGCGAAGTCGTAGCGCGCGTAGGCTTCGGCGATCGCCTGCTGCAGCTCGTGCGCGCGGCCGATGATCCAGCGGTCGAGCGCGACCATGTCGTCCAGCGGGCGCAGGTCGCGCGCCGGATCGAAGCCGTGCAGGTTGCCCAGCAGGAAGCGCGCGGTGTTGCGCATGCGCCGGTACAGGTCGCCGCTGCGCTTGAGGATCTCGTCCGAAACCGACATCTCGTTCCGGTAGTCGGTGGCGGCGATCCACAGCCGCAGCACGTCCGCGCCCATGGCATCGATGACCTTCTGCGGCTCGACCACGTTGCCGAGCGACTTGGACATCTTCTTGCCCTGCGCATCGACCGCGAAGCCATGCGTCAGCACCTGCCTGTAGGGGGCCGCGCCGTCCATCGCCACGCCGGTCAGCAGCGAGGACTGGAACCAGCCGCGATGCTGGTCCGAGCCTTCCAGGTACAGGTCGGCCGGCTTGCGCAGGCCGTCTTCCGGGCGCTGCTCGAGCACGCAGTAGTGCGTGGTGCCGGAGTCGAACCAGACGTCGAGGATGTCACCGACCTTGTCGTAATTGGCGGCGTCCGCGCCAAGCACGTCGGCCGGGTCCAGCGCGTACCAGGCGTCGGCACCTTCGCGCTCGACGCGCTCTGCGACCTTGCGCATCAACGCGGGCGAATCGGGATGCGGCTCGCCGGTCTCGCGATGGATGAACAGCGCGATCGGCACGCCCCAGAAGCGCTGGCGCGAGATCGTCCAGTCCGGGCGGCCTTCCACCATGCCGGCCATGCGGGCACGGCCCCAGTCGGGCACGAAGTCGACGTTCTCGATGGCGGCCAGCGCGTCATGGCGCAGGGACCGCTTCGACATCGAGATGAACCACTGCGGCGTGGCACGGAACGCCACCGGCGTCTTGTGCCGCCAGCAATGCGGATAGCTGTGGTCGAGCGGCGCGAACGCGAGCAACGCGCCGACATCGCGCAGCGCCTCGACGATGAGGTCGTTGGCTTTCCAGATGTGCACGCCGGCGAGCGGTGTCGCGCTCGACGCACCAGGGATCGGCGGCGTCGACGGCAGGTACACGCCCCGCGCATCGACCGGGTTGAGCACCGCCGGTTCGAACCTGTCGATGAAGCCGTACACCTGCCCCACCGCGAAATCCTCCTGGCCATGCCCCGGTGCGGTGTGCACGGCGCCGGTGCCTTCCTCGGCGCTGACGTGCTCGCCGAGCACCAGCGGGATGTCGCGGCCAGGCCAGAACGGGTGGCGCAATAGCGCACCTTCGAGCGGCGCACCCGTTGCACGCCCATGCACCACGACCTCGTCCACGCCATAGCGCCGCAACGCAACCCCCGCCAAGGCTTCGGCAACCACGAGCCACCGGCGCCCGCTCTTGTGGGGGCCGGCTCCCACAGGCGGCCCTTCGACCAGCAGGTATTCCAGCTCCGGACCCAGCGCGACGGCCAGGCTCGCCGGCAGCGTCCACGGCGTCGTGGTCCAGATCGGAACCGCGACGTCGGCCCCTTCGGGCAGGTCGACGCCGAACGCCGCGGCGAGCTCGCGTGGCGCCTGTGCCAGGTACGCGACGTCGACCGCCGGCGAACGCTTGTCCGCGTACTCGATCTCCGCTTCCGCCAGCGCGGAGCCGCAGTCGAAGCACCAGTGCACCGGCTTCACGCCGCGCGCCAGGTGGCCGCGCTCGATGATCTTCGCCAGCGCGCGCAGCATGTCCGCCTCGAAGCGGAAGTCCATGCTGCGATACGGGTTGTCCCAGTCGCCCACCACGCCCAGGCGCTTGAAGTCGCGGCGCTGCGCGTCGATCTGTTCGCCGGCGTATTCGCGGCATTTCGCGCGGAACTGCGCGGCGTCGAGCTTCTGACCGACCTTGCCGAACTTCTTCTCGACCACCAGCTCGATCGGCAACCCGTGGCAGTCCCAGCCGGGCACGTAGGGCGCATCGAAGCCGGCCATCAGCTTCGACTTCACCACCATGTCCTTGAGCACCTTGTTGACCGCGTGGCCGATGTGGATCGCGCCATTGGCGTACGGCGGGCCGTCGTGCAGCACGAAGGACGGACGCCCGCGCACGTGCTCGCGGAGTCGCGCGTACAGCCCTTCGGCCTCCCAGCGCGCCAGCGTTTCCGGCTCGCGCTTCGGCAGGTCGCCGCGCATGGGGAACTCGGTGGCCGGCAGGTGGATCGTGGCCTTGTAGCGGTTGGCGTCCTGGTCCTGGGTCACGCGGTGGCCTGTGTCGGTGGATGGGGGGCGCCGGTCATGGACGCTTGCCTGAGCGCCACGCGCGCGGCGGCGGCGTCGCGATGCATCTGTGCGACAAGCGCGGGCAGGCCGTCGAACTTTTCCTCGTCGCGCAGGCGGGCGACGAACTCCACCGCGATGCGTTGCCCGTAGAGGTCGCCGCGGAAATCGAACAGGTGGGCCTCGAGCAGGGGCTCGGTGCCGTCGACCGTCGGCCGGGTGCCGAAGCTCACGACCGACGGCCAGGCGTCCGCGCCGACGCCGTGCACGCGTCCGGCGAAGATGCCGCAGAGCGCAGGCGTGCGGCGGGCATGGCGCAGGTTGGCGGTGGGATAGCCCAGCGCGCGCCCGAGCTGGCGGCCATGCACGACGCGGCCGTCGATGGCGTAGGGCCGGCCGAGCAGGCGTTCGGCCGCCTCGAAATCGCCGGCCGCCAGTGCGGCGCGGATGCGGGTGCTGGAGACGCGTTCGCCGCCGTCCATCACCGGCTCGACTTCCCCCGCGGTGAATCCGTGGATCCCGCCCAGCGCGCGCAGCAGCGCGATGTCGCCGGCGCGGTCCTTGCCGAAGCGGAAGCCGGGCCCGACCCAGACCTCGCGCGCGCCCAGTCGCTCGACCAGCACCGTGCGCACGAAGTCTTCGGCGGACATCGACACCAGTGCCTTGTCGAAGCGGAGCAACCCGACGAGGTCGATGCCGAGCGCGCGCAGGCCTTCAAGTTTCGCCCGGGCCAGGGTCAGGCGCGGGGGCTTCGCGCCGGTGGCGAAATATTCGCGCGGCAGGGGCTCGAAACTGATGGCCACCGCAGGCACGCCGAGCACGCGGGCGCGCTCGACGGTCCGCCGGACCAGTGCCTGGTGCCCCCGATGCAGCCCGTCGAACGCGCCGATGCACACGACGCTGCCGCCACGGCACAGGCGCGGGCCGTCGAGGTCGCGGAACAGCGTGCAGGTCGGGGTGGCGGGAACGGTCAAGGCGGGGGGTCCGAGGCGACCCCGAAGTATAGCGGCGCTCAATGTTCCCTCAGGTCGCCCGGTCGCATGCCCGCCACCCACAGCGTCGCCACGTAGGCCACCACGCCCGCGCCGACGGTCGCCAGCAGCCAGGACACCCGCCACCAGCCGTCCAGCGCACGGAAGTCGCCCACCCAGCCGCGCATCGCCAGCACCACCGCCGCGAGCACGACGCAGGCCGCGCCCAGCCGCAGGGCCAGCACGCCCCATCCCGGCCGGGGCGCGTGCAGCCCGGCGCGTCGCACGTAGCGCCACAGCAGCCACGCATTGAAGATCCCGGCCAGCCCCGTCGCCAGCGCGATGCCGCCATGCGCGCCCTCGATGCCGCCCAGCCACAACGGCGTGGTGATGGCGACGGTCAGCAGCACGTTGGCGGCGATGGTCCAGAGCGCCGCACGCATCGGCGTCTTCGTGTCCTGGCGCGCGTAGAACGCCGGCATCAGCACTTTGCTCAGCATGAAGGCCGGCACGCCGACGGCCATCGCCGACAGGCTGATCGCGGCCATGCGCGTGTCGAAGGCGGTGAACTCGCCGTACTGGTAGATGGTGGCGGTCAGCGGGCCAGCCAGCAGGATGAGGCCGAGCCCCGCCGGGACGCCAAGCAGCAGCGCCATCCGCATCGCCCAGTCCAGCGTGTGCGAATACGCCTCGGTGTCGCTGTCCGCGTGGCGGCGCGACAGGTGCGGCAGGATCACCGTGCCGATCGCCACGCCGAACAGCCCGAGCGGGAACTCCACCAGCCGGTCCGACAGGTAGAGCCACGTCTGGCTGCCGGTCACCAGCAGCGAGGCGAACACCGTCCCCACCAGCAGGTTCAGCTGCGCCACCGACGAGGAAACGAGCGTCGGCCCCATCAGTTTCGCCACGCGGCGCACGTCCGGATGACGGAACCCCGCCTTGAACCTGGGGCGCAGGCCCAGGCGCCCGAGCGCCGGCCAGAGCACCACGAGCTGGATGACGCCGGCCGCCAGCACGCCCCAGGCCAGCGCCACCGGCGGGACGTCCAGGCGCGGGGCCAGCAGGAACATCGCGGCGATGACCGTGACGTTGTGCAGGACGGGCGTCACCGCCGGGAGCGCGAACTTGCCGAAACTGTTCAGCACCGAGGCGACCAGCGCCATCAGGGAGATGAAGAACAGGTACGGGAAGGTGATCCGCAGCATCAGCGTGATCAGGTCGAGCTTGAAGGGCTCGTCCAGCGACCCCGGCGCGAACAGGCCCGCGACCAGCGGGGCGGCCAGCATCCCAACGGCGACGACCACCAGCACCACCGCGCACAGGGCACCCGCCATGTGGTCCAGGAAGTCCCGGAGCGCGGCCTTGTCGCCGCGCTGCCGCAACTCGTTGAAGACCGGCACGAAGGCCATCTGCATCGAGCCCTCGGCGAAGATCCGCCGCAGGTAGTTCGGGATCCGGTAGGCCACCACGAAGGCATCCATGGCCGCCGACACGCCGAACAGCCGGGCCTGGAGCATGTCCCTGGCAAACCCGGCCAGGCGGGACAGCAGGGTCATGGCGCTGAACACGGCCCCGGAGCGCAGCAGGCCCGGCCCGCGGCTGACGGGCGGGCTGCTCAAGGGGCGGTCCCCGGGTTGACGCAAGCGCCTGAAATGCCCATACTTTCCTGTCTACCGAAGCTTTTTCTACCAGGATCCCATTCGTGGCCAACATCAAGTCCGCCAAGAAGCGCGCCAAGCAGACTGTCGTGCGCAATGCCCGCAACGCCAGCCAGCGCTCGATGCTGCGCACCGCCGTCAAGAAGGTGCTCAAGGCGCTCGACGCCAATGACGCCACCGGTGCCAAGGCCGCGTTCGACGTCGCCCAGCCGATCCTCGACCGCTACAGCGCGCGTGGCCTGATCCACCGCAACAAGGCCGCCCGCCACAAGAGCCGCCTGAGCGCGCGCATCAACGCGCTGCAGCAAGCCGCCTGAGGCACCTGCCAGGCGGTGACCTAAAACCCGGCCCAGGCCGGGTTTTTTGTTGCCCGGCCGAAACCTGTGGGAGCCGCCATGGCGGCGAATGCCCTCGGCGAAATGCTTCGCCGCCGGGGCGGCTCCCACACTCACTCGTTGTCCTCGGCTGCTTCCAGTTCCTCCGCCCGCATCCGGTCCAGGTGTGCCTGCACCTCCAGCATGATCGGCCAGGTGCCGTCGCGCCCGATCGCCGATACCAGGTGCCACGGGCCGGTCCACCCGAGTTCGGCCACGATCGACCTGGCGAGCGCCTGCGCCTCGTCCGGCGGCAACAGGTCGGCCTTGTTGAGCACCAGCCAGCGCGGCTTGTCCAGCAGCGCCGGATCGTGCCGCTCCAGTTCGCGTTCCAGCGCGCGCACCTGCGCCACGGGCGACATCGGCGCCTCGACGCCGTCGCCCTCGTACGAAAGCGGCGCGATGTCCACCAGGTGCAGCAGCAACCGCGTGCGCTGCAGGTGGCGCAGGAACTGCGCGCCCAGCCCGGCGCCTTCGGCCGCGCCTTCGATCAGGCCCGGGATGTCGGCGATCACGAAGCTGCGGCCCAGCTCGACGCTGACCACGCCGAGGTTCGGATAGAGCGTGGTGAACGGATAGTCGGCGACCTTCGGCGTCGCCGCGGACACCGCGCGCACGAACGTGGACTTGCCCGCGTTGGGGAAGCCGAGCAGGCCGACGTCGGCCAGCAGCTTCAGCTCCAGCTGGAGCGTGCGCTCCTCGCCCTCCCCGCCCGAGGTCGACTGCCGCGGCGTGCGGTTGGTCGAACTCTTGAAGTGCATGTTGCCGAGCCCGCCCTTGCCGCCGCGCGCGACCAGCAGCCGCTCGCCGTGGCGGGTCATGTCGCCGATGACCTCGTCGGTGGCGACGTTGGTCACCACGGTGCCGACCGGCACGCGGATGACGGCGTCTTCTCCGCCCTTGCCGTATCGCTGGCTGCCCATGCCGTTCTCGCCACGCTGGGCCTTGAAGATGCGCTGGTGGCGGAAGTCGACCAGGGTGTTGAGGTTCTCGTCGGCTTCCAGCCACACGTCGCCGCCGTCGCCGCCGTCGCCACCGTCGGGGCCGCCCAGCGGGATGAACTTCTCGCGCCGGAATCCCACGCAGCCGTTGCCGCCGTTTCCGGCGCGGACGGTGATTTCGGCTTCGTCGACGAGTTTCATGGGCAGTCCGGTGCGTCATTCCCGCGCAGGCGGGAATCCATTTTGACAGGATCGGGCGTGGATTCCCGCCTTCGCGGGAATGACGGTGAAAAGGCGGGATGACGCCCGGAAATGAAAAGCCCCGCCGTGGCGGGGCCTCTCGAACAGCGCGCAGCGGGCGGAAGTTACTCCGCGCCGACCACGCTGACCATGCGGCGCTTCTTCGGGCCCTTGGTCGCGAACTCGACCTTGCCGTCGACCAGCGCGAACAGGGTGTGGTCGCGACCCAGGCCGACGCCGCTGCCCGGATGGAACTGGGTACCGCGCTGGCGCACGATGATGTTGCCGGCCTCGACGGCCTGGCCACCGTACAGCTTCACGCCCAGGTACTTCGGGTTGGAGTCGCGGCCGTTGCGCGAGGAACCTACGCCCTTTTTATGTGCCATGACTGCGTCTCCTTACTTCTTGCCACCGGCAATGCCGGTGATCTCGATTTCGGTGTAGTGCTGCCGGTGGCCCATCTGCTTGCGATGGTGCTTGCGGCGGCGGAACTTGACGATGCGGATCTTGTCGGCGCGGCCGTGGCCGAC
>JAKFFJ010000006.1:0-4105 GCA_036675265.1 Luteimonas sp.
CTCGCGCAGACCTTCAGGGCCGGCAGCGGCCCGGTTTTCACCGTGGTCGCCAACCACTTCAAGTCCAAGGGCTGTTCGGAAGCGACCGGCGCCGATCTGGACCAGCATGATGGCCAGGCCTGCTGGAATGCGCTGCGCACCGCGTCCGCGCAACAGCTGGACGCTTGGCTGGGCACCGATCCGACGCGATCAGGTAGTGATCTATCGCTGATTGTCGGCGATATGAACGCCTATGCGCAGGAAGACCCGGTCCGTGTGCTGCTCGCCGCCGGCTGGATCGATGCGCTAAAAGCAGCCAACGTCGTCGATCCCTACAGCTACGTCTTCGATTCCCAGGCTGGTCGCCTTGACCACGCCTTGCTCAGCCTCGCGCTGGCCGAACGCCTGTCCGGCGCCGCGGAATGGCACGTCAACGCCGACGAACCGGCCAGCAGCGGTTATCGCGCCGGCAGTGTCGGGCCTTGGGGAAGCTCCGACCACGATCCGCTGCTGCTCGGCTTCACCTTGCGTGGCGCGCCATGATGCTGGGACAGGGGGGTTCGAGACATGCGGTTTGAGGCACGGGCCTGAGGCATGATCCGCGCATGACCACGCCCGCCCCACCGCCAAGCGCCAAGCCCGCCGCCGCCGACCAGGGCGTGCTGCTGGACGGTCCCGCCGGTCGGCTCGAGGTCGCGCTCGACCTGCCCGAAGCCGACGTCCCGTCGCTGCCCGTGCTCGCGATCGTCTGCCACCCGCTGCCGACCGAGGGCGGCACCATGCACAACAAGGTGGTGACGATGACCGCACGTGCGCTGCGCGAATGCGGCGCCATCAGCGTGCGTTTCAATTTCCGCGGGATCGGACAATCCGAAGGCACGTTCGACGACGGCGCGGGCGAAGTCGACGACCTGCGCGCCGTGATCGCCTGGGCCCGCGCGCAATATCCGCAGCACGCCCTGTGGCTGGCCGGTTTCAGCTTCGGCGCCTACATCTCGCTGCGCGTGGCGGCGGAAGTGCAGGCGGGTTTGCTGCTGTCGATCGCGCCGCCGGTGGGGCGCAGCTGGGATTTCAGCCGGGTCGTACATCCCAACTGCCCGTGGCTGGTGATCCAGGGCGAGGTCGACGAGATCGTGGACCCGCAGGCGGTCTACGCCTGGGTCGAGCAGCTCAAGCCGCCGCCGGAACTGGTGCGCATGCCCGACGCCAGCCACTTCTTCCATCGCCGGCTGATGGACCTGCGCGGTGCGATCAAGAGCGGCGTGCGCCCGTACCTGCCTGCCGCTGCATGAGTGACCGCATGACCCCGTCGTCGGCCTACGCAGCCGGCGTCGCCCGCGGCGAATGGCAGCACGACCCGGCCCAGCAAGCGGCGCTGCGTGAACTCGACCGCATCCATGCCGCGCTGCTTGCAGCGCCGCGCAGCCAAGGCCTGCTGTCGAAACTGTTCGGCAAGCACGACACCGACACCACGCAGGGCCTGTACCTGTGGGGCGGCGTCGGCCGCGGCAAGACCTTCCTGATCGACCTGTTCTTCGACGGCCTGCCGATCGAACACAAGCGCCGCACCCACTTCCATCGCTTCATGCGCGAAGTGCACGCACAGCTGCGCGCCCACGCGGGCGAGCGCGATCCGCTCGCCGCCATCGCCAGGCAGTGGCGCCAGCAGTGGCGCGTCCTCGTCCTCGATGAATTCTTCGTCAGCGACATCGGCGACGCGATGCTGCTGGCGCGCCTGCTCGAACGGATGTTCGCCGAGGGCGTGGTGCTGGTCACCAGCTCCAACGCCGCGCCGCAGGAGCTGTACAAAGACGGCCTGCAGCGCGCGCGTTTCCTGCCGGCGATCGCCCTGATCGAACGGCACTGCGCCGTCGTCCATCTCGACAGCCCGCACGATTACCGGCTGCGCGCGTTGACCAGGTCGCCGGTGTACCGCGCGCCGCTCGACGCGCAGTCCGACGCATGGCTGGCCGCGCGCTGGGCCGAACTCAGCCATGGCAGTCCGCCCGAAGCCGGGCCCTTCGTCGTCGACGGCCGCGCCATCCCGGTGCGCGGACTGGCCGAAGGCGAAGCCTGGTTCGACTTCGCCGCCTTGTGCGAAGGGCCGCGCGGTACCGCCGACTACATCGAGCTGGCGCGCGAGTGCCACACCGTGCTGCTGGGCGGGATCCCGCGCTTCGACGCGACTCGCGACGACGCGGCGCGCCGTTTCGTGCACCTGGTGGACGAGTTGTACGACCGCCACGTCAACCTGGTCTGCACCGCCGATGCCGAACCAACCGCGCTGTACGCGGGCGAGCGCCTGACGCACGCATTCGAACGCACGGCGTCGCGACTGATCGAGATGCAGTCGGCCGAATACCTCGCACTCGAGCATCGCGGCTGAGGGCCGCGACGCGAGCACGCTGCGCCCTGGCGCCGCACGTTTTTTGGCGCCGTGAGCGGCCTTTTCCCAATTCAGGAAACTGACCAGTCCGTGGCGGTGGTCGCGTAAACTGGCGTCATGACCCCAGAAGGCCGCGATCCCGACGACAGCATGCTCGGCCGCGCGGTCGACTATCCGCGCCATTACGATGCGTCGCTGCTGTTCCCGATCGCGCGCAGCGTCGGCCGCGACGCGCTGTCGCTGGGTGCGGTCCCGCCCTTCATCGGACACGACCGCTGGCACGCCTACGAACTGTCGTGGCTCGACATGCGCGGCAAGCCGGTGGCGGCGACCGCGACCTTGATCGTGCCGGCGGAGTCGCCGCACCTGATCGAGTCGAAGTCGCTGAAGCTGTACCTGAACTCGTTCAACGCGACCCGCTTCGATGATGCCGAGGCGGTGCGTGCGCGCATCGTCGACGACCTGTCGCGGGTCACGGCCGCGCCGGTGACGATCCGGTTCGGACTGCCGCCGCTGGCGGAAGAAGACGACCCCGCGTCGATCAACATCTTCCTGCTCGACACGCTCGACATCACCATCGACGACTACGGCCCGCCGAACACCGCACACCTGCACTGCAAGGGCGGCCAGGCCGCCGAAACGCTGTGCTCGCAACTGCTCAAGTCGAACTGCCCGGTCACCGGCCAGCCGGACTGGGCGCACGTCCGCATCACCTATTCCGGCCCGCGGATCGACCGCGCCGGGTTGCTGCGCTACCTGGTCTCGTTCCGGGACCATGCCGAATTCCACGAGCAATGCGTGGAACGGATCTTCGTCGACCTGCTGGCCCACTGCCGGCCGCAATCGCTCTCGGTGGAGGCGCGCTACACGCGCCGTGGCGGGCTCGACATCAATCCCTGGCGGGCGACGCCCGGGCACGCGGCGCCGAAGCCGTCGCGCGACCTGCGCCAGTAATCGCGCGGCGGCACGAGCGCCGCCGCGATGTTTCCTTAACACGCGTCGTGTCAGCGTGTCGCACCGCCCGGGACCCCTCGGGAAGGAGCGCTTGCATGAGCAACGACAAGAAACCCGATTTTTCCAACGTGCAAGGCGGCGCCAGGAGCACGGAACAAAGCTCCGGCAAGCCCGACTTCGGCAACGTGCAGTCGAAGGTGACCTCGACCGAGCAGATCATCGGTGGCAGCGGCGGCGCTGGCAGCACCGGCGAGCGCAGCTACACCGTGGCGTCGGGCGACACGCTCTCGCACATCGCCAAGGCCCAGTACGGCAAGGCGAGCAAGTGGCGCGCGATCTTCGAGGCCAACCGCGACCAGATCGACGATCCCGACAGGATTTTTCCGGGCCAGGTTCTCAGGATCCCGGCGATCGACCTGGATGGCGACGGCGACCTCGATTGACCCGTCCCGATGGGCGCGCGCGCCCATCGCCCCAACACACTTCGTCCTGCCCCTCCCCATTCGAACCAAGGAAACCCAACGCATGAATCGCAACAACAATCGCCTCGCCCAGACACTGATGGTCGCCGTGCTCGGCACCGTCGCCCTCGCCGGCTGCAAGAAGGACGCCCCGGCCGTAACCCCGCCGCCGCCGGCGGCCGAACCGGCGCCGATGCCGCCCGCCCCGGCGATGACCCCCACCGCCTCGGTCAGCAGCATCGACCTCGGCAATGCCGTCGGTGCCGACATGAAGGTCGCCTCGCCGATGACGACCTTCGGCACCAAGGACACCATCCACGCCTCG
>JAKFFJ010000072.1:0-4013 GCA_036675265.1 Luteimonas sp.
TCGCCGCCGTGGTCGATCCACATGGGTTCGGGCACCAGCAACTACGCCTTCATCTGGGCGATGGGCGGCGAGAACCTGGACTACACCGACATGAACGTGCTGGACATCTGCCAGCTGAAGTAATGCCCCAACGCGCCGCGCGGGCTCCGCGCGGCGCGCTCCATTCCAGCCACATCCGCATGCAGAGGAAGGGAACCACCCATGACGAATCCGTTCAGCCTTGAAGGCAAGGTCGCGCTGGTCACCGGCGCCAACACCGGCCTGGGCCAGGGCATCGCGCTGGCACTGGCCGCCGCGGGCGCCGATATCGCCGCCGCCGGCATCGTTCCCGCCGAAGAGACCGGCGAGAAGGTCAAGGCGCTGGGTCGGCGCTTCCTCGACATCAGCGCCAACCTGATCAGCATCGAGCCGGTCGGCCGCATCGTCGAGGAGACGGTGAAGGGCCTCGGCGGGCTGGACATCCTGGTCAACAACGCCGGCCTGATCCGCCGCGCCGATGCGGTCGATTTCAGCGAGAAGGACTGGGACGACGTGATGAACGTCAACATCAAGTCCGCGTTCTTCATGTCGCAGGCGGCGGGTCGTCACTTCATCGCCCAGGGCCACGGCAAGATCATCAACATCGCTTCGATGCTCTCGTTCCAGGGCGGCATCCGCGTGCCGTCGTACACCGCCTCCAAGAGCGGCATCGCCGGCATCACCCGCCTGCTGGCCAACGAATGGGCGGCCAAGGGCATCAACGTCAACGCGATCGCGCCGGGTTACATGGCGACCGACAACACCGCCCAGCTGCGCGCCGACGAGGACCGCAACAAGGCGATCCTCGACCGCATCCCGGCCTCGCGCTGGGGCGAGCCGGCCGATCTGGGCGGTACCGCGGTGTTCCTGTCGAGCACCGCGTCCGACTACATCAACGGCGCGGTGATTCCGGTCGACGGCGGCTGGCTGGCGCGCTGAACCCCACGTCGGGACACGCTCCGGCCGCGGATGCGCATCCGTCGTGCCGCCGGATGCACTCTCTCCGCATCCGCGGCCGGAGCCAGTACCGATCCCCGCCCCGCCCGGCCCAGCCGTCAGCGGGGCGTTTTATTTTTAGCGAGTGACCGCCATGTCCATGCGCCTGCTGCCGATTGCCCTGCTCTTCGCCGGCCTCGCCGCGCTCGCCAGCACGCCCGACGCGCGCGCGGAGTCGCGGCGGGTGTTCATCGCCGGCGATTCCACCGCCGCCGAGTACGGCCCCGAACGTGCGCCGCGAAACGGCTGGGGCCAACAGCTGCAGGGTTTCCTGGATCCGGCCTACTTCGAGGTTCGCAACCATGCGATGGGCGGCCGCAGTTCGCGCAGTTTCATCGAAGAGGGGCGGCTGGAGCCGATCGCGCGCGAACTGCGCAAGGGCGACCTGCTGCTGATCCAGTTCGGCCACAACGACGCCAAGTACGAAGACGCGCGCCGCTACAACGACCCGGACCAGGCATATCCGCAGTGGCTGATGCGCTACGTCGCCACTGCGCGCGAACGGGGCGCCACTCCGATCCTGCTGACGCCGGTGTCGCGCCGCGTATGGGACTTCGGCTCGCTGCTGGATACCCACGCGCGCTACTCGCAGGCGGTGCGCGAGCTGGCCAAGGACGAGCAGGTCGCGCTGATCGATCTCAACGCCAGCAGCACCGACTGGCTGCGCGCGCTCGGCGACGAGCCATCGAAGGCGTACTTCGAACACGTGCCGGCACGTGGCGTGCGCGACGACACCCATTTCAGCGTCGCCGGCGCGACGATGGTCGCCTGCCTGGTGGTACGCGACTGGAAGGCGCTTGATCCGGCGCTGGCCGCGCACGTGGTCCGCGATACCGACTGCGGCGCCCCCGCCAGCGCGCGCGGCGACCAGGCCGCGCAGAAGAATCCGTCCTCGGTGGTCCACGAGCGCGACTTCGCCCGCCAGCAGCCCGGTCCGCATGGCGGCCCCGGCACGACCACCGCCTACCCGTTGTTCGCGGATGCGCCCGGGCTGCCGTTCGTGATGCGCAAGCGGGTGCTGCACAAGGGCGCCGGCATCGGCCTGCACCAGCACCACAAGGACGAGATCTATTACGTGCTCAGCGGCCAGGGTCGCTACGTGCTCGACGGCAAGGTCCACGAGGTCGCCGCGGGCGATGCCATGCTGACCCGTCCCGGCAGCACCCATGCGATCGAGCAGGTCGGGGAGGACGACCTGGTCCTGCTGCTGGCCTATCCGGCTTCACCTCGCTGAATTCCTCATCATCCTGAAGCGGGTTTCGCGCACGTTTGTCCTGTCCTCCCGACTGTCGGCGTTTTCTCGGATACAGCCGCAATTCCTTCCATCGCGGCTGCAAGCAAGTTCCGGGGGAATACCATGTCAGGCCTATATCGTCCGACCTTTCCGATTGCATCCTGTTGTCGGTGCTACCGCGACGCGGTGGCAGGCGGACGGCGCTGAGTCCAGCGCCCCACGGCACATGACCGGTAACTCCGGTCGTCCTTCATTTTTCTATTAGCCCACTGTCACGGAACGATGGCAGGCTGCGACGACGGTCGCCCAAGGGGGCGCCCGTCCGAAAGCGTCCCGCGCAGCCGGGCGACACCAGGAGCAAGGAACTATGGCGGCAGTTCCCGAAATCCGACCACGTTGCATGATCTGGTTGGGGCATCCCACATCCGCGGAACGCGACGTCCTCGCGGCCGCAGGCTGGGACCTGCGCGTGATCGCCGATCCGCTGGGTGCCCGAATCGGCCTCCGTGGCAGTGACCGCGTCGCCGCACTGCTCGACCTGCGCCACGCCGACGGCGCCTGGATCGCGGCCATGCAGGACCTCATGGCCCCCCATTCGGACCTTCCCCTGGTCGCGCTCGGCGACTCTGAAGCCGGTCTTCCCGGATGCCTGCTGCACCTGCGCGAGCCCTTGGACCTGACCCAGATCCAGCGCCTGGCGAAGATCGTCGACGGCGATGTACCGGTCAGCGCTGGTCATGGGACCGACTGCCTGGTGGGATCCAGTGCGGCGATGCTGGCCGTCCAGGCCTGCCTGCACAAGTTCGCCCCGGTCGACCTGCCGGTGCTGGTCACCGGCGAAACCGGCACGGGCAAGGAACTGGCCGCGCGCGCGCTGCATGAAATGTCCGCGCGCCGCGGACGCCCGTTCATCGCGATCAACTGCGGCGCGCTGCCCGCCAGCCTGGTCCAGGCCGAGCTGTTCGGACACGAGAAGGGCGCTTTCACTGGCGCCTCCGCGCGGCGGATCGGCCTGTTCGAGGCCGCCGACACCGGGACGATCTTTCTCGACGAGATCGGCGACCTGCCGCTGGACGCGCAGACCAACCTGCTGCGCGTGCTGCAGGAAGGAACGCTGGAGCGCGTCGGCAGCCACCATTCCATCCGCATCGATGTGCGCGTCATTGCCGCCACCCACATCGACCTGGAGGACGCGGTCGCGCACGGCCGCTTTCGCGAGGACCTGTTCTATCGCCTGGACGTCCTGCGCCTGCACATGCCGCCGCTGCACGAGCGCGGCGCCGACGTGGAGCTGCTGGCCAAGCATTTCCTGGCCCAGTTCCGCGAGCAGCACCGGGTCAGGGCGCGCGGTTTCGACGCTTCGGCCCGCCGCCAACTGCATGCGCATCGCTGGCCCGGCAACGTCCGCGAACTGATGAACCGCGTGCGCCGCGCCGCGGTGGTCAGCGAGAGCGAGTTGATCGACGCACACGCGTTGCAGCTGGCCGACGCGACCGCGGCGGGTGGCGACGGCCTGGACGGGGTCCGGGTCCACGCCGAACGCGATGCCATCCTCACCACGCTGCGTGACACAGGCTTCAATGTCAGCGAATGCGCACGGCGCCTGCGCGTGTCGCGGGTGACCGTCTATCGGCTTTGCAAGAAGCACCGGTTGGAACTTGAGGCATTGCGGCTCTAGCGTCGACAACGGCCGAGGCACGGCCTGCAAACGACGACGGCCGCGCTTGCGGCCGTCGTCGTTTGGTCGGGAGATCCGTCCGCGCGG
>JAKFFJ010000059.1:0-21351 GCA_036675265.1 Luteimonas sp.
TCGACGAAGGCCGCTTCCAGCGAGGGCTCGAGCCGGGTGATGCGGCCCTTGTAGATGTTGGACTTCTTCTGTTCCTTCGACGGCTGTTCGATGTCGATGTCGTACAGGGTCTGGCCGTCGACGATCGCGACGCGCAGTTCTTCTGCCTGCGTCGCGTTGATGAGCATGCGTTTCATTGTTGCGTCCTCGCGCGCTCTACCGCGCGACGACGCCGTGGCGTTCGCCTCTGGATGCTGCAAGCCACCGGTCGCGTCGCGCGCGCCCTGCGGCTTCGGTTTCCAGCGCTTCGACACCACGGCGGGCCGCGGGAGCGCTTTGGTGTTGCAGGAATCGTTTCGGGGCCGGTGGCGATCGGGCTGGGCCCTCCTGCCGCCGGGTCATGTCCAGCGCGGTGGCATGCAGCCACCGGGCGATGGCGGGGTCTGTCGACGAGCCGCTAACATGGCCGCTGGTTGCCCTTTCGGGGCGCGGACCGCGTGCTGCGCCTGGATTCGCGGGGGCTTGGCTTTCGGCCGGACTCCCTGCGAAATCAAACCCTTATCTCGCGCGGCGAGTGTATCAGATCAATCCCCCCAGGACGCCATGCCGACCCATTCAGATACTCCCGCGCGTGCGGGCGCGGGCGCGCGGCTGGTCCGGGTCCCCGACGACCGTGCCGGCCAGCGGCTCGACAACTTCCTGCTGGGCCAGCTGAAGGGCGCCCCGCGCTCGCTGGTCTACAAGCTGGTGCGCTCCGGGCAGGTCCGCGTGAATGGCGGACGGGCGAAGGCCGACCGCAAGCTGGAAGGGGGCGACGAGGTCAGGATCCCGCCGCTCCGGCTGCCTGGACCGGGCGAGCGCGGAACCCCGGCCAAGGGCCTGCTGGACGCGATGGACGCCGCGATCGTCTTCGAGGACGACCGGCTGCTGGCGGTGGACAAGCCCTCGGGGGTCGCCAGCCACGGGGGCAGCGGGGTGTCGTTCGGGGTGATCGAGACCCTGCGGGCGCTGCGCCCGCACCAGTCGCTGGAGCTGGTCCACCGGCTGGACCGGGACACCTCGGGAGTGCTGGTCGTGGCGAAGAAACGCGCGGCCCTGTCCGAACTCCAGGCGCTGATGCGGGGGGAGGGTGGCATCGCGAAGCGCTACCTGGCGCTGCTGGCCGGCCGGATGCCCGACGGCACGCTGTCGGTCGACGTGCCCCTGCATGTCGGCCTGCGCCAGGGCGGCGAGCGCCACGTCCAGGTCGACGAGGCAGGCAAGCCGTCGCTCAGCCACTTCCGCGTGCTCGAGCGACGCGGCGGGCAGTCCTACTGCGAAGTCCGGATCGAAACCGGCCGCACGCACCAGATCCGCGCCCATGCGCGCCACATCGGCCATCCGGTGGCGGGCGACGACAAGTACGGGGATCCGGATGCCAACAAGCGGCTGCGCGACCAGGCGGGGCTGCGGCGCCTGTTCCTGCACGCCACCTCGCTGGAGTTCGCGCTCGACGACGGGCGCTCGCCCTACCTGCTCACCGCGCCACTGGCGCCCGAGTTGTCGGCGGTGCTGGACCGCCTGCGCTAGGACGTCGCGGGCGCGGGGGTGCCTGTTTCCGTACCGCCGTCGTCCAGGAAGTAACAGCCTTCCGGTTCCATCGGCGGCGCGTTGAAGGTCATCGGCACCAGGATCCGCTTTTCCACCGGCTGGCCGTTGCTGGTCGCGGGCCGGAAGCGCCAGTTGCGCACGGCTTCCAGTGCGGCCGCGTCGAAGGCCGGCTGGCCGCTGCTTTCGCGGGTCTCAACGCCGGTCACCGAGCCGTCGGTGCCGATCGTCAGCCACAGCACGACCTTGCCGCCGATGCCGTCGCAGGCCAGCGCCATCGGATATTCGGGCGGAGGCGTGTCCACCGCCTTGACCTCGGTCGCCGGGATCGACTGCGGTGCCGGCGGCGCGTCGCAGGCGGCAAGCAGGGCGGCCGCGCCGAGCGCGACGAGGAGCGTCTTCGCGGGTGTCCAAAAACGGATGCGCATGTCAGTCCACCAGGTCAATCCACGAGGGCGGCGGCCTTCGCCGCGCAGATGAAGTCGTTCTCGCTGAGGCCGCCCACGTCATGCGTGGAGAAGCGCACCACGCAGCGGTCGTAATGGACGCCGAGGTCCGGGTGGTGGTCCTCGCGGTGCGCGACGAACGCGAGGGCGTTCACGAACGCCATCGTCCGATGGTAGTCGTCGAAGGTGAAGGTCCTGCACAGGGCGTGCCCGTTCTCCGACAGTTCCCAGCCGGGGAGTTCGGGCAGCAATTCGCGGATGCGCGCTTCCGACAGCTTGTGCTCGCTGCCGCGGCGCGGGATGCAGTGGGCCTGGACGAGGGGGACGAGATCGGACACGGCGGGCTCCCGGGCTCGGCGATGACGGTCGGGTGAACCAAACCCTCTCGCCGGTGGTCAGATGGTGCGCGCGCGGCGGGCCGGCCGCACGCGTCCCGCTAGAATAGCCGCAGCCAGGCCACGCACGCCCATGATCCAGATTTCCGAGACCGCGCAGTCCCATTTCCGCAGGCTCATCGACCGCGAGTCGGTGCCGGGCCTGGGCGTCAGGCTGTCCGCGATGCATCCGGGCACGGCGAAGGCCGACGTGCGCCTGGAGTTCGCCGAACCCACCGAGCTGCAGGGCGACGAGTGGGCGATCGACTGTGAAGGCTTCACGCTGTGGCTCGATGCCGCGAGCGTCCAGTTCCTGGATGGCGCGGAGATCGACTACGCGCAGCTGCCCACGGGCGGCCAGTTGCAGATCCGCGCGCCGAAGATCAAGGGGGTGGTGCCGGGCGGCGACGCGTCGCTGGTCGAGCGCGTGCGCTGGCTGGTCGAGCACGAGATCAACCCGCAGCTCGCGCAGCATGGCGGGCATGTCGCGGTGCAGGAGGTGACTGCGGAAGGCGTGGTCGTGCTGCGCTTCGGCGGTGGCTGCCATGGCTGCGGGATGGCGGACGTCACCCTCAAGCAGGGCATCGAGAAGACCCTGCTGGAGAAGGTGCCGGGCGTGACCGCCGTGCGCGATGCCACCGACCACGCGACCGGCGACGCACCCTACATCCCGCGCGACGCGGCCTGACCCGACCCGGCACGAGTGTTCTCGGCCGCCGACCTCCTCGAAGCCCTGCGCCGCCGGCGCACCCTCAAGTCGATCCGGCCCGAGGCGCCCGGCGGGCTTCCGCCAGGCTGGGAGCGCTGGCTCGAATCGATGCCCGCGCGCGCCGGTGCGGTGAGGGGCGCGCCGCCGTCCGCCTACCTGGACCTGTTGCTGCGACGGCCGTTGCGCACGCCGCCGCCTCGGGCGGCAGCGCTCACGCGCTGGCAGGCCTTCGTTGCGTTGTGGCGCCAGGGATGGCATCCCGTCGGGCGCGAGGATCGCGGCCTGCGCATCTTCGCGTCGGCCAGCAGCATTGCCTTGCACGTGTGCCTGGCGGTGCTGCTGGCGTGGCTGATGTACCTGCATTTCCTGATGCTGATGGCGCCGGCGCCGGCGCCGACGGGCGAGGCCCATGTCGTGCAGGTCGAGTACATCGGGACCGGCATCCCCGAGGACGTAGGCGGCGGGGCGCTGCCGCCGGTCCCCGAAGCGGCGGATGCACCGGCGCGGGCGGCGTCTTCGGCGCCGGCGATGTCGTCGGCCCAGCCGGAAGCGCTGCCGGCACCCGCGTTGCCCGACCTCCCGGTCGAGGTCGCCGCGCCCTCGGTGGCCGCCACGGCGCCGCCGTTGCCGCAGCGTGAGATCCCGGCGCCCGCGTTGCCGGACACCGCGCAACCGCTGCAGGTCACGGAGGTCGAGCAGCCGGACATCGACTTCGTGCTGCCGCCGACCACCACGCAGGTCGAGCCGGTGCGCCGACCCGAGCTCGCCGTGCCGACACGCGACGTGCCTGCGCCCGAAGTCGTGGACGCCGTGGAGGCCGAACTGCCGTCGCGGTTGCCTTCGGTCGCGGTGGACGTCCCGGATGCGCCGCGCCCCGTGCTGGGGTTGCCACAACGCGATATCCCGACGCCCGAAGCGGCCGAGGTCGCGCACCTGCCGGAACGCACCGTGTCCGCGCCTGCCGTGGTCGCGCCCGCGACGCCGTCGCGCGTGCCGGGCGTGGAGATCGCGACGATTCCCATGCCCGCGGGGAACGCCGACGCGCCGGCCGGCGAACGTGCCGCGGCGGAGGCCGGCGCCGAACGGGCGGCGGGCCAGCAGGATGCCGGCGAACAGGACGCTGGCCGGCAGGTGGCGGGGGCCGAAGCGGAACCGGGCGCCGCCGACGCCGCCGCCGGTGCGCAATCTCCCGCGACGGTGGCAGGCGCGGGCAGGGACGCCGCGGCGCCGGGCGGCTGGCCTTCGCCGGCCCGCGGCGACGACTGGGACGACGCCTTGACCAATCGTCCCGGCGGCCAGGCCGGCGAGGGTGGCGTGTTCGATGCGACCGGTCGCCCGGTCCTGGCCGGAACCGGCGGCAATGGCCCGCCTGGTGGCGCGCCGCCGGGGTCAGAGGCGCGGGAGGCGATCGACCTGGCCAGGGGAGGCACCTGGCTGCGCCGGCCACCCTATGACTACGAACCGACGCGCTTCGACCGTTTCTGGATCCCGACCGGCAGCCTGCTGGAGGAATGGGTGCGGCGCGGAATCAAGCAGATGTCGATCCCGATTCCCGGGACGTCGAAGGAAATCGTCTGCGTCGTCTCGATCCTGCAGCTCGGCGGCGGCTGCATGCTCGGCGATCCGAACATCAACGACCAGCCGTCGAGCGGGCGTGCCGCGCCCGACGTGCCGTTCAAGCCCGAATTGCAGGAAGACCAGGACAGCCTGGCGCGACCGCCGGGCGGCTGATGCTCAGTCGGCGTCGTGGACGCCGGCGAGGTTGGTCAGCTCGGTCGGGCGCGAGCCGAAGTACGCCGCGAGGTCGGCGATCTGCTGGTCGCTGAGCGCGCTGGCCTGGCTGGACATCAACGCGTTCTCGCGGTCGCCATTGCGGTAGCCCTGCAATGCGTGCGCCAGGTAGTCGGCGTACTGCCCCCCCAGCTTCGGATAGCTCGGATCGATCGGCGCGTTGCCGTCGACGCCATGGCAGTCGATGCACGACTGGCCGGTGGCGGCGCCCTTGGTGGTGGCGAGTTGTTCACCCGCGGCGATGCGGCCTTCAGGCAGCCCGGCCGACGAAGACTGCTGTTCGGCGTGGGCGTCGGCTTCGCCTGCGGCGGCATCGTGGTCGGGCTCGGGACCGCAGGCGGACAGGCCCGCGGCGAGCACGCAGGCGAGGGCGAGGCGGAGGGGGCGGGTGCGGTCGGTCATGTTGCGTCGGCTCACGGCTGCAGGCTGGATAGGAACGCGGCGATGTCGGCGATGTCGGCTTCCGAGAAGCTCTCCGCCTGCGCCTGCATGGTCGGATGCGCGCGCTCGCCGTTCCGGTAGGCCGTCAGCGCGTTGACCAGGTACACCTCCGACTGGCCGCCGATCATCGGCACGCGATAGCTGGGGTATGCGTTCTCGTAGCCGGGCACGCCATGGCAACCCTGGCAGGTGTAGGTCAGTTCGCGGCCCCGCTCGGCATCGCCGGCGGCCGAAGCAGGTGCCTGTTCAGCGGCGGCCGACGATACTGCCGCCTCCGTGTTGGTGTCCGGCGTCGCCGGATCCTGGGCAAGAGCCACCATCGTGGCCGTGGCGAGGGCGAGGCAGGCGGCGATCGGCAACGGTCGCATCAGTCGGTTTTCCGCAATCAGGAAGCAATCGCAACAGTATAGCCGGCGGCGCCAACGCTGGATGGCGAGAGTCACCATGACCTCTGGCAATGGCCGTTTCCGGGGTGGGTGATATACCTAGCTACAACACCAGAACCACCCCATTTTCCGGACTCCCACGACGATGCCTGCCATGACCGCCGCGACGACCGCCCACGACACCCGGATCGACCGACCTGCCCGCGCCCGCGTGACGGCCATCGCCGTCGCAGCCGCCTGCCTGTTCGCGTTGGCCGGATGCAGCAAGGGCGAAGGCGATGCGAAGGCCGCCGATGCCGAAAAGAAGCAGGCCGATGCCGTGCCGGTCGAGGTCGCGTCCGCGCAGCGCCGCCCCGTCGCCGCCAGCTACACCGGCACCGCGCCGCTGGAAGCGCGCGCCGAATCGATGGTCGTCGCCAAGACGTCGGGCGTCGCGCTGTCGGTCGCGGTCGAGGTGGGCGACCAGGTGCGCGCCGGCCAGGTCCTGGTGCGCCTGGACGGGGCCCATGCGGCCCTGCAGGCCGCGCAGGCCGCGGCCCAGATGCGCAAGCTCGAGAGCAACTACGCGCGCTCGCGCCAGCTCGCCGAGCAGCAGCTCATCAGCGCCAACGACAACGAGCAACTGCGCTTCGACGTGGAGAACGCGCGCGCCGCCAACCGCCTGGCCAACCTGGAACTCTCCTGGACCACGGTCACCGCACCCATCTCCGGCGTCGTCGCCGAGCGCATGATCAAGCCGGGCAACTTCGTGCAGGCCAACACGCCGATCCTCCGGATCGTCGACGACGCGCGGCTGGAAGCCGAGCTCAACGTGCCCGAGCGCGAGCTCGCCACGCTGGAGGCCGGCCTGCCGGTGGCGCTCACCGTCGACGCGCTGCCCGGCCGCACCTTCGAGGGCACCATCGCCCGCGTTTCGCCGGTGGTGGACGCCCAGAGCGGCACCTTCCGCGTCACTGCAGCGTTCGTCGGCAAGGGCGACCTGAAGCCGGGCATGTTCGGCCGGATCAGCATCGACTACGACCAGCGCGCAGACGCGCTGACCGTGCCGCGCGCCGCGCTGCTCGAGGACGACGCGGAACCGGCGGTGTTCGTGGTCGACGACGGCAAGGCGACGCGCGTGCCGATCGAACTGGGCTACCTGGACGGCGAGTGGGCCGAGGTGCGCGGCGGCCTGGACGAGGGCGCACAGGTGGTGACCGCCGGCAAGGCGACGCTGCGCGACGGCAGCGCCGTGCAGGTGATCGGCGGCGGCGCGGCCGCGGAAGCGCAGGTGGCCGCGAACGACGCGGCCGGCCCGGCGCGTTGATCGCCGCTGCTGACGGAGCACGTCCATGCATGACTCGATGAACGACGGTCCCGGCCACGCCGGGGACGCTGGCGACGCACGCGCGGTGGACGGCCGCGGGCTGGTGGCGTTCTCCACCCGGCGCCGGGTGACCGTCGCGATGGCGACCCTCACCTTCGTGCTGTTCGGGGTGATCGCCCTGTTCGACCTGAAGGTCAACCTGCTGCCGGACATGAGCTACCCCACGCTCACCGTGCGCACCGAATACACCGGCGCAGCACCGGCCGAGATCGAGACCCTGATCTCCGAACCCGTCGAGGAGGCGGTGGGCGTCGTCAAGAACCTGCGCAAGCTCACCTCGGTCTCGCGGACCGGGCAGAGCGACGTCGTCCTCCAGTTCGCCTGGGGCACCGACATGGACCAGGCGAGCCTGGACGTGCGCGACAAGCTCGAAGTGCTGCAGCTGCCGCTGGAGGCCGACGCACCCGTGCTGCTGCGCTTCAACCCGAGTACCGAGCCGGTCATGCGCCTGGTGTTCTCCAGCCAGGCCGACGACGCCAATGCGCTGCAGGAACTCAACCGGCTGCGCCGCCACGCCGACGAGGAACTCAAGAAGCGCCTCGAGCCGGTGGCGGGCGTGGCGGCGGTCAAGGTGTCCGGTGGCCTGGAGGACGAGATCCAGGTGGACATCGACCAGCAGCGCCTGGCGCAGCTCGGCATCCCGATCGGGACGGTGATCAACCGCCTGCAGCAGGAGAACGTCAACATTTCCGGCGGCCGCCTGGAGGAGGGCAGCCAGCGCTACCTGGTCCGCACGGTGAACCAGTTCGCCGACGTGCAGGAGATGCGCGACCTGTTCATCGCGAACGTGTCGGGCGGCGTGCCGGCGGCCGCCCCCGTGGACGCCCTGGGCGCGGCGGTCCAGGGCACTGCCGCGGCGCCACCGGCGCTGGGCGGGACACCGGTCTACCTGCGCGACATCGCCGAAGTCCGCCAGGGCCACAAGGAGCGCGAGGCGATCATCCGGATGGGCGGCAACGAGGCCGTCGAGCTTGCGATCTACAAGGAAGGCGACGCCAACACCGTCGCCGTCGCCGAGGCCGTCCGCGCCCGGCTGGCGGAGCTGGAGACGCAATTGCCCGCCGGCACGACGCTGGCCACCATCGAGGACCAGTCGCTCTTCATCGAGGACTCGATCTGGCAGGTGCAGAAGGCGGCGCTGGAAGGCGGCCTGCTCGCGATCCTGATCATCTTCCTGTTCCTGCGCGACGGCTGGAGCACGTTCGTCATCTCCCTGTCGCTGCCGGTCTCGATCGTGGCGACGTTCTTCTTCATGGACCAGCTGGGGCTGAGCCTCAACGTCATGTCGCTCGGCGGCCTCGCGCTCGCCACGGGCCTGGTGGTGGACGACTCGATCGTCGTCCTGGAGTCGATCGCCAAGGCGCGCGAGCGCGGATTGGGCATCCTCGAGGCGGCGATCACCGGCACCAGGGAAGTCAGCATGGCGGTGGTCGCCTCCACGCTGACGACCATCGCGGTCTTCCTGCCGCTGGTGTTCGTCGAGGGGATCGCGGGACAGCTGTTCCGCGACCAGGCGCTGACCGTGGCGATCGCGATCGCGATCTCCCTCGTCGTCTCGATGACGCTGATCCCGATGCTCTCGTCGCTGCGTGGCCGCGCGCCCCTGGCCTTTCCCGAGGAACCGCCACATCCGCGCTGGACGCCGGCGCACCGGTGGCAGAAGCCCCTGGCGGTCACCGGCCGCGGCATCGGTGCCGCCACGCGCGGGTTCTTCTTCGGCATCGCGTGGGCGTTCGTCCGTGCCTGGCGCGGCCTGGTGGCCGTCGTCGGGCCCTTGATGCGCAAGGCCAGCGACCTCGCGATGCGGCCGTACGATGCCGCCGAGCGCCGCTACATGCGCGTGCTTCCCGAGGCGCTTGCCCGGCCCGGCCGGGTCCTGGCGGGCGCGGCGCTGGCGTTCGCGCTGACGCTGGCAGCCATCCCGCTGCTCGGCACCGACCTGATCCCGCAGCTTGCGCAGGACCGCTTCGAGATGACCGTCAAGCTGCCCGCCGGCACCCCGTTGCGCGAGACCGATGCGCTGGTGCGCGAACTGCAGGCGGCGCACGACGACACCGAAGGCCTCGAACAGCTCTATGGCGTCAGTGGCAGCGGCACGCGGCTGGACGCGAACCCGACCGAGTCCGGCGAGAACATCGGCAAGCTCACGGTGGTGATGTCCGATGGCGGCAGCCCGGACACCGAGGCCGCGATCAGCGAGCAACTGCGCGCGACGATGGCCGCGCACCCGGAGGCGCAGGTGGACTTCAGCCGGCCGGAACTCTTCAGCTTCTCCACCCCGCTGGAAATCGAACTGTCCGGCCAGGACCTCGGCGCCATCGAGACCGCCGGCCGCAGGCTGGCGGCGCTGATGCGCGAGAACCCGAACTTCGCCGACGTGAAGTCCACGGTGGAAGAGGGCTTCCCGGAAGTGCAGATCCGCTTCGACCAGGAGCGTGCCGCGGCGCTGGGCATGACCACCCGCGAGGTGGCCGACCTGGTCGTGCGCAAGGTGCGGGGCGAGGTGGCCACGCGCTACAGCTTCCGTGACAGGAAGATCGACGTGCTGGTGCGTGCGCGCGAATCGGACCGCGCGTCGGTGGACGACATCCGCCACCTGATCGTCAATCCCGCCAGCGATCGCCCGGTGACGCTCGACGCGGTCGCCGACATCGTCGAGACCACCGGTCCGAGCGAGATCCACCGTGTCGACCAGGTGCGCGTGGCGGTGGTCTCGGCCAACCTGCGCGACATCGACCTGGGCACCGCGGTGCGCGAGGTCGAGCAGATCGTCGCGGAGAACCCGCTCGGCCCCGGCATCGGCATGCACGTGGGCGGGCAGGGCGAGGAGCTGGCCGAGTCGGTGGCGTCGCTGTTGTTCGCGTTCGCGCTGGCGATCTTCCTCGTCTACCTGGTCATGGCCTCGCAGTTCGAATCGCTGCTGCACCCGTTCGTGATCCTGTTCACCATCCCGCTGGCGCTCGTCGGCGCGATCGGTGCGCTGCTGCTCACCGGGTCGCCCGTCTCGGTCGTCGTGTTCATCGGCCTGATCCTGCTGGTCGGCCTGGTGACCAAGAACGCCATCATCCTGGTCGACAAGGTCAACCAGTTGCGCGAGGCCGGCGTCGCCAAGCGCGAAGCGCTGGTCGAGGGCGCGCGCTCGCGCCTGCGCCCGATCGCGATGACCACCCTGTGCACGGTGTTCGGCTTCCTGCCCCTGGTGCTGGAAGGCGGCGCGGGCGCGGAAGTGCGCGCGCCGATGGCGCTGACGGTGATCGGTGGCCTGGTGGTGTCCACGCTGCTGACGCTGGTCGTCATCCCGGTCGTGTACGACCTGATGGACCGGCGCGCCGACGCCTGGTACCTGGAGCGCGGCCGCCGCGCGCGGCGGCGGTACGGTCCTGTCGGCTCCGGCGACGCCGCCGGCGCAGAGCCGGCCTGAGGCCACGCCATGACGATCGCGGAGCTCAGCCTGAAGCGTCCGGTCACGGCGACGATGCTGTTCGTGTCGTTGTTCGTGATCGGGCTCATCGCATCGCTGCGGTTGCCGCTGGAGATGTTCCCGGAGGTCTCGCCGCCCTTCATCTACGTCGATCTTCCCTACACCGGCTCCACGCCCGAGGAAGTCGAGCGGACGATCCTGCGCCCCGTCGAGGAGGCCCTGTCCACGCTCGCGGGCATCAAGGGCATGGAAGGCCAGGCGCGGGCGGAGGGCGCGGGCGTCTTCATCGAGTTCTCCGACTGGGACCGTGACGTCGCGATCGCCGCGTCGGAGGCGCGCGAACGCATCGACGCCATCCGCTCCGAGCTCCCCGACGACCTGCAGCGCTACTACGTCCTGAAGTTCTCGACGTCGGACGAGGCCGTGCTCCAGTTGCGGCTGGCGACCGCCACCGGCAACCTGGCGGACCAGTACGCGCTGATCGAGCGCGAGTTCAAGCGCCGGATCGAACGCCTTCCCGGCGTGGCCCGCGTCGACATTTCCGGCGCCGCGCCGAGCGAGATCGAGATCGCGGTCAGCCCCGATCGCCTGTCCGCGCACGGCATCGGGCTCAACGAACTCGCCGCGCGCATGCGTTCGGTGAACTTCTCGGTGTCCGCCGGCCTGATCGACGACGGCGGCCAGCGCCTGCGCGTGCAGCCCGTGGGCGAACTCGACCACCTGCAGCAGTTGCGCGACCTGGTGATCGGCGACAACGGGCTGCGCCTGGGCGACGTGGCCACCGTCCGGCTCAAGCCGCAGAGGATCGACTTCGGGCGGCGCCTGGACGGCGTGCCGGCGGTCGGCATCGACGTCTTCAAGGAGCGCAACGCCAACCTGGTCGAAGTGGCGCGGCTGGTGATGGCCGAAGTCGATGCCATCCGTGCCGAACCGCGCCTGTCGGACCTCCAGGTCAACGTGATCCAGGACCAGGGCGAAGGCGTGACCAGCTCGCTGATGTCGCTGGCCGAGGCCGGCGCGATCGGATTCGCCTTGTCGGTCCTGGTGCTCTACTTCTTCCTCCGGCACTGGCCGTCCACGGCGATGGTGACGCTGGCCATCCCGATCTGCTTCGTCATGACGCTCGGCTTCATGTACTTCGCCGGCGTCACCCTCAACATCCTCACGATGATGGGCCTGCTGCTGGCGGTCGGCATGCTGGTCGACAACGCGGTGGTGGTGGTCGAGAGCATCTACCAGGAACGCGAGAAGAACCCGGGGGATCCGCGGCGCGCGTCCATCATCGGGACCCGGCACGTCGCGATCGCGCTGTCGGCGGGCACGCTCTGCCACTGCATCGTGTTCGTCCCGAACCTGTTCGGCGACCGCAACTTCATCAGCATCTACCTGGGCCAGATCGCGATCACCATCTGCGTCTCGCTGCTCGCCTCCTGGCTGGTCGCGGTCAGCCTGATCCCGATGATCTCGGCGCGGCTGAAGACCCCGCCGCAACTGAACGACCGCACCGGCCTCATCCACCGGCTCCAGGATCGCTACGGGCGCTTCCTGCGCTGGACCCTGGACCATCGCGGCTTCAGCGTGCTCGGCATCCTGCTGATCATCGCGGCGAGCGCCATCCCGATGACGATGATGCAGACGGACATGTTCAACGAGGAGCAGGGAGGCGAGACCGAGATCTACTACCAGTGGAAGGGCGCCTACACCTTCGAGCAGATCTCCGAGGAAGTGCTGCGGGTCGAGGACTTCCTCGACGAGAACCGCGAGCGCTTCCACATCACCCAGATCTACTCCTGGTTCAGCGAGCAGGGATGGGCGGGCACGCAGCTGAAGTTCGACACCACCGAGATCGGCGAGACGACCGCACTGGTCGAGGAGATCCGCAAGGCACTGCCGAAATCCGCGCGCGCCAACATCGGCATCGGCGACGACGGCGGGCAGGGTGGCGGCGAAGAGGGCGTACGGGTGCAGCTCGTGGGTGACTCGGCCGAACGCCTCGCCGACCTCGCCGCCACGGTGGTGCCGCAGTTGGCCCGGCACGAGCAGCTCCGCGACGTGCGCGTCGACGTGGGCGACCGCAACACCGAGCTGTCGGTGCGGGTGGACCGCGAACGCGCCGCCGCGATGGGGTTCAGTGCCCAGGAAGTGGCGGCATTCGTGGGCATCGCACTACGCGGCACGCCCCTGCGGGAGTTCCGCCGTGGCGACACGGAGGTGCCCGTCTGGTTGCGCTTCGCCGGTGCCGACGACTACGGCGTCGAGGACCTGTCGAGCTTCATGGTGCGCGCGCCGGATGGTCGCAGCGTGCCCCTGATCGGCCTGGTCGACGTGTCGATGACGCCGGCGGCGACCCAGATCCAGCGCACGGACCGGCAGACCACGCTGACCATCCAGGCCAACCTCGCCGAGGGCACGACCGTGCCGCAGGCGCGCGAGCTGATGGAGGGCACGCTCGGCGCGATGACGTTCCCGGCGGGCTACTCCTACACGTTCGACGGCGCGTTCCAGCGCGAGGACGAGGCGATGGCGCAGATGATGTTCAACCTGCTGATCGCGCTGGTGATGATCTACGTGGTGATGGCGGCGGTGTTCGAGTCGCTGCTGTTCCCGGCGGCGATCATGAGCGGCGTGCTGTTCTCGGTGCTCGGCGTGTTCTGGCTGTTCGCGCTGACCGGCACGACCTTCAACATCATGGCCTTCATCGGCATCCTGGTGCTGATGGGCGTGGTGGTGAACAACGGCATCGTGATGGTGGAGCACATCAACAACCACCGCCGGCGCGGCATGTCGCGGACCGATGCGCTGGTCGAAGGCAGCCGGGAACGCCTGCGCCCGATCCTGATGACGATGGGCACGGCCATCCTGGCGATGGTGCCGATCGCGCTGTCCAACACGCAGATGGGCGGCGACGGCCCGCCGTACTACCCCATGGCACGCGCGATCGCCGGCGGCCTGGCGTTCTCGACGGTGGTCAGCCTGCTGTTCCTGCCGACCATCTACGCGCTGCTCGACGACGCGCGCCTGGGCACCTCCCGCGCCATCCGCCGCGCCCGCGGCGATCGTGCAGCCGCCCACCCCGCAGCCGTGGCCGCCATCACTTCGGAGTAGTTGCGTGGGGCGCGGCCGTGGTGCCGTGTCGGGACACGCCGCAAGTACGTCCATGTAGGCTACTCAGCGCCATCCATGGCGCTGAGTGTCCCGCCACGGCACCACGACCGCGCCTTGCGACATCGCCGGCTTGTGAAGACTCAAGAGCAAACGCAACCGCATCGGCGCGCCCGCTGATCCCGGAGGCCGTCGGCGTGCGTGGGCGTGGTTTGAGCAGGCCATGGATGGCCTGCGGCCGGCGTTAAAGGCAGGACGCCGTCACGCCGGACAAACCACGCCCACGCACGACGGCGGCCCTAGGCGACATCTCAATGCGCGCCGGCTCTTGGCAAAAAAAATTAGCCCAGCAACCGACCCAGCATCCGCGCGCCGCCGAGCCAGACGCCGATGGCGGTGCCCATGCTGGTGAGGAAGAAGTTGAGCAGCACCCGCGCGACGCGGTTGCGCCACCAGCCGCGCACGGTCTGCACGTCGTCGCGCAGCGCCATGAAGTCGGCGTAGGTGGGCTTGCGCACCCAGGCCTCCACCAGCGCACTGATCGTGCCCGACGCAAGGGCGGGGTGGAGCGGCGTGAGTGGCGAGGCGAGGAACGCCGCCACGATGCTGAGTGGGTGGCCGCCGGCCAGCGCGCAGCCGATCGCACCCAGCGTGCCGGTGAGCAGCACCCAGTACAGCACCAGCTCGCCGCCCAGGTCCGCGCCGCCCTGCCAGAACCCCCATGCAAAGCCGCCGAGCACGAAGGCGGTGAGTGCCAGGGTGAACCAGGGGATGCCGGAGCCGGTGGCGACCTGCTCGAGCGTGCCGGTCACGTCCCCGGGCGCCTCGCGGTCGTCGCGCAGGTGGCGCGCCAGGCCCTGCAGGTGGCCGGCGCCGACGACCGCCAGCACCTCGCGTGCCGCGGGGGCGCCGGACGGTTCGCGCAGCTTCGCGGCCATGTAGCGGTCGCGCTCGGCGATGACCACGTCGTACAGCACCGGGTTCTCCCGTGCGAACTCGCCGAAGCTCGCCTCCAGCATGTCGCCCTGCTTGAGGTCCTCGATCTGTTCGCTGCCGACTTCCTCGTCGAAGAACAGGCTGGCCAGCAGGCCGCCGCCGACCTTGGCGCGTCCCCACCACCCGAGCCGGTGCATCGCCCGGCGGAAGGTCAGGCCGACGTCGCGGTCGATGAGCCGCAGGGGCAGGTCGCGGGCACGCGCTTCCAGCGCGGCCGCCTTGAGTTCCGCGCCCGGTTCGATGCCCAGCTGCTCGGCGAGCCGGCGCTGGTACGCAGCCAGTCCCAGGTTCGCCGCGAAGACCGCGGCGCGGCCTTCGCGCAGCACGCGCACCAGGTCGAGCTTCGCCAGCGCATCCGGGTCGCTGAGTGCCTGCATCCGTTGCGCGTCGAGCTCGACCGCGACCGCGTCGAACGCGCCGCTGTCGATCGCGGCCCGCACGCAGTCCACGCTCGCCTGCGAAACGTGCGCGGTGCCGAGCAGCGTGTAGCGCACGCCGTCGCGCTCGACCACGGCGGTGGGCTGGCCCTCGAAGCATGCCTGCGGCGCGGCGGGAAACGATGGCTCGGCATGCATGGGGCGGCAACCTGCGAAAGCACTGGGACAGCCGCGCAGGATAGACGGTCAGCCGAACCCGTAGGGCAGGTTGGGCGAGGACACCACGCGTTCGCCGACCGGTTCGCCGCGCAGGAAGGCCAGCGCGAGCGCGATCGTCCCGGCGTCCTGGGCGATCCGGTTGTGGCCCAGCCCGCGCGTGCTCACCAGGCGCGCGCCCGGCCACAGGCGCGCATAGCGCTCGCCTTCGTGCCACGGCACCTCGCGGTCCTCCAGGTCGTGCACCACCAGCGCGGGGCACCCGATCCACGGCGCATTGCGGTGCGCCTGCAACTCGTCGAACGCGATGCCGATGGACGCCTCGAACCCCGCCATCATCCTGCGGCAGATGCGCTCGGGCAGGCGCAACAGCCGGCCGAAGCGGAACGTGGCATCCACCGGGTCCGCCGCCGGCGCGAGCAGGAGTGCGCGCCCCGCGCGCAAGCCCCGTGCCAGAGCGACCGCGACCGCCGCGCCACCCAGCGAATGCCCGACCACCGCGGCGGCCGCGCCGAAATGCTGCACCACCGCGAACAGCGTGCAGGCGAAATCGGGAAGCGTGGTGTGCGTCCCGCTGCTGCGGCCATGCGCCGGCTGGTCGAACGCCACCACCGCGTAACCGCTTGCCCGCAACGGCGCCACCCACGGCAGGAACCGCGTGCCATGGCTCGACCAGCCGTGTGCGAACAGGACGTAGGGCTCCGTGGAAGGATCGCCCCATGCATACGTGGCGATCGACTGGCCGTCCATGTCCAGCATGGCGAAGGCGGCGTCGTTCGTCGGCGTCGCGAGCGCCCGGGCGCGCGTACTGCGTTGCGGCGTGCCGAACAGGCGGCCCGCCCGCCGGGCGGCCACCGAGGGCGCGACCACGCTGCAGGCCTGGAACGCGAGCCGCAGCGCGCCGAGGGTGAGGGCGGATCGAACGGTCGTGCTAATCGGAGGCGAAGCGGTGGGCGGCATGTTCATCGCGTTGGCTCAGGGAGCGTGGGTGGCGAACCAGCGCTCGACGGCCTGCTCGCCGTGGCGCATGGCCAGGTCGTCGCCGAACAGCCCGGCCTGGTGGTGCACCGCGAGCGGGAGTGCATACAGCTCGAAGACGTACTGGTCGGCATCGCCGGCGCGCAGGTGGCCGCATTCGATGGCCTGCTCGATCGTGCGGCGCAGTGCATCGCGCCAGCGTTGCTCGTTCGCGACCACCTTGTCGCGGATCGCGCCGGGACGGTCGTCGTATTCGGCGACCGAGCCGAGCAGCACGCAGCCGCCGTCGCTGTTGCCGCGCACCCATTCGAACCAGTTGCGCATGACCGCGCGCAGGCGGGGCAGGCCGCGCGGCTGCGCGAGCGCCGGCGCGAGCACGCCTTCCCCGAAACGGCGGGCGGCTTCCTCGAGGACCGCGAGTTGCAGGTCCTCGCGCGACCCGAAATGGGCGAACACGCCGCTCTTGGACATGCCGACCGCCTGGGCGAGCGGGCCGATCGACAGGCCTTCCAGGCCGGCGAAACGCGCGATCTCGTGGGCCCGGTCGATGATCGCCTCGCGGGTGGCGGAACCCTTGGCAGTGGCGGTCAGGGACGACATGGTCGCCAGATTAGCACGACCGTTCGTTCTTCAACAATGTGGGTCGTCAGTCCCGATAACGCTTGAGCAGGTCCCCGTAGGCATCGATCCGGCGGTCGCGCAGGAACGGCCAGATCCGCCGCACCTGCTCGCTGCGGCCCAGGTCGACCTCCGCCAGCAGCAATTCGGGCGACTCGCTCCCGGCCTCGGCCAGGAACTCGCCCTGCGGCCCGAGCACGTGGCTCGAGCCCCAGAAGTCGATGCCCGGCCCGCCGATCGGCGACGGTTCGTGCCCAACCCGGTTGCAGGAGAGCACCGGCAGCCCGTTGGCGACCGCATGCCCGCGGTGGCTCAGGATCCAGGCGTTGCGCTGGCGATCCTTCTCGGCCTGGTCGTCACGCGGGTCCCACCCGATGGCGGTCGGGTACAGCAGCAGGTCGGCGCCCGCCAGCGCCATCAGCCGCGCGCCTTCCGGGTACCACTGGTCCCAGCACACCAGCACGCCGAGCCGCCCGACCGAGGTATCGACGGGGTGGAACCCCAGGTCGCCCGGCGTGAAGTAGAACTTCTCGTTGAAACCCGGGTCGTCGGGGATGTGCATCTTCCGGTACTTGCCGGCGAGCGAGCCATCGCGTTCCAGCACCACGGCCGTGTTGTGGTAGAGCCCGGTGCCGCGCCGCTCGAACAGCGATGCCACCAGCACGACGCCGTGCGCCTTGGCCAGCGCGCCCAGGCGGGTCGTGCTCGGCCCGGGGATCGGCTCGGCCAGGTCGAACTCGCAGGTGTCCTGGTGCTGGCAGAAGTAAGGGCCGTTGTGCAGTTCCTGCAGCAGCACCAGGCGCGCGCCGGCGGCTGCCGCGTCCGCCACCCGCGCCTCGATGTGCGCGAGGTTGGCCTCGGCATCGCCGCGGTTGCGCTCCTGGAGCAGGGCGACGGGGAGGGTGGTGGGCTTCATGGCTGGAGCAATCCTTGCGGGAGTTGCATGGTGATGCAGTGCAGGCTGCCGTTCTGCCAGATCAATGGGCGACAGGGGACCTGGACGATCTCGCGCCCGGGGAATGCCTCGGCGAGGACCTCGGCGGCGGGGCCGTCCGCCGGGTCGCCGTACGCCGGCATCAGCACCGCGCCATCGAGGATGAGGAAGTTCGCGTAACTGGCTGCCAGCCTTCGGTTTTCATCGACGATTGGCCGGGGCCAGGGAAGCGGGAACAGGCGATACGGCCGGCCCTCCTTCGTGCGCAGTCCGGCCAGTTCGCCCGCCATGGCCTGCAACTCGGCGTAGTGCGCGTCGCCCGGGTCGTCGCACGCCTGGAACACGATCGCGTCCCGGGCCGCGAATCGTGCCAGGGTATCGACGTGCGCGTCGGTATCGTCGCCTTCCAGGGAGCCGTGCTCGAGCCACAGGACGCGGTCCTGGTGCAGCCAGTCGGCGAGCTTGCGCGACAGGTCGTCGCGGGTGGTGCCCGGGTGGCGTTCGCGCAGGCACTGCCAGGTGGTCAGCAACGTCCCCGCACCGTCCGTTTCGATCGCGCCACCTTCCAATGCAAAATCAATGGATTGGCGTTCGTTCTTCACGAAGATTCCAGCATCGCGCAGACCCTGCACCAGCCGGTCGTCGCGGGACGCCTCGAATTTCCCGCCCCAGCCGGTGAACCGGAAGTCCAGCAGGCGCGGTGGCCGGGCTGCATCGGCGGCCGGCACCAGCGTCACCGGGCCGGAATCACGCAGCCAGGTGTCGTCGTAGTCGACCTGCACGAACGCGACCCGTTCCATCGGCACGCGCGCGGACGACAACCGTGCGCGGGCATAGGCCTCGATGTCGTCGTCGGCGACGCACACCACCGCGCGCTCGAAGCGGGTGATGGCCGCGACCAGCGCGATGTACGTCTCCTCGACGTCCCCCAGCCGCTCCGCCCAGTCGGTTCCCGCGTGGGGCCACGCCAGCAGGATCGCGGACTGGGGCTCCCATTCCGCGGGAAACCGCAGGGAGGTGGCCGGCAATGCCTCGCCCAACTCAGCGGACCGGGGGCAACGGGCCGGTCTCGCCGGCGCTGGCGCGGTTGGCAACGGCGTCGATGACGGTGTCGCGCTCGAAGTAGACGGTGAACGCCGGATAGGTCCAGCGATGGATCACCGGCCACTGGGACTTCTGGCCGCCGCGGGGATCCAGCCGGGCGGCCGGTGCGCCGAAGCGGGCCTGCACCTGCGCCATGCTCAGACCCCGCGCGGGAAGGGCCGACGCGGGCTCGGCCTGCACGCGCTCCACCAGCAGCGTCTCGGCGCCGGCGGACCCGGCGAGGGCGAGCAGCAAGGGCAGGGCGGGCAGCGTGGCGAAGCGGAAACGACGATCCATGGCGATGCTCCGTCTGGGGACGCTGGGATTGTACGGGCGACCTGCGAAGCCACCGTGGCGGGCGTCACGTCCCGGAACGAAGAAGGCCGCCCCGTGGGCGGCCTCCTGGACTGCAATCGCCGCCTGGGCGGCGCCCGCATGCCTCAGCGCTGGCGCGCCTTGAAGCGGGGGTTCGACTTGCAGATCACGAAGACCTTGCCGCGGCGGCGGACGACCTTGCAGTCGCGGTGGCGGGCCTTCGCCGACTTCAGGGAGGACAGGACCTTCATGACAACCTCGGCAACAGAATGGGATGGGCGTGCTGGTGGCGCCAGCGTAGCCGCACATTGTAACTGGTATTCCGCCGGTGGATCAACGGCTTGGGGGCAGGGGCAACCACTGGCATCCGCCATGCGGGGCCCCGCTTCATAATGGGCCGATGCAGACCGCCGACGCCGACGCACCAGACGACCTCCCGACCGCTGATCCGGCTGCCCCGGTGCTGACCATCGACGGCCCCTCCGGCTCGGGCAAGGGCACCATCAGCCGCCTGGTGGCGCGGCACCTGGGCTGGCACTACCTCGATTCCGGGGCGCTGTATCGCGCCGTTGGCGTGGCCGCCAGCTGGGCGGACCTGGACCTGTCCGATGCCTCCGCCCTGGTGCGCTGCACCTTCGATACCCGGGTCGCGTTCCGCGAGGACCCGGCCGGTGAGCCGCGGGTCCTGATCAACGGCACCGACGCGACCGACGAGCTGCGCACCGAGACCGCGGGCGCCGCCGCCTCGGCGATCGCCGCGATCCCCGAAGTCCGCTCCGCCCTGACCAACCGCCAGCGGGCGTTCCGCCAGGTGCCCGGGCTGGTGGCCGACGGCCGCGACATGGGAACGGTGATCTTCCCGGACGCCCGCACCAAGGTGTTCCTCACCGCCAGCGCCGCCGAACGGGCCGAAAGACGCTATAAGCAGTTGAAGGACAAGGGGGTTTCCGTTACATTGGACGGTCTGCTGCGGGAGATCCTCGCCCGTGATGCCCGCGATGCCAATCGCGCGGTGGCGCCCTTGCGACCGGCCGAAGACGCCGTCCGCATCGATACCACCGGGTTGTCCATCGAGGTCGTGGTCGGGCGCGTGCTGGAAGCAGCCGGCGCCTGACGCCACGGACGGATCGTCGCGGCAGCGACCACCCGCCAGCGTGATCCCACGCCAGCGGCCACCAACCACTGCACTCACGGCAAGGCGCATCCCGCGCAAGCCGATAACGGGTGGACCGGCGCGACATGCCGCATGCATGCGCCCCGGTCTGTGTCATCAACCGAGAATCATCAATGACTGAATCATTTGCCGAACTGTTCGAACAGAGCGAGGCCAAGCTGGCCAAGCTGAAGCCGGGCGCCATCGTCACTGGCATCGTCGTCGAGGTCCGCGCCGACGTCGTCGTGATCAACGCCGGCCTCAAGTCGGAGGGCATCGTGCCCATCGAGCAGTTCCGGAACGACGACGGCGAGATCGACGTCGGCGTCGGCGACGAGGTGAAGGTTGCCCTCGACGCCCTGGAAAACGGCTTCGGCGAGACCGTGCTGTCGCGCGAGAAGGCCAAGCGCGCCATGGTCTGGGACGAGCTCGAGCAGGCGCTCGAAGGCAACGAGACCATCACCGGCCGCATCAGCGGCAAGGTCAAGGGCGGTTTCACCGTCGACATCAAGGACGTCCGCGCGTTCCTGCCGGGTTCCCTGGTCGACGTGCGCCCCGTGCGCGATCCCGTGTACCTCGAGGGCAAGGAACTCGAGTTCAAGCTCATCAAGCTGGACCGCAAGCGCAACAACGTGGTCGTCTCCCGCCGCGCGGTGGTCGAGAGCGAGCATTCGGAAGAGCGCGAGCAGCTGATGGAGAAGCTTGTCGAGGGCGCCGTGCTCAAGGGCGTCGTCAAGAACCTCACCGACTACGGCGCATTCGTGGACCTGGGCGGAATCGACGGCCTGCTGCACATCACCGACATGGCCTGGAAGCGCGTGCGCCATCCGTCCGAGGTCGTGGAAGTCGGGCAGGAGCTCGACGTGCGGGTGCTCAAGTACGACCGCGAGCGCAACCGCGTCAGCCTGGGCCTCAAGCAGCTGGGCGAGGATCCGTGGGACAACATCGCCCGCCGGTACCCGGCCAACACCCGCGTGTTCGGCAAGGTCTCCAACGTCACCGACTACGGCGCGTTCGTCGAGATCGAGCCGGGCGTCGAGGGCCTGGTGCACGTGTCCGAGATGGACTGGACCAACAAG